>JAGKSB010000004.1 GCA_017942165.1 Rhinopithecimicrobium faecis | reverse complement strand
TTAGGTAAAATTACGCCAATGGAGAAATGGAACAAAGATAAACACTTGATCCTAAAGAAGGATTTGGTAGCATAAATTTAACAAGCGAAATTTAAAAGATTACTCTTGTTTTATAGGGGTCAAAACACAATATTCAAAGATCTATTATAATTATGCCACACAATTAGAGAAGATTTAGATAGGGAAATAGAGCAATATATTAATTATCTCGGATATTAAATCCATTATTGCTCAATCTAGAGAAAATGCCATTAGAGCTGTTGATCATCAAAGAACTTTGATGTATTGGCATATTGGACAGAGGATTTTTGAAGAAGAACAAGAAGGTAAAGAAAGAGCTGATTATGGAAAGTACTTAATTAAATATCTTTCAGAACAGTTACAGCCTGAGTTTGGAAGTGGTTTTTCTGTTAGGCAAATCAATTTATATTGACAATTTTATCGTACGTTCGAGAATGTGCATGCACTGCGTGCACAATTGAGCTGGACACAATTTAAGTTACTTTTAAGTGTTGATACGCAAGATAAAAGAGAGTTTTACATTGCCAAAACAATTAAAAACAATTGAACTTCACGTCAATTAGAACGTCAAATCTATAGTAATTTATATGAACGACTTTTGTTGAGTAATGATAAAGAGAGTGTACTTGCAGTCGCAAAAAATGAAAAGTTACTAATAATAGTGGCAAAACGACTGCTATGGATGCATTGATGACTTTCCTTAAAACAAAAAGTTTTAAAAATCAATATTTTACACTCTGCCATTGGAAAAAATTAAACGCAATAGGAGAAAACTGGATTAAAGCAGATGAGCTAAAAGAAGAAGATGAGTCTGTGAAATTATTAGAACAATATCTACCAATATTGGATTTATGGATTGAAGTTGAGAATTCGGAGCTACATTATGTAAGTCATATAATTCCTACTTAAGGGAAAGAATTCAAACTATGTCCAAAAACTTTCTGGGATTTTTGTGAACGTAAACTTAATGCTCAACGAGGATTCAGTGATGTTGATTCTATCAATCCTAGCGATAATGGAAAGAAATGTCAACCTGATCTAGGGAAAAATTATAAAACTAATAGTGACACCCTCAAAACTTGGCATCTGCAAAAAGAACTATTAGACTTTTAGTATTTAATGAGATATAATGAAAAAAGTCTGTCAAAACTTTGCCAATAAAGTTTAATTTAACCCAAAATAATAAGAAATGAACAAAAGAAAAGTGCCTTTAAACGCAAAAAAGCAGCTTTTTAAAGCTGCTCTTTCTTTGGCGGAGAGCGAGGGATTCGAACCCCCGGACCTATGACAGTCAACAGTTTTCAAGACTGCCGCATTCGACCACTCTGCCAGCTCTCCGCGACAAAAGTACAAAAATTCCCTGTTCTACCAAACTTTAACTCCCTGTTTTCCCGCTAAAATAACCCATACACACATAAAGCCCTTATTTATAGTTTAATAATTTTACTGACCACCACCCGATATCCACTCTCTCCAATCAACGAATAACCTAACTGCCTATAAATACTATCTCAGAAAATAAATATTCCAAATAAATGTCTTTATATTTAAAAATAGTTGACGCATACCGCAGTATTGAGTCAGCTATTTAACAGGAGAAATATATGACAGCGTCGGTAGCCTTAAAAATTGATTATACAGCCCAATTTAACTATACCTTTTTTTTGAATGGCTTTAGCTTTTTAAGAGCTATACAACTTGAAAGCCTTGCCGAAACGCAGGAAAATCTAAAAATTCAGATCACCTCTAGCTTAGGTCTATTTACCCCACATAGTGTATTTATCGAACGCCTGGAGGAGGGGCATAGCATAAAACTGGAAACTTTTAAGCTGGCGATTGATCAATCGTTCCTAAAGAAGCTCTCTGAAAAAGATATCGATGCCATTCAGGTTCAGGTGCTGCAGGGGGAGGAGCTCCTCGCAACGGAGACCTTTCAGCTGACCATCTTACCCATGGACTACTTCGCTGGAATTGGTGCATACCCACAGCTGCTGGCAGCATATGTGCTTAGCAATCATCAGCAGATTTACGAAATTAAAACTGCAGCCGTAAAAATTCTCGAAGCAAACAAGCTGACGGCATCTTTCGAAGGATACCAACAGGCGAATAAAGAGCGTGTGGTGCAAGTGGTATCCAGCCTTTATAAAGCACTTCAAAACCTCGGCTTAATCTACAGCGCCTTGCCGCCAAGCTTTGAACAGCAAGGACAGCGTATACGCCTATTGGATAAAGTCTTAGCCACAAAATTTGGTAATTGTATCGATATCTCTTTAATTGTAGCCGCCGCCTTAGAGGCGATAAACCTAAATCCGATTTTAATACTTACTAAAGGGCACGCCTTTATAGGGCTGTGGATTGATGACCAACGGTTTGATAATCTTATAAATACCGACCGTACAGCGATCTCCAAACGCTTAGCAACAGGCAATAAGGAACTTATCGTCTTCGAAGCGACAAGCCTTTGTCGGGGAAGCAACCTTTCTTTTACGCAAGCTATGCAGGAGGGAGAAAGACAGATGATGGAAGACGCTAACTTTATACTTTCCATCGATATTAAAGCTGCGCGGGCCTACGGTATTCAGCCTATGCCACAACTGCAGCAAGTGGATATCAACACCCTGGAAGAAGACTTTAAGCTCGAGGAGGAGCAGTTAGCGGATAGCTATGAGCTGGGCCCTAATTATCCAACGCTCTTAACCGAAGAAACACGTGAGCTAAGTAAACAAAAACTATGGGAACGTAAGTTATTGGATCTTTCACTCCGTAATAATCTATTAAATCTGCGCTTCACAAAAAGCATGCTACAGATAGTAGATGTTAAAGTCCATCTTCTTGAAGATAACCTTGCTGAAGGTAAAGTCTTTAGCATACACCCCGATAGTCACCAGGAACTGCTGAGAAAATATAACCGCAGTGCGGAGCCCCTGCATACGGAGCACCCACGCTTTAAATTAGCGGAGGAGGAGTTTCAATATAATAGGCTTTTAAGCTACTACCACGTCGACGATTTAGATACGATATTAACCCATTTATACCGATCAGCAAAATTAGCGGAGGAGGAAAATGGAAGAAGTACCCTTTATTTAGGAATAGGTCTCCTAAAATGGTTTGAGCCGCGCAATAAGATGCAGGCTCGGCAGGCACCGATCTTACTTATTCCCGTGGAGCTCTATCGTAAATCTGTACACGCAAAATTTTCCCTCCGAAGTAGGGAGGAGGACACCCTCATAAATATCACGCTCTTAGAATATTTAAAACAAGAATTTAAGTTAAATATCAATCACTTGGAGCAGCTGCCCATGGATGAGAAGGGCGTAGATGTCACCAAGGTGCTTGCCACCCTGCGCCATGCTATCCTTAACTTCGAAGGCTGGGAAGTATTGGAGCAAACGGTGCTAGGTATATTTTCCTTTAATAAGCTTCTTTTATGGCAGGATATCTCAAAATATAGCGAAGAAATTCAACGTAGCCCAATTGTGCGTAGCTTAATGGAAGGGCAGCTTCATGGCGACCTTTTGGAGACACCACAAGCGCATATGGATTTAGAACTTCTCTCCGCGCAGGAGCTTACCCTGCCAATTCCAACGGATAACTCACAGCTCCATGCTGTGAAAATAGCGAATCAGAATAAAACATTTATCTTACATGGCCCCCCAGGTACGGGGAAGTCCCAGACGATCACCAATATCATCGCCGATGCCCTCGCTAATGATAAGCGCGTGCTCTTTGTAGCGGCGAAAAAGGCCGCCCTAGATGTCGTACATAAGCGCCTGGTGCAAATAGGCTTAGGCCCATTCTGCTTAGAGCTGCACTCCAATAAAGCTAAGAAATCTGATATTCTTACACAATTTGATCAGGCGCTGCAGGTGCCAAAATACCAAATGGATATCGATGTCACTGCTGAAGCCCTCCGTTTAGACCAACGCAGGGAGAAGTTGAGTGCTTTTGTGGAAGCCCTCCATAGAAAGAATGGCATAAGTTGGAGCTTATACGATACCATCTCCTTCTTGGAAAATAAGGAGGTAGCCTTCGATGCCTCGCTAAAACTGCCATTAAAGGTGGCCTCCATCAGTCCGAGTAGCTGGAATGAGTGGAACGACTGGCTGCTGCCTTTTGCCGCAATTGTAGGGAAAATTGGTGCTCCACAGCAACATCCCCTGAGATTTGTGGGCTTAAGCAGCCATAAATTTGACCATACTTCCCGCATTACGGAATCCATCAACGTGTACCTGGATGCGGAAAAATCCGCTTCTGAGGTACATAAAAAATATGCTGTTGAAAAGGAGTTTACGGCCGAATTTCTTACGGCTTTCAAAATTATTGAAGACCATAGCATCGATAGAGCACTATTTACATTTTCCTTAGATAGCAACCGCCATCTTGAATTTCAGCAATGGTTAACGCTGATGGAAAATAAACAAGATTTACATAAGAAGCTGCAGCAGCAATTTCATGCTTCTATCTTTCAAGCGGATACCAATGGGTTGTCCTACAGCTGGAATCAAGCTGAACACAGCTGGTTTCTAGCCAAATGGTGGAAGCAGCGAAAGGTGAAAAGCCAGCTTCAAGGTTATGCAAAACAGCGCCTGGATGATGAGATGGAAATATCTGCCTTCTTTCTGCAAATGGAAGCTTTCAGAAAGGTGGAATCTCAATTGCAGCCCCTGGAAAATGAAGATTTTTCAAGGCTTAGCAAGCGCTATATGGAAGGGGAATACCTGAATACAGGCGCACTACAAGCGGCCAACAGCGCACTCCTGGAGCTCACAAAAATCCTCCAAAAGGTCACTCCGCAGGGGGCTAAAGCGTGGATAGAAAATTTCTTGCTTCCTGCTAATTTTGAACAGGAGCTCCCTGAAATAAGCACGCTTACTGAAAAAATGCTGGTAGCGCGCGAAAATCTATCCCACTTCTTAACGGCAATTCCTGATAGGGATGCTTTAGTGGAAATAAAGGAGCATATAAACCAATTAGAGGATTGGATAAACTACCAACGCTATAAGGAGCAGGCTGCAGCTTTAAACCTAAGCTGGTTTATTGAGCTGCTGGAGAAGGAACCTGTGGCGGTCAAACAGCTACCTTTTGAATTCGAGAAGATTATTCGCCTCAATCATTTTATTGAATCTATGGACGAAGATCAGGTTCTCCAAGGGTTTGATGCCCATATCTATGAATCCCTGATCCAACAATATAGGTCACTGCATCAGGAATATATCGCTATTTCTAGCAACCAGCTGCTGCTGAAGCTCAGCAATAAGGTGCCAAATGCAAATCAAGAGGCTATTCAAAGTTCTGAAATAGGGATTCTTCAGCGTGCGATACGCAGCAAGGGGCGAGGCCTATCTATTCGTAAGCTTTTCGATCAGATTTCGAGTCTTATCCCACGCTTGAAGCCCTGCATGCTGATGAGCCCCATCTCCGTAGCGCAATATTTCGATGTCAGCAGCAGCCACTTCGATCTGGTGATCTTTGATGAGGCCTCGCAGCTGCCAACAGCGGAAGCAATTAGCTCCCTAGCGCGCGCTAAGCAAGCAATCATCGTTGGCGACCCCAAGCAAATGCCGCCCACAAGCTTTTTCTCCTCCACGAAAATGGATGAAGAGGAGGCGGAGGTGGAAGATTTGGAAAGCATTCTTGAGGATGCACTGGCGCTTTCTATACCCTCAAACTACCTGCTTAAGCACTACCGCAGTAAGCATGAAAGTCTGATTTCCTTTAGTAACAAAAATTTCTATGACAATAAGTTAATGACCTTTCCATCGCCTGATGACTTGAATAGAAAGGTGAGTTTTCACGCTGTAAAAGGATTTTATGATAAGGGTAGATCCCGCACCAATAAGGCGGAAGCGGAAGCTGTGATCAACTATATTAAGGGCCATCTTGCAAGCAATAACACGAAGACATTGGGTGTCGTCACTTTTAGTCAGACGCAGCAAAGTTTAATAGAAGATCTTCTGCAGCAACTGTTTCGGGAAAATGGTTTACTCGAGGAAGCGGCCAATAAGCTTGAAGAACCCATCTTTATAAAGAACTTGGAAAATGTTCAAGGCGATGAGCGCGATATTATTCTATTTTCCATAGGCTATGGCCCTGATGAAGATGGGAAAGTATCCATGAACTTCGGCCCATTAAATCGAGAGGGAGGATGGCGGAGGTTGAATGTCGCCATCACACGTGCCCGCTATGAGATGCGCGTATATGCAACGCTGCATGCGGATCAAATAGACTTAAACCGCAGTAATTCTGAGGGTATACGCGCCCTAAAAGGGTTTTTAGCTTTTGCTGAAAAAGGTAATTTAGGCCCTAATGATGTGGAGTCTCTGCCAAGAAAGCCCTCCGTAATAGATGCTGTAGCCACCGCCTTAGAAGCACGTGGGTATAGCCTAGTAAAGGAAATTGGCGCCTCAGAATATAAGATTGATTTAGGCATTGTACACCCTCAGAATAAGGAGGTCTACCTGCTTGGAATCTTATTGGATAGCGTAAACTATTATCAGATGCACACGACAAATGATCGGGAGTTGCTAACGCCACAGGTTTTAAAGGGCTTGGGGTGGCAGATAGTAAGAATATGGACCTTAGATTGGCTGAAAAATAAGGAGCAGGTGCTAAGCCGTATCGATGCGGTGGTCGCAGATCTGCTGAAAAATAACCTTGCTCCACAGCCTGCTGCTACTGTCGCTGAAATTGAAGATGTAAAACCTTTTATGACCGCGATATCCGCGTCAACAGTTGAAAGTAAGATAAAACCTTACCAGGTTGCCGAAATTAAAGCCCCTGCTTTTGCGAATTCTGAGCACATCTATTTTCCCGAAAACCGACGCGTAATCCTACAGCAGATGCAAGCGCTAATTACTGTGGAAGGGCCAATAAGTAAGAGTCTTCTTTTTAGAAAGATAATCCGCCTTTGGAACACCTCCCGTGCGGGGGCGAAGCTAACGGAATATCTGAGTCAGCTGCTTACGGAAATTCCGAATATCCTTGAGACGACGGATTTGCAACCATTCTATTGGGATGCTTCTGCAGGTCCACAGGCGCTGAACTGCTATCGGGACAACAGCCTAGAAGGAAGGGCAATAGAGGATTTTGCGGCTCAGGAGATTGGCGTCCTAATGCAAGAGATTATTTATACGCATGTAAGCCTTGCGCGGGAAGACCTTATTCGGTTGACAGCCAAAAGCTTAAATTTTTCAAAAGTAGGCTCGCAGATTGATGCTGTGCTGTCACATGCGCTAACGCGCCTGCTACAGGAAGGGAAGGTGCTGACATCGCATGATAAATTGATACTGCCTGCATAACAAGGGCAGATGTCAGGAACGTTAATAGGAAACTATAACGGCATAAAAAAGACCGGTATCTGATGATACCGGTCTTTTTTTATATGCTGTAAACAATTAAGCGTTCGCAGTTTTTAATACGTTTCTGTAAGTGTAAGTTTGGAAGATGTGTCTTCTCGCAAAACGACCTGGAGAATCAGCATTTACTAATTTTACATACTCATTACGAGGAACACCGAAGTATTCATATTGAGAACCATCTAAGAAAGTGACAGTTAACACTAAGCCTTTCCAATCGAAATCTTGGATTACAGAGTTCGTAATAGTATTTGTATATATAGGAAGTTGTTGTTCACGAGTCTCCGGAGAGATGCTTACTAAAAAGTGGTAAGCCTCGATCATATCTTTACTTTTAATTTCTGCAGCTGCAAGACCTTCAGCATCATCCACAAATTTATCAGGATGACATTCTTTCATAATAGTTCTATATGCAGACTTTAATGTTTTAAGATCTGCATCTTTATTAACGTCTAAAAGTCTTCTGTAGTCAACAATTTTTTTCATAGCTGCAAAGGTAGGATTTATAATAATATAAATCAGCATTCATTTTCATTCTTTTATAATTATTTTTTCGAATACTTATAAATAATCTATTGATAACATAGATTTATCGATGGGTTTATTGACCAGCTCTTTGTAAGCATGAGTAATGAATAAGTCGTATATTTGTGTGCAAAGTTGACTCTTAATAGTTATACCTTTTTTAATATGCCCCTTTCAAAAAATCTATTCGTAGCGCTATTTTTCTTATTACTGTGTTCCAGCTGTAAAGAATCTTTTAAAGAAAAAGGTACGCATAGCACCTTAATTTCCTATAGAAATAGAGATACCGTCTTGATTGATTTAGTAAAATTTGAAAATAGTTTTTTCGGTAACTATAAACTTTCGGGTCCTGGTAATTATTCTGTAATTGGTGATGTGGAAGGTAAGATTAATGCTGATACATTAATTGGAACTATTTATTACACGCCCTATGGATGGAAAGATAAGAAACGTAGAGCTTTTGTCTTGTTAATGAAAGATGGAAAATACTTTCAGGGAAAGGGCTCGGAAATGATTTATATGGGTATTCCTTATTTTGTGCCGGAGACGGTATCATTTGACTCTGTTGTGAATGTCTTTAGCGCTGTGAAATAGTTGTTTTAATACTGAGTTTGGATAGGGTTAATCTTCAATTATGCATTGACATGCACAACTTTCTAGTCACGCTTAATTCGTAGGAGTGGGAGCCCGTAAATTTGCTTATTACACTAAAAAGGGTTTGCTGAATTGAAGAATTACATTTTTATAAATTCGAAGTTGTGCAATAGCCTACCTATATTAGCAGAAGTATTTATTTTTCTGGCTTGTACGTCCAATTTCTTTTTACGCCGTAATCCCTTAATTTACCAGCTTTTTTAGTTTTCTGATTTTTACTAGTTACTTGACTAAAATCTATGTGAGAATGTCCTTGAAAAGGTATATTATCATCATTCATAGTTAAAGAATCAATAGAAAGGACTTCTTCTTCGGTTATAGATAAAACACCATACGAATTATAGTTAATGGAAAAATGTTCATACGCTTCTTTTGGAGTAAATATGCTACCATTGTATACCGATAATTTATCGTTGTCTTTATCGGTAGGATTGAACGTTCCAGATGATATAGTTAATGAATTTTCAGCAAAGGCTTGATTAGAAACAATATCGTTGACAACAAATGACGGATGTATTTGTCTATGTAATAACTTCTTACTTCCCATTAAACAATAGTTTCTATTAAATTATTTAATTCTATCCAGCCTTTTTTATCGCTTAACTCTATTATTTCTTCTTTTTCATCAGAATCATCAAAGTCGTTGTAATAAAAGTACTCAGATTTTAAGGAATCTAAATTAATTTCAATTACAATGTTTTTGTTTTCATTTTTCCACTCTAATTGTATGTTTCCATCTACTTTTGGAAATATTGCAGGAAGTGGTAGCTTATTTTCGAAATATGAGTTAAATAGATGTTCAAATCTATTCAATCCAATTATATTCAAAGCTTTACCATAACCTTCATGCCAATTATCTTTTAATTTTGAAAGGTTATTTATACGTAGAGATATATCTAATGGATCTAATATGTCCATAGATTCTATTTCTGTAATTTCTTGAATTTTGTCGTACCGATTGTACTGGGCAGTGCCTTTTATTGATACATAAGTTTTATTTATATATTCATTAAATGCAACAAATACAGAATCTTTAATTGTTTCTGTTAAAGGACACTTAATATTACCAAATTCAGTTTCAATTTGAAAAGTATTGTTTTTCTGATCTATTTCAGGAATTAAAGCAAATAATTTAATACTATCAGCGTATTCTGTTCTTTGTTCACTAGATAATAATATTTTTTTTCTTGTTAATTTATTTAATATAGCATTTGAGGGTGTTCGTGTAACAATGTTATATCCAAAATCAATAGATTCATCATCTAGCAGATTTTTGCCGATCTTACTAAAATAAGATAATAATTTATAATCGATTTGAGTAGGAACATTACCATCATTTACAGATTCTAATAACTCAATAATTTTATCTTTTGCCTTTTCAAAATATGAAAAATTATCTAGGTTTTCTAGCGGTAGTGCACTATTTAAAACAATAGCGCTTGCTATTGCAAATTTCGGTATAGAACTACCTTCCTCTATGTCAACCAACTTTAAGTAAACCCCATCTGAAAAGCCTTTTGGTACACGTTTTCTATTTGGATTTTCAGCAATATATATACCTTTTGCTACCTCAATTATCAAGTCTTCGAGAACAGTAAAATCTTCTAAGATATTCACAGGCAATGTATGATCCTCAAATCGAGAACCAACAAGTCTAGGTGCTATGAATACTTTTTTAGACATTTTTAATTATAATTTAATGAAGAAAGATACAACTTTTTTGTTAGAATTAAGTTGTAGAAGTTTCATTTTAACATTTCTGCTAACGTTCCGCGTATTGGCGGATTAGAAAGCCAAAACTTTCAATTTTGCCCTAAGCTAAGCAACAGATTTTTTTTTACCAAAATACTATGATGTAAACAGAAACATCTTATTTCATGGCTACTAAATTGTGTTGAAAATTTAAAGATATTTAATTAAGGTGCTTACAATCAGCATTAATAATCATAAAAAAACAACAAAAAACTCTGCCAAAAAACGTATTTTAACTAAATTATATAAGGAATGAAAAAGAGAAAAGTGCCTTTAAACGAAAAAAAGCAACTTTTTCAAGTTGCTTTTTCTTCCGCGGAGAGCGAGGGATTCGAACCCCCGGACCTATGACAGTCAACAGTTTTCAAGACTGCCGCATTCGACCACTCTGCCAGCTCTCCGCGACAAAAGTACGAAAATTAAGCAATCTGCCAAATATTATTTTATAAAAAATGGGTATTCCCAACATAAGTAGCTTTTAGCTAATATCTTAAAATATAAATCTTTTTATACCGCTTAAATTTCGTGCTTCAAAACCCCCAATATGCAACCCATTCAAAAATTTCAAACGCACCTTTTTATTTTTTATTCTTAAAAATAATCCCTTAGTTTGCGCTTATGACAGTATTGGTACCACAACTTAAGGAAGAGGCTTTAAATGCATGTTTAAAGAAAGTAAATGAACGGATCTATCATGCCGAGTATGCTTTAGTACAAGCGCGCGAGGCTTCCAATGATGATACGAAAAGTTCTGCAGGGGATAAGTATGAAACCACACGTGAGATGATGCAGCAGGATATTGCCCGTAATATGCAGCAACTCCAAGAAGCGCAAAAAGAAAAAATTATTCTCGATAGCATCACCGTCGATAAAGTTTGTAATAAAGCCGAATTGGGTGCCCTGGTAAAAACAAACCGCGGCATATTTTATTTGGCTGTAAGTATTGGGGCGGTTGATATTCTGAAAAATAAAATTTTTGCCATCTCCCAAAGCTCACCTATTGGACAGTTGCTAAAAGGTAAAGAAGTAGGCCATGAAATCCAATTTAATGGTGTAACGCAACAGATTTTAGAAATAATTTAACTGTAAAAACATTTTGTATAGGTACTTGTTGTCTATGTAATCTGCTGCTTATTAAAGCAGTAATTACTAAAACAAGTATTATGAACGCAAAAAAAATTATACCCTTATTGCTCTTATCTGGAGCGATTAGCTTCGGGGCGATTTCCTGTAAGTCTGGACTCTCGGATGATGATCTAGAGTCTAAAATTGAAAACGCATTAACTGGCCACTCAACCGTAGATGTGGAAGTTGAAAAGGGCGTAGTTACCTTAAGCGGCACCGTAACTTCTCAAGAAGAACTTACGAACTTAGAAAACGTCGTGAAAACTGCTGGAGCCAAAGATTTAAAATCCGTAGTTAATAATTTAATCGTTAATCCACCGGTGGGAAATACCACAGCCCCAATTATTGTTAACTCGGTAGATGAAGCCCTAAATGTAGGTATTAAAGACGCAATAAAAGACTTCCCTACGGTAACCGCTGTCGCTACAGATGGCGTTATTAAAGCTTCAGGAACGCTAGAACAAGCTCATGTGCAACACCTGAAAATGGTGTTGGATAAGTTGAATCCTAAACGTGTGGATCTTTCAGGTTTAACCATTAAATAAGCGACCATGGCAGTATTAGAAAAATATAAAGTGCTCTTAGATACAGCGCAATCTTCAGGTGTACAGAATCTACAGTTTGCGGAGCAAGACGGCGTTTTGCAAATCCGCGGTACAGCGCCATCTGCTGATGTGAAAAATAAACTTTGGGAAGTATATGGACAAATAGATCCTAATTTCCTAACCGGTGATGTCGTTATGAATGTCGATGTCTCTACGGAGGTTGCAGGCTCAGACGTTAAAGTCGTAACGGAAAGCTCCAACTTAAATATCCGGAAAGGCCCAGGGACGGATCAGCCCATTGTTGGGAAAGCCGCGAAAGGAGAGGTCATCAAGTTAATCTCCAAAGCGAATGACCAATGGTGGTTAGTAAGAACAAAGGATAATGAGGAAGGCTATTGCTACGCGCAATATCTGGAGTCTGTATAATAAAGGCGTAAATTAGTTATATAAAAGAGGTTCTCAGTGCACTGCACAGAGACCTCTTTTTTTTATGACTATAGCCTAAGCAGTACAAAAGGAATGCTTATCTTCGTATTTTAAAAATGCTATTTTCGTGCTAAAAATCGCTTATCACCCCGCATATATACACCCTGTAAAAGAGGGACACCGCTTTCCCATGGAGAAGTATGAACGCATAGCGTTGGAGTTGCTAGCGCAGGGCTTGGTAGAACCGGCGAATTTTTTTAAACCCGATTTATGCAGCTTAGAAAACTTGCAGGCGGCACATGACCCTTATTATGTGGAGCAGCTGCTCCAGAAGACGCTAGACCCCAAGATGATCCGTAGAATCGGATTTCCGCTGGATGATGCCTTAATTGCGCGCGAGCGCTATTTAGTGCAGGGTACCATCACATGTTGCCAGCATGCCCTGCAGCATGGAATCTCCTTTAATATCGCTGGAGGAACGCATCATGCGGGTTACAATTACGGGGAAGGCTTTTGCCTGATCAACGACCAAGGGGTTGCAGCACGCTATCTCTTGGAGCATCAGCTAGCCTCCAAAATTGCTATTATCGACTTAGATGTCCATCAGGGCAATGGAACAGCGGATATGTTTCTCTCTGAGGAGCGCATATTTACGTTTTCCATACACTGCGAGAAGAATTACCCCTTTATTAAAGCGACTTCAAATTTAGATATCGGCTTAGATCTGGGTACGACGGATGATTTTTATTTAGCTACGCTACGGAAGGCTATTTCCCAAGTCCTAGACAAGGAAAATCCCAATTTTGTGTTCTATCAAGCAGGCGTAGATATCTTAGCTACGGATAAATTAGGGAAGTTGCACATCACGCCTCAGGGATGCCAGCAGCGTGATTCCATCGTGCTACAGGCCTGCAAAGACAGGAATATCCCCGTGCAGGTCAGCATGGGAGGTGGGTATTCCACTGAATTAGAAGATATCGTACAGGCGCATGTTCAGACTTTCCGAACGGCCCTAGATTTATACAATTTATAAAAGTTTTAGACTATGTTTTTTCATCAAGATGCTTCCTTTGAGCAGCTATCTATTCACCGCGTAGGAAATAAGGCGCAGGATGAATTTTATGTCCTTTCTGAACAGCCTGTTCCCTTTGCTGACGATGAAGTATTGCCCGGCCTATTGATGCAATATTTTATGAGCCCTTTTGCTAAAGTGAATGAAGTTTACCGCTTTATGCACCCCAATGAAGACCTAGAATTAAATGAAGTCTACCATTTTACGAAAAAATTTTTTGACGGGAAAATGGATTTTCACAGCCTCTCTGAGCAGCTTGCCAAACACCTTTACGAAGTTTCCTCACACCCTAAAATTAAAGGTGGCGAGCTCTATGTAGTACATTTAAAAAATGTACAGATGGAAGGCGATAGCCAAGAGGCTATAGGTATTTTTAAATCTGAAAATAAGGAGACTTATTTAAAGGTTTACCCCGAGCAGGGGGGCTTCCAGCTGGATTATGAGCCTGAAGCAATTAATATCAATAAGCTTGATAAGGGCTGCATCATTATAAAAAATGAGGAGGAGGAAGGCTACCAGGTATTAGTCGTCGATCAAACAAATAAATCCCAGGAAGCGATTTATTGGAAGGACGAGTTCTTGAAAATAAAAATCCGTAATGATGAGTTCAACCAGACGGGAAACTACCTAAAAGTCGTTAAAAATTTCGTCAACGAAAAACTGGAGGAGTCCTTTGAAATGGAAAAAGCTGATAAGATTGATCTCTTAAATCGATCCATGAACTACTTTAAGGAAAAAGAAACTTTTGATCAGGAAGAGTTTGAAGAGGAGGTCCTCGGTAATCCGCAGGCGATCTCACTGTTCAAAGACTATAAATCCAACTTTGAAGACGACTTTGACGCTAAATTTGAAGCTTCTTTTGATATTGCGGATAAGGCTGTAAAGAAGATGGAGTCCGCTTACAAGACGGTGTTAAAACTGGATAAAAACTTCCATATTTATATCCATGGAAAGCGCGAATATTTGGAGAAAGGCTACGATGAGGAGAAAGGTAGAAACTACTATAAACTTTATTTTGAAAACGAAAGTTAACGAAGGGCTGAAGCCACTAGAAAATTAAAATTTTGCCCATGAAGAAGCGCGGAATAAGTTTTTGGTCAACCGTACTCGCAGGTCAATTCCTGCTCTTAATCCTTTGGGATGTCCTTCAAGTACAAACCGAATGGATAGAAGCGCAGTATGCTCAGGGATTTTTTCCGCGCTTCAGTATGCTCTATAAGTCCGCACTCTATTATCTTCCTTTTAGTGCAGGGGATCTTATTTATGTCGCCGTAGTGGTAGGCCTCGTTATGCTTGCTTCAAAGTTTTGCATAGCACTCTTTAGAAAACAGCTCTTCCGTGGGGTATTTATTTTTCTTCTCCTCCTAAATAGTGTCCTTGCCCTCTACCACATCTTTGCGGTTAACTGGGGCCTAAACTACTACCGTGTACCCGTGGAAAGACAGCTCGGTTTGGAGCGTGAGCAGGTATACCTTGCGGACTATCTACAGCTATTGAATAGTTGCATTGATACGACTAATTTATTAAGGACACAGCGCCCTACTCAGGCGCCGACATTTAAGATTATGCAAGCAGATATGGAAGCGCTGGTTGCCGAAGATACGCTGCTAAATGGCTACCTTGCGCAGGGAAACCTTCGTCTTAAGAAATCCTTGCTTGCGCCCATGATATCTGCATTTGGAGTTTCAGGGTACCTGAATCCATTTTCCTTAGAAGCGCATGTTAATCAGCAGGTGCCCCCCTTTACACGACCATTTACCATGGTGCATGAACTTGCTCATCAGCAGGGGATAGGATTTGAGGATGAAGCTAATTTTATAGCTTTTGAAAAACTTAAAAATCACCCCAATATCCATTACCGATATGCGGCAAATTATCAGCTCTTAACTTATATGTTAATGGAGTTACGTGGTATAGATAACACCTTATACCAAGCGTATCTTGCTCGCCTGAGCCAAGATGTTGTGGCCGATATGGAGGAGGAGCAAGCTTTTTGGAAGGAGAAGACGGGGTGGATAGCGCAGGTGACGACGATCTTTTACAACAGCTACTTGCAGCATAATAACCAAGCTGAGGGCGTGGCACGCTATAATCGTATGACGCGCTTGGTGTTAAGTAGTTATTTAAAAGAAAAGGGCTGTTAGCCCCTTTCTTAAATCGGTTAATTTACCTTTTTTCAATAGGTTAATTATAGAATTATTGCTAGTCTTGGACAATGGTTAACTTCCCAGGTTTCCCTGCGGAGCCTGAGTAAATCTGCCCTTGAGGGACACCACGCAGGCCTGCTGAAGATAATTTTATTTGACTGTAGATATTTCGTAAATCTGAAGATGCATTGACATGCTGCCCCCCCGGGTTTGTAGCTACAGATAAGTAGTTGGCAGCTTTCTTGTTTTCTTGCTGTGGAACGATGCTTCCTGCAGCCAACCGTAAGGTGACGTTTCCACCATTCCCATTGGGGTGCGTACGTGTACCATTAAAGGCATCTTGACCAGCAGCAAGGATGTAAAGGGAGCCCAATTTTTGTAAGTTCACAGAAAAGTCTATGTCCGCGGCATTATTCTTACCATCAGAACCGTAAATAACGGCGTTATTTCCAATGATAGCATGTTTTACAAGGATTTTAACATCCTTCTTACCCAGAAATTGTAGCGATGATTTATCACCCATAATTAAGGTGTCTATAGCAATCGTTAGCGAAGAGTCGCGCGAGGAGAATACTTTCTTTTCCTTTTTTCCTAAAGTAAGATTCGTGATATGTTGAACTTCCTCTTGTGCGGAAACGGCTAATGTAAAACTAGCAAATAGAATTGTCAAAACATTTTGTATACGCATAATTTTTAATTTTATGTTTATAGATAACGTAATAGACTACCAAAAGGTTACATAGTTTAATAGGTCTCCAAAAAAACAGTTATTTCTGGAGACCCAAGTATTATGATAAGTAGGAAACTATCAGTTTTGCCGCTTTCTCGGAAGCACCAGGGTGACCTAATTTTTCAGCCAGTAGGGCATAGTTTTCAAGCACTGAAGCGCGGTGCTTTTTATTGTTCAACAGCAAATCTAACTCCTCAGCAATCGTTTCCGTGGTGCAATCTTTCTGTATAAGCTCGCGCACGGAGAGGAAGTTATTAATCAAATTTACCAAAGAGATAAACTTTACTTTAATTACCATGCTCGCAATCCAGATGGAAAGTGCATTCGCTTTATAGACCACTACCTGCGGCACTTGTAAGATGCCTGTTTCCAAGGTTGCAGTACCTGAAGTTACCACGGCAGCCTCAGCATGCTTGAGTAGGTCGTAAGTCTGATTAAAGACCACGGGAATTTCTATACCATCAAAATACTGCTGGTAATGCGCCTGCTCAAAATTGGGCGCTCCAGCAATTACAAACTGATGCATCGGGAAGAGGTATGGAAGCTTCGCCATTGCTGGAAGAAGCTTGGCGATTTCCATTTTCCGAGACCCCGGCAGTAAAGCAATAATAGGGCGGTCATTCAGCCCGTTATCAGCTTTAAAGGTGGGATTAAAGGAGTAGTTGCTAATGGCATCTAAGAGTGGATTTCCTATGTAATCTACAGGCATATCCCATTTCTTGTAAAAATCTACTTCAAATGGGAGAATGCAAAACATATGATCTACAATCTTCTTAATCTTCTTGACACGTCCTTGATTCCAAGCCCATACTTTGGGCGATATATAGTAGCAAGTCTTTAGCTGATGCTGCTTTGCAAATTCCGCAATTTTTAAGTTAAATCCCGGAAAATCAATGAGTATCACAGCGTCAGGGCGCTCGGCAAGCACATCAGTTTTAACGATTTTTAGATTCTTAAGGACGGTACCGATATTTTTAGCTACCTCCACAAAACCCATAAATGCCATTTCTGAAGTGTGTATTAGTGGCTTCTGGTTGGCTTCTGCCTGCATAAGGTCCCCGCCAACAATTTTAAATGTTGCCGTTGGATCTTCTGCTTTCAAAGCTTTTATAAGGTTGGCGCCATGTAAATCCCCGGAGGGCTCACCAGCAATTAAATAGTACTTCATAGCTGCATTAAATACCTAACTCAATTTGAAAGTTGAATCCCCATTGATTATTTTTATTTGCATTGTTAAAGGCGCCATCAAAAAAGGTGTAGTTGGAGTTCAACTGCAGTTTTAGGCGATGTGCTTTCACATATTTTGTAAGCCCCAGCTCCATAATCTCCGTTTTCTTTTCAAAGGCTTTAATTTCCTTATGCGGATTTACCATGGTGTAGCGTGCTGCCACTTCATAGCCATTATTTATTAAATAGGATGTCTGCTGGTTTAGACCCCATCCTTTATAGGCATAAGCAATACTTTGGCCTTCTTTTAGCGTGTTTAAAGGGTTGTCTACATCACGCTTCATAAACTCTGCTTGATAAGCAAAACCATCATATTTGAAGATGGCATCCACAAAAGCTGTTTTCAAAGTAAAGGGACGCTCCACATATTTGCCCGTCTGTCCACCCAACCGGTTGGTATTAGCATTATAGGAGTAACCACCACCAATGGATAGTTTAGGTTTCTCCTCACATTCGATATCCCCCTCAGAGTAATCACCATCATTGGTGAAGTCCCCTAATGGAAGAAATTCTACCCTTCCGGTATAGGCCAAACCTCCATCAGAGCTGATTGCTGATCTTCCCTCACCAGTGGAAATTGCCGCCTTGGCATTGATCGGCATATCTCCAAGTTTTTTTGATAGATTGGCAGAAATACCAAAGTCACGATCGATGGTAAAGCGACTATTTACCAGGGAGCGGTCAGCAAATTGCAATTGCCCCGAGGAGTTGACACGCTGCCTGTTTCCAGGGAGTTTATTCTGTCCAAAACTAAGGTAAAAGTCATCTGAAAAATTGTAGAATATAACCGCATCACGCACGATATTAGCCATGCCTGTGTCGTCATAATCTTGGTCACCACGTGTGAATGCTAGCTGAATGGAATAACTGAATTTCTTCGTGTAGATATATCCATCCATACGCATCCGCAACCTTCTTACCCGCGCTTCCCATTCCGCATTGTCCTCGCCATCAAGCACCTGATTGTACTTCACGCGATTCTGCATACGAAAACGAAAGTTGCTGTAAAATAAGGAATCCTTACTGTGGTATTGGATACCCTTAAAATTCAATAAGGTGGCTCGATCATCGCGTTCCTGCGCCTGCGAGGCTAGGGGGAGAATTCCTAAGCTTGCAATGAAGATTGCTAATTTCGTGGTCTTTTTCATTTATTTTAGGTGTTGAAAATATTATGCTTTACTTTTAGGTTCTTGTTGACTTAAGCAGTGAAAAGATCCTAAGCCCCATATAATATCTACTGAATTTATGCCTACAACTTTTCGTGTAGGGAAGCATTCTTGAATAATCGCTAGTGCACGCTCGTCATTAGGGTCGTCAAATATTGGAACTACGACCACCTTATTGGCGATATAGAAGTTTGCATAGGAAGCCGGAAGGCGGCAGTCGTCATAAATTACTGCGCCAGGCATTGGTAGCTCAATCACGTTTAATGGTGTGCCATCAAGTAAGCGCATCTCTTTTAAAGCGGCTAAATTCTCCTGCAATAATTCATAGTTCTCATCCGCAGGATTTTCCTCTACCACAGTAAGTACGGTAGTCTCATTCACAAAGCGGGTGATATCATCAATATGCCCATCGGTGTCATCGCCCACGATGCCATCTCCTAACCATAAAACCTGCTCTTGTCCGTAATAAGCTTTTAGATAATCCTCAATTTGCGCTTTTGTAAGGTGGGGATTTCTATTTTCATTTAATAAACAAGCGGTTGTTGTCAACACGGTGCCAGCTCCATTAAATTCTACAGAGCCACCTTCCATAACAATGCTCGGTGTAAATAAAGGTAACTTGTAGGTCTTAGCAATACGTGTAGGCACGACATCATCCAGGTCGTAGGGCGGATATTTACCTCCCCAAGCGTTATATCCCCAGTCTACGACAGCCTTATTGCCATTTTCCTGATGCAGTAAAAATGCAGGACCATGGTCTCTGCACCAAGCATCATTTGTGGGGTTGAAGTGGAATTCTATATTGGTGAAGTCTGCATTTGCCTCCTCTAAACGAGCAATAGCAAAGGCCTTCATAGCTTCATCAGCTACATTGATACGTACTTTCTGATCTGCAGCAACGACCTTGATAAAGGCACAGTAGTTTGGGAATATATCATCTATTTTCCCAGGCCAAGAGGCCTCTTTATGTGGCCAGCTTAACCACATAGCTTCTTGCTCAGCCCATTCTGCGGGAAATCTATAGCCTTGTTCTGCAGGCGTATTAGTTAATTCTGCTGCTTGAAATACTTTTGTCTCAGACATAAACATATAGTAAAAAGACAATGCTATTGGATAATAGCATTGCCTTATAAATATTCTTTTTTATTAATTATAAATGAAGTCCATCTTTAGTCTTCGTCAATAAATCGCTTTGTAATAGGACTGTAAGTTTCTATTCGGCGATCTCTTAAGAAAGGCCAGTGTTTTCTGAAATAATCTGACTGATTTAAATCTAAGGTAACTACCGTTGTTTCCTCTTGGTCATGAGATGCTAAATAGAGCAACTTACCTTGAGCATTTGCGGCAAAACTACCTCCCCAGAATTTCATAGCACCATCCTGCTCAAAGCCTACACGGTTGACAGAAATTACAGGTACACCATTTGCGACCGCATGTGAGCGCTGAATCGTCTGCCAAGCATTGTACTGATCTTGGTTCGTCTCCTCATCTTGGGTAACATCCCATCCAATTGCTGTGGGGTAGAATAATATTTCTGCACCCATTAAAGCGGTAATTCTACTTGCTTCCGGGTACCATTGATCCCAACAAATTAGGATACCAATCTTTCCGAATTTCGTTTGAAAAACTTTGTAACCTAAATCCCCAGGGGTGAAATAGAATTTTTCGTAGAAAGCAGGATCATCAGGAATATGCATCTTACGATATTTCCCTAGGTAGGTACCATCAGCATCTAAAATCGCCGTTGTGTTATGGTATAAACCTGCGGCACGTTTCTCAAATAAAGATGCAATAATCACTACGCCAAGCTCTTTCGCTACGACAGATAAAGCATCCGTGGAAGGGCCGGGGATGGATTCCGCAAGATTAAAATTTTCATAATCTTCGACATCACAAAAATATAAAGAAGTAAAAAGTTCTTGAAGACATACAATTTGCGCACCTTTCGCAGCAGCCTCTCTTACTTTTACAATTGCTTTATCTAAATTTTCCTGCTTATCTTTAGAACAGGTCATTTGTACAAGACCAACGTTTACTTTACTCATTCTTGATTGTTAATAGGGTTTTTGCAAATATACTATTTATCACGAAATAAATCGGTTCTATCGCTGCGGGATCTTATAATTCCTTGCGTAGTCGCGCTACAGGGATGTTTAAAGCCTCCCGGTATTTAGCAACAGTACGTCGCGCAATGCTGTAGCCTTTTTCTTTAAGAATCTCTGTGAGACGCTCGTCAGCGAGGGGCTTTCGCTTATCCTCCTTAGCAATACATTCTTCCAAGATTTTCTTGACCTCCTTATTGGATACCTCCTCACCAGAATCTGTTTGTATAGCCTCTGAGAAGAATGATTTCAATAGGAAAGTGCCGAATTCTGTCTGCACATATTTGGAGTTTGCAACTCGTGAGACGGTAGAAATATCCATTTCAATACGATCCGCGATATCTTTCAAAATCATCGGTTTTAGTTTTCTGTCGTCTCCTGTCAGAAAATAATCATATTGATAGGACATAATTGCGTTCATCGTCTTCAATAAGGTCTGTTGACGCTGCTTAATGGCGTCTATAAACCAACGTGCAGAGTCCAGCTTTTGTTTTACAAATTGGACGGCCTCCTTCATCTTCTTGTCCTTATGGTCGGTCTTATCGTAATGTTCAAACATCTCTTGGTAGGAGCGGCTGACACGTAGCTCCGGGGCATTGCGACCGTTTAAAGTGAGGTGCAAGACCTCATCATTGTTACTTATATGAAAGTCAGGGATTACATGAAGCTGCTTTCCTGCTACAGCGCCAGAATCTCCAGGCTTTGGATTCAATTTTAATATTTCCGCTACGATACCTTTCAACCCTGCGGAATCTATACCCAGGTTTTTCTCTAATTTATCGTAATGTTTCTTTGTGAACTCCTCCAAGTATAATTCTACGACCTGAATCGCCTGCTGAATGATTGGGTTCTGCCCGTCTTTTTTACGTAACTGTATAAGCAGGCATTCCTGCAGGTCACGAGCGCCAATTCCCGCGGGTTCAAATTCTTGAATTATTTTTAAAATATCTTCAATCTCACTTTCCGTAGCCATGACATTTTGTGAAAATGCTAAATCATCAATTAGCGAAAGGGTAGGTCTACGTAAGTATCCGTCGTCGTCTAAGCTTCCAATTATTTGCTGCCCTATTAAATAGTTTTTATCTGATAGAGCCAGTAAGTCTAATTGGTTCTGTAAGCTTTCGTAAAAGGAATGTTGGATGGCAATAGGGATTTCCTTGCGATCATCTTCATCATCACCCCCTCCGTAGTTGCCATAATCTTGGTAGCTATCTTCTTGAATATAGTCGTCAACATTAAACTCCTCATTGTCGAAATTACTTTCCTCTGCAGAGTATGACTCCTCAGGATCCCGGTCAGGATACTGCTCTACAGGATCACTCATATTTGTTAAACTGCCATCTTCTAATGCAGGATTTTCTTCTAATTCCTCTTTAATTCGTGCATCCAAGGAGACGGTAGGAACTTGCAGCAGCTTGATAAATTGAATCTGCTGAGGAGAAAGTTTTTGAAGTAATTTATGCTGTAAAGTCTGCTTTAACATAACTAAATGTTCTTTTATACCGAGTAAATGTAATTAAGTTCAAGGTAATATAGAAATAAAATGCTAAATTTTAGAAAAAGGGTATAATTATTGATAAGGATTTTTTTGTAATCCTCCTATTATGCTGCTTCCTAAAGCGCAATTTTATTGCTATATTCTGTGTTTTTTTTATAGTTAGCCTATAATTTACAACAATTTGCCGGCGCCCAATTCGGGCTCAAAAAAGTAAAGATTATTTTTAACTGTTAAAAAATGTAAAAACATATTTTGAAAAACTTTTGATTGCCTATATTTAGCAATTATTAAGTGTTTAACAGCTTTTTTTTGTCCAGTGAAAATATTAAAAATGCTAGCGGCTTGATAACTAAAATTTTAGATAAATTCCTATGTTTAGACGTATAAAAAATAAATTTTTACGTTATATAGCCATCGCTATATATGCTGTCATTATCCTCATATGTGCCGTTCAAATTAATTTCCTGAAATTATTTGGCTATTCTCCAACCAAAAAGGATATTGTAGTTCCTACACAAAATATTGCCACTGAACTCTATACCGCGGACTCCGTATTAATAGGTCGCTACTTCAGTGAAGATCGCTACCCTGTACCTTATGATAGTATCTCTCCAAATGTTATTGCCGCATTAATTGCGACCGAAGATGTACGCTTTCTATCGCACCACGGTGTGGATTTCCTAGGCCTAGGTTCGGGCGTGGTATCCACCTTAACGGGTGATAAGCGTGGAGCGAGTACCATTACGCAGCAGTTGGCGAAAAATTTATACCGTACGCGCTACAATAGCTCTGCGGGGTTATTGGGTAGAATTCCCGTTGTTGGTGTCGTGACATCAAAATTTAAGGAGTGGATGACGGCCTATAAATTAGAGTCGCAATATTCAAAAAATCAAATTTTAGAAATGTATTTGAATACCGTGTCATTTAATAATAATGCCTACGGAATTCAGACTGCAGCCATCAGATATTTCAATAAATCAGCCCTAGATTTATCGATTAATGAAGCAGCACTCCTTGTGGGCATGCTGAAAGGGACTTCTTTATACAATCCCATTCGTAATCCTAAAAATGCCTTGGAACGCCGTAATGTCGTGTTAGGGCAGCTTCAGAAAACGGGAAAACTGAAACCTGAAGAGGTTGCAGAATTAGCGAAGCAAGGACTTAATCTCGATATTAGCAATAACCAACGGAAAGATGGAAACGACTCCTATTTGCGGGCTGCTGTTGAACGCTGGTTAGAAGAGTGGTGTTTAGAGAATGATTATGACATCTACAATGATGGTTTGAAAATATATACTACGATAGACTCCAAGCTGCAGAAACACGCGGAGGAGGCTGTCGTAAAGCAGATGAAAGTCCTTCAGAGAAGACTCGATAATACCTGGTCAGGGAAGAACCCTTGGCAAGATATGGAAGGGAATGAAATACCTAACTTTCTGGAGAACTTAGCCGCTAAGACTCCGTATTATAAGGAGCTGGTAGCAAAATATCCTAATGACATGGATTCTGTGTGGCACTATTTAAAAGAAAAACGTGAGGTAGAAGTATTCACCTGGGATGGTCCTCAAAAGAAAAACTTCTCCACCATGGACTCCCTACGTTATTATGTAGCTATGTTAAATACCGGTATGATGAGTATGGATCCTTTCTCCGGTGAAATTAAAGTGTGGGTAGGGGGTATTGATCATACACATTTCAAATACGACCATGTGAATCAATCTAAGCGACAAGCGGGATCAACATTCAAGCCCTTTGCCTACTTAGCTGCTATTGAAGCTGGGAAAGGCCCTTGTGATCAGTACGTGGATAAGCCTGTGAAAATAGTGAGTGGAACTGGTCCTGATGCCGAAGTGTGGGAGCCTAAAAATGCCGATTGGAATTTCTCCTACAACACGCTGACGATGCGCCAAGCAATGGCCCGTTCTGTGAACTCTATTACGGTTCAAATTACCGAAGAGGTAGGTTCTGATAAAGTTGTAGATGTCGCTCATAGGGTAGGTATAGATAGTAAATTGCGCTCTGTTCCTTCTGTAAGTTTAGGGCCTAATGATGTGTCTGTTTTTGAAATGGTGCGCGCGTATTCGACATTTATGAACCGTGGTGAGCGTACTACACCTATATTAGTCTCTAAAATTACGGATTTCGATGGAAAGGTGATAGCCACCTTTAAGCCGGAGCGCAAGCAGGTGATAACAGAAGAGAACGCTTGGTTAATGACCTATATGTTGCGTGGGGGCATGGAAGAAAATAGAGGTACATCGCAAGCTTTATGGGAGTGGGATCTATTTAAGGAAGAAAATCAAATCGGTGGAAAGACAGGTACATCCTCTAATTATGTGGATGGCTGGTATATGGGGATGACAAAAGATTTAGTGACAGGTGTATGGGTAGGCTGTGATGAACGTAGCATTCATTTCACAAATTCTCGTACCGGGGAAGGTTCTAAGACAGCACTGCCTATATTTGCAACCTATATGGAGTCCGTCTATAAGGATAGAAGTCTACCTTATACCTTCGGTAAATTTCCGGAAGCACGTGTAGAGATTACGAAACCGTATAAATGTAGCTATCAGCCATCCGCAAGCCGTGAGGAACCGGAGCAAGATAGCACAAGCTTTGATAGCAATGAGGGGGACCTAGACTTCAATACGGAAGTGGAGACGGAAGAAGAAAATAATACAGGGGAGGAAGTAGATGCTTTCGATTCGGAAAGCACTGTAGGGATAATTCGTATTCGAACGCCCTTAGAATAATCCCCATAAATATACCTTATTTTAACGCCTATTAGGAGTCATCCTAATAGGTTTTTTTGGGCCTTATAAACTCGCTCGGAAAGCGGCTATTGGGCCCTTAATGAAAGCGTCGCTGCTAAGGGGCGTGGCATTCTTATTTGCAGATGATTCCAGTTTGGGTTTCCCTTGCGTATCATACGTTCCAATTGCATTCGTGTGTAAAGCTGTAATTCGCGCTTCCGAATATCGGCTTCTTCCTCGCTCTTAAATTGTTCCGCATAGACTAATCTATTCAACCGTAAAGGAGAATTGCAATAGCCTAATGTGGGCTGCATGAGCTCCTGACTAAGAACGGCTACATTGTGGTGAAGACCTACCTCCAAGTAACGACGGTTGCTATCTGTGATAATATATATGCTAAAATTTCTCATAATCTTCTTAATTGCTAATAAAATTGGTTAACTTTGAATGTAATACTAATTTTATTTGCACAATAATACTAACAATTTTAGTATTAACAAATTTTATTTTGAATATTTTATGTCAAATATATCGTCAAACCTTAAGTATTTAAGAAAGAAAAAAAGCTTAACGCAGCAGCAATTTGCTGATTTACTTGAGATTAAGCGTGCCTCAGTGGGCGCTTATGAAGAGGACAGGGCGGAGCCTAAGTATGAATTGCTAAAAAAAATAGCAGCATTTTTTGAGTTGACTATGGATGAGTTAGTCAATGAGGTGATTGATGAAAAATGGAAGCCTGCTCAGAAATCCGATGCTTCTAACCTGCGTGTATTAAGTATTACCGTAGATGATCAAGATCGTGAAAATATAGAATTGGTACCTGTAAAGGCATCTGCGGGATATATGAATGGCTATGCTGACCCGGAGTTTGTTGCTGAATTGCCGAAATTTTCCCTGCCTATGTTTAAGCACGGCACCTTTCGCGCCTTTGAAATTAAAGGCGACTCAATGCTTCCGCTGCCTTCCGGATCTATTGTTATCTGCGAATATGTGGAGGTGTGGCACGACCTGAAGCCTGGGCAGACCTATGCTGTTGTTTCAAAAAATGACGGTATTGTCTATAAACGTATCGCAAGCAAATTTAAAGAAGATAGAGGGGTAAAGCTGTTGTCAGATAATAAGGCGTACGACCCTTATTGGGTGGCTACGGAAGATATCCTGGAGATTTGGCAAGCTAAAGGTTTTATAAGTACGGAGTTGCCGGAGCCTAATCCGGAGCCTACCATGGAATCTTTATCTTCAATGATGGCGCAGATGCAAAAGACAATCTCCGCAGTAGTAAATAATAAGGACTAAAAAAATGATATCTTTTTATGAAATTTTGTTTCTTTGATATATTTTTATACCTTTGTAATATCTGAAAGGAAGGGGGCAACGTATGCCCCCTTTTTTAATATCGTATATTTCAGAAACCTAGTTATTCTTAGAAAAAGGTATGACAAACGTAGAAAAAAGAGTATTAGAATTAGTTCAAGAGAAGATTGGCGATCGAGAAGATATCTTTATTGTAAGCATTCGTTTTTTAGGAAATGGTGTCTTAGAGATCTTGTTAGATGGAGATCAGGGGGTAAAGATTGAAGATTGTGCCGCAGTGAGTCGTCATGTAGGCTTCTTCTTAGAGGAAGAGAATGTTATCGAACAAGCTTATCGCTTGGAGGTTTCTTCTCCAGGGATTGATGCAGTTTTTGTACATTTACGTCAATATGCCAAGAATTTAGGTCGCAATGTGCAAGTAAAGACCCTCGATGGCTTAGCGAAGGAAGGGAAGTTGTTAGCAGCTTCTGAGACGGAGGTAACTATTGAAGAAACAATAAAAGAAAAAGGAAAGAAAGCTACGCAAGTAGAAACTGTAATTCCTTTCGATCAGATTAAAGCAACAAGAGTGGTAATTTCATTTAAATAAGAATGAGTACAAATATCAATTTGATTGACTCTTTTCAAGAGTTTAAAGAATTCAAAAACATTGACCGTCCAACGGTAATTTCAGTTTTAGAAGAAGTATTTCGTAGTATGATTCGTCGTCGTTTCGGCACGGATGAAAACTGTGACGTAATTGTAAATCCTGATAATGGGGATTTAGAAATCTGGCGTACACGGGTTGTCGTAGAAGATGAATTTTCGGAAGATGATGACTTAGAAATCGAATTAGCTGAAGCAAAAAAATTAGACGCTGATTTAGAAGTTGGGGATGATTTTATTGAACAAATTACCCTTGAAAGTTTTGGTCGTCGCGCAATTTTAGCGGCACGTCAAACCCTAGTTTCTAAAATTTTAGAATTAGAGAAAGACGAAGTATTCAAAAAATATAAAGATCGTGAAGGGGAATTAGTAGTCGGTGAGGTTTACCAAATCTGGAAAAAAGAAATCTTAGTAATCGATGAGGATAACAACGAGTTAATCTTACCTAAAACAGAACAAATCCCAGCGGATTATTTCAAAAAAGGCGATAGCATCCGTGCGGTAGTTTCTAAAGTGGATATGATGAATAATAATCCAAAAATTATTATCTCTCGTACAGCACCAGAATTCTTACAACGCTTATTTGAATTAGAAGTGCCCGAAATTTTTGATGGTTTAATTACAATCAAAAAAATCGTTCGTGAACCAGGAGAGCGCGCAAAAGTTGCTGTAGAATCATACGATGATCGTATCGATCCTGTAGGAGCTTGTGTGGGTATGAAAGGTTCTCGTATTCATGGTATCGTCCGTGAATTGAAAAATGAAAATATTGATGTTATCAACTACACAACGAATAACTCATTATATATTACCCGTGCTTTAAACCCAGCACGTATCTCTTCTATTAAATTAGATGAGGAAAATAAAACAGCTGCTGTTTACCTAAAATCAGATCAAGTGTCTTTAGCAATTGGTCGCGGTGGACATAACATCAAGTTAGCTGGAAAATTAACAGGGTACGAAATTGATGTATATCGTGAGAATGATGAGTTCGACGAAGATGTTGATATCGAAGAGTTCAGCGATGAAATCGAAGCTTGGGTGATTGAAGAATTTAAACGTGTAGGTTTAGATACTGCAAAATCAATCTTAGCATTAACTCAAGAAGAGTTAGTACGTCGTACGGATTTGGAAGAAGATACCATCCGCGATGTAGTGAACGTTTTACAGGCTGAGTTTGAATAAAATTCAGCCCTTTAACAGAATCAATTTTTTATAAATTGTTTGTTACGTGTAAAAGTTATATTTTTGTATTAGATATTTAAAATAGGATCATAATAGATGACTGAAGGAAAAAGCATAAATTTGCTGAAAGCAGCGAAAGAACTCAACATTGGAATCTCTACAGCCGTAGATTGTTTAGTAAAAAAAGGGTATGATGTAGACGCAAAACCTAATACTAAATTATCAGGTGAGATGTACAATGTACTATTAAAAGAGTACCAAGGTGATAAAAACGTGAAAGATGAAGCTAAACAAATTGTTATTGGCAAGATTCGTCGCGAAGAAGCTCCTGCTGGAAATCAATCTGCTGCCCCGAAGGAATCACCTGTAAACGCAAAAGATGAAACTGCACCAGAGGTAGCCAAGTCTACCCCAGAAGCAGCGAAACCTACGCCTGCAGAAAAATCCGAAAAATCTATACCTTCTGAGCCTGCTGTGGAAGCAAGTAAAAGTACTCCAGAAATAACACCCGTAGCTCCAAACCACTCTCAAGGTGGAATGAAAGTTATCGGGAAAATTGATTTAGATGCCCTGAAAAAAGGTAATAAATCACAAAAGGAAAATAAAAAAGAACAAGTAGTAGAGCCTAAAGCTGAAAAACCAGTTGTCCAAGAAAAACAACAACCTGAGGTTAAGAAAGAAGAAAAAGTAGCTCAGCCTAAAGTGGAACAACCAATACCTACACCTGCGAAGGTTGAAAAGGTGGCGGCGGCAGCTCCTTTGGAACAAGTGAAACCTAACGCTGAAGTGAAGGAAGAAAAACCTAAGCAACCGGAAGTTAAAGCTGAAACTCCAAAAGTTGAAGAGAAAAAAGTGGTAGAAGAAAAACCAAAAGCTGAAAAAGCAACTCCAAAAGCACCGGTTGTGGAGGAGAAAAAAAATGAAATTAAACCAGACGAAGTTATTCGTGCTCGTGCTGAAAGTTTAACAGGTCCTAAAGTGATCGGTAAAATTATTTTACCTGCAGCTAGACCGTCGCATAAAGATAGACCTGTAGCGTCTTCTTCAAATGCAACTAATGACCCAAAACGCAAACGTAAACGTACAAATAATACGGGGCCAGGTCAACATAATACTAATTCGAATAATCCAAACCAACCGCATCACGCAAATAGAGGAGGTCAAGGAAATAATGCTGGAACAGGTAATAACCAAAATTCTACGCATCCGAACACTAATCGCCCTGCTGGTGCTCCAGGTCAAAATAGAGGTCCAGGTGGCCCTAACAGAGGCCCAGGAGGTCCTAATTCGCATAATAACAACCGCCCTGGAGGTCCTAATAGAGGTCCAGGAGGAGCAAATAGAGGCCCGAATCAAGGTGGATACCAAGGGGGATACCAAGGTCGTAACAAACCTAATGAACCTAAAGAAGAACCTACGGAAAAAGAAATCCAAGACCAAATTAAAGCTACTTTAGCTCGATTGTCTGGAGCTGGTAAGTCTGGAAAATTTGCACAACGTGCGAAATTAAGACGCCAAAAAAGAGATGATGTAGCGAGCCACGCGGAAGAGGAAGCATTAGCACAAGAAATGATGTCCACGATCTTACGTGTGACAGAATTTGTAACAGCCAATGAATTAGCAAACTTAATGGATGTACAGGTAACGCAAATTATCGCAACTTGTATGAGCTTAGGTATGTTCGTTTCCATCAACCAACGTCTTGATGCGGAAACATTATCTATCGTAGCTGAAGAATTCGGTTATCAGTTAGAATTCATCAAACCTGAAGACGAAGAGTCTGCAGACCTTGAAGAAGAAGATAACGCTGATTCCTTAGTAACGCGTGCACCTATCGTTACTGTAATGGGTCACGTCGATCACGGTAAGACTTCCCTATTAGATTACGTGCGTAAAGCAAACGTAACTTCAGGTGAAGCCGGGGGTATCACGCAGCACATTGGTGCTTACGCGGTACGCTTAGAAGATGGTCGTAAAGTAACGTTCTTAGATACACCAGGTCACGAAGCCTTTACAGCGATGCGTGCGCGTGGTGCCCAAGTAACGGATATTGCCATTATCGTAATCGCAGCAGACGATGCGGTCATGCCTCAAACAAAAGAAGCAATCAACCACGCCATGGCAGCTAATGTGCCAATCGTATTCGCTTTCACGAAAATTGATAAGCCAGGAGCTAATCCAGACCGTGTACGTGAACAACTATCGGTCATGAATATCTTAGTGGAAGATTGGGGTGGAAAATACCAATGTCAAGAAATCTCTGGTAAGACAGGTTTAAATGTAGACCTTCTATTAGAAAAAGTATTGTTAGAAGCTGAAATGCTAGACCTAAAAGCGGATCCTAAGAAACGTGCGGTAGGTTCAGTAGTTGAAGCAGCCCTCGATAAAGGTCGTGGTATCGTTACTACGGTATTAATTCAAGGGGGTACTTTACGTGTGGGTGATGCAATCTTAGCGGGTTCACACTCTGGTAAAGTGAAAGCCTTAACAAATGAACGTGGTGAACGTGTGAAAGAAGCAGGTCCTTCTATGCCAGTGCAAATCTTAGGTATGTCCGGTGCGCCGACTGCTGGTGATAAATTCTACGTATTAGAATCTGAATCTGAAGCTAGACAGGTAGCCAACAAACGTCTACAATTACAACGTGAGCAAGGTATGCGTGCTCAGAAACATATTACCCTGGATGAAATTGGTCGCCGTTTAGCGATTGGTAACTTCAAAGAGTTAAATGTTATCGTTAAAGGTGACGTGGATGGTTCTATCGAAGCATTATCTGATTCCCTATTGAAATTATCTACAGACGAAATCCAAGTGAATGTAATTCACAAATCTGTAGGTCAGATCTCGGAGTCCGATGTATTATTAGCTTCTGCATCTGATGCAATTATTATTGGTTTCCAAGTACGTCCTTCTCAAGGAGCACGTAAATTAGCGGAAGCTGAACAAATTGATATCCGTCTGTACTCGATTATCTATGATGCAATTGAAGAATTGAAATCTGCGATGGAAGGTATGTTAGCGCCGAAATTCGAAGAGAAAATCGTTGCCAACGTGGAAATCCGTGAGACGTTCAAAATTACTAAAGTCGGTACAATCGCTGGTTGTATGGTCTTAGATGGTAAGATTAACCGTAATCATGAAATCCGTATCATCCGTGATGGTGTTGTTGTTCACACGGGTAAACTAGCATCCTTAAAACGTTATAAAGATGACGTGAAAGAGGTGGCTTCTGGTTACGAATGTGGATTGAACATCGACCGTTACAATGATATCAAAGTAGGTGATATCGTTGAAGCATACGAACAAGTTGAAGTAAAACGTAAATTGTAATTTTTCCTTTTACGACATTATATAAAGGCTATCCGTAAGGGTAGCCTTTTTTTTGTCTTTATTGATAAGCTATTGATAAAACTTATTTGATTTTCTACCGTAATGGAGCTATATTTGGGTATGTACACATTGAAGATTTCAGCGATTATTCCTCAGCCAAATGATTCTATTACATTTGAGTTTGAAGCTGTTGGTCAGCCATATCCAAACTATAAAGCGGGACAGTTTTTAACCTTAGTCTTTAATTTTAATGGACGCGAATTAAGACGCTCGTATTCTTTTAATAGCGCGCCAGGTTTAAAGGAACCTCTAAGTATCACCGTGAAGCGTGTGGACAATGGGGAAATATCAAGACATCTACATCATAACTTAACAGTAGGGGACCTCGTGGAAGCGTTAGCTCCTCAAGGGATCTTCATCTACGAGCCAACAGCGGAATTTAAGACTGTTTTCCTATTTGCCGCAGGCATAGGCATCACGCCTTTATACAGTGTTTTGAAAACTGCACTTACTGAAAATCCCGCTGTAAAAGTCGTCTTAGTCTACTCTAATTCTTCTGAAAATAAAACCCCTTTTCTACAAGAACTCAAGGAATGGGAACTGAAGTATCCGGATCGCCTAACGATTATTTGGGCTTTTTCCTCGAATAAAAACCTCCTTCGTGCGCGACTTAACAGGGATTTTATCCAACTGATATTGAAGGAACATTTGCCTGAAAATAAAGCGGATGCCATATTCTATACCTGTGGCCCGGTAATTTATATGGACCTTTGTAAGTTTACCCTGCTCGGTATGGGCTTTGATGCGCAACAAATTAAAAGGGAAACCTTCTTGCTGCCCGAAAATGAAGAAGATGAGGATGATGAAACGGAGAAAATAGTCGATAAAACTAACTATACGATAAAATTAACCTTTCAAAATCAAACCTATGCTATCACTGTACCCTATGATCAGTCCATCTTAAATGCTGGATTAGCGCAAGGGATAGACCTGCCGTACTCGTGCAAATCGGGTATGTGTAGCACCTGTATTTCCTCCTGCAGTGCCGGAAATGTGCGTATGGACTACAATGAAATATTAACGGATGGCGACCTCGCGAAAGGTAGAATTTTATTATGTACGGGTCACCCGACTGAAGATGGTACCGTGGTGGAAGTATAAGTAAAATGTGAATAATATTTTGGCTATTTTGCGTAAATAACCTCAAAATTATTCAATAAAACCAGAATGTTTCCTCATTATTGCCTATATTTATGCAGTTTTTCAAACTGCTATTAATCGTTTATTACAGAAAGAAAAAATAATTTATCTAAATAAAAATTATGTCAAATACATCAAAAATCATCTATACTAAGACAGATGAAGCGCCTATGTTGGCAACGTATTCGTTTTTACCAATAGTTCAAGCTTTTGCAAGTTCTGCTGGTATCGATGTAGAAACAAGAGATATTTCTTTAGCAGGTCGTATTTTAGCGAATTTCCCTGCCTATTTAACAGAAGATCAAAAAATTGGTGATGCTTTAGCAGAATTAGGTGCTTTAGCGACAACACCGGAAGCTAATATTATTAAATTACCCAATATCTCCGCTTCAATTCCTCAATTAACTGGAGCTATTGCTGAATTGCAAGCTGCAGGATACGCAGTTCCTGCTTACCCAGAGAACCCACAAACTGAAGAAGAAAAAGCTGTTAAAGCTACGTACGCAAAGATCTTAGGGTCTGCTGTAAACCCTGTTTTACGTGAAGGTAACTCAGACCGTAGAGCGCCTAAGGCTGTTAAGAACTACGCTAAAGCTAACCCTCATTCTATGGGTGCTTGGTCGGCAGATTCCAAAACAAAAGTTGCTTCTATGACGGAAGGTGACTTCTACGCTTCGGAGCAATCTGTAACTTTAGCGGAAGCTACTCAATATAAAATCGAATTTGTTGATGCTGCAGGTGCAGTAACTGAATTAAAAGGTTTAGCAGCTTTAAAAGCTGGTGAAGTAATTGATTCCTCAGCATTAAACATCAATGCATTAAAAGTTTTTGTAGAAAAAACAATTGCTGAAGCGAAAGCTGAAGGTGTTTTATTATCGGCGCACTTAAAAGCTACGATGATGAAAGTCTCTGATCCAATTATCTTCGGAGCTGTTGTAGAAGTATATTTCAAAGATGTATTCACGAAATACGCTGACTTATTTGCTTCTTTAGGCGTTAATAAAAATAACGGTTTAGGTGATGTATACGCGAAAATCGCGGGTACTTCTCAAGAGGAAGAAGTGAAAGCTGCGATTGCACAAGCGATTGAAAATGGTCCTGACTTAGCGATGGTTAACTCGGATAAAGGTATTACAAACTTCCACGTTCCTTCTGATGTTATTATCGACGCTTCAATGCCTGCAATGATCCGTACTTCAGGTCAAATGTGGAATAAAGAAGGTAAAGCACAAGATACGATTGCTATTATTCCTGACCGTTGTTATGCTGGAGTTTATGAAGCTACAATCGAAGATTGTAAAGAAAATGGTGCTTTAGATCCTACAACAATGGGTTCTGTACCTAACGTAGGTTTAATGGCTCAAAAAGCGGAAGAATATGGTTCGCATGACAAGACTTTCCAAGCTTCAGCAACAGGTACTATCCGGGTTGTAGATGCGGAAGGTAAGGTGTTAATGTCCCAAGCTGTAGAAGCTGGTGATATCTTCCGTATGTGTCAAACGAAAGATGCGCCTATTCAAGACTGGGTTAAATTAGCTGTCAATAGAGCACGTCTTTCTGCTACTCCTGCGGTATTCTGGTTAGATGATAACAGAGCACATGATAGAGAGATTATTAAGAAAGTAGAATTATACTTAGCTGATTACGATACTAATGGCTTAGATATTTTCGTGATGAACCCGATTGAAGCGACTAAATTTACATTAGACCGCATCCGTGAAGGCTTAGATACAATCTCTGTAACAGGTAACGTGCTACGTGACTACTTAACTGATTTATTCCCAATCTTAGAAGTTGGTACTTCAGCGAAAATGTTATCTATCGTACCTTTAATGAATGGTGGTGGTTTATTTGAAACGGGTGCTGGGGGTTCTGCTCCAAAGCATATCGAGCAATTCTTACAAGAAGGCTACTTACGTTGGGATTCATTAGGTGAGTTCTTAGCTTTAGGTGCTTCTTTTGAACACTTAAGCCAAACGCAAAATAATGCTAAAGCATTGGTATTAGCGGAAGCTTTAGATGCTGCAACAGAGAAATTCTTAGCGAATGATAAATCTCCAGCGCGTAAAGTTGGTCAGTTGGATAATAGAGGTTCTCACTTCTACTTAACTTTATACTGGGCTGAAGCATTAGCGGCACAAACTAAAGATGCTGAATTGGCAGCTAAATTTGCGCCATTAGCAGCTACTTTAGCTGAAAATGAAGCTAAAATCAACCAAGAGTTGATCGATGCCCAAGGTAAAGCTCAAGAAATTGGTGGTTACTACTTCCCGAATGACGAATTAGCGGCTAAAGCTTTACGTCCAAGTGAAACATTAAATGCTGCAATCGCTGCTTTATAAGCGATTCAAAATTTTAACTTTATATATGGCCAACTATAGTTTCTATAGTTGGCCTTTTTTACAAAAATATCAAATGGCACAGTCTACTATACACATCGCGGCAGCAATGATTCTTGATCCTAATAAACAGCTACTATTAGTTCGCAAAAAAGGATCTACTTTCTACATGCTTCCTGGAGGGAAATTCGAAGCTGGGGAAAATGTTTTACAGACCCTAAAACGCGAACTCCGCGAGGAGTTAAATCTGCAGGTGCAGGAAGCTAACATAGAATTTCTCGGTACACATGAAACTGATGCAGTCAATGAACCTAATACCCGTGTACATGGCTCATTATGTAGGATAAATCTACCTCATACACAAATTTTTACGCCCCAGGCTGAAATAGAGGAGGTGGTATGGGTAAGTAGGGAAAACTACAATAATTATAAGTTTGCTCACCTAGCAGAAGAGTTTATTCTTCCAAAGTGGTTGCAAATTAGCGCTTCTTAGTTCCTCAAAGGGCTGTTTTTTTTAAAAAAATAAATATTATCCTAAAGCACTTTATGCTTCGGGAGCTATTTCTCACGGAAAAATTGGTATCCGAAAAATAAGCCTAATGTTTCAGATTCTTTACCCATATCTGCCAATTGGCAAGGCTTGGCGGACAAACGCTACCATCCTTACCAATTTTGCATAGTGAACATTAAAAAGCTATGCAATGAAAATTATAACTATTGAAGAGGAAGCGAGGGAACAGCTAAACAGCCGTATCAATGCTATTGCTGATTATCTGAAAAGATTGGAAAACCTTATGGCGTATGCGTACCAAAGGCGAGATTGCTCTATCGGGAAGTTACCCTATTATACGATAAGAGGAAAACTGTATTACAAACTGTCTGATGTACATCAGTTCATTAGGGAGAGTTTTAATCCCCCTGCAACTAAAATAGAACGCCAATAAAAAACAAACACTGCCTTTGAGTGCCAATTAGAGTAACACAGTGAGCAATTGTCCTACATTTCTCCATGTTCCAAATATTCAACTGCAAATTTCTCCCAATCTTCTACAGTTTTATCTATAAAAATATCAGGCTGAATGCCAATATTATCAATAGGATAATTGGGTAAGCGAAGCGAACGATAAGTTGGCATAAGCAGTCTATAATTTGTACAGGCAAAATCATCAAAAAAGTAGGCATTCGCATAATCCAAAACACCTGATGTTGGTGTACCCATAATTTTTACTTTTTTGCTTTGTTTGGCGATAAATAAAAGAGCCTCACCCGAACTTGCTACTTTATTATCTGCTAAAAAAACAATTTGCTTGGGGCTTTTAGCTTCTAAAGTTATAGTGTTGGTTTCAATTAAATTACCTGAGAAGTTGACATATTTACCTGGGTTGGCTTCTAATGATTTTATTTTTCTTTCATTGTCGGCAATTTCTTCTTTATGTTTTTCTTTATCTGTAAGAGATGCATTGTATTTTTTAAGACCGTTAATAAATGAAGGGGTTGATAGATATTCGGTACCAACGGAACGTATAGGATTGGTTAGTATGTAAGGTAATAATTTTTGAAATGCATCAGTTGTTCCTCCACCATTTCCTCTTAAATCAATAATCAAGTTTTCACTGTTTTGTAAAACATTTCTATTCTTCTCTATTAAATTTTCAATAGTTGCCACAAATGGATAACTAAAGTTTGATAATTTTATGATAGTAGTTTTATTAGTTAATCGCTTGCAATAAAAACCGTTTAGTTCACTAACTTTATTGGTAATATCTTCTGCACTCAATGTAGCATTTGGTATTTGTTTAACCAATTCTGTTAGTATTTCTTTAAAATACAAAAGTCCTTGTGCATCGATTGTAAATGTTCCTTTCTGTTGGGAATGGTCTTGCATTACATATTCAAATGTTCTATCACCAAATAATCTAAATTTAATTTCTTTGGGTTTCCAATACTTGGGGTCTGCCGAAATGATAAAACCAACATATTCATTCGGTTTTATTCTTTTTATGCCAATTTCATAAGCATCATTTTTCCAAATGCCCTCCAATTCATCAGTCGAGTTTAAAATATCTTTCTTGAATTTTTTTATATCAATTTTAAAAATTTCACTTTTAGTATTCACATCTGTGATAGTGTTTTGAGGCTGTTGACGTGGTAAAAGCCAAATATGCCTGTCTTTAAAATAAGCAACATACTTTTGTAAAATAGGTAAGCAGTTTTCATCATTTATAGTTTCTGTTTCTTTTTTCAAATTTACCTTGAGATTATTGTATGTTAATGTGTCCTTGGTTTTTTCGGTAAATCCGGGATATTCTTTTTCTACTTTAGCAATTAAACTTGCAAGAGCTTGGCTGCAATTGCAATTTTGTTGCTGTGCGAACGCTGAATTGGTAAATAGAAATAAAAGTAAATAAAAGAAGTTTTTCATAATAAATATTTTTTACAATTTGAATTACAAAAGTATTCTAAAAGTAAATGAAATAATTGTAAAAATGTAAACCACTATATAAAAAACCAAACAATTTGTTGGTCTGTATTTACTTTCTGGAAGAACGTATTAGGTTTAATATCAGTAAGTTGTTTAAAATATTTCACGAAATGTGATTGGTCATAGAATAAATTTCCATGAGCTAATCTGGTTAAGTTTTTAGTTTTTTTCTGATTGGTAAGCGAACTTCTGAACCTATAAATTTTCCGATATTCAGTAGGTGATTTTCCAATATTTCTTAAAAATAATTTATGTAAATATTGTCTTGAAAAATTGTGCTTTTTCGCAATATGATCAATTCGTAAATTGGTTTCTACATCTGCTAAAATACTTTCCATTATTGATAATTGCTTATTTAGTAGTTTGGATAGCAAATATGTTTCCAGCGCTTCAATTTGTTCAGTTCTATTTTCAAGTAGAAATATTTCTTTCATTTTAAGGGTAAAATCTGAAAAAGGACTGAAATCGAATGCATTTTTATTTTTAAAAAGCGTTTCTGTGTTTTCAATAAATTGTCTGATACCTAAAGGCTTAAAGTAAATAGTGATCTCATTAACAGGCTTTTCATACAACACTTCGATAGGTTTCGTGTAACTTGCAACATAATTTACCAGAATGTTATCTTTTATACTTGGTTTGACAACCAATTTGCTTTCCTCAATTATAATTTCAATATTTTGACTAATGGAAAGAATGAAAAAATTGTTTGGGAATGTCCAATAATTAAATGAGTTCGAATTTTCGTTTTGGGTAATAAAATAATAGCCTTCAATATATTTTTGTAAGGTTTTGTTTGTCGGCACAAAAAAGTCAAGGTTCATACAGGCTCTGTTGGATGTTTGTTCTGGGTTGCAGCTAACTCTTAAATATACGCATTACGCATATTTTTCAGTAGCGTTTATCTTTTTTCTAATTTACAAAATAATTCTTCACGTAATTACAATCTTACGCGCAAATAGCGCCATTCAATGCCAATGGCTACAACACTGTACAATCCCTTAGAAAGCCTTTATAAATTCGACTTCCACAGAAAAAAGGAGAGACTATGGAAGTTATTGCAATACAAAAATCCGCATTGGATAAAATGAAAACTACTGTTTCATAAAGCATTGTATGTAAATGGTTTTAACCGTTTTGCTTACCTATGCTTTTTATTAATTTTTTCTATTAAAATATATATACTAAGGCTAAAGATACCTGTGCGGCATTGGAGGTAGGGGTGAAAAAATCTGCTTTATAGAAATTCATTTTATTACTCGTATCCAAGCGTACTTCTGGAATAACGAGGAGGCTTTGATGCTTTATTTGAAAGGATAGGGTCACTGCCGTCAGCTTATCACCAGGATCAACTTCTGTTTCTTTAACTTGAAAATACTCCCCTCTAAGCCCTGCTTCAATATGCTCATTAATAGCATATTTGGGGTATAATGCCAGCCCTAAATAGCCACCCTCACTTTGCTGATTGTAATTTACAGCATTGATTCCTAAGGAGAATTTAGGAGTTAAATCCAGCGTAGAAACAAAATCTATAAGCGTTCCTGAACTATAATTTTCAATTCCACCTGCTGAAGATCCACTTAAGAAATTTAGGTAGAAATTATACCCTTCGGCAGGAATTACAGTCAGCTGCCCGCCAACGTGTGATACACCATTAAAATCTTGATAGACATTCCAGTCGTTAAATAGGCCGACCATTAGGGAGACCTTATCTGAAAATCCATAGCTAGCCTTTATCCCTGCATTTTGAAAAGGTCCAGCACCAAAAATGTAAGAGGTAGAGTAGTGGAAATTTGCGGCAGGTGAAATTACTTCATACCCTATAAATGTGCCCATAAATCCCGCGGTGACATTAAATTTTTCAGTAAAATCATATCCTACTAATAGATTTTGGATATGAAAGCTATTGTTTGAATTCGCTAAATCCCCATCTCCATTTAGGAGGGATCGGTATTGCCCTCTAGGGCCAAAGGATAGCTCTCCTAAGAAGGAAGCTTTACCCATTCTTTTTTTTATGCCTATATCAATCATTCCTATGGAAATTGAATTATGATCCTCCGTAAAAAAAGTCGGAATATTGGTCTGCTTAGCAAAATCATATTTCCAATAGGTGTCCACGGAACCAAAAAATTCTAATCCATTTAAAGCTGAGCTATTGTCTTGAGCATGGGTGTAACTACAGAATAGTAAGGTAATAAACATGAAAATTTTTCTCATAACAGTTTTTGTTAAGTGGTTGATTAATTAATGGCTTAGGCACTTATATTTTCAGTGTGCTTCTTTAGATTATCTGGGTTATCCAGGTTATTAAAGCCTTTAACTAATTTTAATAATTAGTTAAAAATTATATGGCTTCAATTTTTTTCGTTTGACTTTTCCTTGTGGCTTTTTTGTGGGGTTTTAGTTTTGTTTATTCAGCTTGTTTTCCGTTTTCCGTAATATTTTGTATAAAAACACGCTTATTTTATTTTAAAAGAGTTTTTTTTGATGAAAAATGTAATTTTTACAACCAATTTGTTGATTTGATAGTATAAAAATTGTAAATAAATATTTTAAAACCTAAAAAATAAAAATAATAGTGAAATAATAGGAGAATAACATGTTTTTAAGTTATTTATGTAACAAATAAAGAAAATAATATACTGATTAAGTAAATTATTTATCAATTTTTTAGTTAAAATCCATTTTAGTTACTACATTTGTTAGGAGTTCAATGAGAAAGCCTATATTTTTTATTTACATATCAAGTAATATTTTATTCTTATAATCAAGCTGTGAAACCTTTTAAATTATAGATTATGAAAAAGAAAATTCCATTTTACCTGCTGTTAAACTTTGCGATTTTAGTATTGATTGGTTCCACAACGGATGTTGTAGAATTTGATAAATCAATTATTGATACAGGGGATACTGCCTGGCTTTTAACCTCTTCTGCATTTGTCCTAATTATGACTCCTGGATTAGCTTTTTTTTACGGCGGCATGGTCAATAAGAAGAATATGATTTCTACCATGCTTCAAAGTTTTATCAGTATGTGCATAATCACGGTGCTATGGGTTTTCTTTGGCTTTAGCTTAGCTTTTGGCGAGGATATAGGAGGCGTTATAGGAAATCCTACGACCTTCTTTCTGATGAAAGGTATGCTTGGGAATGCTACATGGTCCGCTTTACCAACCATTCCAATCGTTCTCTTTGCAATCTTCCAGTTGAAGTTTGCCATTATTACGCCGGCACTGATTACAGGCGGTTTTGCGGAACGAATAAAATTTAGCTCCTATATCATCTTTATAATTTTATTTAGCATATTTATTTATTCCCCATTAGCACATGCAACATGGCATCCAGATGGGATATTGGCATCCTATGGTGTTTTGGACTTTGCAGGAGGTACTGTCGTTCATATGTCTGCGGGTTGGGCAGCCTTAGCTTCAGCAATTTATCTAAAAAGACGTAAGGTTACCGTTTATAATCCGGCCCGTATTACCTATGTTATTCTGGGAACGGCGTTGCTTTGGTTTGGATGGTTTGGTTTTAATGCGGGTTCTGCAGGTGGGGCAAATACGCTTGCAGCCTATGCGTTTGCTACCACGACATGCTCCTCAGCTATAGCTGCTTTAGCGTGGATCTTTTTAGATAGGCTTCGCGGGAAGAAGCCCTCGGCATTGGGCACTTGCATCGGTGCAGTCGTGGGCTTGGTAGCTATTACTCCAGCGGCCGGTTTCGTCACAATTCCACATTCTTTAGTCATTGGTTTTGTGGCAGCAGTAATTGCTAATTTAGTTGTTGTTGGCCGTGGGAAGACGAATATAGATGATTCATTAGATGTCTTTCCTTGTCATGGAGTAGGTGGGATGGTAGGCATGCTGCTAACGGGGGTATTTGCACACTCCTCTGTAAATGAGGCTGTCACAATTAATGGATTATTCTATGGTGAATGGGGCTTATTTATCCCTCATGTAGTGGCGCTAGTTGTGGTGTCTATATTCTCCTTTGTAGGCTCTTTTGCATTGTTAAAGCTTACGGATTTGATCTCACCGATGCGAGTTTCTGAAGAAGAGGAAACAGTAGGTTTAGATATTTCACAGCATGATGAGACGCTTTAGGTTTATAATTGTTTCTCTAGGTTTATAGAATTGTAAAAAAAAAGTAGTGCACAGTTAAGTGCACTCCTTTTTGATAATATAATTTGCTGTTTACAAACCTGCAACTTTCTTTATTTTCTTAGGGATATCGGTGTTTTCCATTTTATGAGTAAACTCCTGAGCGCCATTTCCGATAACATATACAGGTACATATCCCGCGGAATGGTTTCCTGAACCCCATGAAACTTTAGCGATCTTATTTAAGGTCTGAATCGCTAAAGAGGCAATCTTATCATCATTCGCGTACAAACTTTTAGAAGTTTCATTTACATGGTTTACAAAACTTGCTTGGTAAGCTTCTTTTAAACTATTTTCCTCTTTCTCAGCAAGTGGATATGAAGTCCATAAACCTAGATTCTCAGCTAAAAGGTCTTTTAATTCTGTCCAAGTAACATCTTTTGATGAAGCTCTTAATGCGGCAATTTTTTCACTTAATGCACCCTGTGATACTTTCTGTGATGCTAAAGATTTAAAGTTTAGTGAAGATCCACCTGTACCTAATGTAAGTCCTCCAGTTTCATGATCTGCGGTAATAACAATTAATGTTTCGTTGGGATGCTGCTTATAAAATTCATATGCTACACGCACAGACTCATTAAAATCTAAGACCTCATGAATGGTGGTAGCAACGTCATTTGAATGTGCTGACCAATCTATTTTCCCACCTTCAACCATTAAGAAAAATCCTTTTTCATTGTCCAACGATTGAATGGCAGCTTTTGTAATGTCTGTTAATGTTAGGTCTCCAGCCTTTTGATCAATGGCAAAGTTTAATGATTCCGAGGAAGCACCTTTATTATTTAATAAGACTACTTTATTTTTGTTAGTAAGCTTATTATATGCCGGCAATCCATGAACTACCTGAAACCCTGATTGACCTAAGAGATCAGTAATTGGTTTTACTGCCTCCTTTTTACTGTTTTTAGTAGGGGATAAAAATCCTGAACCTGCAAAAAAGTCAAAAGCTGATTTTCCAATTTCTGAAGCAATCTCATAATAGTTACTTCTGCTCGGTTGATGTGCATAGAAAGATGCGGGTGTAGCATGATCTATACTTACTGAAGTTGTAATACCAACTTTCATACCTTTAGCTTTCGCGTCGTAAGCAATGCTTCTTAGGTTTTCTGTGCCTGTGCTATCCATGCCTATCATCCCATTCTTAGTCTTGCTGCCCACAGCTAAGGCTGTGCCGCCAGCAGCGGAGTCAGTAATGCCATTGGATTTAGAATAGGTCGTAGCAAAACTCGCTACTGGAAAGTTGCTGAAGATCAATGGGCTTACACCAATTCTATTCTCCAGTGATGCTAGATACATTTCGGTAATGTTCACTTGGTTCAGTCCCATACCATCGCCAATCATATAAAAAATATACTTTGGTTTCTCTTGTGCATAACTAGGGGATAGTAAGCTGCAGACTAATAAAGCGGTAAAAAGTTGTTTCAATTTCATGATACTAAGATATAATTTTTGAAGATACAAAATTCCCCTCCAAGCAAAAAAAAAACAAAACCATTCATTGAAATGTTAATCATCTATTAACATAAAATTAATATAGAATAATTGTAAAAATTATTCTATAAAAAGGGGTTTTAGTTCTTGTGAATAGTGGGAGTAGTTCTTGTGAATAGTTCTTGTGAGCAGTGGGAGTGAATCTTGTAAGCAGTGGGTGTAATTTTCTAAATCAAAAAAGTAGTAGTCTTAAAATATAAAATTAATAACCATAAAATTAATAACCATAAAATTAATAACCATAAAAACTTAAAATTATACAGATGGAAAACAATATTGTCAATCAGGTAAAATCATTCTTCAGTGAGGATGTTTTGGAAAGACTTAGCCTTGCTTTGGGTGAACCTAAAGAAAAACTAAGCGAAGGATTTAATGCATCCATTCCCGCAATTCTTCTAGGCCTACAAAGTCAACCTAGCACAAATTTAAATGCTATTCTAATGCAAGCGAAGGAGCATTTTTCTAATTTTAATTTTGATGATTGGTTGGACAAAAATAGCGGCCAAGGCTCAGCACATATTGTACAAGATGTCGATGATAATGAAGCGCAAAATAAGGATCTTCTGCACGCCATATTTGGCAATAAATTAGCTACTATTAAAGAATTGTTCGCTACAAATTTTGGATTATCAGGAAACGCCATACAAAAAATATTAAGTGTTTCACTGCCTGCAATTTTTGCAAGCCTTACAAATCATGGGTCGAGCTGGTCTAGCGCCCCTGTTATTAATCGTTTAAATGAACAAAAGGAGGGAATCCTTAGCGCGTTACCGGCTAGTCTTGGACTTGCAGCGTTTGGTACTGACTTTGCTAAATTAGATACCTCTCAAGATCCTGCCTATGTCGATCCTGTAAATCCAAATGAAAGTAAAACTAACCCTATTCTAGAAGCTGCTCCTGTAGTTCCCATCCATGAACGCCCGGTAGTTCCCATCCATGAACGCCCCGTAACAACAGAACGACCTATCGCAGCAGAACATTACACGGAACCTGTAAAAGAGCCAACGTCTGGCGGAGGGGGAATTTGGAAAGTATTAATCGCCCTAGTAATAATTGGGGGTTTATGGCTGCTTTTTGGTAAGGGATGTTCCAAAAATGAAACTACACCTGTTGCGGATTCTACCTCACAGGTAACGGAAGTAAAACCCGTATTAACGGATACCCTAAAAGTCGAAAGAGAAAGCTTAGTAGTCACTTTACCTTCAGGTAAGGAGTTAAATGCTTATAAAAATGGTATTGAAGATCAGTTGGTAACTTTTTTAAATTCGGATTATAAAGCGCTAGGTGAGGAAGCCCTAAAAAATAAATGGTTTGATTTCGATAATTTAAATTTTGAATTAGGAACAGCAAAGATTACCCCTCAAAGTAATGTGCAGCTAGAAAATTTGGTTGCTATCCTGCAAGGATATCCTGCAGTAAAATTAAAAATCGGTGGATATACCGATAAAACAGGGGATGAAAAACTAAATAAGCAATTATCTAAGGAGCGTGCTGAAGCTGTAGAAGATTACTTTAAATCTAAAAATTTAGGTGAGCAGATTGTAGATGCTGAAGGCTATGGTTCTGAGTATGCGAAGTTCCCGGCTTCTGCACCAGAGTCCGATCGTATCTTAGACCGTCACGTATCAGTCAGTGTTAGGTAGTAAACCCGAAATTGAATTATTTAGGTAACTCCTATAAATCAATAATATAGTCGTGCTAACGATAAGCTGAGTTAGCTAAAAAGCATGCCGCATTGTAGGCATGCTTTTTTTTGCTTAATTTCGAACTTTAATACAAAAAAATGCTAGACTCGAAAATCCAAATTACCATTAAAGCAGACTTTGAAAAAATGATTGCTTACTTGCGCGCAGAGAAGAAACCCTTTGGATTGCCCGTATTTGGCGAGTATGCATGCTCAGTATTGAATTTTTATGTGGGGTCAAAATTAATTAGCCTCGCGGACAAAAAAAATGCCGCATTATATATATGTGATTTATATAATGCAGGCATCAGAAATAGTATTGTTAAAGAAGATTTAGTGGAAATAGCGGCCGTAATAGCCTCCGATCCAACATTAGATTACCAAGTGATAAATCCTATATTCTCTTAATAAAAAATGGAAAGACTTATTTAGTCTGCTTAGTCCATACTAGGTTGGAAGTTTGATAGCCTGAAGCTTCAGCATAGGCTAAATATTCCTCCTTAACTTTTGTAGGAATGGTTTTTTCACGCGAGAGAATCCATAAATACTTAAGATTTTCTCCGAACACCAAGGCATATTTATAGTCTTTATCTATTTTTACTACGTTATACCCGGAATAGAAAGGACCGAAGAAAGACACTTTTAAAGCGCCTTGATCCATAGCGCCATTAAATTTTGCTTTTCCAACCGAAGTCTTCCACTCGTCTTTAACATAGTTGAATCCTTTGTTTTCTACACGAATACTGCCATCTTCATTGCTGGTATACTTAGCTGTAACCTGTGACATATTCTTCTCCCATTTAAAGTCTAAGCGCGCAATTTCATACCAATCTCCTAGGTATTTCTCCTTATTAAATGGCTTTACTGCGTTAACATTCGATTTAACACTTCCACATGAATTAAATAGTACAGCGGCAATAGCAGCTGTAGAAAGTAATATTAATGATTGTTTTTTATTTATCATATCCGATTTTTTGCTAATTAAATTTTTATACAAGAGGTATGAAAAAAACAAGATACTAAGAGAATTGTTTGCAGCAAAGAATATTTATGAAGTCGGGTAGTAAAACATAAATCTGGGGATGCTATTACAGTGGAAATTTGATTTAATAGCTTATTTTTGTAAAAAAAGGAGTTAGCTTGTATACTAGAGACGAAGTAAAAAGGATTAAAGAAAAATTTTGGACGGCATTTGGCCAATATATGGGCTTAAATTTATCGGCAGAATTTGAAAAAATTAATTGGATAAACTACCGTACGGGTGTAAAGCATCTACATTTCCGTATGGATGCTGACAAACGATCGGCAATAATTATGATTGAGTTGGCGCATCCAGATGCGGGCATACGTAGGTTGATGTTCGAACAGTTTGAAGCCTATCAAACTATGTTTAAGGAATCCGTGGGAGCGGAATGGATCTGGGAAGTAGAAGCCGAGAATAACTATGGGAAAGAGATTTCTCGAATTTACACGACAATTGAAGGGGTGAATATTTTTAAAGAAGAGGATTGGTTTACCCTTATAGATTTCTTTAAACCCCGTTTAAGAGCCTTAGATGCGTTCTGGTGCGATGCTAAATATGGTTTTGATTTGTTTAAGTAAGATTAATTTTTCTAACTTTGCAGCACATAATATAAATATGAAAAATATACTAAAATCTTTACTAGTAGTAGGTTTGTGTCTAAAAATTTCTGCAGCTTCGGCCTGGGGAACCACAGGACATCGCGTGGTGGCAGAAATTGCGGAACGCAATTTATCAAGTAAAGCTAAGAAGAACATTGAAAAACTTATTGGTAAACAAAAGTTAGCCTATTGGGCAAATTGGCCAGATTTCGTGAAATCAGACCATGCGTGGGATCACACGGGAAATTTCCATTTTATCAATACTGAGGGGATGCTTTCTGTAGACGCTTTCAAGGAAGCTATGTTAACCTCCAAAGAAGATAATATCTATAAAGCTATCTTACGCCTAGAGTCTGAGTTGAAAGATAAGAATCTTCCCTTAAAGCAAAAACAAGAGAATTTATACTTTATTATTCACTTAGTAGGAGATGCACATCAGCCGATGCATGTTTCCCGTGCTGAAGATCTTGGTGGTAACAAAGTTGAAGTAACATGGTTCGGTAAGAAAACGAATATCCACCGTGTTTGGGATACAGATATTGTCGAGGGCGAGAAATATAGCTACACGGAATATGCGACGGTATTGGATATCTTTAATAAGCAACAAACACGCGCATACCAAGCGGGAGAATTAGCTGATTGGCTGTATGAATCCTCAACAATGGCGGATAAGATTTATGCGGATGTAGCTCATAATGCAAATTTATCATACCGTTATGTGTACGAAAATAAATCTGTTGCTGAGGATGCCCTTTTAAAAGGTGGACTACGCTTAGCAAAAATATTAAATGGTGTCTTTGCTAAATAAGCAAGCACAACAGCAAGCAAAAAATAAGCAAAAAAAATAGCCGTTTCAGAAATGAAACGGCTATGCAAGAAAATATAATAGTATTTCTTAGATAACTTTAACATTAATTGCATTTAGACCTTTAGGGCCACGCTCGATGTCGAACTCTACTGCATTACCTTCTTGGATTTGATCTCTCAATCCTGAGATATGTACGAAAACATCAGCAGTACCATCTTCTGGTGTAATAAAACCAAAACCTTTTGTTTGGTTGAAAAACTTTACAGTTCCTTTATTCATTGTATTAAAATTTATTGATATAAAGGTATGTATTTATCTTTAACAAAACGAATAATAAAAGTTTTAAATTTTTTAGTGTCAGTTAAAATAGCCTCTCAGGCAAGGGAAAACAATAAAAAGACAACTTTAAGAGTTTCCACTTACTAAAGAATCTTTACGTATTGTAAATTCCATTTTTATCGCCGCTGTCAAATAGTGATATGCCGCATTCAAATACGCGTTTCTAGCCACAGAATATTGATAGCTACTTTGCTGTAATTCGCTGATTAAAAGCATTCCCTCGCGAAATTGTGTCGAGCTAAGGTTAAAATTTTGCTGCGCTAAGCTCAGGTTTTTCTGTGCCGTTTCCAAAGCTTTTAAATGCTGCACAGCCAGCCCCTGAGCTTCTATATAGTCCAGGGTATTCTTAAATTTTTCGTCCTGCTGCAATAATTCATTTTGCTGTACCTGAAGGCGGTACTGATTGATTTTTTTGAAGCGATCCCAATTTTCAAATAAGGGTATGCGAAGACCTAATGCGACATAGGAATTTCCATTCCATTGCTGCGATTTAAATAATTGAAAACTATTATCATAGTAATTTGCACCATAATAACCTTTTAGGCTGAGCGTAGGAAGATAGGCTTGACTTAACTCTTTGACCTGAGCCTGAAGTAATCTATTTTCCAGTGAATACTTCCCTGCAATTAAATCATTTTCTGTACGCTCTTCTTGCCGTTTATAGAAAGCTACCAGTGACAGCAGACTGTCTGCGTAGGCTAGGGGTGCATCAAGTCGTGGGTTTAAGCCTAAGGTATAGCGTAATTTTGCTGCTGCAAGTTTTTCAATACGCTCGGCATCTGCTAGGTTGATTCGTGATGTATTTAAATCCGCCTGCAGCTGGTTGACCGTAATTATTGTCTGCCTTCCCGCGGAAAATTGTAGCTGCGCAACTTTCCAATGCGCATACTTTGCTAAGGTGTCTGCGGTGGCTAACACCTGCTGCTCTAAAGCAATTAACCCCTCGGCATAGGCTGTGGAAACCGCTTGCTCCAATAGAAGTCTTTCTTCAGCAGTGTTAAGAATAGCTTGCTCACGCTTAATTTTCGCTTGCGAAAGCCGAGATTTACGCTGTGGATTAAAGACTTCAACCTGCGCATTTACACCCATATTTGCCGTCCAATTGGTGCTGAAGCGTAATGGCAAGAGGGCGCCTTCAGCGGCAGTAGGGTCAAATGCTATCGCTGGAACTGGCGTAACAGGAATAATAAGATTGCGTTGTAAATTAGCATCGGCATATACCTGCGGTAAGAAGGATGCTTGCTCTTCCTTAAATGCCTGTTCTGCAATCGCTTCTTTTATCGTGGAAGCAAGTGACTTGCTATGCTTACTTGCGGCCCATGCACGTGCCTGTTGGTAACTTAGAGGCGTCGTAAGTTGCTGCGCAGATAGCTGCGTAGAAAAGATATTAGCAAGTAGGAGTACGAAGATATATTTCTGTTGCATAAGTGATTAAAAAATGGAGGCTGGTTCTATTTTCCGTATTTTCATTACTGCGAAAAGGGATCCTCCCATAGACATAAAAAGGGTTATGGCAAATAATACCAGGCATAAAGCGGCATCCACTTGTATGGTGAGCCCTGACTTGGCTACCCCAAATTTAAAACCAAGAATTAAAAGTAAAGCAATCGCATAACCGATAATTGCAAATAGAAAAGCTTGGGTGAAAATCAGCATCGACACATAGCGATTCGTGGCGCCAATAGCTTTTAAGGTGCCGTAGTCCACCAATCGGTCCAAGGCTGCGGAATATAGGGTTAACCCGATAATAAAAAAGCCCGCTATAACAGCAAATATTACTAGCGAGCCAAAAGATACCCCCATATTCGAGGAAATTAGAATTTCTGCAATGGAAGAATTCGCTAATACATTTACATCCCATGCACGTACCCCATAAAAAGCATGGTTTATCTGATTTATAATTGCTTGCTTATCCGCGCCAGGAAGTAATTTTACAGCAATGATGCTCACTTGATCATTCCTGAAATTACCATAGAAACGTACATTTTGAAGTGAGCTATACATCAGGTAGCCACCGAAGCCCTGGGCATTCTTAGTGATTACTTTTAATACGGCCTCTTTGCCATTAATTTCAAAAAGCTGGTTCTGTGTTAGTGCTACGCCAAAATTCTTCCCATTAAAATACTCTCCTGAAAATGCATTACTCTGGTTTAAAGCTGTAATATTGCCGGTCATAATTTTATCTAAATTTGGACCTGCAATAAACGTTGGGCCATCGGAGCCTATCAAGTTTACACCTACCGTATTTCCATTGGGGAAGGACACAGAGGCATTGGCTACGACGATGCTATAACTTTGTGCTACGCCCGCGATGCTTCTGACCTCTTGCACAATCCGCGCATCGATGGGGGTAAGGGCATTGATATTTTGACTTTGCTGATCTATAATCCAGATATCTTGTTCTTCGGCGTTAGAACTCACAATTATCCCCGACATAAGTGTGGTTAAGTAGCGTAATGTTCCTAGTTGCTGCCCTATCAGGAAGATACTGATGACAATACCTACAATAATACCTATGCTCTTAGGTTTGTCGAAGCGAATAAATTTGAACGCAGTTTGAATCATCGCTATTGGATATTTATGCTACATTCCACTTTCGAGTTAATTAGTAGTCCCTCAGCACCCATTAACTTAGCTTTAAACTTTCGCACCCTGCGGTCTGTCGTCTCGGAGCTATTTTCATAGAATAGGGATTTATTAGCTAATATCGGTGCCAGCTCAATAATTTCTGCTGTAGCGATTTTCTCAGACATGCCTACATAGGTTACCGTGACTTGCTGCCCCATCTTTACGCGGTTGGCAAACATCTCATCAATTTCTCCTTCTAGGATATAAGGGCCTAAATGTGCGATATTGGCGAAAGGCTGAAGGTTGTTTACGGCCTCTCCAGGCTTAATAGATAAGTCGAGTATTAGGGCATCATGTGGCTGCCGTATAATAAGGTCATCTCTTTGATTTTTAGATTTTTGTGCCGCTGTAGCTAATGCATTAGTTTTGTTTTCTGCGGCACTAGCTTGCTGCCTCGCGGAAGCTAAATTTCCTGAAATTACGGCGAGTTCTCTCTCCTGTATTAGAACATTTTGCGCAGTCTCTGCGCCGAGTGCTGCGAGTCTTTTCGTGGTGTTTAAGCTATTTTTCTTCTCCTTATATTCCGCTTCATAGATTGCTACCTGCGCTTTTTCAGCGGCCGTGCTTGCCTGCTGGGCAAGATAATCTTGTTCTGCTTGTTTAAGGGTGAGGTCCGCATTGTTAAGGGAGATGCGTATCAATGGTTCGCCTGCAAGCAGCGTGTCGCCAGCCTGTTTGTAGACTTGGGCAACAATGCCAGCTTGATCGGTGGAAAGCTCGATAATACCACTTTCGGGGAGTACCTTTGCAATGGCTACGACCTTTTGAATTGTGGCCGGCGTCTGTAAGGAGTCCGTTTTCGCCGTATTTTTATCTTTAATAGCCTTCCCACAGCTGCTTATCGCTAGCAGTAAACAGGCAATAAGAAGTCTGTTATTTATAATTTTCTTCATCTTTAATGGTGTCAGATACTTTTCCTTCTTCTACATATATTATTCGATCCGCAAAGGGTCTCAATCTTAGATCATGGGTGACCACGATTACTGCTTTACCCGTCTGCGCAAGGCTTTTTAAATTTTCCATCACTTGGGCTGCAGACTTAGCATCTAAGGAAGCCGTTGGCTCATCACAAAGCATCATGCCTGCTTCCGTCACGAGGGCGCGCGCTATAGCTACGCGTTGTTTTTGTCCACCGGACAGCTTCTTGGGGAGGTTATGCTTTCGCTCGGACATCGCGACTTGGGCGAGCGCAAATTCAGCCTTTTCCTTGGCTACAGCTTTCGAAAACCCCTGAAGAAGGAGTGGCTGCATGACATTTTCCAGGGCTGTCAATGGGTTGAGTAGATTGAAATGTTGAAAAACAAAACCTATTTTTTGCAAACGAATGGCGGCCAATTGATTTTCTGAGAGCTCCGTAACCAGCTGATCGTTTACATATATCTCACCCGCTGTGGGGTAAATAACGCAGCCTATAAGCGATAAGAGAGTCGTCTTGCCAGAACCTGAGGGCCCCATAATTAAGGTTAGCTGCTGCTTATAAAGTTCGAGGTTTGTCGTCGCTAGCGCTGTGATGGTCGTATCACCCGTTTTATATATTTTATTAACATTTTTAAGTGAGGCAATTATTTCCATATTGATCGCATAAGAAAGCAGAATTTATTGATTAACAAAAAAACACATTTTTAGTTTTATATAGTACTATTATGCACTTAATTTACATAAATATGATGTAAAAAAAAAGGTTGAATAAATAATTCAACCTTTTTTAATGTTTTTTAAAACCTATTTGTATGTAATACTACAAATATTTCTTAAAGATAGCGTAAACAATTTTCAATTCCTCACTGGAAAATGTTCCACGATCATTCGTCTGTATAAAGTGTCTTTTGAATCCCTTGACAGCGGCTTCTAAATTGGAAATATCGTAGCCTATAACGCGTAAAGCCATGGCAGCATTAAAATCTGCAGGTGGGGTTTCTAATTTTAAATCGTACCAGTAGCCAAAACCTTGATCAGCAAGGGTCTTCCAAGGGAATCGTGCGGGATCATTTTTTCGGGTTGGGGCAATATCCATATGCCCGATAAAGTTCGCTTGGGGAATATTATAAGTTTTCTTTAAGTAATTCAAAACCTTTAGTAAGCTTGTAATTTGCGCTTCTGTCCAGGGATCCGTGGTCCCATTATTATCCAACTCAATACCAATGGAAGAGGAGTTCAAGTCTTTATCATTGCCCCATTTCCCAATGCCAGCATGGTGAGCTCGGTAGTAGTCGTTCACCATTTGGACAATCTTTCCATCTCTTCCAATTACATAGTGGGAGCTTACGCCTACTTTTTCGTTATGGAATGTCTTAATGGTCTGTCCCAAGGAGTCCTGTGCCGTATGGTGTATAATCACGTAATTCGGCTTACGGATACCAAAATTTGTGGAGGCAATCCAAGCGGTATTTTTATCATTTAATTTTGCTACGACTTGATCCGTGGGCGGAGTTTGCTCATAGATGGAGGCAAAAGTCTTAGCTTTCTTTTTATATATTTTTTCTGTAGCAGCGTATTTTGGTGCTGTACATGCAGCAATAAGGCTACTTGTACAAAGTGCTAGTGTGGCAAGTCTTAAGTTCATTATGCTATGTTAGTACTGTTCGTTGTCAAATTTACATAATTATAAACGCTTCTGTGGATAGAAAAATAAGGAATCTGTAATAATGCTGTTATCTGTAAGTGACAAAATTATTCGAATTGGTTAAACTAATTCATTTAAGAAATGTTATACTTCAAAATGTATTGTTATTTAATAAATAGTTATGTTTAGAAAAAAAATTAATCTCAGCTCTTTTCAGTCCTGTGTTGATAAGCTCTATAAGCGGGGTTTGACAATCGCCTTTGCTGAGTCTATGACAGCAGGTTACTTAAGTTCTGTCTTTAGTCAAGGTATACATGCGGATTCTTATTTCCGGGGTTCTATAATTGCCTTTGACAAATCCGTTAAAGAAGAGCTGTTAGGTGTTCATGCTGAAACAATAGCGCAGTTTTCAGCGGAATCTATAGCGACTTCTACAGCGATGATTGAGGGCTTAAAAAAGCTTATTCCTGCGGATATTCATATCGGTGTCACGGGGCTTGCACAGCCTGGAGGGTCGGAAAATAGACATAAACCCGTAGGGTCGGTCTTTATAGCTGTCCTTTATAAGGAAATACTTTACTTAAAGAGCTACCGTTTTCAGGGGAATTCTACGGCGATAAATATTGCGACTTTAAATTTTGTCGTTGCTGAAATATTGCTTTTACTAGAAGAACCCTATTTGAAGAAATAGTGTTCTTCTAGTTTTACCTCAGGATTTTATTTTTTTGAAACGGTGCCAGAAGATGATTTTTTGACATCTTTTTGTCTGGGTTCCCCTAAATAATAGATGGCAGCTGAAGAGCTTGCTGAAGCTATTAATCGGTCTGTAGTCCAAATATAAACGCTGGCAGAGCTGCTTGCACCGACCTCGGCATTGTCCGTGCGCAACTTGCTGGCATTGATGGTCGCTGAGGAGCTCGCATCGCCTTCAAAGTTCTTTGCGACACCTGAAAGGAGTAGTTCTGCTGATGAGGAGCTTTTAACTTTTAAATTTTGTGTATTCAGTTGTAGGTTGCCATTCGAGGAGGAGCTACTAGCTACTTGAATGGTATTGGCTTGAAGCGCTGCATTCAAAGTTCCCGAGGAGCTGATATTTACAACGATTGATTTTTCGGTGATTTTATTATTAATTTTCAGCTTGGAAGAAGAGCCTACATTGATACCCTTTAAGTGGGGGCCATAAATCTTTAATGTAGGCAGTTTTTTAGCCGTTAGGAAGTTTGAATTAAAAGCTTTAGGATAGATCTTCAGCTCATCATTGACGACTTCCGTTATAATGTTTTTAGCATCTATAGATTTTGTTTCTTCAAAGTTTACGCTGAACCGATCAGCAACGATGTATTCCGCAATAAATCCACCTTGAACAGAAATTTTCGTGAAGGAATGAATTTTTCTTTCAACATGTTTTTGTGCATATCCCTGGGATGAAATTAGCACGAGTAGGCTGAGGATAATGGTTTTCATATTTTTTATTTAAATATAATAATTTAAAAATGCTAGCGGCATTTAATTGTCTAAAACCCAATTTAAAAATTCACCTTTAGCAAAGAATTGTTCTCCATGGTAATGATATTTAAAATCGATGTAGTCTGTTGCACATGCGGAGGTATCAGCGCAGCAAAATTGCCTATCAACTTGGAAATTTAAACGAAATGTTCCTATTAAGAAATCAAAGTTATACTGGCTAATCTTCATATTAGAAACTGTAGGCGCACCATCCTTATCTTTTAAAGCGTCGAAAATATCAGCTTTTAAAGGCTCCATAGCTAAGAAATTTAATAAAGATTCAGGGTTTCGTTGAATCTGTTCTAATTCACTAAGTGAGCAAGGGAATTTAATGTAAATGGTATTCATAGTTGAGTTGATCTGCTAATATTGTATAGTCTGGAAAAAATTGTATTAATTGCTGTCTTCGCACTTTACTATTAGGTAATTTTATCACTAAAATTGCTTGAACGAGTAGGAATTCCAACTGTCTTTCAGCTAGCTGAGCGCAATAAACATTACAAGTTAAGTCTTTTTCCTTAACTATGAACCAACTTTTTTGCATTTTTTTTAAAGTTATTTCTCCAGTCATAATTGCGAGCTTTTCCTCCCAAATGGAAAGTATGGACATAATTTTTTGACGTAATTGCTCTTTAAAAAATTGATAGATAAGTTTTTCTACATTCTTAATAGGTTTCTTACGGTAGATAAAAAGGCAATTATCCTTCTGGAAGATAGCCTCTTTTGGGGAGTTTTCAATAAGCTTAACACCTATTTTTTTGCCAAACAAAAGGTAGGTATTTTCCAGTAATCTGCCTGCTGCGTGGGCTGGCACTTCTTTGCTCGTTTTATAGGTAGCAATAAAAGTTTTTATAGTTTGCATATCCATGCTGGGATGTGCATATACGTGATAACTGCCATCTTCACCGCTTTCAACACGTAGCGTATCAACTGCCGATTCATATACCTTAATCCATTTTCCTTGAAATTCAAACTGCATAAGCGAATATAAGAATTTATAGGAAAATGTATTATTTGGTTGAATAACTAACTAAGGTATCTATATAATACTAATAGATTTATTAAGTTTGTATTCTAAACATATTAACACTAAAATGAAAAAACAGCTCCTTTTCGTCGCGTTATTGCTGGGCTCCACAGCCCTTCGCGCGCAAGAAAATCAGGCTATAAACCTGACTTTCATGGATAAAACTGTGCGTCCACAGGATGATTTCTATAATTTCGTGAATGGTAACTGGATGAAAACAGTGCAGATTCCTTCCGATAGAGCTCGTTGGGGTTCTTTTGATGCCTTAGCGGAAAATACAGATGAAGCTACCTTAAAGATTCTAAAGGAATCAATGACCCAAAAGTTTGCACATGGTTCGGATGGTCAAAAGATTGCTGATCTTTATAAGTCGTACGTGGATATGGATCAACGTAATGCCTTAGGTATTGAGCCAATAAAGCCATTCCTAACGCAAATTGATGCTATTCAAAATTTTAATGACTTGTATGCTTACCTAGTAAAAGTTGGTCCTATTGGTGGAAACCCTTTCTTCGGCGCTTATGTATACTCGCATCTAAAGAATTCTAACGAGAATGCCGTATATCTTGGAGCGGCATCCTTAGGCCTCGGTCGTTCATACTACCAGAAAGTAGATGAAAAGAATACCGAAACTTTAGGATTCTACAGCAACTATATTTCCGCTTTATACGGTAAAGTAGGACAGCGTACAAGAGATCTGAAGGGACCTGTCATTGTAGAATTTGAAAAAGAAGTCGCTAAAAGTTTAAAAACGGTTGAAGAGTCTCGTAACTCGGCAGCACGTTACAACCCTGTCGCTGTAAAAGACCTAAAGAATATCGTTAAGAATATTGATATCGCTCAATATATTACAGACTTAGGATTTAAAGCAGATACGGTAATCGTTTCTGAAATTAAATATTACCAAGATTTAGATAAATTCTTTAAACCTGAAAATTTAGCTACCATTAAAGATGTGCTAAAATTTCATGTTATGAATGATGCTGCAGCCTACTTAACGTCGGATTTAGAGCAGCTGAGCTTTGACTTCTGGGGTAAACAGTTGAAAGGTCAAAAGGAACAACGCTCTTTAGAGAAACGTGGTTTAGCTTTTGTAAATTCTAACGCTGGAGATCTATTAGGTAAGTTATATGTTGTGAACAACTTCCCACCGGAGGCTAAAGTAGCAGCGGAAGAGATGGTTCAATATTTAATTAAATCTTTCCAACAACATATCAATGGCTTAACGTGGATGTCTAAAGACACGAAAGTTAAAGCCTTGGATAAATTAGCGAAATTTAAAGTTAAAATTGGCTACACGGAAAAATGGAAAGACTATTCTAATTTCAATGTTGGAACCTCTTTATTCGATAATATCCTTGCCGCTAGCAAATGGTCTTTTGAGGAAAATGTTGCTAAACAAGGTAAGCCTGTTGATAAGTCCGAGTGGGGTATGACACCGCAAACAGTAAACGCTTATTACTCTCCTTTATATAATGAGATTGTATTCCCTGCGGCGATCTTACAACCTCCATTCTACGATTATAAAGCAGATGCTGCGGTAAACTTTGGTGGTATCGGTGCTGTGATTGGACACGAATTGTCCCACGGCTTTGACGACTCTGGTGCGCAGTATGATGGTAATGGTAACCTTAATAACTGGTGGACAGAAGCGGATAAGAAAAAATTTGAAGCTTCTACTGGTGCTTTAGTAAAACAATTTGAGGCGTACGAACCAGTACCGGGTGTTTTTGTAAATGGCCGTTTCACCTTAGGTGAAAATATCGGTGACTTAGGTGGAGCTTCTGTCGCTTTTGATGCCTTGAAAATGTTCTTAAAGGATAAAGGTAACCCAGGTTTAATCGATGGCTTTACGCAAGAGCAACGTTTCTTCTTATCATGGGCTACGATCTGGAGAGCGAAGACAACGGAAGCATTTGTTGTCAATCAAGTGAAAACTGATCCACATTCTCCTGCGCAATACCGCGCTGTGGCTCCTTTAGTAAATATCAATGGCTTCCACGAAGCATTTAAAACTAAAAAAGGAGATAAATTATTTGTCCCTAAGAAAAATCGTATTATCATCTGGTAAGACCTTTTATCAATAGCTAAGACCTTTTTTTTAGCTTGGAAAACGTATGAACGAAAGTTCATACGTTTTTTTTTACCTAAAAATTTCGAAATGGAATAATAATTGTTAGATTTAAAAAATGCTAATCTGTTAATATAATTCCCTTGAGAATAATTGCTTATCTATTGAGTTTCTATTTGATGACACTGTGCTTTGTGCCCTGTGGGGATAAACACGAGTATGTATCAGTAGAGCATACAGATAATCAATCGCAAGAAAAGCATGAATATTGTTCCCCATTATGTACCTGCGCATGTTGTTCCATGCTCTTTCAGCAGGCCGCAATTATACAGCTAGACTTCCAAATTTTTAGCTGGGAACGTGAATTTATAGTTTCCCACCATACCAGCCTTTTCGCGCGCGAATTAGAAGCTGTGTGGCAACCTCCACGATTTATTTCATAGTAAAATACAGGGATAAGTATGTCCTTTTTTTTGATGATCTCATGTCATCAGAAGTTTTCTATTAAATAAATTTCTATGTTAGATAAAATAATTCTTTATAGCATACGCCATAAGTGGCTGGTGGCATCGGGCACCTTGCTCTTGTTGATATGGGGTATTTGGTCAGCTACTAAGCTGCCGATTGATGCCGTTCCCGACATTACGAATAACCAGGTACAAATTATTACACGCTCTCCGGCGCTTGCTGCCCAGGAAGTAGAGCAGTTTGTATCTTACCCCATCGAGCGCTCCATGACCAATCTGCCCGATTTAGAAGAGATGCGCTCCATCTCTAGATTTGGTCTTTCCGTAATTACGCTTGTATTTGATGAGAAAGTAGACGTTTATTTCGCTCGACAGCAGATCAATGAACGCCTTAAGGAGGCCGAAGAAAATATGCCTGAAGGCATGGGGAAGCCCGAGCTGTCCCCAATTTCTACAGGCTTAGGGGAAATATATCAATATGTACTTCATCCCGCTCCTGGAGCAGAAAATAAGTACAGCGCCATGGACCTACGCACCATGCAGGATTGGATTGTTGCACGCCAACTTTATGGTACCCCTGGAGTTGCCGAGATTAATAGTTTTGGCGGCTATCTAAAGCAATATGAAGTGGCCATCAACCCCCACAAGCTGCGTGCTATGCAGGTCGGCATTAACGAGATTTTTGATGCCCTTACTAAAAACAATCAGAATACCGGGGGAGCATATATCGATAAGAAACCCAATGCATACTTTATCCGTGCTGTAGGGCTTGTGTCCTCTTTAGCGGATATAGAGCAGATTGCCGTGAAGAAGAATAGCGCAGGCATGCCTATTTATATGCGCGATGTAGCAGACGTGCGTATAGGGTCTGCAGTACGCTATGGAGCGTTGACTTTCAATGGTGAGAAGGAAGCTGTAGGCGGTATTGTTATGATGCTGAAGGGGGAGAATTCCGCGCAAGTGGTGAAGCGTGTGAAAGCTAAGATTACACAAATTCAGCAGTCCTTACCCAAGGATGTTGTCCTGGAGCCTTTTTCAGACCGCACGGAGCTTGTAGATCGTGCGATAGCAACGGTGACCAAAAACCTTATTGAAGGGGCCCTAATTGTAATTTTTGTGCTTATCCTCTTTCTGGGAAATATTCGGGCAGGCTTAATTGTCGCTTCGGCAATACCTTTATCCATGCTCTTTGCTTTGGGTATGATGCGTGTATTCGGTGTTTCGGCAAACCTGATGAGCCTAGGGGCCATAGATTTCGGTTTGATCGTTGATGGATCTCTGATTGTGGTGGAAGCTACCTTACACCATTTAGGGTTGCGAAAAAATACTGCGCGTCTAACGCAGGAGGAAATGGATCAAGAGGTCTATATATCTTCTTCAAAAATCCGTAATTCTGCAGCTTTTGGGGAGATTATTATCCTTTTGGTGTATATTCCTATCTTAACGTTGGTAGGTATTGAAGGGAAGATGTTCCGGCCGATGGCGCAGACAGTAAGTTTTGCCATACTCGGAGCCTTGATTCTTTCTTTAACATATATTCCTATGATGTCAGCCTTATTCTTATCTAAGAAAATGGCTACAAAGGAAAATTGGTCAGAACGATGGATGTCCAGACTTCAAGCGAGATTCCTCCCCTTATTGAAGTGGGTAGTGGCGCGTAAGAAATCTTTCGTGCTCGGGTCTGTCACCCTGTTGGGGGCATCGTTATTTCTTTTTAGCCGTTTGGGGGCAGAATTTATCCCACAACTGCAGGAAGGAGACTACGCTTTCCACTGCATCCTGCCGCAAGGAAGTTCCTTGAGCCAATCCGTAGAGACCTCGATGGAGGCTGCAAGAATAATAAAATCCTTTCCGGAAGTTCGCGCTGTCGTAGGAAAGACAGGCTCTGCGGAAATTCCCACGGATCCTATGCCTCCTGAAGCGACGGATCTAATAATTACCCTAAAGCCGATGTCTGAATGGACGACAACGAAGGATTATCAAGCCTTAGCGGATGCTATGATGGAAAAGCTGTCGGTGATTCCAGGTGTATTCTTCGAGTCTTCACAGCCTATTCAAATGCGCTTTAATGAACTGATGACTGGTGTACGCCAAGATATTGCCATTAAAGTGTTTGGGGAAGACATGGATACTTTGGCTACAATTGCTACGAATTTGGGGCAGGTAATTCAAAGTGTGGAAGGCACCACAGCGCCACAAATAGAACGTACAGAAGGACTACCACAGATTGTGATCAACTTTAACCGTGCTCAGCTGGCAATTAATAATTTGACAGTAAATGAGGTTAACCAATCGGTAAGTACGGCATTTGCGGGGATGTCTGCGGGCGTGGTCTATGAGAATGAACGTAAATTTGACTTAGTGCTACGCCTGGATACGGCCTTTAGGAAAGATATCGCTGATATTGAGCAGCTGACAATTCGAAATAATGAAGGGTTACAGATTCCTCTAGCGCAGGTGGCCACCATTAAACTGGTGGAGGGTCCAGCGCAAATCTCCCGTGAGGATGGAAAACGGAGGGTCGTAATAGGATTTAACACCAAAGGGAGAGATGTGCGCGCTGTGGTAACAGCTATTGAGTCGAAGATGAGTCAGCTGTCCATCTTTCCGGCGGGCTATTCCTACACCATTGGAGGGACATTTGAAAATTTAGAAGCGGCTTCGAACCGCTTATTAATTGCTGTGCCAGCCTCCTTATTATTAATTTTTGTGCTACTATATTTAACCTTTCGTTCTATGAAGGAAACTTTTTTAATCTATTCCGCAATTCCGATGAGTGCCATTGGGGGGATTGCCGCACTTTGGCTGCGGGATATGCCTTTTAGTATTTCTGCCGGAGTAGGTTTTATCGCCTTATTTGGTGTCGCTGTGCTCAATGGAATCGTTTTAATATCCACGTATAATCAACTGGAGAAGGAGGGTGTTACGGCAATATTAACACGTGTCTACCAGGGTACGATTCTTCGATTGCGTCCCGTGCTGATGACTGCAACGGTAGCGTCCTTTGGATTTCTTCCCATGGCTTTAAGTACTGGAGCTGGGGCTGAGGTTCAGAAGCCACTCGCTACGGTTGTTATTGGGGGGCTAATTTCGGCAACACTATTAACACTTTTCATTCTTCCTTGTTTATACTTATTGTTCTTTAATAAGTCATTGAAAACTGGGAAAATACCGCAGGTTGGCGCGCTAATACTCGCTTCCTTAGCTTGCACCATTGCTCCTTTAAAAGCGCAGGAAAAGGGCTCTGCGGAGGCAATTACTGTGGGGATGGAGGGATTAGTTACGAAAACTATTACCTTAGATGAGGCATTAGATATTGCTTTAAATCAAAACCTTATAGTTGATAAATATTCCCTTGATTTGCAGCGTGCTGGTCTTGAAGTTAAAACTTCAAATTCAGTCGGAAAAACAGGCATATTTGTGGAAAATGAGGATTTTACGCCTCAGGACAGACAAGGGGTTTGGAAGGTCGGTCTTTCTCAGGACCTGGCATGGCCCGGGTTTTATAAAGCGCGAAAGCGCTATTTGCAGCAGGCTTTAGGTATTTCATCCTTAAAAAAGGAAGAGTTTCAATCTGTCTTAATCAGGGATGTGAAGTACGCCTATAATGAGCTGAGTTACCTGCAGGGTAAAAAAAGGCTGTTTAAAGAGCTTTCAGAAACCTACACAACCTTGTATAAGGCTGCTGATTTGCGCGTGCGTACGGGAGAGGCTGCAGGCTTAGAGCGCATTGCTGCGGATACCAAACGTAGGGAGTACAGCTCCCTGCTGCTGCAGATAGATCAAGATCTCTATATTGCTGCAAGAAACATGGGCGTACTCTTGAATAAGGATCAGGTGTTTTTTGTGGTGCAGGAGGCTCAGGGGGCTAAATATTCAAATGTGCCAGCCTACACGGAGGAAATGATTAGGAAGCATCCTACACTACGGAGTCAGGAGGTTGCCATTAATCTGGCCTCAGAAAATGTTAACATGGAGAAGGCTGCGGCAAAACCAGATTTTTCAACCCGGGTATTTTCTCAAAAACTTTGGGGACAGAAGAACCCTTATACGGGCTTTTCTTTGACGGCGAGCCTGCCTATATTTTCCAGAAATTATTATAAAAACCGGGTGAAAGTAGCTGAAAAGGAGGTGGAAATTCAAGCGAAAGACTATGCAATACAAGTTCAAGATTGGCAACGCCAATTGGATAATGTTCGCGCTGAACTAACAAAAAATAAGCAACAACTAGCCTTTTACGAAGAGTCCGGCTTACAGCTAGGGCAAGAGATACTCAAGGCGGCAAACTTAAGCTACCGCGCAGGAGAAATCTCCTATGCTGAGCTCAGTCAGTTTATGACGCAGTCCATCGATATGGAGGTCAACTACCTGCTTGCGCGCTATCAATATCAACAATCTTTAATTGCTTATGAATTTATTACCCAATCAAAATAGTTATGAAAATAAATTTTAAAATACTGACAATTATTATTTTATCAATGGCTAGCTTAACTATTTATTCTTGTGATGGGTCGGCTGTGTCAACGAGTAAACAGGGTGAAAGTGCGGGACACGGTGAGGGACACGGTGAGGGTGAAAGTGAAGAGCATGAGCATGGTGAGTCCAGTCATGTCGATTTAACGGCGGATCAAATAAAACAAATAGGTCTTAATTTTACCACCATAAAAATGCAATATTTAGCGGATGCTCAGACTTTAACAGGGGCACTAGCTGTGCCAAATGATCATAAAGCATTTCTTACTGCACTCTTTGGTGGGGTGTTAAAAGGCCTGCGCGTACAGCCTGGAGATCAGGTGAAGCAGGGCCAAGTAATAGGGACAATGTCCAACCCTGCACTATTCCCGCTGCAGCAGCAGTTGCAAACGGTTCAAAACCAACTGCAGTTGACTCAACTAGAAGTCGCAAGGCAGCAAGAGCTCGTCAATGGAAATGCAGCACCCCTCAAGCGGTTACAACAGGTAGAAATGGAGTTGGCGAATCTCCAAGAGCAGCGCAAGAGCCTACGTCAGCAGCTGCAAGAGTTTGGAGCCTCTCAACAATACTCCTCTACGGTCTATTTAAAGGCTCCTATAGCAGGAACGGTCTCTAAAATATTTTCCCAAATTGGTTCTAATGTGGATCTCAACTCGCCTATTCTGGAGATCGTGGATAACAGCGAGCTGCACCTCGATCTATTTATCTATGAAAAGGACCTTGCTAATGTTAAGAAAGGACAGCAGCTTACTTTTTCGACCGTAAACAATCCGGAGCAGCAGTACCAAGCGGAAATTATTCTTATTGGAGGCGCCTTTGAAGCAAATTCCTCGGCTATAGCTGTACATGCGAAGGTCCTGGGAGTGAAAACTAATCTATTAGAAGGTATGCAGGTCATGGCATCGCTCAACTTAGGTAGTAAGCAGGTGCCCGCTGTACCCAACGAATCTATCGTCAGCTACCAAGGAAAGGACTATATTTTTATTGCTAAAAGTAACGCTATTGCTAAAAATAGCACAGAGGATGCCAAGTTGAATGAACAGGAATTCGAACGATTGGAAGTCGCCAAAGGGATTTCTAAAGGTGGATTTACAGCGATAACGCCTGTTAAAGAGCTTGATCCAGCGACGAAAGTCGTGCAAAAGGGCGCCTTTTTCTTAATCGCAAAAATGACGAATGCTGGAGAGCATTCGCATTAATTTAGTATATTTAATTGTAAATTAGTTATTTATGAGTCATCAACATACTGCGGCGGCAAGTGCTGTCGAACGACCATGGTGGGTAGAGCAACGTAACCTCCTGCTAGCATTTCTGCTTTTTCTGGCTTTAATGATCTATAAATTCGCATTCTCAAGCACTGGGATTCCCGTGGGCGTTGTTATAGCAGTTAATATAGTGGCCTATTATTTCGCTGGTTGGTCGGTAATAAAGGCGGCCTTTCAGAAAGGCCTTCAAGGAGATTTTTTTAATGAATTTGTTTTAATGACGGTGGCTACCTTAGGGGCCTTTGCTATTCAGGAGTACGAGGAAGCTGTAGCTGTGATGTTATTTTATCAAATTGGTGAATATTTTCAAGATGTCGCTGTAAGTCGAGCTAAAGACAATATCAAGGCGCTCTTAGCCATACGTCCAGATCGTGTTACAGTCCTTCGTGCTGGTGAGGCACTGGAAGTGCTTCCCGAAGAGGTCGCCATCGGAGAGTTAATTCGCGTGAAGGCTGGTGAGAAAGTAGCCTTAGATGGACGCTTAAAAAGCCCTGCTACTACATTTAACACTGCTGCGCTAACGGGGGAGTCAAAACCTACAACTTACCAGCAAGACGATCAACTGTGGGCAGGAATGATCAATATGGTTCAGGTATCCGACATTGAGGTTACAGCGCTGTTTAAAGACTCTAAGCTCAGCAAGATTTTAGAAATGGTGCAGGATGCTACAGCACGTAAATCGCCGACACAACTGTTTATAACCCGTTTTTCGAAGATTTATGTTCCTGTTGTATTTGTCTTAGCCCTTTTGGTATGCGTAGTTCCATTTTTCTTTGTTGCGGACTATGTTTTTAGAGACTGGTTTTACCGCGCATTAGTATTTTTAGTAATTTCCTGCCCTTGTGCTTTAGTGGTGTCAATACCCTTGGGGTATTTTGGCGGTATAGGCTTAGCCTCAAAAAGTGGAATTCTATTTAAGGGAGGGAATTTCTTAGATGCCATCACTGAAGTAGATACGGTGGTGATGGACAAGACAGGGACCTTGACAAAAGGGGTCTTTGAGGTTCAAGAAATAGTCGCTGAAAATGGGGATAAGAATGAATTACTGGCCTATGCCAAGGCGATAGAATCGCTCTCAACACATCCTATTGCCTTAGCGATTAGTCGCATGGAAACTGCGGATAGGGAAGTTTTAACGGCGACTACTGTGCGAGAGATCCCCGGTAAAGGGCTTATTGGTAGCGTTGCTTCGAAGGAGGTATTAGCTGGTAACCTAGCCCTTTTAGATCAGCATCAAATCTCCTATCCAGCGGACTTAAAATCAAATCCTTTTGCAATAGTAGCTGTGGCCATTGCCGGTAGCTACGCGGGCTATATCACCGTTGCCGATGAGGTAAAAGAGGATGCTAAGGCTGTAATTGCTGGTTTTCGCGCCCGCGGAATAAGGACGGTCATGCTTTCGGGAGATAAGTCTGCTGTCGCTTCAGAAGTTGCCGCACGTTTAAATTTGGACGATTGGCGCGGGGACTTGCTCCCGGAGGATAAAGTAAGTTATGTGCAAAATTTATTGGATCAAGGACATCGTGTAGCCTTTGCTGGCGATGGGGTGAACGATGCACCTGTCGTAGCGTTAGCTACCGTAGGAATTGCTATGGGAGGCCTGGGGGCAGATGCTACTATTGAAACCGCAGATGTGGTCATTCAGAATGATGAGCCTTCAAAAATTCTTTCAGCGATAAAAATTGGGACCTTAACACGGCAGATTGTATGGCAGAACATTGCTCTTGCAATGACTGTAAAAGTGTTGGTATTAATCCTAGGCGCTGGTGGTTTAGCAACACTCTGGGAAGCGGTAATTGCTGATGTCGGCGTTGCGCTATTAGCCATTTTAAATGCTATCCGCATTCAACGTAAAGTCATAGACTAACACCAAATATCTTTATATGATGGCTTATTAGCCGCTTAACTCGAAAGAGTTAAGAGACTAATAGGCCATCTACAAAGTACCAGCAACCTTCAAATTCCTTAAAAGTAGATCGTTCATGATGCGTGTGCGCCTGCATGGAAGCGTCCAAAAAGTGTGCTTTAAACTCCACGGTGTTCGCTGTAGCATGTATAATTTCTAAGCCTACCCATTTATTTTCTGCAGCCCACTGTGCTATTGCCTCAGGCTCTTGCTCACCACGCGTGCTGGGGTGGTAGGTATGCACTAGAAAGTCAATATTTTGAACCACAAATGCGGTATAGCGTGCACGCATTAGTTTTTCTGCTGTAGTAGCAACTTTTAAATCGCTATGAATGCGTAGGCAGCAATTCTCATAGGACTCAGCCAGTCCACATGGGCAACTTTGTTTCATTTCTGTCAGTTAATTATCAGTATTAATTTATTACAAAACAAAAGTAGTCATTTCGCGTATTGATAGTATAAAATTTGTTTGTACATGTATTCGTTAAAAAATCACTTAACAGGCTCTTGGTTATTGCGCTCATATATTGAAGTGCAAGTTGGTGGGGAAGAGTCTTTATTCCCCTTTGGAATTCGGCCTGAAGGCCTTTTGATTTATACGGCTGATGGTTGTATGTCCTTACAGATTGCAAATGCTGAACGGGAAAATTATATTGATGGTGATAGATTCTTAGCGAAAAATGAGGAGTTTATTGCTTCTGCGCTAAGCTTTATAGCCTATACGGGAAATTACGAAATTCTCAGCGACAACCGTACGCTGATTCATCATATGCAAATCTCCTCTTTTCCAAACTGGCAGGGTCTATCTCAGAAAAGATCCGTGGAAATAGATGTGGACTTTCTCTACCTAAAGACGGTGGATCCCGTGCTCTCTAATGGGCTTTGGGTAAACTCTTATATGACATGGCAAAAGATGCCTAAGACGGGCTTTTTTATGACTTAGATTTCTATTTTTATATACTGTTGTAAGTCGGGGCATTTTTGTTCCGACTTTTTTGTTGCTTCTAAGGGGCTTATAATCAGGTGTAAAATTAATTTTACAATTAATTTCCTATTTCTTATTAATCCTTTTTATTTACTGGGAGTCCTAATAACAAATAACAAGAATAGTTAAATAATGTAATAAGGAGGATCAGACCATGAAAAATGTTTTATATAGTCTACTTTTAGGAGCTGCAGTATTTATGGTGAAGCCAGCAGAAGCGCAGGTTTCCGTAAATGTAAATATCGGAAGACAACCTGTGTGGGGGCCTTCTGGATATGAGCGGGCAAGTTATTATTATATGCCTGAAATCGATGTTTACTATAATGTAGCATCTAATCTATACACGTATATGAGCGGTAGAAGATGGGTTACACGAAAAAATCTACCTCGAAAATATCGTAATTTTGATTTCTATAGAACTTATAAGGTGGTCCTAAACGATCGTAACCCTTGGAACTACCATGCTCGCCATAGACAGCATTATGCAGGCTATGCAAACAACTATCGCCAAGTTAATATCAGAGATTACCGTAATTCTCACCATAGAGGCCCTGTAAACCACGATAGACGTTATGTTTACAGCGATAGAGGTCCCTCGATGGAGCACAACAGACGCACGATGGATCACAACAGACGTCAAGGTGATGGTAGACAACAAAGTGGACGCTTTAACAACGGTAGAAACGACCGTAACGACCGCAATGATAGAAGCGACCGCAATGACCGCAATAATGGCCCTCAAAGGAATGAAGGCCATAATCGATCAAATGAGCATAGAGGACGCTAGCGAATACGATTTATTATCCGTTCATAAGCTTCAGCATGCTTCATCATACCAATATCATTGGGATGTGCATAATCTACGGTAGATTCTAGATCTAAGCCAATGTCTTTATTTGTCAGTAGGTATAGATTTTTATATTTATTATTCAACCGGTTGAAGCAGCGTTGCAGGACCTTTGATGAACGTACATACTCCTCATTTTTGAGGTAATTTAAAAAGCCGCCATTTTCCCCAGAGCTATGTTCTGTCAGGATGATGGCGGTTTTCGCGTTTTTAGCGCGTAGTGTACGTACCGCATTTTCCAATAAGGAATCTAACACTTCGTCGGGATAATCTTTTAGGCTTCCTAAATTCGGGATGCAATCTAAGATATAAATTCGCGCTTTAGCCTGTGCTATAAGATCCAAAATAGGCTGCTCTAAGCGGCCATTTCCTGAGAACCCTAAATTTACCATAGGTGCATTCAATTTACGACCTAAAATATTGGTCCACGCTAAGCCTGGACGTGTTGCGCAGGCCCCCTGTGCAATGGAAGTGCCATACACAATAATTGGATCTCCAGGCTCTGCGGAAAATGTTATTTTTCTGTTAGCAGGGATAGAAATAGCCAGGTTTTTGACGGTATTATATAGTGGGAGATAGAGTCTATATTGCTTGCTTTGTGCATTTTTATTAATGCTGTTAAACTGGTAAGAGATGGTGTCTTTAAATGAATATGAACCATATGCCCACTGCCAATTACGCCCATCTTTTGCATATAAATCTACGCCTGAAACGCCAATATTGGGCATATGTGGCATTGCTAGGGGGCCTGCTACTTGGTAGTTGACCTGTATACTATCGGCATCCGTAGAAAAATCAATGTATAGACCCGCGGAATTTTTCCCCAAAGCCCAAACAGGCTGTCTAACCGATGCTTCTAAGGAGGTGGGTAGCCTATTAAAAAGGGCTATTTCTTGTGTGCTTGTAATGACCCCATGAATATGTTGGCGGTCCTCATTTTTGAAGTCATAATGCTTCCATTTTGAATTTTGAGCTTGCGTTACACCACTTACTAAGAGCAGTGAAATGCAACAAATTTGTGATAGGGTAGATTTAAACATTGAAATAGTAGTTTTTTTCACTAAAAATACAATTTAATCTTTTAAAGCAAATTAATAAAAATTAAATATGTTTAATTATATCTATTTATACATTTATTAACGTTAGTTTTGCAGCCTAATAGAAAAGACTTAACTATCAATTTATCAACTATGCATAGTAGATTTTATGTTCGCCCGAATTTTTGGGCAGCATTATCTTTCATCACAATTTCGTTTTCCGCTTGTAATGCTACAGACTCGCAACGCGCAGCTAAGGTGGAAGATACACCATTAATAACGGACAGTGTGCCAGCTAAGAGTGAGCCTGAAAAGCCAGCTATCGATGTGGAAGACACCTTATCCTTAGTTAAAGATAGTGTGAAAATAGTTGCTAAGCATGCTGATACAACCACAAAAGATACAGCTGTACTTTATACAGACAGCATTTCTCCACGTTATGTATATTTAACTTTTGACGATGGCCCCTTAATTGGGAGTCAAGCCATCGATTCTATCACGACTGCAAAACAAGTAAAGACGAATGTTTTTCTAATTGGCATGCATGCTGAAATGAGTAAGCGCATGTATAAATATTATCAGAAATATATGACTAATCCTTTAATAGATAGTTATAATCATAGTTTTACTCACGCTCACAATAAATTTTCCGTCTTTTACTCGCAGCCTCAAAAAGCTTTTGCTGATTTTGATAAAAATGAAACAGCTTTGCAGCTGCAGCATAAAATCGTACGTCTTCCTGGGCGTAATATCTGGTATTTTGACGCCCGCAGGAGAGTAGATTTGGAGTCTGGTGCTAGCACCGCAGATCTCCTTCATATGAACGGGTATAAAATTATGGGATGGGATGTCGAATGGAAGATGAATGGTACCACGGGAAAACCGCTGGAGACCGTGTCACAGATTTATCGCCGCATGCGGAATCGGTTAAACAACGGAACGACTTTTTCAAAAAATAATGTTGTTCTTTTGATGCATGATGACATGTTCCAAAATAGGAAAGGGCAGAAGTTGCTTTCTGATTTAATTGACAGCTTAAAGCTGCATCCAAACTATAAATTCGAACATCTACGCGCATACCCAAAAAACTAATAAAAAATGCTAGTTAACATTGTTAACTAGCATTTTTATTACAAACGATTGAAATGAAATGAAAACTCTAAATCCTTTTCGTTTCAAATATAGGAGTCCTGGAAGTTTTATTTTATGAACTAATTCAAGAAAATAGCTTATGCGTTATTTTTTCGTAGATATTTAGTCAGAATAACAATTGTTTGCCCCTCGACCTTACCTTCAATTTGCTCCGTATTATCGTGTACTAAATGAATATTTTTAACGACTGTTCCTAAGGTCGCTTTAATTGTAGATCCTTTTACATCCAATGTCTTTGTTAGGACAACGGTATCTCCCTCAGCAAGCTGAGCCCCTAAGCTGTCTACATGGAATTGAACAAAACCATCATTTTCATGGTCACCTGTTTTCTTTGCCCAAGCTAGATCTTCCTCAGAAAGATATAATATATCTAAATTGTCTGCCGCCCAGCTTTCATGTTGTAAGCGATTTAACATGCGCCAAGCTACGACTTGCACCGCAGGGATTTCTGACCACATTGTCTCTGAAAGTATTTTCCAATGCGCAGCATCTAGTTGTTCTTTTTTCTGTAATTGTGCATCACATTTGGTACAAACTAAAATATTGTTCTCTGGAGCAGTGCTTTCTTCAGGAGGAACTCCATATACACGTAACTCATCCGTTGAGTGGCATAGTTCACAGCTTTCTTCTGCGCGCGACTTTAATACAGCTTCTAAATTCATGGTCAGTTTATCAAATTAAAAAGCCAAAAATACATAATTATTTTAGGAATTGCATTTTGCAGTTTGAAATGTGAAAATAAGGTGCAATTTTTGTTTATATTTTTATTGTCAAAATATATCTATTTAAATTAATAATTATGAAATGGAAAGGTAATCGAAAATCTGAAAATTTTGAGGATCGTCGGGGCATGTCTCCTGGTGGAAAGCTAACGCTAGGAGGAGTGGGGGGAGTAATTGTCCTGCTAATAGGCTTTCTAATGGGGGGAGATCCTGGAGAGCTATTGCAGCAGGTGCAACAAGGGAATTTTGGTGCGCAGACGGAAGCAGGTCCTGTAGATATTACTGCTGAAGAGCAGGAGCTGACAGATTTTTCACAAACGATCTTAGCAAGTACGGAGGATGTTTGGAACGTCTTATTTAAGGAGCAGTTAGGGAAGCCATATCAGGTGACCACGCTTGCGGTATATCGTGGGGGTACTGAAACGGGAGGCTGCGGTACTGGGAAATCGTCCTATGGCCCATTTTATTGCCCTGCAGATCAAAAGATCTACTTAGATTTAAGTTTTAACGAAGAGCTAAAGAATAAATTTGGCGCCACAGGTGAGTTTGCACTAGCTTATGTAATAGCGCATGAGGTGGGTCATCATATCCAAAATATCGTAGGCTTACTGCCTAAGACCAATGCCATGCGGGGACAGCTTTCTGAAGCGGAGAATAATAAGATTTCTGTGAAAACAGAGCTTCAAGCAGACTTCTATGCCGGAGTTTGGGCACATCATCTAAATAAGATTACAGGCCTAGAGATAACTTACGACGATATTTTAGATGGCATGCGTGCCGCGGAAGCTGTGGGCGATGATAAGCTACAGACGCAAGCACAAGGCTATGCCGTGGAAGAATCTTTTACCCACGGTACTTCGGCTCAACGTAAAGCCTGGTTTAAAAAGGGGTACGACACGGGAGATCTGCGCGCAGGAAACACATTTGAAGACCCATCTTTAAATTAATATACTTATTGAACAAGCAGGTTGCATCCGCGTATATCGGCTTGGTCAAATCTACCCAAGACTTCGAACTGGTTGTCCTTATACAATCTACCGAGGTCTTGGGTAGCTATAAAAGCACATGAATCTTGGTTTGCCAAATCAATAACATTGATGGCGCCCGTATTTTTTGAGGTCTGCAAACTTAAGGGGTCATTGGTGTCGCGAATTAATATGCGCATCCATGATGGGGTTTGAAAGATCCCTTCTCCAAGGGAGTACCCCTGTGATAAAAGCTCTGTCATCCCATATTCTGAGTGTATCTGAGATACGCCAAATCCTTCCTTTAATAAGGCGTGCACTTCTTCACGTATCATCTCTTTACGTTTTCCTTTCATGCCGCCCGTTTCCATAATAATTAATGCTGGAAAATGTAAATTGTACTGCGCTATAAAGTCTAGTAGGGCATATGTTACGCCTATTAAAACAGTCTTTGTACCCTTCTTTTTGAGCGCTAGTAATGCCTGATATAAATTTTCATGATCATAAAGGAAGTAGTTGCTCTCTGGCTGCTGGGAATGCTTGATCAGGTCGTCAACCATATAGATAAGAGAAGAGCCTGTGCGTTCCTGGTAATTTGGAAGTAACGCTAGCAGAGCAATATCTTTAATATCGCCGTAAAACTGCTTAAAGGCTGCGCGAAAACTAGTTTCATAGATTCCTAAATCAGCCACATGATGCTGTGCATTAACCATTCCTGTCGTTCCTGAGCTCGAGAATGTTTGGACAATGGTTTTCTTACGATCGAATACGCGTTGCGTTTTAAAAAATTGAACAGGGAGAAAGGGAATATCCTTATAATGGGTGATCTGATCGCTATCACATCCCAGATGCTGCACATAGCTGGCATATACCTCGCAGCTTTGTAGCTGCGCCTTGAAAGTAGCCAAGCAGGCCTCATTAAATTGAGCTTCGGATTGAATAGAAAAAATATCGATGTTCATGTTCCCTTAAATTACCTTACAAATATATAAAAACAAAACCTCGAACTCAATGAAGTTCGAGGTTTTGAGCGCTCTTTAAAGTAAGAGCAACTTATTTTATAAAAATAGCTTATAACATACCACCGTCTACAGGGATTACTTGCCCTGTCACGTAAGCTGCTAAGTCTGAAGCTAAGAAAAGACATACATTCGCCACATCTTCAGCTTCACCAGCACGCTTTAATGGAATGCCAGCTTCCCAGCCTGCAACGACTTTAGGGTCTAATACTTCCGTCATCTCTGTGCGGATAAATCCTGGAGCAACGACATTAGTACGAATATTTCTAGAACCTAACTCTTTCGCTACTGATTTCGAGAATCCTACGATACCTGCTTTCGAGGCAGCATAATTTGCTTGGCCTGCATTTCCTTGAACACCTACGACAGAACTCATATTGATAAATACACCTTTACGGTTTTTCATCATAACTTTGGAAGCAGCTTTCGTAATATTGAAAACAGACTTTAGGTTTACATCAATAACGTCGTCCCAATTTTCTTCAGTCATACGCATTAATAAACCATCTTTCGTGATACCTGCATTGTTTACAACGATATCTACGGTGCCAAAGTCAGCAACGATGTCTGTAATCAATTGCTCTGCTTGATCAAATTTCGAAGCATCCGAGCGGTACCCTTTTACTTGCGTTCCAAAAGCTTGTAACTCCTGTTCTAACGCTTGTCCTTTTTCTACGGATGATAAATATGTAAACGCAACGTTCGCTCCTTGTTGAGCAAAAACCTCTGCAATTTTTCTACCAATACCTTTTGATGCACCTGTAATTAGGGCTGTTTTTCCTTCAAGTAATTTCATTCTTTCGTTTCGTCTATGATATAGCTTGGGTACAAATTTGTTAAATTCTCGGCACATACACAATGATAATTATGTTTAATATAAGATATATGCAAAATGTTGCCCGCATTTAACCGATATTATCTTAAAAAGTACGGTTTCAATTCAATTTGTGGTAATTTTGAATAAAAGATTAAAATAATACAGTTATTTGACAAAATCATTGTTTTAAACCGAAAATCTATATTAAATTTGCAGCAATCACTAAGACATGGGCATAAAAACTAAAAATACCGAAAAGGTTGACGTCGTTTTAATAGGCGCTGGAATCATGAGCGCAACATTAGGAACGCTTATAAATGAGTTGAATCCGGATGTAAACATTGAAATTATTGAAAGATTAGATGTTGTTGCTGCTGAAAGTTCTGACGCGTGGAATAACGCAGGAACTGGTCACTCCGCATTGTGTGAACTAAACTATACACCGCAGCAAGCTGACGGTTCTGTAAAGATCAATAAAGCAATTAGTATTGCGGAGCAATTTGAAGTATCAAAACAATTTTGGACTTACCTTGTAGACAAAGGTATTATAAAAAATCCGGAGGATTTCATTCGTACAGTGCCTCATATGAGTGCAGTGTTTGGTGAAAAAGATGTGGATTTCTTACGTAAACGTTTTGAAGAGTTGACGAAAAACAACTTATTCAAAGGTATGGAGTATACGGAAGATAAGAAAGTTTTAGCTGAATGGATTCCTTTAATGATGGAAGGTCGTCCTTTAGATGATAAAATCGCAGCAACTAATATGATTTTAGGTACCGATGTTAACTTCGGATCATTAACACGTGATCTTGTTGCTAATTTAAGTACAAAGGAAAATTTTAAACTTGCCCTAGAAGAGGAAGTTAAAGATATCAATAGAAATGCTGACGGCACCTGGGAGATAGCTGTTAAAGGCTTAAAAACTGGTGTTAAGCGTTCTGTAAATGCGAAGTTTGTCTTTATAGGTGCAGGTGGTCACTCACTTTTACTCTTGGAGAAATCAGGTATTCCTGAGTCCAAAGGCTATGGTGGTTTCCCTGTAGGTGGTCAATGGTTACGTTGTAATAATGAGGAAATTATTAAGAATCATCATGCGAAAGTATATGGTAAAGCAAGCATTGGTGCTCCACCGATGTCTGTACCTCACTTAGATACACGTTACATCGATGGCAAACAAGCTTTATTGTTTGGCCCTTACGCGGGATTCTCTACGAAGTTCTTAAAACAAGGCTCTTATTTTGATTTACCAGCTTCGATTAAGTTGTCAAATATCCGCCCACTACTATCTGTAGGTATGGACAATATGGACTTGACGAAATACTTAATCAGTGAAGTTATGAAAAGCCCGAAGGATAAATTGGATGCGTTAAAACAGTTTATGCCGACAGCAAAATTAGAAGATTGGGATATTGAAGTGGCCGGTCAACGTGTACAAGTTATTAAGAAAGATCCAAAACATGGTGGCGTCTTAGAATTTGGAACCGAGGTCGTAGCTGCAGCAGATGGTTCGATTGCCGCTTTATTAGGCGCATCTCCAGGTGCATCTACTTCCGTGCCTATTATGATCTCTCTATTAAAGAAATGTTTCCCTGAGCGTGCGAAGTCAGATGAGTACCGTAAGAAATTACGGGAAATGATTCCTTCACATGGACAGTCATTAAATGACAACGAAACGTTGTGTAAAGAAACAAGAAAGCGTACGCATACAACATTGAAATTAGAAAATTTCAACGACTAATAAACTATTAATTAGGGGTGCTTTAATTTATTAAGGCTGAGAATAAACCCTTTAAAAGCAGATATACAATCCTGTATATCTGCTTTTATACACCTGATCCAGATAATGCTGGCGTAGGAAAATAACAATGACAGACCTAAACATATTTTTTCAGTCCTTTTACCAGCAGTTGGTAGCATCGTCTCCTATAGAATTAATAGGCGTGCTCTTTGGTATCTTACAAGTTTGGTTTGCTAAAGCCAATAAATCCATCCACTATCTCTTTGGCTTACTATCCATCACGCTGACACTCTTTATCTTATTTGAGGTGAAGCTCTATGCGGAGATTATACTCAACCTCTATTATTTTGTAATGAGCATCTACGGATGGTGGTATTGGTTTAAGAAGCCTGCGGCTAATTCCAATGGACAGCAACCCATTGCCTATGCTTCACGAATAGAATGGGCTACTGTTGCTGCAATCTGTGTCGTTGGCTACTTCCTGCTGTATACGGTGCTACAGAATTTTACGGACTCCGATGTTCCTGCGGCAGATGCTTTTGTCGCAAGCTTTGCTTGGGCGGGGATGTGGTTGCTCGCAAGAAGGAGAATGGAAAACTGGATCCTATTAAATATTTCGAATTTCGTAGCCATCCCTTTATTATATCATAAGGGCTTAGTTCTCTATACTTTACTCACTATCTTCTTGTTTGTTATGGCCATATTTGGTTATTTGAATTGGCGTAAAATTATAAGAGGTAAAGCCTATATTTTTTCAAAAGACTAATTATTTTCACAAATTCATGGATAGCATATTAAGCACAGCGCAGCAGGCTCTTATTGCCGATCAGCAAGGGCCCTCCATTTTATGTAAAAAACTAACGTCTCAGCAGTTAGCGCTATGCTATGAGCAAGGCTGGTTTAAAATATGGGTTCCCAAACGGCTATCCGGCGGACAGCTTGATTTAATAGAGGGCCTTCAGCTATTGGAGGAGTTGGCTTATGCCGATGGCTCCTTAGCATGGACGGTAACCTTATGTGCGGGTGCCAATATGTTTGTAGGCTATATTGATCCCGATGGAGGACGCGGTATATTTTCCAAAAAGGAAATTTGCTTGGGCGGTTCTGGTCAGGTGGCAGGAACAGCAGTGCCGCAAGCGGACGGCAGCTACCTGATAACGGGGCATTGGCGTTATGCGACAGGATCGACGCATCTCACACATTTTACGGCCAACTGTGCGATTGTCAATGCGCAAGGGGAGCCCTTTATGGAGGCGAAAAAACCGCTTATAAAGTCTTTCTATTTTGATCGTGAGGATGTATTAATAGCCTATGACTGGGACTCTTTTGGTTTGGAGTCCACGGCTTCGCATTCATTTTCTGTGGAGGGTTTGAAGGTGCCTGCTGATCGAAGTTTTGTTATCGATACTCAAGCAGTCACCCTACAATATCCATTATATCAGCTTCCTTTTCAGGTGTTTGCTGCCTGCACCTTATTTGTGAATTACATCGGCATGTACCGAAGATTTATGGATCTTGTGGAGAAGGAATTTATCCTGCGCGCACAGGATACTTCCTGGTTTACAACGGTAGGAAAAACCTACCTGCGGAAGCATGATGCGCGCTTTCAAGCGACCTCTTCTTTAATAGATGAGGCCTCGGATGCTATCGCGCAGCTGTGGAAAAAGCATCTTCAGGGTGAAGATATCAACCCTTTTATAGCGCCTTATCTACAGCAGTGTACGGATATTATCTATCAGACACAGCAAGATGTACTCTTCTTTTACCCGCTATGCGGTATTGTCGCTTCTCAAACGAAGCATGCGTTGAATATAGTGTTTCGTAATATATTCACCGCATCACAGCATGCCATGTTATTGAAAAAAGACCGTTAATCCCGCGCCTCCAGCATTTTATGCGCTGTATGATAGACAAAGTTCTTGGCTAAGGGGAATAGGTGTGCCTCGGATTCATAGAAGTGCATCATATATCCCGCTGTATTTATAAAGACAAAAAGATCATCTACTTGTGGAAGCTGATGGAAATATAGTTTACGCTTTAGGATTAACTCTTGTTCTAGGCAGTAAGCCCCCACAAGATAGCCTTCACAGCTTTCCCCTTTTGCTGCTTCCCCTTGGCTGATATGGATGGGGTCTAAGAGAAAGTCTGCACTAGCACTGCGTAGCTGCGTTCTATTCATCTCCAAGCCAATAAGCAGTTGACCATCGGTATGGTATCTTCTAAAAGCTACTTTCGCAATGGTGATGCCCACCTGATCGAGCGATGACCTTCCGGGTTCAATGCGGAGCTCAATATCCTGTTCTAATGCGCGCTGGAAAATGTTTTTCGGACCATCGCCTTGAAAAGTGAGTATCTGCTCGAGGAAAGTCGTCTTATTCACCTCGTTATAATAGGGGTATACCTGCATATCGAAATACAGCCTTCCCTCAATATTCATTAGCCCCAATCCATCATTTTGGAAAGTTAAAGCTTCTCTTTTATGGAGTACAGCTTCCTTTAGGGCTTCCTGAAAAGCTTCCCATTCTTTACGATCTTTCAGGTAGTTTATAAGAATGCCTCCGCCGAAGTCTACGGACTTTGTAGGAATTCCATCGGCTTTCAGCTCGGCTACTAAATCAAAACATTGGTGTAAAGAGATCGCTCGCTGTGGTATGCTGTAGCCATTCAAGTGGAAATGTAGCCCTTGGTATAAGAGCCTGTCAAATTGCTTGTCTTTTCCTAAAGATTCCGTTATCAGTGCGTAGGCCTTTTTGCGCTCAAAGCCGAAGCGCGAGGGCAGCAGCTGCTGGGCGACAATAAATCCCGAGAGTCGAACCTGTATGGGTACAGTGGTATTCATTTCTTCCGCAACTGTCTGTATTAAGGTGCATTCATCCTCATTGTCCAATACGAGGGGCACTTGAGCTTCGATGGCTAGGGCTATTAATTTTCTATTTTTTACTGCCGCCGTACAGACTAAATTTGCTGCCGGAACTCCGACTTCTAAGGCTTGCTTCAGCTCCATGTAGCTAGCGGTATCTACGCCATGATTTAATTGCTGCGCTTGTTCAACTAAGAATTTACATTTATTGGCTTTTCTGGCGAAGAAAATTTTTGATTTCAGCCCATAGCTATCAAATGTCTTTTTGAATGCGGATAAATTCTCATCAAATGGCGTCATATTATGAACATTTATGGGGGAGCCATGCTGCGCTATAGCGGCATAAATAGCTTCCTTTTGTTCTAAGAAATCATGCACCCAAGGATGTATAATGGGGGTTAATGGAAAATGATTTGCGTCCATAAGCTATTTTTTTTGTAGGTGATTTTCAAGGATATCTGCAGCCCATGCTGCGGCATAATTGTATTTATCGATGGCCAGTGTATCATTGTCCAGCGTATTGCCTTCTGTAGGGGTGCCATATAAATAAATAGGCGCATCAAGTGTTGATTTCAGGCGCCCATTGGGCTGTATTTCCATGCAGCCCACCTGGTATCTGTCATTCACTAAGGGACTTGCTATTCCTGCCCGCAGTAGGGTTGCGGGTAAGCTTTCCGTGAGATTTACTTTACCGATACGCGCATCAATAAGATGGCTAACGCTAACCTTTAGAGCGCCTTCCTCCAGCAGGAGCTTCTGTTTCTCGATGCGCAGCGATGGCGCCTGCTGAAAGGGGAATTTTAGTTTTCCTGCTTTACATAATATCAATATTTTTTCCATCGTGCTAATAGGGGGGCCGTAGCTAATTCTATGAAACGCTCCTGCCCATTCCTGATCGAATAGCGCTTGAGAATTTCCCGTTAAGCCTTTGAAATTATAACAGCTGCTGAAAAATAGGGAGGCATCACGCCAGACAGAAGCCGCCGCCATATAGGGGCTTTTTAGGGGGCCTTTTTTAGTTTCCTTAATTGTAAATGTTAGATAGGCAATAATAAAATCCTGTCTTGTGGAGCAGGTTGAAAATTGTGTGCTTTTGTCTGGTGCCAACAGATCGCTGAGTGCAAAGGGTTTTTTTAATTTTGCAATTTGTGCTTCCATTTCCTTTTTGGTGAAAGACTTTTTACGCCATTTACAGCTGTAATAGGCAAAAGTTATTTCCTTACTTAAAAGGGGTAAAAGCTGACTTTTCGCTTTTATAGTACCTTTTATAGCTAATAAGCTAGCTAATCGTTGCTCCGTAAGATAGGTGAATTTGCTCGGCTCATCGCCATAGATTGCCCCTCGGCATAGCATAGGTAAGTTGGAGCGTGACCAGGCGTAGATGGTACCTACTTCCTTATCCGCAGGAATATACTGGCCACCATCTTTACGGGAAAATTTCCCTCCACGTCCCTCTGTTAGTCCGAGTACGACATCTATGCCTGTTAATCCAAGCCCTAGCACGGCAACATCTGCTTGCTTGGGTAGGGCCAAGCTGTTCCCAATGGGATAGGGATGCTTTATATAGACCCCACCTAGCTTTAGGATATCTTGAGCGATGGATTTTGGTAGTTTTGAGGTATAGCTGTTTCCTGTACAAAGGATAACGGATTTATAGGCAACTTTAAATTTGTCGCCGAGATAGATTTGCTGCTGTGTATCCAAATATAGGCGGTCGACATTCTCTATATGGAAGTTCAACTGCAGATGGTCTGGCATATCCTTTAAAAGCAGGAGCAGTGCATGACTCAGGTAGTGGCCTACAAGTGCGCGCGAGGCGAAGTCCGTAGGTAAGGCATTCTTTTTCCCTTTACGATAGTGATTAATCCAGTCACAGAAGTTTAATTTTTCTGTAGAATAGTCATCTTTCCAGACGTCGATATGGCCGATGCAGTTGTTAATTAGCAAGTAGTCAGGCTGCTGGGTATTAAAATTCTTGCCACAAGCAAAGGAGCTGTCATCATTAAACCAGTCGATAGAAAGGGGGCTCCTTAGGGGCTGTTTTTTTAGTGCTTGAAAGAGTGCTTTTAAGGCATAAAATCCTTTAGGCCCTCCACCAATAATGGCCACTCGCGGAGTTTGGCTGTCTATCGGGGGTTTCTGATATACCTTCGTTGTTACCTGTTCACTCTTTTTGAGATGCTCCGAAGAAAAATTATCCTTGGTCCAAATCATATTTTCTCATTATTTAAAAGTTCAGGAAATTTTGTAGCAATCCATTCTGTATTGTAAATCGTATTTAGGTAGCGCTCACCACGATCTGGAAAAATTGCTACTACGGTATTATCTTCCTTTAATCTATAGGCTATTTTCTCTATCGCTGTGATGACTGCTCCCGAGGAGCCTCCAGCTAGCATAGATTCTAATTTCAATAGTTTGTGACAGCCTACTACAGCATCGCTATCGGAGATATGCTGCACAGCATGTAGTTTTGCGGCATCTAAGAAATGGGATTTTTGGGAAGCGCCCATACCTGGGATCAGTCGCTCCTTCGGCTTTTGATTAAAAAGTACGGATCCTTGAGCATCTACAGCGATAACTTTTGTAGCATAGCCCTGCTTATCAATTTCATTTATAAAGCCCATTATGGTACCGCAGGTGCTGGTAGGAATAATTATGTAATCTGGCGCAGCACCAAGCTGCTGGATAATCTCGGTAAAAGTTTGCCGATGTGCTAAGGGATTGTTTTTATTGTGATACTGATCCGGATTATAGCTATTTGGTATTGTCTTCAGTAACTTTTGCACGGTGGCAAGGCGCGTCTTTAAGTAGCCACCGTTATCATCAAGCTCATCTACGAAAACTAATTCGGCTTTATAAATCCTTAGCAGCTGGGCGGATTCTTTATTGATATGGGGGTCGACTACGAGTATCAGGCGTAGACCATAATATAAACATAGTTGGGCTAAGCCAATCCCCATGTTGCCTGAAGTGGATTCAATAATCGTACTATTGGCAGCTATCTTCCCCTGCTTGAAGGCTTCCGAAAGCATGTGATAGGAAGTTCGATCTTTGATGCTTCCTCCAGGATTAAACATTTCCATCTTTGCATAAAAATGAAAAGGATATTCAGCGAATACATTCTTCAATTTTACTAAAGGAGTTTCTCCGATGGTAGATAAGATACCTTCTTTTACGTTCGTTGCTATCATAACTCTACTGTAAGTCTATAGTATACTAACAGAGGAGGGCTGTAAAAAGTTTCACTTTACATGCAATAACATTGCTGGTTAATAGACCTATTCCTCTTTCTTTAAAAGTTGTTTAAGTGCTGCATCTAATGCTGGGTAGTGGAATTTGTAACCCTGAGCTTGTATTTTTTCGGTCGATACGGGGGATCCTTCCAGCAGCATGTCTGCTGCTTCACCTAGGGCTAACTTTAGTGCTACGGCAGGCACATTAGGTAGCCAAAGCGGACGGTTGAAGTACTTCGCTATTGTAGCCGTAATTTGTGCATTTGTACACTGCTCTGGGGCGCTGGCATTATATACACCCGCTACATCTGTATTTGTTAATGCGTATTTATATAAGCTGCAAAGGTCGTCGATATGTATCCAGGGCATATACTGTGTGCCCTTACCTAGGGAACTGCCAAGGCCTAATTTTATGGGTAGGCTTAAGGGCGCTAGGGCACCACCTTCTGCTGAAAGCACGACTGCGGTTCTCAATTTTACCACCCGCTGGCAACGTGTAGGATCTTCAAATAAATCCGCAGCTTTCTCCCAAAGCATACATAATTCAGCTGCGAAATCTGTTCCCGCAGGGTCTTCTTCAGAAAATGCTTGCTGCTGCGTCACTGCGCCATAATAGCCTACCGCAGAAGCTGAAATAAATGTTTTTATAGTACGTCCAGCTTTCTCTAAAGCGGTGTAGAGGAGCTTTGTGCTATATACACGGCTTTCTATCAGGGCAATTTTTCTATCTTCAGTCCATCTTTTTTTTAAGATATTTTCCCCCGCAAGATGGATGATATGATCGACATCTTTTAGCGCATTGGGGTCTAAAAATCCTGTGGATATATCCCAGGCAAACTGATTACTTCCTGCCGGCGTCCGACTAAGGTACCGTAAGTTATAATCTTTTGCTAACAGCGCAGCTAAGCGTCTCCCCACTAAGCCTGTTCCTCCCGTAATTAAAATGGTCTCTTTCATAATAGATTTATAATTAGTTTTTTTTATTAGCTAAGATTCGCGTGCTTCATTAAGATTCAAGCGCTTCTTTCAATAATTTGTAGGAGTGTATACGCTCATCCTCATCATAAATATACGTGGTAGCCATCAGTTCATCAATAGCTAGTTCATTAATAAATTCTGTTAGCTCAGATTTAATTTTGGGAACATCACCTATAAAAGTACAAGATACCATACTCGCTACAGCAGCCTCAATATCGCGGTGGCCTTGGTAGATAGGCTCCAATGTTGGAGGGCTAAGAGGGCTACGGGTATTGGTAACAATGGAGGCGAAAAGATTCTTTAAACTATGGGATAGCAGTTGTGCATAAGCGGTGGTGTCTGCAGCAACCACATTGACACAGCAAATGAAATAGGGTTCAGGGTATAACGTCGAGGGGATAAAGTGCTGTCTATAGATCTTTGCTGCTTGCGCTAATTGAGCAGGCGCAAAATGTGCCGCAAAGGCATAGGGAAGTCCGAGTTCAGCCGCAAGATAAGACGAGTCGGTGCTTGAACCTAAGATATATAAGGGGACGTCTACACCTTCACCAGGAAAAGCACGCACCTTTGCGGAGGCATTTTCCTTGGAAAGATAGCGCTGCAGGTCTTGAATATCTTGGGGAAACTGGTAGGCACCATTCATATTATTTCTACGCAGCGCCATGGCTGTCAGCTGGTCAGTTCCTGGAGCACGCCCAAGGCCGAGGTCTATTCGGTTGGGGTGGATGGTTGCCAAGGTGCCAAATTGTTCTGCTATCACTAAAGGCGAATGGTTTGGAAGCATAATGCCGCCAGAACCAACACGTATGCTGGAAGTCTTAGATGCGATATGTTCGATTAATATGGAGGTTGCCGAGCTCGCAATAAATTCCATGTTATGGTGTTCTGCGACCCAAATTCGGGTATAGCCTAAGGCTTCAAGTTGTTGTGCTGTGCGCACTGTACGCTCAATAGCTGTACGGTGATTTCCTCCGGAAACTACAGTGGCCAGATCTAAGGCCGAAAGTTTGACAGTTTGATTCATAATCAAAAATATCATTCCTTCAGCATAGAATTGTAATAGGAATGTTGAATTAGCGGCTTGAGATGGTAAAATTAGTTTTCCTAGACACGTTTAGCATAAATCACAATCAGTTCGCCCTGCTCGTTGCTACAGAAGAATAAAAACTCTTCCTTACCCTCCTTAATTTTATGCTTTTTACGGAGTTCTTCCGCTTTAAGAGGGAAATTCTTGCTGATGACATTTGCCTGATAGGGATGCGCATTCTTTTTAAACAGCTGATAGGGAATAGTCGCTTGTACGTCAAATATTTTCCCTAAAAAATCATCTCTTAAATTCTCACTGCTGTAAAGATGGGTATGCTGGGCGATTTTTGTTAACCCATAAGCCGCAGCTATGGATTTAAATGCCCCCGCTTTCGTTACAGCAACATCGGGCTCATATAAATATTTTGACGGGCTTCCATAGCTATTCTGTGTCGCAGACTCCACGCTGTAGCGGAAAGAATACTGCTGTTGCTGCCCTTGATAAAGGCGAACAGCATGAACCTGAGGCTCTCCTTCAAAGTCCTTTTTCTGAATAAAAAGAAGCTCTTTACAGTCATTTTCTAAACTTACGACAAATACCTCTGCCACCTGTGTCAGCTCGCGTAGAGCTGAAGAGATATCCAGTAAGGGGGCTACTTTCGTGATGATTGTATGGGCGGAGGCCAACAGTTGATGCTGCAGCGCAACGATATTAGGCTCACAGTCCGAAAGGAGGAATACTTTCTTTAAAGCGACTCTTCGGGAAGGGTCAGAATAAATATAGTCTACAGGAGCAGCATCTTGGAGGATTGCTGTGCCATCGCCTGCAAAACATTGAATATTCTCTTGCCCGAGGACCTTGTAATTATGCGCTACTATGGCTGAAAGCTCCTGGTTAATCTCGCAATGGATCACTGATTTTGCGCGTTTAGCGAAGTAGAAACTATCAATGCCAAAGCCTCCCGTTAAGTCTATTAGGCTACTATTTTCTGTAATAAGGCTACTTTTAAAAGCGGCAGTTTGCTCCGAGGAGCACTGCTCCATATTAATTTTTTGTGGAAAATAGATTGCTGGCGTTGAGGCCCATAGTGGGAGCTTCTTCTTCGCCCGCTGGCGCGCATCTAGTTGGGCTGCCAGCTCCGCGGAGGAAATTCCTGGAAAAGGACTCTTTTTAAGGGCTATTGTCGCGGAATTAACCTCCCTGTTAGCTTCTAAAAAAGCTTGTACGTCAGCATTAAATAAATTTATATTCATGAAATTTGATTCACTAATAACTGGCAGGTATAGCTGTCTTTTAGCTCAGCAATAACCTGCTTATCTACTAATACGCGATCGATGGTCTCCTGATTATAGTAGCGTATTGTTATTAATTCCAGGTTTTTATGTGTTATAATCTCAAAGCGTTGCGCAAGATCTGCTAGTAGCTGATGGATATTTTCTCCAGTATCATCTACAGAAACGGAAAAGCTAATGGCAGAGTTCCGCATCATATTGGTCTTAATGCGATGTTTAAAGAAAACATTGAATATATGACTTAGGTTATCTTCTAAGATAAAGGAGAAATCCCGCGGCATAATATTGATATAAACCTGGTTCATCTTAAAGATAAACGAAGGTATTGGAAGTGTTTGCTTGGTGCTACGAATTACGGTGCCTGGTTCTTTATAGTTTAAGAACGATTTAACGTATAAGTTAATCCCCTTATTTTGTAGGGGTTTGATGGTCTTCGGGTGAATAACAGTAGCGCCGTAGTAGGTTAACTCAATCGCATCGGTATAGGAAAGCTCCGGAATTAGTGCTGTTTCGGCAAACCATTTAGGGTCTGCATTCAACACCCCAGGGACATCCTTCCAGATCGTTACCGCTTGGGCATCGAGGCAGGAAGCAAAAATCGCTGCGGAATAATCCGAGCCTTCTCTACCCAAGGTGGTGGAGAAATTTTCAGATGTGGACCCTATAAACCCTTGGGTTACGATAAGTTCGTGCGTCAGTATGCTTGGAAGGTCTTTTAAAATAGCTTTCTTTGAACGCTCCCAATCTACGCCTGCTTCTTGGTAATAATTATCCGTGGCGATGTAATTTCTAGCATCTATCCAGCGACAAGGAATCCCTTGCGATAAGATGTACGAAGCGATAATTTTCGTCGATACAAGTTCTCCAATAGAGACAATTTGATCAAAAATATATGGGAATTCATCCACAGGCTCTTCTTCCAAGATCCATTCTACTTCGACAAAAAGATTGGACACCTCATCATATAGTGGCACCTCTTCCTCACCGAACAAACCGGCTATAACTTCGAAGTGTGCTTGTTTTACTTCCTCCAAGAGCTCGAAAGCCTGCCCATCTTGACTCACATATGATTTCGCAATAGCCTCCAGCTTATTGGTGGTTTTTCCCATGGCAGAAATTACGATCAGGAGGGATTCATGCTGATAGTATTCTACAATTTCTTTCACATTTTTTATGGCTTCAGCGTTCTTCACGGAAGCACCACCAAATTTAAAAACTTGCATGTAGCGTAGGATTGATAATAATTAATTGAAGCTATTGATATATTGTATTCCTTTTGGGGATAGCAAATCTTTGATGTCTTTCAGGGGGATACGTAACTCTGTATCGCCTTCAGCATAGGATTTAATCTCATAAGGATTGTAATAGAATAATAAATGGTCGCGTTCCAAGGCGAAGTTGTCGGCAAGAGTAAAGATGCCATCATCGAAAAAATAGCTGTCTGAAAGGGAGCTATCTTTAGCAATATTTTCATGCTCACGAAATCTTGCTTCAGCAATATTTACCAGCTGCGGTAGATTATTTTTAATAATAAGGTCTTCCAGCATGATTTCCTTTTTGCTTGACAAGTCAAAGCTTTTGAAAAGGTTGTAATGGTTGCCGTGGGCACCACCGGTATATTCTTCAACAGAGTTTATAAGGCTGATAAATAGGGGTGTATTGCTGTGTACCTTAATATATCGTTGATGATACCAGGCTGCAAATGTCGTTACCGTAGCTTCCTTCGCGTACTCGTCATAGGCTTCAATAAAAGATGTTGCTAGCTGGTCCATGGTCTGTTCACCATCCGTAAAAATCGCTGATTTCACCAATTTATTGGTGATGGAATCTTTGAATATTGGGTAGTTTACGCTTATAAATGTGGTATCTTGACCTGATTCCGCATTGGCTAAAAACTTACTTTTGGCGTGGAAACTATGCATCTCATAGTGCGCTGTGTCGGCCGAAGAAACGCCTCCATGCGCAGAGTTTGCTGTCGATTGGCATGTTATAAATGTACATGCGCTAAAAAAAAGGATGGGCAGAAAAAAGCGTTTCATATAGTGCCTATACGCTAAAAGTTAATTGATACGTTAACCCAAGAAGGGTCAAAATTTGCTTGGTACTTTTTATAGAAATCGATGGCTGCATGGTTCCAGTCTAGGACTTGCCAGACCATACCATGTAAACCATTTTCCTGTGCATGTAAGACTGTCCGGTCTAATAATAACTTTCCTATACCTTGCCCTCTGTAGTCTTCGGTAACAATAAGATCCTCCAAATAGAGGCGTCTCCCTTTCCATGTAGAGTAGCGGATATAGTAAAGGGATAAGCCCACAAGGGTGCCCTTGCATTCTGCAACATAGGCGCCCCAAACGGGGGATTTTCCAAATCCAGCATCCTCAAATTCTTCCAAACTGACGGTTACTTCGTCTGGCGCCTGTTCAAATAGCGCAAGCTCCCGAATTAATGTTAGCATTTGCGGGCAATCTGTGGCTGTAGCCGAACGAATAGTGATCGTATTAGTCATTATTTTTAAAATGTTTTGTCACGCGTTTTCCGAAGATTGTGCTTCCTAAGCGAATCATAGTGCTACCTTCCGCAATGGCAATCTTGTAGTCCGAGGACATCCCCATAGAGACTGTGTCAAAATAGTCATCTTTTCGGAAAAAACTTAATTTTAACCCATCAAAAAGTGATTTTAACTCATAAAATTCTTCTTTCACCACCTTTTCGCTATCTGTATTGGAGGCAATCCCCATTAAACCACGTATACGTATATTTTGTAGACTTGGAAATTCCTCATCCCGCAGGAGCTCAATAATCTCACTGTGGTCCATGCCAAACTTCGTGTCTTCCTCCGCGATATAAACCTGAAGGAGGCAGTCGATGGTACGGTTGTTCTTTAAAGCGTGTTTATTTATTTCCTTCAGAAGCTTAATGCTATCTACAGCATGTATTAAGTGTACAAAAGGAGCGATGTATTTTACTTTATTTGTTTGTAAGTGGCCCACGAGGTGCCATGCTATATCTTTAGGTAATATTTCGTACTTATCTACGAGTTCTTGTACTTGATTTTCTCCAAAAGCACGTTGGCCAGCCTCATAAGCCTCCAAAATATCCTCCGTTGGTTTTGTTTTTGAAATGGCAATAAGTTGCACAGGGCTATCCTGTAATTCATTTTTTATTGCTTTCAGATTTTTTTCGATGCTCATATGCTATAAAACTATATAATTAAACCTAGAAAAGATTCAATTTACACTGCTTTTTGTAAATTTGTACAAAACTACAAAATGCATCGATTAATATTAAGTATACTTACTCTGATTTTTTTATCTCTTAGTTGTCAGAAATCTGCCAATAATGGATTGATCCCTGTGGATGATATGCCCGATATATTGACGGATGTTCATTTAGTTGATGGTTATTTAAATACCCTGCCCATAGATTCCGCACGCAAGGTGGTGGCCAACTACTATGAGGAGATCTATAAAAAGTATCATACCGACTCTACAAGTTTTAAGAAAAGCTTATTGGCGTATTCTAAGGATACTAAGGTTTATCAAAAAATGTATCTGCAGGTAGAGAAGAAGCTATTTGACTTAAATAAAGATATTACTGTCTCCGACAGCTTACGCTTGGATTCTATCCGTCTGGTGCAGCAGGTACAACTCGATAGTATGCGTCATGTCGAGCGCCGGAGTATGATGTCCGAGAAGATGAAGCAGCTCCTAATAACTGCTGCGAAGGATAGTAGCGCTTACAAATTCGATGTTGCTTATAGAGATTACCTCTATGCTGTAGGCTTTTCTGAGGCTACAATTGGGGTGTTTACGCAGCGTCCATCTTTGAATCCTGCCGTGGTAACTCCGCAGCGGACTCCTGCTAACCCTAAGAAGATGCTTCAGCAAGATGCCCAAAGAGCGCCCCAAGAGGAGGCGGTCAACTAATTACGTGCAGAAAAACAGCAAAAGTTTAAAGAAAGACAGCAAAAGTTTACAATGATATATCCCATTAATGCTAGTGATAAGCTCGGATTTTCCGAGATTAAAGAATTTATAAAAGCCAAATGTTTAAGTGAGCCTGGTAAGGAGATGGTGGAGAAGGTGCAGCCTCAGGCGCGCTTTGATCAAATAGACCGCTTCCTACGTCAGACAAGTGAGTTTAAATCCATTATACAGTTCGATGCAGCCCTGCCTGTAGATCATATGTACCCCATTAAGCCACTGGCTGAAAAGGCTCGTGTGGAAGGGGCTTTTCTGCTTGAGGAAGAGTTTCATCGTGTGCTCCTGTCTTTAAGAACGGTCTTTGCCATTATACGCTATTTCAATGAACGTGAAGGGCAGTATCCAAACTTAACTTTACTTTTTGAACATCTACCTATTGAGAAATCTATTGTAAGATCGATAGAACAAATTATCGACGATAAAGGTAAAATGAAAGGGAATGCCTCCCGCTTGCTACTAGCGCTAACGCAAGAGATCTTAAAAGCCGAGCAGGAAGCACGAAAACGTATAGATTCCATTTATAAGACTGCCCAAGGGAATGGGTGGACTGCAGATGGTAGTCTGACTATTCGTGATGGCAGGCTTTGTATTCCTATTTTAGCGGAGAATAAAAGAAAGCTTAAAGGCTTAATTCATGATGAGTCGGCAACGGGGCAGACGGCCTATATTGAGCCGGAAGAAGTCTTCCACTTAAATAATAAAATCCGTGATTTAGAATTCGAACGTCGTCGGGAGGTCATCCGTATTTTAATTTCCTTAACGGATGAGTTAAGACCACATATCCCGTTATTATTCTCTTACCACGGTCTACTTTCTAAGTTAGATTTTGTACGTGCTAAAGCACTTTTCGCAATAGATATTGAAGCGGAAATGCCTGAGCTTTCGAAAGATGCTGAGATTAACTTAATTAATGCTAGACATCCTTTGTTGTATTTAAATAGCAAGAAAGATGGCCCTACCATTGTGCCGTTAAATATAAAAATAGATGATGTTCAGCGTGTAATCGTTGTTTCTGGCCCCAATGCGGGTGGGAAGTCCGTCTGCATGAAGACCGTAGGTTTACTACAGATCATGCTGCAGTCGGGCATACTTATTCCTGCAGAAGCGACTTCAAAAATAGGGGTCTTTAAGCAGATTTTTGCAGATATTGGGGATGATCAATCCATCGAATCAGACTTAAGTACGTACTCTGCGCACCTTTCCAAGATGAAGCATTTTACGGAGTTTGCGAATGGAAAGACCCTAATTCTGATCGATGAATTTGGGACAGGTACAGACCCTTTATTTGGAGGGCCCATTGCGGAAGCTGTACTTGAGGTCTTGAATAAGCAGCAGATTCGGGGAGTAGTCACGACCCACTATTCCAATTTAAAAGGTTTTGCAAGCAACACCGAAGGGTTGGAGAATGCATCCATGCTCTTTGATAATGTGGCTATGAAGCCGCTATATATTCTTCAAATTGGGAAGCCTGGGAGTTCCTATGCTTTTGAGATCGCTCAGAAAATTGGCCTTAAGAAGGAGATTATTCATCTCGCTAAACAGAAGATAGGCACGCAGCAAAAGAAGGTTGACACCTTACTCGTGGACCTAGAGCGTGATAAGAAAGATGTCTATGATACCAAGGTGGCGATTAATAAGCGTGAGAAGGAGCTCGAGCGTTTGAATGCTGAGGTACAAGATTTGCAGCAGTACTTAGAGGAAAATAAAAGGGTCATTTTGAAGGAGGCTAAGGAGGAGGCAAAACATATCCTTAAGACCGCCAACAAACTGATTGAAAATACCATTGCCGATATAAAAACCGTGCAGGCGGACAAGGAAAAGACGAAAGATATTCGTCAGCAGTTTGAATCCGTTACGCAGCAGTTGACCAAGCAAAAGGTTGTAGCAAAACCACAGGTTGTTCAGGATGCAGCAGTGGATAATTCCGTTCTTGAAGTCGGTGATTGGGTGCGCATCAATGACTCCAATACCGAAGCACAAGTGCTGGAGCTAGCGAAAAATAATGTTATTCTCGCAATGGGGGATCTACGTACCGTTCAAAAGCGCGCTAATGTGACAAAACTACGCTCTAAGGATGCCAAGAAAGCCGCCAAAAAATCTACAGGTGCCTTTTCTGCTGACTCTGTTTCCAGTTTTAACCCTGAGCTTGATGTCCGAGGGATGCGTACGGAAGATGCCATTCAGAAGTTGGAGCAGGTATTAGACCGTGCAGTGATGATTGGGTACCCTTCTTTAAAGATTATTCATGGAAAAGGGGATGGTATTTTGCGTAAATTTATACGTGACTACTTGCGTAAGTACAGCCAAGTTAGTAGGTATGAAGATGAGCATCCAGATCGTGGAGGTGATGGCATTACCTATGCTTATTTATAGCGTTTAACAATTTTATTAAAAAATATAATACCGTACGGCAATGGAAAATATACTTGCTTTTTTTTCGAATCCTTATATCATTCGTATCGTAGTAGCGATTTTATGTGGAAGTGCTATTGGATTGGAGCGCGAGTATCGGAATAAGGCTGCAGGTTTCCGTACGGTTGTATTAATATGCTTTGGCTCCGCAGTATTCACCGTTATCTCGGTTATGCTTCCTGGAGAAAGTGATGATCGTATCGCGGCAAATATTGTCACTGGCATAGGTTTTCTCGGTGCAGGTGTAATCTTCAAAGGTAAGCTTTCTGTGATGGGGCTTACCACGGCTGCGGTCATATGGGCTACAGCGGCTGTCGGCATGATGGCGGGTATGGGGGAGTTGCAGATTGCAGGCTTCCTGACAGCATGTATGGTGTTAATATTAGCCGTCTTCCATAAGATAGAAATCGTCTTGACGATATTCAATATTAATAAGACCATCTATATCAATTTTGAAGAGGCTTCTATGGAGCAGTTGTATGCCTTTGAAAAGCTTGCTAAGGAATGTCGCATCAGCTATAAGCGTAAGTTAATAGAGAAGGACTGTGGCGCAGCTTCTGCAGTATATGATTTGTCAGGTTCGTTAAAATCGCTGCATACTTTGAATGAGAAAATGCTCTCCATTGCTGCGATAAAATCATTTTCCTATAGTTAACAGTAGTCATAGCTGTTAGTGTGCTATTAAATAGGAGGTGAAACGCCACTCAGGGTTTCCACAATTATAATATTTTCAAAAAAAATAGCCCTTGGGTTCTTTCGAATTAATTCTATTTTTGTAGTTCGATGATCCCAATTTCCACCTATCTGTAGCTTAAAATTTACAGCATAATCCGTATAAAAAGGGGATTTCCTTGGTTGACGCTTGAATTAACTTATTGATAAATAGTCTCTGCCTTAAACTATTTTCCTCCTTAGACAAGATGTATTTCTACTTTAAAATTATTCTAAATAAGGAGTTTCGAGCTTAAATTTTACAATAACTTTATATTATTATATTGTTAAATTTTTGTTAAACAAATTGCGAAAATTAAATTTATTAAATCATAATTTGTTAATATGTTAAGATTGTGTTAAATAATTTAATGTATTTCAATAAATCTGACGGTGCTCACTTAATGTGATCTGATGGCCTACCCTATAAAGTATGCGGTTATGTCATTTCCTCTTCTTATTTTTGTGGGCAACAAACACAATCAAACACATCAAAACACATGAAAAAGTCTATACTTTTTTTTGCTTTAGTGCTTGCAAGTTACGGTGAGATCCAAGCTCAGGTAACTACGAGTAGTATGAATGGTGCGGTCGCAGCCACTACAGGCCAAACTTTCTCTGGAGCAACAATTAAAGCAACCCACTTACCTTCTGGTTCCGTTTACTCGGGTTCAACAAATGCAAATGGGCGCTTTAGTTTACCAGGTATGCGTGTCGGAGGTCCTTACAAGGTAGAGATTACCTACATTGGATACGCTCCACAAATGTACAATGATGTTTACTTACAATTAGGACAACCTTTTGTATTAAACGCTAAACTTGACCAAGGTTCTACGGAATTACAAGAGGTATCTATTACCGCAGTTAAGTCTTCAAAAAACTTGAAAACAGGTGCTGAGACATCTATCTCTAGAAAACAATTAGAATCCTTACCAACTGTATCGCGTGGTCTTAATGACTTCACACGTTTGACGCCACAAGCAGATGTTAAAGGTAGCTCTCTTTCTATTGGTGGTATGAACAACCGTTTCAACCAATTGACAATCGATGGCGCTGTTTCCAATGACGTTTTCGGTTTAAACTCTTCGGGTACAAATGGTGGTAGTACAGGAACTTCTCCTATCTCTTTAGATGCGATCGAACAAATGACTGTTCAAATTGCTCCTTTTGATGTACGTGCTTCAGGTTTTGCTGGTGGAGGTATCTCTGCTGTAACGAAATCAGGTACCAATGAGGTGCAAGGTTCTGCTTACTACTTCACACGTAACCAAGACTTAACAGGTAAAACGCCTAAGTATTTAGTTAAAGATGGCGAGAAAGCTACGAAATTAGCTAACTTCTCTGAGAAAACTTACGGTGTACGTGTAGGTGGTCCTTTAGTGAAAGATAAATTATTCTTGTTCTTAAACTACGAGCGTAATGAATCTAACACACCGAAAAACTATGAGCCAGGTGTAGGTCAATCTCAATTGTCTATCGCTGACTTAAATAGAATCGCGGAAATCGCTAAAAACAAATATGGCTACGATGTGGGTTCATATACTGATTTAGCGGATGCCAATCAATCTGATAAAATTTTCACTCGTTTAGACTGGAACATTAATAGCAAGCATAAATTATCTGCGCGTTATTCCCTAGTTCAAGGTAAAGATGTGTCTAATAACCGTTCTTACTCTGCATTAACTTACGCTAATGGTGGTGTTAATAAAGAGATGAAGACAAATACTGCAACGATTGAATTAAACTCTCGTTTCAATAACTCATGGTCGAATAACTTAGTAGTTGGTTACACAGGTGTTTCTGATAACCGTTCTTACAATGGTGGTTTATTCCCACGTGTTTATATCAACACAGGTGCTGCTTCCTATAACTTAGGTACTGACGGTTTTGCGGCAGTGAATGAGTTAAACCAAAAAGTATACACCATTACCAATAACTTAACTTGGTACAAAGGTTTACATACTGTAACATTTGGTACACATAATGAGTTCTACAAAATGTACAATGGCTATATTGCAAATGCAAATGGTAGTTATACATTCCAAAACTCTCCAGCAGCGGACATTAACCCTGTAACAGGTGTTCCTTACACGGCTGTAGAGAACTTTGAAAGAGGTAAAGCATTATCTTCACAATATTCGTACTCAAACACTTCTGATCCACGTCAGGGAGCGGAATTTGGTGCTGCTCAATTTGGTATCTACATCCAAGATGACTACCAAATCGCTACAAACTTCAAGTTAACAGGGGGTATCCGTGTAGATGTACCTGTATACTTTGATAAACCAATGCAAAATGATGATTTCAACAACTCTATCTTAGCTAAACAATACGGCGTTAAGACGAACTCGATGCCAAAACCGGCATTAATGTTCTCTCCTCGTGTAGGTTTTAACTGGGATGTGCAGTCTGATCGTTCAACAATTGTACGTGGGGGTATCGGTGTGTTTACTTCAAGATTCCCATTCGTATGGGCTTCGGGTGCATTCACTCAATCAGGTGCTATGTTAGGGGGTAATAACTTAAGCTCAGGAAAAGACAATGTTCCTGTCGTAGATTTTATCTCTGATGCTAATAACCAACCTAAGTTCGCTGGTGCTACAACTCCTTCTGGTAACATCACTGTATTAGATAGAGACTTAAAGTTACCACAAATTGCACGTGTTTCCTTAGGTGTTGATCAGGAATTACCATTCGGTGTTAAGGGTACTTTTGAATTTATGTATGCGAAGAATTTATCTGCATTCAGATTCAAAGATATCAACTTAGAAAAACCTAATGGTCAATTACAAGGTGCTGACGACCGTCTTACATACTCTACAGTAAATAAAGACCGTCGTATCTTAGATAATTATTCTGAAGTAGTTTACATCGATAACGTTAATAAAGGTCATTCTTGGTCTGCTACCGCTTCCTTAGCGAAAGCTTTCGATTTCGGTTTAAACATTACTGCAGCGTATACTTACACAGAATCTAAAGATTTATTTTCAGGAACGTCTTCTCAAAATAACTCCAACTTCTACCGTGTAGCTTCTGTAAATGGATCAAACTCTGCGCAAGTAGGTCACTCTCCATTCTCAACAGGCTCTCGTGTAATCTCTACATTATCATACTCGAAATCTTACTTGGGCAACTTAGCAACTACCATTGCTTTAGTATATGATGGTCAAGCGGGTGCACGTTACTCTTACTTAGTGAATGGTACATTAGCAGGTCACGCTCAGTCATCTTCGAATGCTATGGCTTTAATGTATATTCCTACTAACGCTTCTGAAATGGCTTTCGTACAGAATGGCTCTAAATCTCCAGAAGATCAGTGGAATGCACTTAATGACTTTATCGAATCTGATAAATATTTAAGTAAAAACCGTGGTAAATATGCTGAACGTAATGGTGCACGTACGCCATGGTCTCATAAATTTGACGTAAGATTATTACAAGACATCTTTACAAATATTGGTAAATCGAAAAATAAACTTCAGTTATCAATTGATATAATGAATGTAGGTAACTTATTGAGCTCTAACTGGGGTAAAACATACTCAGGTTCTGGATCTTTCTGGGACAATAGTTTCAAAGCAGTTACTTTTGACTCTTACAAAGCAGGAACAAATACTCCTCAATATAGATTAAATGATTTAAATGATGGTAAGCCTTACTACTACCAAGACTTATCTTCTAGATGGTCTGCACAAGTAGGTCTTCGTTATATCTTTAACTAATCGTAATTTATTAAAGAAAAGCCCTTCAGAAATGAAGGGCTTTTTTTTTTGCTTTTTTGCGGAATTCTATTAAATTTGATTTTACCCATTCTTAGAAAATGCTTTACTAACATTTTTAGTATAGCATATTATTGACGGATCCAACATGAATAATACCTCTGAATATACCCTGTTTTTAAGCTTACTGCTGGCTTCGCTTACTAGTACAAGCAGCTTTGCACAGCAGCATCTTACGGGAACAAATGATGCTATAGAGATTACAGTAAACCCGCCTGTGCAAAGGCTGCAAGATCCTGCTATAGATAACTATTATGCATATCGCTTAGGGCAATTAATCGATTGGCCCCAAAAGCCTCAAGATTTTAATGCTAAATTATGGGCCCAACGGGCTCAATCAATCGGTGTAAAGTACGTGATCATACCCACTCAGCAAATAAGCCCTCAGCTTCTTCAAGAAGCTGTAGAAGCATATTCTGCTGCCGGTGTAGCCGTGTTCTTGACACATCCCTTGGTAAATGTAGCGCCCATAGATGAGGCTGCGGCAACCATGGATGAGGCTGCGGTAACCATGGATGAGGCTTCCTTGGCCATAGATGAGGCTGCTATCAACATGCAGAAAGACTATTTTCGATCCCTCGTAACAAACTTCCCAAAAATAAAAGGCCTCTGGTTAGATAAATCATGGGATAAATCATGGGCGATGCAGCCTACAGCTACCGCGGCACTAGAATCAGAGTTACGCAGTCTACGTCCAGCGCTTATGCTCGTACAGGGAAATATAAAGGAACAACTTATTACCACGCCCAACACAAAGGAGGATATCCTAGATTTATTAATGAATGCGGTATCTACCAATGAGAATACGATCTTAAGGATAGCGCCCGATGCTCAAGGCTCCCTTAGAAAGGATGATGAGTTGCTCATAAATCAGTTGTCCACCTGGATGAAAGTAAACGGGGAAACTATCTTCGGTACGCAATACGCAGATTTTCCACCTGCTAAGAATGGCTATTTTACAAGAAGGGGAGATATTCTATACTATACCGTATTTCACCTACCTATAGCGCAGTCTCTGCGTATGGCCATTCCTAAGTCTACAGCAAAAATCCCTACGCAAGCGTATTTATTAGCCAATGGAAAGACGGTGCAGGTGAAGGCAGCTCCCTCAGCGCGGGAAACAGCCGATCTTAGCTATCTAGAATTTGTGCTTCCTTCAGAATTTAAACCGCAGGAGGCTTTTGTATTAAAAATACGCCTCGACAAAAGAAAGTAAGTGATTATGTCTTGCTAATGTTAAAAATAAAAGTTACTTTTCAAGCGGTGGGAGGCACGCTATAGGAGCGTGGCCTATGTGAACTTTAAGATTCTTTACAAATGATAGCTTTTGCAAATGCGAAATTAAATTTAGGCTTATATATTACCAATAAACGTGCTGATGGATATCATGACTTGGAAACTATTTTCTGTCCGCTACCAATCTATGATGTCGTTGAGTTAGTGGAAAATGGTTTGCAGGAAACAAGGCTGTTTACCTCAGGGATAGAAATCCCTTACAGCGCTGACAATCTATGTATAAAAGCTTTTAAGCTCCTAAAGCAGCACTATGATATTCCCTATGTGGATATCTATCTGTATAAGAATATTCCTATTGGTGCAGGCTTAGGTGGTGGATCTTCTGATGCGGCCTATGTGCTCAACCTATTAAATAACTTGTTTTCATTGGCTATACCTGTAGAGGAGCTTGAGCGACTTGCGGGAACCTTAGGCGCAGATTGCTCCTTCTTTATCCAGAATAAACCAGCTTATGCCGTAGGTATAGGAACCACGCTTTCACCTATTGATCTTGACCTCTCTTCTTATTATATCGTTACCATCAAGCCGGACATACATATCTCCACTGCGGAAGCTTACGCCTCTGTAACTCCTAAGGAGCCACAGTCAAATCTTCTACGCGCTGTACAGCTGCCTATCCAGGAATGGAAGTATCATATCAGAAATGATTTTGAAGAAGGTATTTTTGAGAAATACCCCCTTATTAAATCATTAAAAGAGACGCTGTATGAAGAGGGCGCAATCTATGCGGCGATGTCGGGGTCGGGATCTGCTGTATACGCTATTTTTTGGGAGCCTGTAAACTTAGATCACTTATCGCATTTCGGCACGATTTATTACCCCACAAAGACGCACTAGAAAACGCATTACAAGACGGATTTCTGAACGCTAAATTTAAGCTCCTTCTTGTTTAATTTTTATAAGTTCATGGGCTTCATTTAGCGTACGTTTTTTCTTGGCATTAGTCATGGTAAGATCGTCTAATAGCTCCGGCTGTTCTGCAAGCTCTTTAACGAGTATACAGCGTTTTGCTAGGAGCTTATCTTTTTCTAATTTCGTAATGCTCGTCAGGCAGGTAATTGGATAGAGGGCTGCGGAATCTACACGGCGTTTAATACTTTTGTCGACAGGGTAGTCCCAGCTCAATAAATTAATGTGATAGTATTCGGCAAAATTAATAGCGTCCTTCGTGAAATAGGTATTCGTCGCTAGCCATCCCTGCGTGAACTTTCGCTCTTTTTCAAAGTAAGTATAGCTCTTATCACAAATATCTTTAAACCTAGAAAGGAAATACATAGGAGTTGTAACCGTAATCTTTGCGTCGATATCGTTTCTAAATTTACATTCTATAGCTAACATTTCTGTGTCCTTAGCAGCGATAACGTCAATCTCATGTGTTACAGCGTTTCCCTGAACTATTTTCCCAGTAATTGTTTGAAAGCCACCTTCCTTCAATAAGGCTGCTACCCACTTCTCGAAGTAGAATCCTTCAGGCCCAAGATCACGCATCGCTTTCTTTAAACTATACCTTGCCGCATAGGTATTTTTTAGCTGCTTAAGTTCTTGAAAAGCTATTTTGTAAAGTTCCTTCGTCGTGATGCCATCATATAACTTCTCGGTAATGGTTTGATATACTTTTTCTGTTAACTCCGGGCTCGCGCCAGACTTAGCTAAAGATCCTTTTAAACTATCGGCGTTAAAGGGAATTAGTTCGCCAGAATATTTTTTTACATTCATAATCAGTGGGTATAATTAGTAACAGTGGCATAATTACTAAAATAACATATTTCTTGAATATGAACAGCTATTTTCTTTTGAATATAAACAGCTAATTTAAGCTACGAAAAACATTTATACAGCTAATCTGTTTTACTTTAAACGATTAAGGACTGATATTATGAGTGGACTTACAACAATGTTATTGAATAAAGTGAAAGATCGAGTTGATGCCGAATGTGAATCAGGGTCGATCTCAGGGTCAGAAAGAATTCTTTCTGTAATTGCTGGTGGGTTTATATTAGGCTCAGGCATACGTAATGTGATCCATAGCCCACTAAATGCGGTCACCAAGCTAACTTTAGGTGGAGCCTTGGTGTTCCGTGGGATACGTGGTAACTGCCCCATAAAAAAGATTATAGATTCTAAAATCCCCGAACCAGATAAAATTGAAATCGTGGAGCATCGCTATTTTGTAAAATAGCTTAGGTATTCGATAAGATTGACTACTGATGTTTTTATAATAAACTGTGTAAAAAAATAAGGTGGATTTTCAAACCCACCTTATTTTTTTACACAGTTTATTGGATACGGCCTATATATACTACGTACTAGAAGAAGGTCTTTCTCCCGTAGTTGTTCCTCCTTAGTTGGTTGTATTTACAAGAGGATTGTAAGTTGAGTTTGTTAATACATCTCGCACTTCTATATATGTTGGAGTACCAATGTAATGCTCATTAAACTTCACTGTAAAAATGTCTACAAGAGTATTAAGGGATGTCGCCCAATATGTTTCTGTAGCATTAGATATGCCTTTAGCTTTACCACTAATTAGTATAGTTACAGAAGATTTTGATAGAATATCTGCAGTTTTTTTATCATATTTTGCAGCAGCATCTATTTTCCATAAATTGAAGGTACCTTCTATAGCCGTTTTTACTTCAGAAAAAGAATAGTCACTTTCGATAGCTAAATATGCATAATTTCCATATGACATATTTCTAACATAAAATGGGGCTCCTTCTTCGAAATTAACTGATTTATTATTAATGTCACTTCCACGGCTTCGTGTTTTTGGAGCTAACTTAACATCCTCATTTATTGAATTTTCAACAAAAAAATTCTTGTAATCTGGCTCAAAAATAACCTCAAAAGAAGAAGTCTCTAATCTAGCAAAATAAATACTCTTATAAGATGTACTTTTTTTATTTTGACTCATCTTCGATGTGAAAATTTTACCAAAAGAAGTATTCGCAGAAAAGCTTTTTTCAATGTCAGAGTAAGTTAAAGCTTGCACAGAACTAAAATTTAAATTTCTAGAGTCTGTTGCAGCTATATAACTTTTAAATTGTTGGGATTGTAATGCTGCTGCTTCTGCCTTATAGTATTCTCTTAATCCACGACCATATTTATGAGAAACATCTTCTACAATGAATTTTCTTGTAAAACCAAAGTAATAATCAAATAGGTTTTTTTCATAAGGATATGCATTGTTAAACGTAAAATCGTCAATTCTTGATTGAGGATATATTCCCCCTGGGTAAATATTTGAATTAGACCCTATAAAAATACCACTAGAAGCAACTTTATCAGCAGAGGATATGTTATTCGTGTTTTTATTTACGTTTATGTCTCCAATAAATATTTTATTGGAATTAGGGTCTGACTTGTAATCCCATATGAATGGTGAATTGTCAAATCTTCCTTTAATTTGTTGTTCAGCCTCGCTAGGAGCCTTAATTTCCTCCTTATTACAAGATGATAGCGATACTAGAAATAATAGTAAGGGTGCAATTAAATTTTTATTCATGATATAATATATACTGCAATATAAATATATATCACTAAAGCAGCTGTATGTTTCTTTTGTTTTTATTTTTTTTAATGAAAATAACAAGTTTTTATAATTTTTTAATAACCGAAGCAAATATAATATTTGAAAATTGTTGATTTAAAATGACAATTCCTAAGAATACACTGACATTTCATGCGCTAATAACTCTTAATTTTAGTTTACAATTAACGGGTGGAGGAAAGTATAGCTATGGAAGACGTAGAAAAATTATTGAAAGAGCTAGCAGGTAAAAGGGAAGCGATTATTGCGGTAGGCAAACCATTTACCCATGACTGTGCGCAAGAGCTTGTGGAGCTAATTGCTTCTTATCGTGCTGTAGGCTTATATCTAATCGATAAGGGAGAGGAGGCTGCGGGGACAAACCTTATTATAAATAATTTAAAAGATCTACTTGAGTCCTGCATTGACGCCGAGTTTGCTAATATAGACCATCTTCAGCGGTTTTTAACACCATTAACTGAAAATATCCTGCAGCAACTGCTTGCTAAAAATATTAGTAATTATCATCCGTCAGCAGAAAATCAAGCAGATCTTCCATTTATAATCTATACGCCTATTACAGCTGGAGATCGTACGACAGGGGCCACTGTTAACGTAGATAGCTTAAAGGAGTTACTTCATCAAGCTGAAAAGAAATATTGGATAGATACCCGTACATTAAATGTCCTACTGGGGGCTGAAGATGGGGAGTAGTGGAAGCCCTTTAGGGGTGGCATAAAGGGCATTGGCAGAATAACTTCTTGCTGACGCTAGATTTTACAATCGCTTTACATGTGCTACATATATAATGTTGCACAATATGAGGTGTGCTGTCACCATCCGCATTTTCAACATATATACATCCTTCAAATTGGCTATGTCCAATGACCATCTCATGATCCCCGCAAAATTGACAACTTATTTTTTCTAAACTCTCCATGGCTACGACTTATCAAGTTACAAGTCATCTAGTTACATTTATAATGCCACAGTGCTTTTCTGCGAGAAATAAATAATAAAAAAAAGCAGTATTCCTATCAAATAATGATGAAATACTGCTTTACTAGTGTTCCCGAAGGGAGTCGAACCCATATCGACAGAACCGGAATCTGTTATTCTATCCATTAAACTACGGGAACATTGTCGCAAAGATAGATTATTTCAGCATATTAAGAAATAATTCAAAGCATATTTCCCGTGTTTTTTCCTTATTCCGTGATAATCAGGTTAAAAGAAACCGCTATATCACGTGTTCCACCAGCCAAAGAGAAATAATTAGGATTATTCCAATCAGAAGCTGACACCTTACTTTTATTTAAACCATGCATCAGGGTTACTTGAACAGGTATGCCTGAAGCCGCTTGTAAGTTATTCCAAGTTCCTGAAATACCGACATTAGCATCTAAGTAGCTGTAGGAAACTTGTTGTGCCGTAGGGCCTACAAAGAAAAATTGATGCTCTGCAGCGGATTCTATAAATTCTTGTGTGATATCATGACCATCGAAGTCCTGTGCTTTAATGCGTAAGGTATAGCTTCCTTTTTTTAAAGTGACTTCTTTATTTGCATTGTCTGCTGTCGTGAAGACCAGGGTCTGCGGCTCAGCAGCCATTCCTGTGGTAGGCGTAAATTGTAATTCTAAGCGTGAGATTTCCTCATTGTCATGCTCATGAACGGGGTTATCTTTTTTACAAGAAGAAAGACTTACTGCAGCTACTAATAAGGCTACAAGGGGGCGAAATACGTGGTTAATTTTCATAACTAAAAAGCGTAATTAATTGATAATTTTATGGAACGACCTATACCATGGCTGTAGTAGCGGAATAAGTCAGTATATGATTTATAAGAGCTGTTCAATAGGTTGTCCACCAACAGGCGGGCCTCTAAATTATTCTTCCCAATAGATTTGGTTGCACCCGTTCCTATCTGCACTAAAGCGTAGGCTGGGGGAGCTGCCGCCAATTCATTGGCTGCGCTGGTCCAAAATTGTTTGGCATAGATTTCATTACCTATTAAGAAGTGATAAGCCTTTAGCCACCCTTGCTGCGGTTGCTCACTCCAGCGTAACTCATGCTTCAGTGAAAAGGGCGGAATTAAAGGGAGGTACTGACCCAGGATGATATTTCTTGCATAGATTGCTGAAGCATTTGCCTGATACTGTAACTTTGCCGTTAAAGGTACTTTTGCCTGAATATCTAATCCTGCAATAAAAGCATCATCTTGCTTAAAGTCCCAGATGGGAAATGTACCCGCTAGATTTTGCACAAATTCTCCCGCAGGACTGACATAGATATAGTCTTTTATATAGTTGGCGTAGAGATCAATTTTAAAAGCATTTGCACCTTCCTGAATTTCTAGGGAGTTCACCCATTTCAATCCTTTTTCAGCAATTAGATCGGGGTTTCCACGCTCATAGCGCGCTGTACTCTGGTGGATATTCTGACTGTAAAGCTCCTGAGCTGAGGGCGCGCGCCATGCTAAACCGAGGTTGGACTTAAAATCCATATGGTTGTCTATGTGGTATGCAAAACCAACATTGGCGGAAACATTATGAAAGTTTCTATTAGATCCATAAGACGCTCCAAGGCGGTTGATTCCTGCCGCATCAAAATGCTTGAAATCATAGCGTGCCCCAATTTCATAACGTGCACGTTGTTTATTTAAAGAGTAGATACCGAAGACACCCGTGTTAAAGGAGTCGTAATTAGGAATTAACGGCGTATTAAATGTTCCCGGAACATTATTGTTTACCTGAGACATTAGTTGTGCCCCAGCTTGAAACTTATGAATATCCTGACTGTAGTTGTACAATGCATCTACGGTATGCGTTTTCAATACCATATCCATGGAGGGAAGCTCATCCCTTCCAGCGCGACGCTTGTCAAATTCCTGCCGCTGATTCGATTGGTAAGCATAGCTTATCGCTAGATTACTTGTCGATGAGAAATCCTGCTTAAAAGAAGCTTTTAATGTTTGATGACGTACTTGCTGCTTTGGCGCTTGTATGCTGTAGGAAAAACCTAAATCTTCCGATTCATACGGTCTTCCATAAGCTAGGCGCTCGTAAAAGCTGCTTATGCTACCGATATGCGTTGCTGAAAGGATGCCTGTCTGATCGTAAAATTGTGTGTAGGAAAGCTCATAGGATGAGCGTCTATGCGTATAGCCTAAAGATAGATTCGCATTGTAATTTTCAAAGGCTGTATTATTTAAATAATAGGAGGGCGTCTGCTGGTTCCCACTGCGCGCATAGTTTAAATTAGCGCGGTATTTAAGTCCCTTTAAGGGGGTTAAACCTTGAACATTGATATAGGGCTGGTAAGCACGTCCATTGGTCGCTAATGAAAAACCTGCATTTCCCGAAAAGGAAGATATCTGCTGAAAGGGAATTGCATTGACAAGCACGACGCCAGCGAGTGCTTCCGCACCGTAGCGTAGCGAGGCGGCTCCTTTTATAACTTTTATTTCTGCAGCTTGCTGGATATCTATTTCTGGCGCATGATCATTACCCCATTGCTGAGACTCTAATTTTACGCCATTGCTATAGATTGCTATTCGGTTTCCGAATAAGCCATTTACGACAGGCTTACCGATCTTTGTACCCGTTTGCAACACCTGTACACCCGCAATATTTTTCAATGCTTCGGCGAGCGAGCGGTCTTTATTTTCCGCAAGTGCTACACCAGATAAGTTGGCGATGGAAGCGATCTGCTGCTCCCGAACGGCCGATGTCTCTACCGCTTGAAGCTGTATTGCCGAAGGATTTAGCGTCACCACAAGGGGCTCGTTAGACTGTATATAAGTGGTATCCGAAGCGTAGCCCATGGAGCTCGTAATCATACGCGCAGGGAAGTTCTTCACCGCAACGTTCGTAACACCGCTAACACCTGTACTATATAATTTATTATTTATGGAAATTGATGCTCCATGAATAGGGATTGACGCTTGTGCCTCCACGACTTTAATGCGCACTTCTTGTTGTGCGTGAATTAAATATGGAAATAAAGAGGTTATCCCTAGGAGAACAGATTTTCTAAAATGCATACAATATTTAATGATACCTTACAAAGGTACAACATTGTTGCATTAAATAAAAATTAAATCAAACATTGTTGCATTTACAAATGCACCGTATGCTATTATTAAGAATGATGACGGAACTTAAGAATGTGGATGAAACTTAAGAGCGTGGATGAAACTGCGTAATTACGGATTGCAAATATTCTTTGTCAATATGGGTGTATATTTCTGTCGTCGTAATACTTTCATGGCCGAGCATATCTTGTACAGCGCGAAGGTCAGCGCCACCTTCCACCAGGTGAGAGGCAAAACTATGTCTGAATGTATGGGGGCTAATTGGCTTTTCAATACCAGCCTTAGCGGCAAGATCTTTAATGATATAGAACACCATAACGCGTGAGAGGGCTGAGCCGCGACGATTTAAGAAGACAAAATCTTCCTGTCCTGGTTTTACAGGAATATGTACACGAATATCATTGAGGTACATTTTCAAAAATTTTATCGCTTGAGCGCCTACAGGAACTAAGCGTTCTTTATTTCCTTTACCTTCGACCTTTATAAATTCGACATCTAGAAATAGATTGGAGCATTTTAATCCTGTGAGCTCAGAGACACGTAGGCCACATCCATAAAGCGTTTCTATAATAGCTTTATTGCGCATGCCCTCATCGGTTGACAGATCAATGGCTGCTAGCAGTTGTTCAATTTCCAGGATGTTCAATACCGTAGGGATTTTCCGCGGGATGCGTGGAGCTTCAATTAATTCAATAGGGTTGGATTTCAAGTTGTGCTCAATCATCAAAAAAGCGAAAAAAGCTTTTAATCCGGAAAGTATACGCGACTGGGTAAACGGTGAAATGTTAAACTCATTGATATACATTAAAAATTTCTGAATATTCCGAGGGCCTAATTTTTCCAACGTTAGCGCATTGTCCTCACAGTATATTTGGAATTTCGATACATCATTCAGGTAGGCATCTATGGAGTTGGTGGACAATGCACGTTCAAATTTTAAATAACGGCTAAAATCAGCCTTAATATCTTTCCAGATCATTCTTCTTTTTTAAATATGTAAAATCAATTGCTGGTCTTTTGATTTAAAAAATAAAACACTACATTTAGCGTAATATAATAAACCATCAGTTAACAAAATATGAGATTATTAAAACCTTTTATCTGCGCATTCCTACTGCCGCTGAGTTATAGCCCCCTTTTGGCGCATACAACAGCGCGTAGCAGTATGCATGTACAGGCGAGAGCTATTTTGGCGCAAGATACGATTTCTTGGTCCACAAAATTACCGTTTGATAAGCAAGTTATCAAAGGAAAATTAAAAAATGGCTTCACCTATTATATTTTAAAGAATGTGGAGCCTGAAAAGCGTGTCACGATGTACCTTGCAAATAAGGTAGGTTCCATCTTGGAAAATGAAAATGAACGTGGTCTAGCGCATTTTTTAGAGCATATGCAATTTAACGGGTTAAAACATTTTCCAAAGAATGATTTAGTAAACTACCTACAAAAAGCCGGTGTACGCTTTGGGTCGGACCTGAATGCATATACGAGTTTTGAAGAAACAGTCTACCAGCTTCCTATTCCATCGGATGATCCTGAGCTGCTGAAAAATGGCCTTCAGGTGATGCGTGATTGGGCACAGGATGCTCTATTGACGACGGAGGAGATTGATAAGGAGCGCGGTGTGGTGCTGGAGGAGATGCGTGGTGGGCGTGGAGCTTCAAAGCGTATGCAGGATCAGTATTTCCCGATGCTGTTTAACCAGTCGCTTTACTCCAATCGGCTGCCTATAGGTACCGAAGATATTATCACGAATTTTCAACCCAACGTATTGCGGGACTTCCATACACGCTGGTATAGACCAGATTTACAAGCCTTGATTATCGTTGGTGACATCGATGTGGCGGAGATGGAATCTGAAGTAAAACGTCTATTTTCCGATCTTAAGAAACCGAAAGATTATGTCCTTCCAAAGGAAGAAGAAATCCCTTTAAATGGGAAAAATCAGTTTCTCACAGTGACGGATCCAGAGATGCCCTATGTGGTCGGACAGCTCTTCTTCAAATACCGCGGGAATGTTCCTGAAACGGTAGGCGACTACCGAGATGCACTATTAAAAAATGCCTTTAACAATCTTATAAATTTACGTTTCTCGGATCTTACAGAAAAGGCCGACGCTCCATTTATTCAAGGTTCCGTCAACTTTAGCAGCCTCCTCAAAGATATCCGTACGCTGCAGCTTACCTATGTCGCTAAGCCTGGTGCGATTGAACAAGGGTTTAAAGCGTTATTAATAGAAGTTGAGCGCGTGAAGCGTGATGGCTTTACGCAAGCAGAGTTAGATCGCGTGATTAAAAGCTTACAGAAATCGAATGAAACTAGTTTTATTGAACGTGACAAGCGCAAGTCTGACAGGTATGTGCAAGGCTATCTTTCGAATTTCCTAAAGCAGGAACCTTCCTTAGGGATGGAGGAAAACTACGCGATTACAAAGCAATTATTGCCGAGCTTAACACTGAAGGAGATCAACGCGCTATTAACTTCCTATTACACACCTCAGAATAGAGATATTCTGTTTCTCTCCGCGGAGAAAGAGAAGGCTAATCTACCCGATGAAGGGACCGTCAATAAGTGGATTTCCGAAGTCGCTAAGACACCTATTACAGCTTATGCGGATCAGGTTTCCGACCTGCCTTTATTAGCGCAGTTGCCGGCTTCAGGAACAGTTGTTTCGGAAACGGAAACAGCCTCCATAGGCACTAAGACGCTGACTTTAAGCAATGGTGCTAAAGTCGTACTAAAGCCTACGAAGTTCAAAAATGATGAGATCCGTATCGCTGCGGTAAGCGCCGGAGGGACATCCCTATATAGCGATGCAGATTATTTTTCTGCTAAGCATGCAGCAAGTTTAGTTTCTTCCTCAGGTTCTGGTCAGTTAAACTCCAAGGAGTTGCTACGCTATTGGGCTGGTAAGACGGCTGCGGCTGCACCTTATATTTCTGAGCTCTCAGAGGGTATTAATGCGCGTTCCGATCAAGAAGGTCTAAAGGATGTATTCGAGCTTATCTACAGCTACTTCACAGCGCCGCGATTAGATCAAGATATTTTTGAGAATTATATCAGTCGCTCTAAAGCTTCTTTGGAAAATAGATTGTCCAATCCCCAGGCGGTATTTTCAGACGCTATTAACAAATCCTTATATCAAGGGAATATCCGTCGCCTTAGCGATACCGAAGCGCAGATGAATCAGATACAAAAGGACCGCTCTTTAGCCATCTTTAAAGAACGATTTGCCGATGCTTCGGATTTCACCTTTACCATTGTCGGCTCCTTTACAGAAGCGCAAATTAAACCTTTTCTAACACAATATATCGCCTCTCTACCAACCTTAGGGCGTAAAGAAGTGGGTAAAGATTTAGGAATTCGTGCGCCAAAACAAGGATTGACCGAAAAGGTGTACAAAGGTAAGGAGGAAAAAGCGAACGTAGTCATGTACTATATCGGCGATTACAACTACAATAGAGCTGACAATTTAGCGATGGATGCACTGGCTTCTGTGTTAAGCTATAAGCTGCTCGAGCGCTTGCGTGAAGATGAAGGTGGTGTGTATGGTGTGGGAGCAAATATCTCCTATAGCAAGCTGCCAGTAGGTCGCTATCAGGCAGCTATTGGTTTTGGCACTGCGATCGATAAAGTGGAATCATTAATTAACTCCGTTCATGAGGAGGTAGCGAAGATTATCGCCCATGGACCTGAGCAGAAAGATCTTGATAAATATTTTATTGAGGAGCGTCGCCAGTTAGAATTGAGCTTAAAGGAAAATAGCTTTTGGCTGAATCAGTTGAATTCTTCCGTCATAAATAGCGAAGATCCTACAGCGATCTTAACCTATGAAAAGGAGCTGCTAAAAGTGGATGCTGCCAGTATTCAACGTGCAGCTAAGCGCTACTTAAAAGAAGATCAACTCTTTAAATTTATCCTCTTACCAGAGAATAAATAAGGCATAAAAAAAGCTCCTATTAAAAACAGGAGCTTTTTTTATATTTTTTGGCTTGCTTAGCCTAAGTAAGATTTTAATATTTTACTTCTTGAAGTGTGACGTAAACGTTGTAAAGCTTTATCTTTAATCTGACGTACACGCTCACGCGTTAAACTGAACTTCTCGCCAATCTCCTCGAGTGATAATTGATGATTAGAACCTAAGCCAAAGAACAACACGATAATTTCGCGCTCTCTCTCCGTTAAGGTTGCTAATGAACGTTTGATTTCCTCGGATAGTGATTCATCAATTAATGAGCTATCTGTGTCTGGATCATGATTTTCTAATACGTCTAATAGGGTATTCTCTTCACCCTGCACAAAAGGTGCATCCATAGAAACATGACGACCAGAGTTACTCAAAGTATCAGAAACTTTATCAACAGTAGTTTCCAAGATTTCCGCTAATTCCTCCGGTGAAGGCTCGCGCTCATATTCTTGTTCTAATTTTGAAAAAGCCTTGCTGATTTTACTTAATGAACCTACCTGATTCAAAGGTAAACGTACAATTCTTGATTGCTCGGCGATAGCTTGTAAAATCGATTGACGAATCCACCATACAGCGTAAGAGATAAATTTAAAACCTTTCGTCTCGTCGAATCGCTTTGCCGCTTTAATTAATCCTAAGTTACCTTCATTGATTAAATCACCTAAAGTTAACCCTTGATTTTGATATTGTTTGGCTACGGATACCACGAAACGTAAGTTAGTCTTAGTTAATTTCTCCAAGGCAACTTGATCACCTTCACGGATACGTTGTGCTAATTCTACTTCTTCTTCTGCTGTGATTAAGTCTACTTTACCAATTTCGTGTAAATACTTGTCTAATGACTGTGATTCACGGTTGGTAATCGATTGTGTAATTTTGAGCTGTCTCATTAATTATATTAAATACCTTTCTCTCTGAAATGTTTGCAAAAATATGAATTTTTTTTGTATAATTTACGGTAGGATGTATAAATTAATACCTCATAGTAAGATACTTACGAATTTTGCGATTGATATTACCGAGTAGCAAAAATCGTTCCAAGTTCTATTAATTTTTAGTTTAATTTTCCTGCGCTTGGATTAATCCCTTGATAGCTAAAGTATTGGTGGTTGGTTTTATTTTATGTGACAATATTGTGTCAAAGACAGGCTGCCAACAAAAGTTGACAGCCTGTCATTAATTCGTCGGATGTCTATTTATTAAAATAAATTAGAGACAAACATTTTACAAATTGATTTGTTTTACAATAAATAAGGACGTTTAAAAATTACGATTATGCCAATTTTAATACACCTCGATCAAATGATGGTAAAGAGAAATATCTCCCTGAATGAGCTGAGTGCCCGTGTAGGGATCACATTATCCAATCTATCTATTATAAAGAATCAAAAATCAAAAGCCATACGGTTGGATACCATGGAAGCCCTTTGCAAGGCTCTCAACTGTCAGCCGGCAGATTTATTTGAGTATATGGAAGAAGCTTAATTTTTCGTAAATCGGTACCCTCTTAAAAACTCAACAATTTCCATTTTCTTCTTTCCTTCAAGCTGTAGGCTACGAATGGAAATAAGGCCATTCTTACTGTGAAACTTTAAATAAGTCTTTTCATCTGTCAGGAAAGTGCCCGCCTGGTAGGAACCTTCTTCTAAGGTCTCTTGCGTCGCTTCATAAATTTTTAATACTTTTCCTTCAAGGCTTGTGAAAGCCGCTGGATAGGGGCTTAGGCCACGAATTAAATTGTAAATTTCCTGATTATCCTTATTCCAGTCTATTTGGCAGTGTTCTTTAAAAATTTTGGGCGCATGCTTAAGTGTTATATCCGCTAGTAAGGCATCTTGCGCAACAGGCGTTAACTTTCCAGCTTTCAGGTCGGCTAAGGTGTCGATCAGCAAAGCTGCACCTGCATGCATTAGCTGGTCGTGCAAGATACCCGCATTATCGGTGTCTGCAATGGCTACTTTCGTCGCTTTCAGGATATTTCCAGTGTCTATCTCTTGCTGCAAGAGGAAGGTAGTAACCCCTGATTCCTTCTCCCCATTAATAATGGCATGATTGATAGGAGCGGCTCCACGGTATTGAGGAAGTAGGGACGCGTGCACATTGATGGTGCCATTTGCGGGCATATTCCAAACTACTTCAGGAAGCATTCTGAAGGCTACCACCACTTGTAGGTCAGCTTGGAAGGCTGCTAATTCCGCGAGGAAAGCCTCATCTCGAAGTTTTACCGGCTGAAGGACAGGGATTTCATGTTTTTCTGCAAACACCTTCACTGCGGACTGATGTAATTTTTGACCTCTACCTGCGGGTTTGTCAGGTACTGTGACTACGGCAACGACATTTTCCCCAGCATGCAATAAGGCCTCCAGTGTTGCAACTGCAAAATCTGGTGTGCCCATAAAGATTATACGCATATATTGATAAAGTTAAATGGAAAACTATATTTTCCAAGGAGTGCTATTGACAATTTTTTATAACTTTGTAAAGTTACAAATAAAATTTAAAGCTTGAATTTTTCCTATTTTTTAGCCAAAAGGATCACTCTTTCTGGACAACGAACATTTTCGAAATTGATCGTGCGTGTCACCATTGGCGCCATTGTCTTGGCCGTGGCAGCAATGATCCTTTCGGTGGCTATCTTACGTGGATTTAAAGGTGAAATTGTCGCCACACAGCGCGGTTTTTTCGGCGATATCGTCCTGAGCAAGCAGCTCTTGAATGATTCCTATGAAAGCGATCCTATAAGTTTGAGCGCCAGCAAGCTGAAAGGCTATCAGTCCCATCCTGCGGTAGCTTCCGTAGCGCCAATGGCTACCAAGGCCGGTATTATCACTGTAAACCAAGAGGTGGAAGGGGTCTTGCTAAAAGGTATCGATAGCAGCTATAACCAAAGCTACTTCCAATCAGCCCTTATTGCGGGTGACACCCTAAACTATGCGGATCCTGATCAGGTAAATGGCCAAATTTTAATATCAAAAATTATTGCCAATAGACTATCCTTATCAGTAGGTGATGACTTTATAATGTATTTTGTGCAGGAGCCCATCCGTAAACGAAAATTTAAAATTCAAGGAATCTACAGTACCGGTTCCGAGGAGATGGATAAGCTATATGTGATTGGAAGCTTAGATCTTATACGCCGTCTAAATGGAATGGGCCAACAGGATGTAGGCGCCTATGAATTGCGGCTGAAAGACTTCAGCAAGCTAGCGCCCCTGACGGCAGAATTGGCCGATACACTACCCCTGGGGATGGTGATCTCCAATATCAAAGATTTATTTCCTGATATCTTCCAATGGCTGGACCTGCTCGATATGAATGCCAAGATTATTTTCGTACTCATGGCTATTGTAGCGATTATAAATATGATCTCCGCCTTGCTGATCACGATTTTGGAACGTACCAATATGATAGGTATTCTAAAGGCCTTAGGTCTTTCTAATCAGGCTGTGCGAAAGGTCTTTCTATTCAATGCACTATACCTTATAGGACTTGGTTTGCTTATTGGAAACTCCCTGGGCTTAGGACTCTGTCTATTTCAGCAGTATACCCACTTCTTTCAGTTGGATGAAGCATCGTACTATATGTCTTATGTGCCGATAGATTTACAGGCTACCGATCTGCTGTATATTAATATTGGTGTGGTAATAATTAGCCTTGTAGCGTTATTATTTCCATCGATGCTTATTACGAAAATTAGCCCTATTAAGGCAATTTCTTTTAAATAATAGCCTTCATTTCAAACTTCCCCTTTAAGATATTTATAAAGAGCAGATTCATCAATCTGCTTTTTTTAGTATATTTGAGAATGACTATAAGACGATATAGTCTGTATATGCACCTTTTTCCAACATATGAACAGAAACTTTTTAGATCATCTTAATCACGCCTTTGAAGCGCCTCTAACAAATCCAGTACTTATTTTTGCCCTGGTACTCTTTATTATATTATTGTCGCCTATATTATTAAGGAAAATAAAGATTCCAGGAATTATTGGTTTAATTATTTCAGGTGTGGTAATTGGTCCTCATGGTTTAAATTGGTTAGAGAAGAATTCCGCGATAGACCTTTTCTCAACAATAGGTTTACTTTACATTATGTTTATCGCTGGCTTAGAGCTTGATATGAATGAGTTCAAAAAGACAAAACATAAAAGTTTGCTCTTTGGATTCTTTACTTTTATTATTCCTATAGCCATCGGCTTTCCGGTATGTTACTACCTTTTGGATTATAGTTTATTGACAAGTATCCTTATTTCCAGCATGTTTGCCACGCATACTTTGGTGTCTTATCCAATTGTCAATAGCTACGGTATTTCTAAGAATGAGGCTGTTGCCATCAGTATTGGTGGAACAATTCTAACAGATACGGCGGTACTTATCATTCTTGCCGTCATTACAGGGGCCTCTCAGGGCGCCATAAATCAGGAATTCTGGGTCACCTTAGGGGTTTCATTTGCTATTTTCCTATTTATTATGTTCGGCATTATCCCACGCATAGGGCGTTGGTTTTTTGAAAAAATCGAAGCGGAAAAGACCTCGCACTATATCTTTATCTTATGTGTGGTGTTCTTTGCGGCTTTCTTGGCTGAAATCGCGGGTTTAGAACCAATTATAGGCGCTTTCGTTGCCGGCTTAGCCTTAAATAAGTTGATTCCTCATTCCTCCGCATTAATGAATAGAATAGAGTTTATTGGAAATGCTATTTTCATTCCATTCTTTCTAATTTCCGTGGGTATGATTGTCGATATTTCCGTGCTTTTAAATGGGCCTGAGGCGGTAATTATTGCGGCTACTTTAACGGTCGTAGCCATTGCTGGAAAATGGCTTGCAGCCTATGCGACGCAGATTGCGTTCAACTATTCTGTTGGCCAGCGAAATGTTATTTTTGGATTGAGCTCAGCTCATGCTGCAGCGACATTAGCCGTTATTATGGTCGGCTATAAATCAGGAATTGTTGATGAAAATGTTTTAAATGGCACCATTCTACTCATCTTAGTCACCTGCATTATCTCCACGTTAGCGACAGAAAGTGCTTCTAAAAAAGTGGTATTAGATGGAAACCAAGATTTAAATCATGTGCCTATGGTGGAGGAGCAGCAGGAGCAGATTATGATTCCTATTGCAAATATGCAGCGCATGGAAAAAATTATTGATTTTGCCGCGCTTATAAAGTCTAAGAAATCGAAATACCCTATACATGTTGTTTCCGTTGTGCGTAACAATGAGATGGCGGAATCCAACCTTTCCAAAGCGAAGGAGAATTTAAATTCTATGAAGCAGTACGCCTCAGGTTCGGAGACGGAGGTTGAAATAGATACCATCGTCGATATGAATATTGCTTCGGGTATATCCCGTGCTGCACGCGATATACAGGCAAACTTCCTGATCCTTGGCTGGCCTTCGGCAAGTAACTTCGTAGAGAAATTCGTCGGGGAAAAGACTGAAAGTATCTTAAACCGCACGACAGCGAATCTATTTATGTGTCGCTTTAATAAGCCGTTCACCTCACAGACGAAAATTTCCGTATTTGTGCCACCCTATGCGCAGCATGAAGTCGGGTTTATCTGCTGGCTGGATAAGATCTTAAAGTTGGCGGCTGAACTATCATTGCCACTAAGTTTTATCTGTAATGAACGTACAGACCATGATATTAAGGAGTATTTGCGCGATATTGAAAATGCCATACCTGTTCATTATGACCACTATGAAGATTGGGATAATATTTTAGGTCTTTCAACATACACCAATGAAAATGCGATATTAACCTTTGTTTCTGCACGTCAGGGCTCGGTTTCCTACCGTGATTCCTTAGATGGATTGGCCAATAAATTGGAGCGCTATTACAGTAAACAGAATTTAATTTTAATTTTTCCAAACAATGTGGCCAATGAACATATTGATGATTATGAAGATGTTCAGGCGGCACCTATTTTCCGAAAGATTTCCAAGGAGATAGGGTCCATATTTAAAAAAGATAAAATGTAATTTAGTTTATGGAAAATAAAATAACGACAGATACGACGGGAAAACTTCAAGTGCCAGCGCAACCGACCATTCCATTTATTATTGGGGATGGCATAGGCCCTGATATTTGGCATGCTGCCGTACGGGTGTTTGATGCTGCTGTAGCTAAAGCTTATGCCGGTCAACGTGCTATTCAATGGCTGGAGGTGTTGGCGGGTGAGAAGGCTTTTAAGGAAACAGGTGAGTGGTTGCCAGCGCAGACCTTGGCGACGATAGATTCATATTTGGTCGCTATAAAAGGGCCCTTAACAACGCCCACAGGCGGTGGAATTCGCTCCTTGAATGTAGCGCTTAGAAAGTCTTTGGATCTTTATGTATGTCAGCGTCCTACACGCTGGTTTGAAGGTGTTCCTTCCCCGGTAAAGCATCCTGAAGCTGTAGATATGGTGATTTTTCGGGAAAATACGGAAGATATCTATGCGGGTATTGAATTTGCTGCTGAAACGCCGGAGGCGGATCGGTTAAAGCAGTTTTTAAAAGACGATCTTCAAGTTGACTATAACTTCACAGCGACTACTGCTGTCGGCATAAAAGTCGTTTCTGAGGAGGGAACAAAGCGTCTTGTGCGTGCGGCGATTGAACATGCGATAGCGCATAAGCTGCCATCTGTAACCGTCGTGCACAAGGGGAATATTATGAAGTTCACTGAAGGAGCCTTTAAAATGTGGGCTTTTGAAGTCGCAGAGCAGGAGTTTGCGGATACGACTTATACCTGGGGGCAGTGGGATCAAACAAAAGCTGCAAAGGGTGAAGAGGCCGCTAATGCGGAGCAGAAGGAAGCTTTAAATGCCGGAAAAATTCTTATTAAAGACGTGATTGCCGACAATTTCTTGCAACAGATATTATTAAACCCGCGGGATTATTCTGTAATTGCTACGCTAAACCTAAATGGAGACTATATTTCCGATGCCCTAGCGGCAATTGTTGGAGGGATAGGTATTGCTCCTGGGGCGAATATTAACTATAAGACGGGGCACGCTGTATTTGAGGCTACCCACGGTACAGCACCGAGATTTGCGAATACGAATACCATGAATCCATCTTCAGTTATACTCTCTGGAGTGATGCTTCTAAATTATATCGGATGGACAGAAGCTGCCGACCTTATTACAAGTGCGCTGTCGGAAACTATTCTCCAAAAAACAGTCACCATAGATTTCTATAACTTAATGGAGGAGGCTACTTTGGTAAAGACTTCCGAGTTTGCAGATCATATTATTGAGAAAATAGGTAAATAACCTCATAAATACTTAATTATCCACAATTATTGGATATATAAATCTTAAAGCTGAAATTTGTGTAGCAACAAATTCAGCTTTTTTTTATGCATATCAATGAACTTCCGACTTTTCTCAGGAGCTCCCAGGTGTTAACGATGGATGAGCTAGCCCTACTTTGTGAATCCGAGCGTCTGCCTACGGATGAGGAAGTGGAAAGCATCCGTGATCATACGGATATTCAGGATTTGTTAAACGCCTTCTTGGGGGATGACAGTACCAAGGAAATCCACCTACAGCTAAAAGCCAAAGAATATTTGAAAATACGTGAAATTGACATGGCCTGGAAGGTGCTTTTTCTATAGCGATTTAGCTTTTGATAATTTTTTAATAAAAGTTAGTAGCATTGCTGTTTTTTTACTAAAAATAAGGGGCTAATAAATAATTTTTAACAAAAGTCGCCTCTTTTTTATTAAAATGTAAATTTTATTGTAAGTTTGCAACAGTAACACAAACGATTGACTTACCAGTGTAGGTTAGCCAATTTCTAACAGTAAAAATAATATATCAATGAAACACAATTTTGGAGCAGGGCCATGTATCCTGCCAAAGGAAGTTTTTCAAGAAGCTTCACAAGCGGTCGTAGATTTTAACAATTCGGGATTATCTATTTTAGAAATTTCGCATCGATCGAAAGATTTTGAAGCTGTAATTGCCGAAGCTGAACGTCTCGTACGGGAATTGCTGAATGTACCTCAAGGATATTCTATATTATTCTTACAAGGAGGTGCTAGCACACAGTTTGCCATGGTTCCATTGAACTTACTAGCTGACGGAGCTCAGGCAGCTTATCTTGATACGGGTGTATGGGCAAGTAAGGCAGCGAAAGAGGCTAAGAAAATTGGTGATGTAGCCATTGTTGGTTCCTCAGCGGATAAAAACTATACTTATATTCCTAAGAATATTGAAGTTCCTGCGGACGCAGCCTATTTTCACTATACCTCTAATAATACAATTTATGGTACAGAGGTATTCGATATCCCTTCCACGGTAGCGCCACTTGTTTGTGATATGTCCTCGGATATATTTTCACGAACAATTAATGTTGCTGATTATGCCTTAATTTACGCGGGAGCACAGAAGAATATGGGCCCTGCAGGTGTTACTTTAGTAATCGTTAAAGATGATATCTTAGGGAAATCAGGACGTACTTTACCAACCATCTTTGACTATGAATCACATAGTAAAGCCGGCTCTATGTACAATACGCCTCCTGTATTTTCAATCTACGTATCCATGTTAAATCTTAGATGGTTAAAAGCTAAGGGTGGCATTGATGTTATTGAGCAAGAGAACATTATTAAAGCTCGTGCTTTATATGGTGAGATTGATCGTAACCCATTCTTCAAGGGTACAGCGGTTGAGGAAGATCGCTCACGCATGAATGTAACCTTTGTGATGGAAAACCCAGAGTTAGAAGCTTCCTTCTTAGAATTAGCGAAGGAACGTGGACTAATTGGATTAAAAGGTCATCGCTCAGTTGGCGGTTTTCGCGCTTCCATGTATAATGCCTTAAGCATTAGCAGCGTGAATGCCCTCGTGGATACTATGAAAGAATTTGAAGAGAAAAATAAATAATCTGAAAGCATGAGAATTTTAGCAAATGACGGTATTGATGCAGTGGGTAAACAACTGTTAGAAAATGCTGGATTTGAAGTAGATACAAATCACATTCCTCAGGATGAATTAGCTGAGAAACTACAAGCTTATGATGCTATTACGGTGCGCTCTGCAACGAAGGTAAGACAGGCATTAATTGACGGCTGCCCTAACTTAAAGGTCATCGGTCGTGGTGGTGTAGGTATGGATAATATCGATGTTGACTACGCACGTAGTAAAGGTATTGCTGTAATTAATACACCTGCAGCCTCTTCTTTATCTGTAGCAGAATTGGTTTTTGCTCACCTATTAAATGGGGTACGTTATTTATTTGACGCTAATCGTCAGATGCCAGTAGCGGGAGACACTAATTTTGGCGGTTTGAAAAAAGCGTATGCCAAAGGGGTTGAGTTACGTGGTAAGACCATAGGAATTGTTGGTTTTGGACGCATTGGTCGTGAGACAGCGAAAATAGCCTTGGGATTAGGGATGGATGTCATCTATTCTGATTTATTTGAAGGACCTAAAACATTGACCTTAAACTTATCAGCTGGAATAAACGTGGATGTACCTGTAAGTCAGGTGGATATTCAGGAGATATTAACTTCTTCAGACTTTATTTCACTCCATGTACCGTTTACGGATAAACCCGTAATTGGCGTTGAAGAGTTCAAAATTTTAAAAGATGGTGTAGGCCTTGTAAACGCTTCCCGTGGAGGTGTTATAGATGAGTTAGCCCTCGTGGAAGCCTTAAATTCAGGGAAAGTTTCCTTTGCAGGTCTTGATGTATTTGATAATGAGCCTACTCCAAGAAAAGAGATATTAACGCATCCCAAGATTTCATTAACCCCGCATATTGGGGCGGCAACGAATGAAGCTCAGGAGCGTATCGGTGTGGAATTAGCAGAATTGATAATTGCTAATTTAAAGAAATAGTACTTCCGCATTCATTGATGCGGCACAAAGCTTTATGCATTGTGCCGCTTTTTTTTTATAGTAAAAAAAATAACATTATATTCACGAAAAATTCTATCTGTAAATTAAAAGTATGAAAATTTTAAAATTTGGTGGCACATCTGTGGGTAGCGCAGCGCGCATCAAAGGATTATTAGAGATTGTAAATCCTTCAGAACGACAAATCGTTGTGCTTTCGGCTGTAGCTGGGACAACTAATGCTTTAGTAGAAATTGGTCAAGCTTACCTTGCTGGTAAGAAAGATGAAGCCAAGACACTTATAAAGCAGCATAAGGATAAGTACGAGCTATTAATTCAAGAACTTTTCACTACCGATGCAGGCTATAAAAATGGTAAGGAGCTAATCGACTTTCACTTCAACTTGATTGAAGGGTTTTCAAATGAGCTGTTTACAGCAATTGAGGATAAAATTATCTTAGCGCAGGGGGAGTTAATCTCCACGGCATTATTCCATTTTCACTGTAAAGAAATAGGTGTAGAGTCGGTGTTGCTGCCGGCATTAGATTTTATGAAAATAGATGATGATAATGAGCCTGTTGTGGAATTTACAAGTAAGCAGCTATCAGCAATCCTAGCTAAAAATCCAGAGACAAGCTTATTTATTACCCAAGGATTTATCTGCCGTAATGCTTTTGGTGAAATTGACAACTTACGTCGTGGTGGTTCTGATTATACAGCCTCTTTAATTGGTGCTGCGATCAAAGCGACCGAAGTTCAAATTTGGACGGATATCGATGGGATGCATAATAACGATCCTCGTGTGGTAAAAGGGACGACCCCAATTAAGCACTTAAGTTTTAATGAAGCCGCGGAGTTGGCTTATTTTGGCGCTAAGATCTTGCATCCACAATCTGTATTTCCTGCACAGAAGTATAATGTGCCTGTACGCTTATTAAATACCATGGACCCGAAAGCGGAAGGAACGCTGATTTCGGAAAATGGAAAGGTTACAGGTGTGATTCGTGCTATTGCTGCAAAAGATGGCATCACAGCGATACATATTCACTCTTCAAGAATGCTTTTAGCCTATGGATTTTTACGTCGTGTGTTTGAAATATTTGAACGCTATAAGACGCCAATAGATATGATTACAACTTCTGAGGTGGCTGTATCTGTAACCATTGATGACACCAAATACTTAGCTGATATTATCCGAGAAGTCGAAGACTTTGGTACTGTATCTGTCGATGAGGGTCAAACTATCGTATGTGTCGTTGGCGACTTTGGCTTAAATACTCATGGCTATGCTGCCCGTGTATTAGACGCTGTCAAACACCTTCCTGTACGTATGATCTCCTATGGCGGATCCGATTATAACGTATCTATCTTGCTTCAATCTGAACATAAGACAGAAGCATTACGTTCATTACATAACCGTTTATTTTAAGAAAAGAAATTAATTGATGTTTAACGCTCAACAGCTTGCACAGTTCTCCGAGAAAGAGACTCCTTTTTACTACTACGACATGGCGCTTTTACAGCGTACGTTAGAATCGGCACGTGAGGCTTCACAAAAAAATAATTTCCATGTACACTATGCGCTAAAGGCAAACTTTAATGATCGTCTCTTAACGGCTATTAAAGATGCGGGATTTGGTGCAGACTGTGTCTCTGGAAATGAAGTTCAAAAGGCCGTCGATGCAGGTTTTGACCCAAAGAAAATTACATTTGCAGGGGTAGGGAAATCAGATAAAGAAATTCGCCTAGCACTAGGCCACCAGATATTTGCCTTCAATGTGGAATCCATTGAAGAACTACAGGTGATTAATGAGCTTGCTGCAGAGATGGGCACGAAGGCTAATGTAGCTTTGCGTATTAATCCGAATGTTGATGCTCATACCCATCATTATATTACCACAGGCTTGGATGAGAATAAATTTGGGGTCACTAAATCCGAATTAGAACGCTCAGCTTCAGTTATTAAATCGTGTGAACATATTGAATTAGTTGGTTTACACTTCCATATTGGCTCACAAATTACAGATATGAATGTATTTAAGAGCCTATGTGTAAAGGTTAATGAATGGAAAAACTGGTTTGAGGAGCGCGGTATCCCTATTAAAGTGTTAAATGTTGGGGGAGGTCTAGGTATCGATTACCACAATCCTGATGAAAATCCTATGCCCGATTTTAAGGCTTATTTTCAGATTTTCGATCAGTTTTTAGATCGCAATCCGCAACAGGAAGTACACTTTGAGTTGGGCCGTGCGCTAGTTGCTCAATCGGCTTCACTTGTAAGCCGTGTGCTTTATGTGAAAAATGGTCAGAAGAAGAATTTTGCCATCTTAGATGCCGGAATGACTGAGTTAATGCGCCCAGCTTTGTATCAAGCGTATCATAAAATTGAGCGCCTTAGTCAGGATGCGCCGTCGGAAGCTACGGAAACATTGAATTATGATGTCGTAGGTCCTATATGTGAAAGTTCTGACTGCTTTGGTAAAGAAGTTACCCTGCCTGTAACGCAGCGAGGTGATCTGATCGCAATTCGCTCTGCGGGTGCATATGGGGAAGTCATGGCTTCGAAGTACAATTTACGTGACGAGATTCGTTATGTATACTCCGATGAACTGTCCTAAGTAAAAGGTGTAAAAATAAAATGCCCCAAAAAGAAAGTTTCTCTTTGGGGCATTTTTTATAGCGGATGTTTCGTTATAAACTATTTTCCCACAATTCCATAGGTCGCCACCGTACGGGAACCTTGGTAGATGTTGAATGTTTGTTCTGCAATATCAAAAGTTAAATCTTTACTGCTAAATAACGACATTAACTTCTGTTCTGTTTCATTCTTTTCAGGTTCTGGACAAGCCATTAACGTTCTCGCTAGGACGCCGAAGATAAGTTTGTTGCCCTCAATCGTAATGGGACCGTTAAAGTTATTACAGCCAGAATTTCCAAAAACACGCTTTTCATTCGCATTAAATTCTAGCGTAACATTACCATAATCCATTCCTACACCGTGTAGGGAAAATAATTTCCATTTATGTTTTCCTAAGAAAGCCAGCTCTTCACTCGTTGTCTGCGCTTTAATTTTTAAGATTACTTGACCATTTTCCTTAAAAGTAAAGCCATTATCAGTGCTTTCCAAGGTATATTTACGATTTAAGATTCCACTAAAAGCGCGCTCTAACTTCATAGTCTCAGGGTCACACATCATTTGTGTTGACATGCCCGCTTTTAGATGGATAGCCTTACCATCTTGCGTATAAGCGCCATTCAAGGTGTTACAACCCATGGAAGCGGAGTAGGAGCTTCTCCCTGGGAAAAACTTAATATAGGCATTTTTCGTTTCTACAGTTTTACCATTTAACTCTGTGATAAACCATTTTTTATCGCCTAATAAAGCCTCTTTATTGGGTACCTTCACGGCTTTTTTCTTTAATATCTTCACAAGTTCATATTTATATGTGGAGGCATCCGCGGGAACATTTGTTAATTTCGTTCTCTTAACCCGTAAGGTATAGCGATAGCCTTCTTGGTAATCAAAACCTTGAATCTGCGTGTAGAAATACTCCCAATCTTTGCTATTGTGATATTTTACAAAGTAGCATTTCATCGGCCCTACACCTGTGCAGTCACCTTTTTCCTCTTTAACTTCTAACTTAAAAGTGTTAGACTGCGCCATTACTCCAGATTGTAAAAGAACAAAAAGAGCTAAGAATAGCGACTTTAGGATCATTTGAATGTTTTTTTTCATTATTTTTAGCTTAAATTACGTTGGTATAGACAAGTATCAGACCAAAAAGTTTATTGTCTATTAAATAAAATATTTTTTTACTTATGCTGCCCTTTAAAGTTGTTGTTTTTTTTGCCCTCTATTTCGCTGCTAGTCAGCTGCATGCGCAGCAGGCTCCTTTCCATGCTGCTGAAACTTTGGGAATGCTGAATGCGGGACAACTTCAAGAGGTATCGGGCATCATAGCATCTACAAAAAAACCAGGATTTTATTTCGTGCACAATGATTCAGGCGATGCGGCCCGTATCTACCTTATAAACGGAAAGGCTGAGCAAGTCGCTACATATCAATTGGAAAATTGTGAAGTGCGTGATTGCGAGGATATCGCTCGATACAGCTACAGGGGAACTAATTACCTTGTTTTGGGTGATATTGGTGATAATCGTGGAAAGCGGAAGGATATACATCTCTATCTATTTCCTGAGCCCACTTTTGAGGAAGGTACCTCTTCTTATATAATTCCGGATTCTGTAATTCGAAAAGTTCACCTGCGCTATCCCGATAAGCCCAGGGATGCAGAAGCATTTTTTGTAGATCCCCTTGACGGCTCCTTATATTTAATTAGTAAACGTGATTTTAAGTCTCAGATCTATCAGGCATCTTTGTTTTCCTCTGCGCCCGTAGACAGTCTCCTTTTAAAGGAAGTTGGCAAGCTGGATAACAATTTTATGACTGCTGCAGATATATCTTCCGATGGGCGATTTATTGCTATTAAAAATTTAGTTAATGTTTACTTCTGGGAACGTGGCGAAAATGAGACCGTAGCACAATGTTTACGCCGGGTTCCACGCAGGTTGGATTATACAATTGAGCCTCAAGGGGAGGCTATTTGTTTTGATTTATCAGGAACCGCTTTATTAACAGTTTCCGAGCGTGCCTTGGGGCTTTCAGCGCCATTATATTACTATAAAAAATACTAAACTAAATGAATAAATACTTCTTATTAATCTTATTATCAGCTATCGTATCAACGACTTATGCGGCAAAAGTTGATACCATAAGTGTGCACAGTGCTTCCATGAATAAGGAAGTAAAGACGGTGGTAATCCGTCCCGATTTGTATAACAAAAAGGAAACCTATCCCGTATTATACCTACTGCATGGGTATTCTGGATCTTACAAAGATTGGGTAAATAAGGCGCCGGCGCTTAAAAAGTTGGTTGACTATTACGGGTATATGGTTGTCTGCCCCGATGGTGGCTATGGGAGCTGGTATTGGGATAGTCCCTTAGATCCGAGTTATGCTTATGAGACATTTGTCGCTAAGGAGCTTGTATCATATATCGACAACAACTTTTCAACGGTTGCCACAAAAGCTGGTCGTGCGATTACAGGATTGAGCATGGGAGGGCATGGCGCATTATCTTTGGCCTTTAAGCATCAAGATATCTATGGGGCCGCAGGATCGACTTCAGGAGGGGTAGACTTCCGACCATTTCCGAAAAATTGGGAGATAGAAAAACGCATAGGTTCCTATGCTGAAAACGAACAACTGTGGGATAAGTTAGTGGTACAAAATTTAGTGCATTTATTGGTTCCAAAGTCGCTAGAAATAATTATTGACTGTGGAAATGAGGATTTCTTTTATAATGTAAATATCGCGCTACATGAGAAGTTTTTAAATAGAAATATTAAGCATACTTTTGTGCAAATGCCCGGAGGACATAATTGGGAGTATTGGCAAAAGTCAATTACCTACCAATTGGATTTTTTTGCTAAATTCTTTTCAAACAGAGTTTTGCAAAAATAATTAAAAATAAAATGGCAAATATTAATAAACTATTTGTATCTTTGTGGCAAGAAAACCGATATTAACAAATTATAAACTTATCTAAAGCCTTGCCCTCTGCAAGGCTTTTTTTTTGTATTTTTGTTTAGAAGTAACATATTTTAGTTTAAAAAAATACTGATATATCCGATTATGCATAGAACGAAAAACTTTCTTATTACCTTACTGCTACTTATTCTAATTCCCGTTACTTTGCTGGCACAGCAAAACTATACCATCTCTGGCTATATTAATGATAGTAAATCTGGGGAGACCTTATTAAATGCGACTGTACGTATTTTAAATAGTTCGCTTGCCACAAGTACGAATGCTTATGGATTTTATAGTATTAGCGTTCCCAAGGGTACACATGTACTACGCAGCCAGCTGGTAGGATACAGCGCATTTGAGCAAACGCTTACTGTAGATAAGAATATCACCTACAACATTACGATGTCTACTGCTTCGCAGCAGCTGGAAGAGGTTACCATCAGCTCCCTTTCTAAGAGTAAGAACGTGGATAACCCGCAGATGGGAGTTGTAAACTTGAATGTCTCTGAAATTCGGAAGCTACCTGTGGTATTTGGTGAAAAGGATATTTTGAAAACAATTCAGCTGCTCCCAGGCGTTGCTTCGGGGGGAGAGGGATCAGCTAATTTTTACGTGCGTGGTGGTTCTGGCGACCAGAATCTAATTCTCTTAGATGAAGCTATCGTCTACAATGCTTCCCATCTATTCGGATTTTTCTCCACATTTAATTCGGATGCTATTAAAGATGTCAATCTCTATAAAGGGGGAATTCCAGCGCAATATGGGGGTCGTGCATCTTCGGTATTAGATATTGCCATGTTGGATGGGAATGCCAAGAAGTATGCTGTAGAAGGTGGTATAGGCCTAATTGCATCACGTATTAAGTTTGATGGCCCCATTGTTAAAGACCGTGGATCTTTTATGATTTCAGGAAGACGTACCTATGCGGATATGTTTTTACTGGCCTCGAAAGATGAGACTGTGAAGAGTTCAAAACTTTATTTCTACGATTTAAATATAAAGGCTAATTATAAGTTTGATGACAGGAATAAGTTGTTCTTATCGGGCTATTTTGGGCAGGATGTACTCGGCTATGGTGACCTATTTAGGTTTGACTGGGGCAATGCGACGGGAACTTTACGTTGGAACCATATTTTTACGAATAAATTATTTTCCAATACCTCGTTAATATTTTCAGATTTTAATTATCATGTGGGAATCAATAATGATAATTCAGATTTTGATATTTCCTCAAGAATTCAAAATATTAATTTAAAGCAGGATTTCCAATACTATCCTTCTAACCGAAGTACACTAAAGTTTGGTGTGCATGCATTGGATCAAACGATCAAGCCTGCAAGCATCGACGCTACGGATACTTCTGCCGTAAACTCTATTCTTATTCAAAAGAGACGTGGCTTAGATTTAGCGGCCTATATCTCGCATGAATGGTCAGCAACGGATCGCTTAAAGCTTATCTACGGTCTTAGAATGACTAATTTTATGATGTTAGGTCCGGGTAGCTATTATGATTTTGACGCTGCTGGAAATCCGGTGCAGGCGACGGACTATAAAAAGGGGGAAATCGTGCAGAATTATTTTAACCTCGAGCCGCGGTTTTCTGCCAACTACATCCTGCGTGATAATAAGTCGTTGAAATTGTCTTACAACAGAAATATTCAAAACTTACATCAGCTGACAAATAGCACTTCATCCTTGCCGACGGATCAATTTGTGTTGAGCTCCAGAACGATAAAACCGCAAATTGCCGATCAAGTGGCCCTAGGGTACTACCAGAATTTTAATAATGACCGCTATGAATTTTCCGTTGAGTCCTACTACAAAAATCTTTCCAACCAGATAGATTTTAAAAATGGTGCAGACTTGCAAGCTAATGAGTTATTGGACGGGGAGTTGGTATTTGGTGATGGACGTGCTTATGGACTAGAATTTTTCTTAAAGAAGCGTGCAGGAAAATTGACAGGATGGCTGTCCTATACCTTATCGAAATCAGAACGCAAGTTTGAGGCTATTAATAATGGCGCATGGTTCAATGCGCGACAAGATAAAACACATAATCTCTCGGTCGTGGCCATGTATCAGTTGAGCAAAACATGGACGGCAGGAGCAACCTTCGTATACAGTACTGGGGATGCTGTGACACTACCGGCAGGAAAATACGCCGTGGACAATAGAACGGTCTACTACTATACTGAACGTAATGGTTCACGTATGCCGAACTACCACCGTCTAGATTTATCGATGACCTATGAGCCCGTTGCGAATAAGGATAAGAGATACTATTCAAGCTGGTCTTTCGGACTCTACAATGCTTATGCGAGAAAGAATGCTTACCTGATAGATTTCAGGGATAGTGAGACAAATCCGAATATCACGGAAACCTATAAAGTAGCTTTATTTAGTTTAGTGCCTTCTGTAACATGGAATTTTAAATTTTAATAAAATGAGATCATATCTATATATAATTAGTTTATTTACGGCCTTTTCATTGTCTTCATGTGAAGATATTATTGAGTTAGATTTGGTGGATGCTGCTCCCCAGGTTGTCATTGTCGCAGATATCAATGATATCTCCTTAGAGCATGAAATAAGTGTTTTCAATTCCATTCCTATTTCACAGGAATTAGGAAATTCCGCTGTTGAAAATGCATCAGTTTCCATCGTGTCCTTAGCGGACAACAGGGAGTATATCTTCAACTATCAGGGCAAGGGTATTTACAAGAACCGAGGTTTTCATCCAGAAGTCGGCGGGAAATATGCTTTGACAGTACGTATTGCGGATAAGCAATTTGATGCTGTAAGCACCATGCAGCCTTATGTGGAGATTGATTCTTTAAACCTAAAGTCGAAAACAATCTTCGATGAAGATAGAATCTTTGTAACCTTTAGTTTTAAAGATCCTGCGAATGAATTAAACTTTTACAAGTACAGCTTGGCAAGAAATAGTCAACCTTTAAAGTTTGCCGCCATCTATAACGATAAATTCAATGATGGACGCAACATACAGCATGATATCACCGATGCAGATGATGATATTGTGGAGGGCGATGATATTACCATTATTCGGACGAGTGTGGATGAGCAAGTTTACAACTACTGGGCCGATTTGCGCAGTCTGAATCCGGGAAGTTTAGCTCCCGCAAATCCGAGAACGAATCTTAGTAATGGCGCCTTAGGGTATTTTTCTGTCGGAGCAGCAAAAAAATATATCATCAGAAATGTTGCAATAAATAGAAATTCCAACGATTAATCCGACAACTAAAAAGCTTCTTAGCGCAGGGGTATAGGTTAAAATATTTTGAACTTATAGCCCTGCGCTAATAACGATTCAATGGCCTTGGGCAGGGCATAGGTAACCCGAGGTATCGACTTAATATTTTCATGAAAAACAATGATAGAGCCATTCTCCGTGTGCTGTATTACATTTTGAAGGCATTTCTCAGGACTTAAATTTAAGTCAAAATCCCCCGATAATACATCCCACATAATAATTTTGAAATCCGGATATAGCGCTTTTATTTGGCTGTGTGTAGCACGTCCATATGGGGGTCTAAATAAATTCGTCTGCGTCAATTCCTGACAAGCTGCTACATTTTCCAAATACGACTCATCTTTTGTTTTCCAGCCCTTTAGATGGTTGAAAGTATGATTTCCTATGCGATGGCCAGCATTTACAATTTGTTTAAATAAATGTGGATTTTTTTTGATATTTTCACCTACACAAAAGAAGGTAGCTTTTATCTGATACGTAGCTAATAATTCTAATACAAAAGGTGTAATCTCTGGAATGGGGCCGTCATCGAAAGTTAGGTAAACTGACTTTTCGGATCTATCCATATTCCAAATACACTTGGGGTAAATCCATTTTAGAAAAAAAGGCGCTTTAGCTAAATACATATATCAATTTTGTTGTCAAATGTATTAAAATCATTATTAATTTGTTACTATGCGCATACGATTAATTAAGTATTTATCAGTTGCTATATTAGCTATTCCTTTAGCTGTGAATGCGCAAATATCTGTTGAAGAAGCTATTAAGATTACCTTAGCTAAGAATTTACAGATTAAAGAATCACAGTATAAATACGCCTTGTCTGAACAGGATTTATACCAAGCTAAATCTAATTTATATCCCAATTTAAATATTGGTGTCTCCGACAGAGTTAATCAAGGTCTGGCTTTTGATCAGGTGGCGGGACAACTGGTAACAGGGAATAAATGGACTAATTCTGCGGGAATAAACATTTCTTCCGAAGTAACGCTATTTGCAGGTTTTCAGAAAATTAATGAAATACGCGCTAATAAAATCAAGCTGCTGGGGGATGCTTCAGCACTGGAACGCGTAAAGAATGATTTAATATTGGCTGTGCTGACTAATTATTTAGAGGCTATTACAAATCAAGAACTCACCAAGGCCTCCAAGCAGCAGGTGGCACTGTCTGAAGAGCAATTACGAGTGGAAACAATCCAATTTGAACTCGGCACTAAGACGCTTTCAGATATCGCACAGGTCAGGAATCAAGTGGCTACAGATAAGCTGAATTTATATGCCAATATCAATGCCTATGAGCTCTCCTTACTGAGTTTGAAGCAGCTGATGGAAATGGATGCACAGCAACCCCTCATTCTTATAGCGCCGGAAATTGGGGACTATCAGCCAGAAATAGGTATGACAGATATCGCGGCGATCTTAGTGCGAGCGCGAAACTTTCAGCCGGAGCTTAAGCAAGCGGCCCTAAACCGTGACTATGCTGCGCAGCAGATAAAAATTGCGCGCGGAGCAGCCTACCCACAGTTAGCCTTACAGACTTCCTACGGCACGAACTATTCCTCCATAGGCGTAGATCCAATTCAACGTACGCCCTCTCCATTTGGCGACCAGCTGAAAAATAACAAATCTTTTTCTGCAGGATTGACTCTGAGAATTCCTATTTTTAATAATAATAACGTGCGCATTGCTGTTAATAAAGCCAAACTAAATTTACAAATTGCTGAAAATAGTTTAAATCTTGCTGAACGCAACCTAAATAAGACTGTAAACCAAGCCTTGTTAGATAAAAAGGGAGCTCAGGATCGGTTTGATGCTGCAAAGACGGCTTTTGAAACTGCGAAAATTGCTTTTGAGGTCTTGGAGCAGCGCTACGATATTGGTGTCGCCAATGCGATGGAACGCTTTACAGCACAGACACAGATGAATAAAGCACAATTTGAACTTATTCAGTTACAGTATCTCGTGTTCTTTAAGGATAAAATTATTGATTATTATATGGGGAACCCAATTAGTTTTAACAAATAGAATCATGGCAAAACAGAAAAGAAAATTACCTAAGATACTTTTATTTACCTCCTTAATCTTACTGGTGCTAGTCGTCGTAGGGTCGAAATTGGGCTGGTTTGGAAAAGGTGAGGTTGTCAAAGTAGCTATTGATAAGGTTGTACAGAAGGACGTCGTGGAGCTTGTTTCTGCTTCCGGGAAAATACACCCTGAAGTCGAAGTGAAATTAAGCTCTGAGGTGTCTGGCGAAGTTGTAGAGCTTACTGTTAAAGAGGGGGACTATATTAAAAAGGGACAGATTTTATGCCGTATCAAGCCGGATATCCTAAAGTCAGGTTACGACCGTGCTATTGCATCTTTACAAGCTCAACGCGCTAATTTGGCCGCTGTGCAGCAGCAATTGATACAGCAGGAAGCAAGTTTTAAAAGTATTCAGGCTACCTATACACGAAATAAGCAGCTTTTTGAAAAAAGAGTTATCTCTGCGGCAGAAATGGAAAAGTCTACTGCGGAATATGAATCCACGTCGGCTGCCATCGCTGCACAAAGACAAAATGTCAATGCGGCAAAATTTACCATCGCCCAATCACAAGCTTCGGTTCAGGAAGCGGGAGACAACTTAGCACGTACGACCATTTACGCGCCCATAGACGGCGTTATTTCGCTTTTATCCATAGAGCTCGGGGAGCGCGTCGTGGGGACCGCACAGATGGCGGGAACAGAGATTATGCGTATCGCCAATATGAACAGCATGGAGGTGAATGTCGAAGTGAATGAAAATGATATCAATCGCGTGCAGGTAGGCAATCCGGCTACCATTGAGGTAGATGCTTTTCAAGCACGCAAATTTACAGGTGTCGTTACTGAAATAGCGTCATCCTCGAAAAGTATTGGTTCTTCAACAAGCGCTAGCAGCGCTGATCAGGTGACGAACTTCAATGTTAAAGTGCGCATTCACCCGAATTCTTATGAAGATATCCTTGCTGATAAGTCTGTGATGTCCTCTCCATTTCGGCCGGGGCTTTCTGCTACTGCGCAAATAAAAACGCAGCAGGCACGGGGACTGGTGGTACCTATTCAAAGTGTTACCGTACGCGCTGATAAAGATGACCTCAAAGATTCCGTAAAATTAGCCTCTTCTATACATGAGTATGTCTTTGTCACAAATGGCGATGAGGTAAAGATCACAAAGGTGAAAACAGGGATTCAGGATGAGCAGCATATTATTATTCTTTCGGGGCTGAAAGCTGGTGAGCAGGTTGTATCTAGACCTTTTGACGCTATTACGAAGACCTTACAAGATAAAAGTAAAATTGAAATTGTTGACAAAAGTAGTTTGTAGTTAGCTATATACTGCTTTTATATAAAGCAGTAGTAGATGTTAGAATTTCTAAAAAAGTATTTTGGAAGCACAGCGCTTCAGCGCAGGACAATGCTCGTAATTATAGCTTGCCTGCTGCTGACGGAGCTATATTTTATATATAAGGATCAATATCAGGTTCCAAGACCTATTGTATTTTCCATCGATAGCAGCGCCCATCAACGCTTGGATGCTTTTATGAAGGAGCCCCCGACAGCACAAAATGGCGCGCTAGAATCGGATTCACCTCTTCCGAAAAATAGCTACTACAGCTTTGATCCCCATCAGGGCAGCTACGACGATTGGAAACAGTTTTCCTTATCGGATAGAAAGATTACCGCGATTACAAATTACCTGAAGGCTGGTGGAAGATTTCAGAAACCCACAGATTTTGCCAAGATATATGTTATCACGGAATCTGAATTCCAGCTTATCCACCCTTATCTAACCATTCCGGAGCAGCCGGATCAAAGACCTGCAAACGCCGCTTCAGACAGTTTCGAGAAACCCACTTATACCGCCTATCAGGCGAAGACCACGTTCACCTTTTCCATCAATAGCATCAGCATAGACTCCTTAGCGCGATTTCCAGGGATTTCACAAAACATGGCTAGTCAGATTCTACAATATGGCGCCCAATTGGGGGGCTTTATTCAAGTGGAACAGCTCCTGGAGGTGTATCGTATGAATACAGTCCTATATACGTCTATACAGCCTTTTGTAACAATAGACTTATCCCTTATCAAGCCCTTAGCGATTAATAGTGCCACCGCCGATCAACTCGCGATGCACCCCTATATCACTAGGAGACAGTCTCTTGCTATTGTGAACTACCGCATGCAACACGGCCCTTTTAAAGAGGTGCAAGATATCTTAGCTATTTATATTATAAATGAGGAATTTTTAAGTAAAATTGCAGGATATTTAGTGCTATAAGAAAAGCTATGTTAGAACAAACACTGAAAGAGGTAATCCGGGATATTCAAGATTTCCCAAAGCCTGGAATTGTATTTAAGGATATCACGCCTATATTAAAAGATGCAGCCCTTTGTACGGCTGTTGTAGAAGAATTTGCCACCCGTTTAAAGGGGATGGATATAGATGCCATTGCTGGTGTAGAAAGTCGTGGATTCTTATTTGGTTTAATGTTAGCAAATAGAATGGGCTTACCCTTTATACCGATTCGAAAACAAGGAAAGTTGCCTTTTAAGACTATTTCAGAATCCTATGCACTCGAGTATGGGCAGGCAACTATTGAGGTACATGAAGATGCTTTTGCTGCAGGAACGAAGGTACTTATTCACGATGACTTACTTGCTACAGGAGGGACTGTCGTGGCTGCTTCCAAGTTGGTGGAAAAATTGGGCGGTGTGGTAGCAGGATACTCATTTGTCATCAGCTTAGATTTCTTACAAAGTGAAGGCCGTCTTACAAGATTTTCAGATCAGATCGTTTCACTTGTACACTACAAATAGAAAACCATCGATACAGCACGAAGTATCGTGCCATGTAAACTACATGTAAACTAAACAACAACGCTTAGAAATAACAAAAACGCTACTCTTTATCAGGGTAGCGTTTTTGTCTATAGCGTTATTCTCGTATTAAAAGGAGGCGTGGATTAGTTAAACCAGGCTAATACCTCATCTTTTGAAGGCATCGTTAAGTCTAATTTCATTTTCTTACGCATGCCACCTAAGTCATTAAATACTTTATTTGGATTTGCTTCTTTAAAGAGCGCGATAGTGGTCAAGCCCATTTTTTGTAATACAGGCACCCATTCTGCAGGAATACCTAAGGCTGTATAATCTTCCGTTGTCGACACTTTCGCTACTTTCTCCGGTCTCATTTGTGGGAAGAAAAGAACATCTTGAATCGACGCTTGGTTTGTCATCAACATCGCTAAGCGATCAATACCAATACCAATACCTGCTGTAGGCGGCATACCATATTCTAGGGAGCGCACGAAATCATAGTCGATAAACATCGCTTCATCATCACCACGTTCCATCAATGATAATTGCTCTTCAAAACGCTCTAATTGATCGATTGGATCATTTAATTCTGAATAGGCATTGGCAACTTCTTTACCATTAATCATTAACTCAAAACGCTCCACTAAGCCCGCTTTATTTCTATGTTTTTTCGTCAGTGGGGACATTTCTTTTGGATAGTCTGTGATAAATGTCGGTTGGATATAATTTCCTTCACATTTCTCTCCAAAGATCTCATCAATTAATTTTCCTTTACCCATGGATTCATTGGTAGGGATACCTAATTGCTTACATACCTCACGTAAACCATTTTCATCCATTCCTGTAACATCAAATCCTGTGTATTCTTTGATGGAGTCATAAATGGAGATGCGTTTGTAGGGTGCTTGGAAGTTAATCTCATTGTCGCCAACTTTCAACAACGTTTTACCGTTTGTCTCTAGGGCAACTCTTTCCAATAATTTTTCCGTAGTCTCCATCATCCAGATATAGTCTTTGTAGGCTACATAGAATTCAAGTACTGTAAATTCTGGATTGTGTGTACGGTCCATACCTTCGTTACGGAAGTTGCGAGAAAATTCATATACCCAGTCAAAACCACCAACAATAAGGCGTTTTAAGTATAATTCATTTGCAATACGTAAATATAAAGGAATATCTAAGGCATTGTGATGCGTCATAAATGGGCGAGCTGCAGCTCCTCCAGGAATAGACTGTAATACCGGCGTGTCAACTTCTAAAGCACCTTGCTCATTTAGGAAGTCACGGATTGATGTCTTCACTTTTGAAACTTTGACAAAAGTTTCTTTTACATCCGGGTTAACGACTAAATCAACATAGCGTTGTCTGTAACGAAACTCAGGGTCTGTAACAGCGTCGAACGTCTTTCCATCTGCTGATTTTACTACAGGTAGAGGGCGTAATGACTTCGCTAGAATTGTAAACTTTTCAACATGGATACAAATAGATCCTGTTTGTGTGGTAAACACATAACCCGAAACACCAATAATATCACCGATATCTAGTAACTTCTTAAATACTGTGTTATATAACGTCTTATCCTCACCAGGGCATACGTCATCACGCTTAAAGTAAGCTTGCACACGGCCTGATGCATCTTGAAGTTCAATAAAAGAAGCATTTCCCATCACACGGCGTGACATAATACGTCCCGCTAATTGAATTTGCTTATAGTTCTCTTGATTGTTTTCGTAGTTTTCTAATATATCTGCGGATGTCGCATTAATATGATATTCTTCAGCAGGGTAAGGGTCGATACCTAAGTCCATTAAGGCCGTTAGGGCTTGACGTCTTTGTATTTCCTGTTCCGATAATACAGTGCTCATTTTCTCTTTTTAAAATTTTCCAAACAAAAATAGCATTTTTTAGCCTTTTTAGCGAACCAAAAGGGGAATAAAAAAAAATATATTCCCCTGTAGCGGATGTCCTTTGCACCGCGTTATATGTGTAATTAAACGGAAGTATGAAAAAACATCTAAAGCTTAGTTTATTATTTGTTTTATTAATAGTATTTTGGGAAAACGGATATAATAGGTAAGCATTCTGTGGGAATCATAAACACATATTTTAATAAATCTAAGGCATTGACATTAGTCGAAGCCTTGCGTGAATGTGCCCTAAAGAATTCTGAACGTAGTAAATCTTTTCTCTACAAAAAATATTATGGCTATATCATGGCTATTACCTTACGTTATGTAAAGAATGAGTATGATGCCGAAGAGTTGACAAATGAGTCTTTTATACGTGTTTTTAAAAATTTCCACAATTTTAATTATCAAATAGAAGAAGAGCGACTAGATAAGTCCTTTCGAGCTTGGATAGCGAGGATTGCCGTAAATATTTCCATTGACTTTCTGCGTGCCAAGAAAACCATGGAATCTTTAGATGCTATTAATGAGTTAGATAGCATCAGCCCATTAGTAGCAAGTAATCAAACGTTAGAAGTCGAAGATATTTATAAATTGCTTTTTGAGTTGCCTGATATACAGCGTAGCATCTTCAATTTGTTCGAAATAGAAGGATATTCCCATGAAGAGATAGGAAGCATGCTCAATATTCCGGACAGCACATCACGCACCTATTTAACACGTGCGAAGCAGAAATTAAGAAAGTTATACGAGTCAAGTCAGCTAACATACAACAACAGTAATCATGAGTAAGATGGGAGAGGAACATAAAGAGGATTTTATTGCTGATTTTGTCGACAAGATAAAAGCTTATGAAGCACCCTATAAAGCGGGCGCCTGGGAGGAATTTGCCCGAAAAAATAAGAGTTTACCCACCCGTAGAGTGGGTAATTGGAAGTATTGGTCTGCCGCTGCTGCAGCGGTATTTGTTGCTGTAGCGAGCTATTTACTCGTGATGCCGCCTTCTATAGACCCTGGAAAGTCGCCCGTCTTAAGCCGCACGAAGTCACTTCCTTCAACTGCTGTTAAGCCCCTTGCTTTAGAGCGTATGGACCCATCTTCGCTAGATAGCCTGTCCTCATCGTTGACGTATAATAACCTATTAGCTGCTGCAATAGCCCCTGTGAAGGCAACTATAAGCCCTTCTTCAGCTATTTTCCAGCAGGAAGATTTACTTGCGCAATTGGAGGATAAACCTCTAGGAAAGCTACCTATGTATGAAGATGAAGTGATGGCTATTTCGCTGGAAAATAGTTTACCTACCTATTCGCCAGAAGAATCACAAAAGCATGCTAGAACGAATAATTTTAGAGAGTATGCGGCTAGGTTGCAGGGGGAAGAGCTTAATCTTACGGCGGCTACAGCTACGCGTAACAAGTGGGAAGTCGGTGCATTTGTCGCTCCCGGGCAAACGAATAGTCAAGTCACTATGGGGGGAGGACTTTCGGTATCGTTTAAACTAACGGATAGAGTAGCCCTACGCTCTGGTGTTTCCCTGCAGAATTATGGCGGGAAAGTTGCTGGGCAGATGGCTATGGAGATGCAGCCAGCTTCTGTGACGCAAGAGATGGTGGTACACGATGTCTATCCAATTGCTGTGAAGACTAGCTCGCGTAAGTTGAATGAGGTATCTTCAGCACTTGTCACAGTGGATATTCCCTTAGATATTCAGTATAAAATCTCACGTGGTCTATATGCTTCTTTAGGCGTTTCTTACGCTAATATTATTTCTCAAAATCGTACGAATACCTACCTTAATAGTGTTGGTACAGAGACTTTTGTTGGTTCTGCCGCAAACAACAGGATTGAACCGAGGGAGCTGCTCCAAGCGCGTACCTCGGAACGTACAAATGATAATTTGGAAGATACCCAAGGATTTAGTGGCTTTGCGAACTTTTCTATAGGCCAGAAAATTCCCCTAGGCAAGAAAGTATCTATTGCTGTGGAGCCCTATGTGAAGTTACCTATAGGCTCTTTAAAGAACTCCACCATCAACTATAGCAATGGAGGAATTCGCTTAAGCACCTCTTTTTAATAGGTTAGAGCTGATCGATACGTACCCATCCCATTCCTGCAGCTATTGCTCCTTGAACACCAGGGTCACCATCTTCAAAGACTAAGCAATTCTTGGGGTCTACACCTAAGTGTTGTGCCGCTAAGAGGAAGGGCTGTGGGGAAGGTTTTCCTTTTTCCGTGTCGCCAGCGCAAACTAACGTTTCATATCTTCCAGCAACATCTACTACTTGAAGGGTGATTTGTAGGGTGGAACGTGAGCCTCCGGAAACAATACCGATTCGTTTAACTCCTTGATTAGCTTTTAAGTGATCGACAACGTATGTTATAGCTTGGGTATTCTGAATATATTTTTCTATAAATATGGCTGACTTACGTTTCGAAAATACGACTTCATCAAAAGTTACCTGATAGCGCTTCTGCAATTCTAACGCCACAGCTACGGTAGGCCATCCCGCTGTCTCATCAATGATATCGGGATCTAAGTCGATACCATATTCAGCAGCAGTCTCGATATAAGCGAGCTTATGTGCGCCGATATTATCTGCTAATGTGCCGTCGACATCATACAATAAAGCCTCATATGGGGCAGATATAGCCTGTAATTTTTCTAATTTTTCTTTTGATTCGTTTGTCATGGCTCTTTTCCTAGCGCTTTTAAAGGTCGCGTAAAGATAATAAATAAAGCAAACCCTTTGGAGGTTTGCTTTAGATAGAAATAGTAATATTATATTTTTTAAGAAAAATTAGCTGTTTTTTCTGCGATTTTTCTCTTTAATAATTAAGGATAGCTCACGTCCTGTCTGCCCAGCAACGGAAGTATTTTCCTGTGCACGGCGGAATAGGTAGGGCATCACAGCTTTCACAGGTCCATAAGGCATGTATTTGGCTACATTAAATCCTGCTTCACCTAAATTAAAACTAAGGTTGTCAGACATGCCTAACAGCTGTGCGAAGTATACATGGTCATTATTTGCTTCCACGCCAGCTTTTACCATCTCATCGATCACCAATTTGGAACTCGCTTCATTATGTGTTCCTGCCATAAAGCCTATATGGTCGATATGCGTTACACAGAATTTTATAGCTTCATTATAGTCAGCGTCTGTAGCTTCCTTTGTGGGTTGAATAGGTGATTTATAACCCTTTTCAAGGGCACGAGCACGTTCAATTTCCATATATGCACCACGGACAATTTTTGCTCCCAAGAAAAATCCCACTTCTTGCGCATAGGCGAAATCAGCTTTTAAGGAAGCTAACTTATCGTGTCTATACAGCTGGTATGTGTTATAAACTATTGGTTGTTTTAAGTTATAACGTTGCATCATATCGCGTGCGATATCATCGATAGCATCTTGAATCCAGGAGTGTTCAGCATCAACTAACACTTTAACACCCGCCTCATAACAAGCACGACAGATGCGATCTGTGCGATCTAGCATGCGTTGGTAAGCGGCCTGTTCAGCATCCGTTAAAGGCTCTTTAGCATTGACTTTCTCAAAAAGTTCAAATTTCCCTAAACCAGTAGGCTTGAAAACTGAAAAAGGAATATATGGGTTATTTTTCGCCGCCTCAACAGTCCGTAATACTTCTTGAAAGGTAGCGTCAAATACTTCCTCCGTGTCTTCACCTTCTACAGAGTAGTCCAAAATGGTGCCTACCGCAGACTTGCCTAATTGTTGAATTGCAGGGGTACAGCCAGCAATAGTTTCGCCACCACAAAACTGCTTAAATATGGTCGCTTTAATTAATCCAGTGATTGGAAGACCTACATTAAGGGCAAAGTTTGTGATTGGAGGGCCTACGTTCGTTAAGAAATTACTTGAAATTATCTTAAATAACCAATAAGCACGTTCTAGATCCTTACTACTTTTTCCTTTAAAGGCTATTTCAGTATTGTCAAATGATATTTTTGGGGAAATCATATATTATTCCATTATAATAGTTGTCGAGGTAAAACTAATAATTATCTGCGCGCAACAAATAATACAAAAATCGTATTCTATAAACAAATATTAATCTATTTTTGTAAGATGAATACATTTAAAATAGAAGGAGACTATATTCAGTTAATTCAACTCTTAAAAGCGATGAATCTTGTTGAACACGGGGCAATGGCGCAATGGGTTGTCGCAGAAGGATTAGTAAAATACAATGGTGCTGTAGACTACCGTAAACGGTTAAAATTAAAACCCGGAGATGTAGTGGAATTCGATGGTCAGCAAATAAAACTCGTTTAATTTAGCTATATTCACGCATCATTTTTATCACGCATCATTTTAATATTATTGCCCAACACAACTATGCAAGCGATTCAAAGTTTAGGTTATGAGGTGTTCTTTGATGACACCTTAGCTGCATTGCAGTCTTTTATAGCAGCCAACAATTATTCCAAAATCTTAGTTCTTGTAGATAGAAATACAAATGACCACTGTCTTCCTGTATTTCAAGCTGCACTACCAGAATTATCCAAATACGATGTTATCGAGGTTGATCCTGGAGAGGAGAATAAGAATATTGACTATTGCATCGGCGTATGGCATACCATGTTAGACTTTGGTGCCGATAGACAAAGTTTACTGATTAATTTAGGTGGCGGTGTGGTAACTGACATGGGTGGATTTGCCGCTTCAACCTTCAAAAGAGGGATAGATTTTGTGCATATTCCAACAACCTTACTGGCGCAGGTAGATGCTTCTGTGGGCGGAAAGACAGGCATAGATATGGGAAATGTGAAAAATATAATAGGCACATTCACTCAACCTAAGGCCGTATTTATTTCTTCGGCTTTCTTAAGCACGCTAGACCGCAGACAGCTGATCTCTGGATTCGCAGAAATCATTAAACACGGATTAATCTTCGATGCTTCCTATTTTAATGCAGTGAAGTCTCTTACCATTGAACAGATAGGCACCTCGCAGGTACAACATTCTGTAGGGATTAAAAATACTGTTATAACACAAGATCCTACTGAAAAAGGTTTACGGAAAATCTTAAACTACGGACATACCATTGGGCATGCCATAGAAGGATTTTCACTGTCAAATGACCAAGACCCACTTTTACATGGGGAAGCTATTGCTATAGGGATGATCTGTGAAGGCTATTTATCACATAAATTAAATGGCTTACCCTTGGAGGAGTTGCATGCAATAATCGATGTATTCCGTGCTAATTTCCCAGATTACAGATATTCAGAAAATCACTATGCTGAATTTTTAGCGCTTATGAAAAACGATAAAAAGAATGCAAATGATCAAATAGGATTTGCTTTATTAAGCCGTATTGGTGCTTGTGATTATGATCGTTATGTTTCTGAAGAGGATATTGTAGAGAGCTTAGACTTCTATGCGACATTAATTCAAAACTAATTCGCTCGTAAAGTGTCTGTTAAAAAAATCTCCTGCTGAATGATCGAGCAGGAGATTTTTTTTGGTATTATTAGTATCTAAAGAGACTGCTACTACCGTTCAAGGCGTACTTTTACCCCCATGGTATACCATCTTCCAGGCATCGGTATCGCTGCAGCTTCGATATATCGGACGTCGAATATATTCTGTGCATCGATATAAAATCTATAGGAAGACTTCTCATAGGCAAGCCGGAAGTCGGAAATATAGTATGATTTTTGGGAAATACGTTCCGAATAGCGGTTAGCAGATGTTAGGGAGAAATTGCCTTGCTGTACGGTGATATTACCTATTAATTGATGACGTAAACTTTCGATTTCATACTTGGATTGTAACGGTACGGCCAGGGTGGCAACCTGTGGGCGCAAATAATTATATCCCGCATTGATGAAAAATTTGGTGTTTGGATTGTGGCCTTGAAACTCATAGCGTAAGTTGGTCTGAAAGCCCTGCATTTTATTGTTGCCCCGATTTTCTGACTGCCATGCAATAGCACCTTCCTCACGTAACCAATCTATAAATTGGGATATATTTCGGTAGAAGTAACCCGCCTGAAAGACCATATTATTGGAAAGGTATTTTACGCCAAACTCAGATTGCCACGCATTTTCAGATACCAAATTCGGGTTTCCAATATTGCCTGTCTGACGTAGGTAAAGATCCGTAAAAGAGGGTATACGTTGTGCTGTTCCAGTATTAAATACGATTTTCCACTGTTTAGTCACATCATAGCCTAGATCTATGCCTGGGAATACCTGCCAGTTATAGTCCGAATTATAATTTATATATGCCCCAATATTGATGTAAAGCTTATTTATTTGTTCGGTTTTAAACTCCATGTAGGCACCATGATTCTGCCGCTTATGATCCCCAATGGCCGTACTTTTTATATCCTCCAGTCTTGACTCTATTCCAAATCCAAAATCCCCATAGCTTTGCTTGAGGGAGGCATTTAGTTCTGCCGAGAAGGTGTTATTATAGTGTTTAGAGCGTCCTTTTGTATTTTCACGACCCAAGTATCTATAGTCATCTTCCTGATAGCGGTTACTAATTCTAGGGCTGATGGAAAACTGCTCACTGAGCTTATGCGTGGAGGAAAGGCTGCTGAATGCATTCTTAACATGCTCATAGGATTCCTTATCTCCAGGTGCAGCGTAATAACCATTGGCGCCAAAGGCATTGTCTAAGTAACCAAAAGACCAATTTAGCTTATGCTGTTCAGCTGGCATGTAGGCCCCTTGATAATAGACTTTTTGATTTTCTGCAGCCGTATTATAACGCTGCCCATTGGTCTTCTCAAAACCGTAATACAGTTGATGGCGGTGCTTCTCTTTGACCCATTCGGCACCTAGCTGAGCCGCTTCCCCAAAGTAGTAGCCTTTCTTTGTTGCTACATTGTCACGAAAGGAAGTTCCCCCATACAGGTGCGCTGAGATTGCCGACTTCTCGCTATTTTTAGTCACAATATTTATGGCTCCTGTGAGGCTATTGATTCCATATAGTCGTGCTGCTGGGCCCTTTAAAATTTCAATACGTTCAATGGCATCCGTAGGAATGGGGATATTTAGGGCGTGGTGACCCGTTTGGGAGTCGGAGACTTTGACGCCATTTATTAAGACCATTGTTTGATCAAAGGAGCCCCCATCGATGCTGACATCAGCCTGTGTGCCAAAAGGGCCACGTTGACGTAAATCTACGCCAGCAACATAGGCTAACAGTTCATTGATGCTGCGTGCAGGAAGCTGCTTTATCATCTGCTGGTCAACCAGCTGGATTTGTCGACTTTGTTTGGCAAATGGAATCTGTAATCTATTTTCCTTAATAATGACTTCCGCTAACTTATTGGTGTCGGCTAAGAAATCAAGGGCATTTCCATCGCTGTAAGCAATAGAATTTTGCGCTTGTGTGTTACTAATTATGCTACCTAAAATTAGGGAATAGTAGAATTTTAAAAACATGGTTAGTATGTGTCAATAATAAGGCGGTAAATCTATGCAAAAATTTTATATTAAAGTTAATAAACCTTGGTAAAAAGAGTGAATTTTAGGGATTTATAGCAGGCTGACCTGCAAGCACCCATGCCGTCAGCCAGAAGGAAGCTATCCTACGCGCTGCAAGCTGCATTCTTTGGGCCACCATGCCATTCAATAGCGTATGATAGTGGGCGACAAACTCTGTGCTATAAGAATATACAAGTTGGGTATTCCGTTTGCTATAGGCCGTCTGCGCGAATAAGGGCAATAAATCCACCGTCGCGCGCTCCATAGCAAGCACGCTGTCTACGAGCGCATAGCTTTCGTATATAATCTGCCAAATTTCTTGTTGACTATCCGCAATAAAATAGGCATTTCCAACATATAGATTATACTGTGCACTGTAGTCTTCAGGAATGCGCGATTCCCAAAGTGCGTGAATACCCAGCTGATTGCTGTACTGACCATTATAATTTGAACTCGTGTGCAGGGGGACATGTGCATCAGCGATATAATGCCCTATATCCGCAGAAAGTTGGATTATGCGATAGACTTTTTTTTCCTTAAAGGCGGTAGTAAGTCTTTGATACATAAGCTGTATATGCCAGGGGAGAATGCCATTCGCTTGCACTGTCTGCTGACCAAAAGCTTGTATTGCCTCGGTCCAAGAGGCGGGAATTTCAGAGATACTGGGATAGCGATCTATATCGATGTAATGCCTGGCCGCTTCAGCACTATCCACATAACGACGTTTATCGGCATCTACGGACTTGGAGATTATTGCCACTTGATGCTTTTTATAGAAGGGTAGCATATCTTTGGGGAGGGCATAAATCGCTGATTCATTGATGATCCGGTGTGCATGGAATCCCCAGGATAGCTGTAAGCTTCCTAAAAAGATATAGAGGTAACCTAAGAATTTGGCTTTATTAATCATTGTATGGCGATAAATAGCAAAGTGTAAAACTTATTTTATGGTAAAATTTTTTTAAATTGGCTTTTTAATACATGGTAAAATAGCAGATGAAAATATTATATGCAGTTCAAGGAACAGGGAATGGTCATCTTAGCCGATCCATGGATATAGTCCCTTGTCTACAGCAACTTGGTGAAGTAGATGTGCTTGTGTCGGGTATTCAAGCTGACTTAACACTTCCATTTCCCGTGAAATACCGTTTTCATGGATTGAGTTTTATATTCGGAAAGACTGGGGGCGTGGACCTTTGGAAGACCTTTATGAGCGCTACGATTCGTAAGTTTATAAACGAAGTTAATAGCCTTCCTATCGAAGAATATGATATTATCATCAATGACTTTGAGCCTATCTCTGCCTGGGCATGTCATATGAAAGATCGCCCTATTATAGGGCTCTCGCATCAGATAGCAACTTTGGACCCCAGTAGTCCAAAGCCGGAGGAGAATGATATGATGGGAAAATTTATTATGAAGAATTATGCGCCCACGACGAGCAATTATGGTTTTCATTTTAAGGCTTATAATGAGCAAATATTTACGCCTGTAATTCGGAATTCTGTGCGCAAACTGCAGCCTGAGGATTTAGGGCATTACACCGTTTACCTGCCAGCATACGACGATGCCCATCTTTTAAAGCATCTTATGAAAATTCCCGATGTGCAGTGGGAGGTTTTTAGTAAACACAATTCACGTCCCTTTGAGATGAAAAACGTGAAGATCCGACCTATCAATAACGAAGATTTCATTAAATCTATGGCGCAGTCTTCTGGCGTGCTCTGTGGTGCTGGTTTTGAAACCCCCGCTGAAGCCTTATACCTACAGAAGAAGCTGCTTGTTGTGCCCATGAAAAATCAGTATGAACAACATCTCAATGCCGCGGCACTTGAGGAGATGGGCGTACCTGTGATATCAAGCTTAAAGCAGAAGAATCTCCTCGCTATTGAAGCTTGGTTGAACTCTAAGAATGTACTTACCGTTGACTACCCCAATATAACCCAAGAAATCATAAATAAAATTATCGAAAAACACGTTAAATAATGAAATACACTACCTTAGCGCTATTATTAGCTTGCACTTGTACAGCTTACGCTCAAAAAAAAGTTCCCGCTAAAACCCCTGTAAAAGTTGTAAATACCCCTTTACTAGCCAAAGAAATTGATTCTGTATCCTATGCCTTTGGAATGGATATCGGCCGTTCTTTACATAGTGTAGGAATTACTACGCTGAATGAACGCGTGGTAGCGAAGGCTATTGCAGATGCTTTAAAACAAGCTGAGCCCCTTTTAACGAGCGCGCAGAAAGATGCTTTAATACAAAAAGCTATTACAGATATACAGCAGGCTAGACAAGCTGAAGTAGCAAAAAAAGAAGAAGCTTTTTTTAAGGAAAATGCTTTACGTCCCGGTGTACTTACACTTCCTGAGGGCGTTCAATATGAGGTGTTAACTGCGACACAAGGGCCAAAACCGACAGCGGACGATGAGGTGAAAGTGCATTACAAAGGCGCCCTATTAGATGGGACAGTCTTTGATAGCTCTTACGATAGAAATCAGCCTATAGACTTACGCTTAGGTCAAGTTATTGAAGGATGGAAAATCGCTGTTCCTCATATGAATGTGGGGGCGAAGTATAAGATTTATATCCCTTCAAGCTTAGGCTACGGTGCGCGCGCTACGGGAAAAATTCCAGCAAACAGTATCTTGGTGTTTGAATTAGAACTCCTCGCAATAAATGCAGCAAATGAGAAATAATCAATTAGGAAGATCTTCCCTTATGGTTTCGGAAGTGAGCTTAGGCTGCATGTCTTTACATGCAGCCGATCAAAAGCAGGTTTCGGGTATTATCCATCGCGCTTTTGAGGAAGGTATTAATTTTTTCGATACCGCGGATTTATACGACTATGGTATGAATGAAAAAGCAGTAGGTGAAGCGGTACATGGTTTTCGAAAGCAGGTGGTAATAAGTTCTAAAGTAGGCAATCAATGGCGTGATGACCGTCAGAGTTGGGATTGGAAAGCTAACAAAAAATATATTTTAAAAGCTATTGATGCTACCCTAAATCGCTTGAAGACGGACTACCTAGATTTATATCAGCTTCATGGGGGCACTATGGATGATCCTTTTGATGAAATTATTGATGCTTTTGAAACCTTGAAGAAAGATGGCAAAATCCGCGCTTATGGGATTTCCTCCATCCGTCCTAATGTTATTAAGACCTACGCTGAAAACTCCGCTATTGATGCCGTGATGTTGCAATATAATCTGATTGACCGCCGTCCTGAGGAGGAGCTTTTAAATTATTTAGCGCAGCGGGAAATTGGGGTTTTAGCACGCGGGCCTATTGCCAAGGGACTTTTAATTAATAAGCCTGTCAGCAGCTATATACAATATACATCTTCCGAAGTACAGCATATCATACGAAATGTCATGGACTTTACCAAGCAGACGGGATTGTCACATATGGCTACAGCGATTAATTATATCCTCAGTCAGGAGGCTATCTCCACCGTGGTACTCGGTCTTCGTTCTGCGCAGCAGCTAAATGAATTTATACAGGTTAAGCGCGAGTTTAGAAAACTTACAGCGGGGGAGCGTAAGCACTTGGTTCAGGGTGCTCGTACATTGTATTATACCGAGCACCGCTAAACACGTTATTTCTGAAAGAACTTGCGCATGACATCTTCCAAATCTTGGGGAGTGTCTATGGCAATAGTTTCATGGTTGGTGACGGCTGTTTGTATGCGAAAACCATTTTCCAGCCACCGAAGTTGTTCCAAAGCTTCCGAAGACTCTAAAGTGGAGACAGCTAAGCTTGTCAACTCTTTTAACACAGGAATCCGGTAGCCGTAAATGCCGATATGCTTGTAGAAGGTATGGCTAGTTAACCATTCCTCCTGCGGGACATTTCTCAAAAAAGGAATCGTCTGTCTACTGAAGTAGATGGCTTCCTGAGCAGCATTGATTACAACCTTGGGAGAATTAGTGTTAAATAACTCCTTTTCCTCCGTAATAGGCTTTATAAGGGTTGCTATTTGCGTGCTTTCTTTTTCAAAACAGGACGCTACAAGCTCAATCTGCAAGGGATTGATAAACGGTTCATCACCTTGAATATTAATCGCCACATCAAAGCCTTCAATCTTGGAGACTACCTCTGCGCAGCGATCCGTTCCTGACTCATGCTTGTCCGATGTGAGGATAACATTTCCAGCAAAGGAACGTACCACTTCAGCAATGCGCTCGTCATCAGTGGCAACGACGACTTCGGATAGACAAGGAGTGGAGCGCACCTGCTCATAGACGCGCTGAATCATGGTCTTTCCAGCAATATCCACAAGTGGCTTGCCTGGAAAGCGCGATGAAGCATAGCGTGCAGGAATGATTCCAATAACTTTCATAGCGTACCTACGTTTTTTTTAGCTAAAATAAACCGAATAACTCGGCTTCAATTTTCTGAATAATATTCCCTAAATCTTCTGGATTGTTGGTGAAATCTAGTTTGTCTTTATCCAAGACTAAGATTTTTCCTTCGCTGTAATTGCCGATCCATTTATCATACTTCTCATTTAATTTTGAAAGGTAGTCTAAGCGGATACCAGATTCGTAGTCACGACCACGCGCTTGAATATTATTCACTAAGGTTGGCACAGAAGCTTTCAAATAAATTAAAAGATCCGGTGGTTTAATATAATGGATTATACTTTGAAAGATATTACTATAATTTTCAAAATCTCGCTCACTCATGAGTTCCATATCGTATAGATTCTCGGCGAAGATATAGGCATCCTCATAGATCGTACGATCTTGAATCATGTTGGTATCCTTCTCTTGTAATTTTACGATATGTCTAAAACGACTGTTTAAAAAGAAAATCTGAAGGTTGAAGGACCAACGTTTCATATCGGAATAGAAATCTTCCAAATAAGGGTTGTCATCTACAGCTTCAAATTGAGGCTCAAAATTAAAATGTTGAGCCAATAACTTTGTTAAGGTCGTCTTACCTGCCCCAATGTTTCCTACAATAGCAATATGCATAGTTATATTCTAAAATAATTTTTTAAGTCCGATAATTTCACGTACTTCCTTCACTGTTTTTCTTGCAGACTCACTCGCTTTTTCAGCTCCTAAGCGTGCTACTTTAGCGATATATTCATCGTCGCCAGCAATAAATTCAATACGGGAGCGTACAGGTTCTGTGGCAAGTACCATATCTTCCGCTAACTGTTTTTTGAAATCTCCGTAACGGATATTACAGGTGTTATATAAGTTGTCGAAGTGTGCATAGGTATCTTCCGCAGACACCACTTTCATTAAATCAAATAGATTTTGAATGGCATCAGGCTTCGGCTGATTTTCTTCCGTTGGGCCACCGTCAGAAACAGCGCGCATAACTTTTTTACGAATTACAGCTTCCGAATCAGAAAGGTAGATACAGTCTGCCTCCCCATTGGATTTACCCATTTTCCCTTGACCCGCAAGACCGGGGATTTTCACCAATTTATCGGAGTAGCTAAAAGCAAAAGCTTCCTTAAAGTAATCTACATCGTAGAGGCGGTTAAACCGGTTTCCAAAGGTACGTGTCATCTCTAGATGCTGCTCCTGATCTTTACCTACAGGAACTTTCGTGCCGTGGTGGATCAAGATATCACATGCCATTAATGTAGGGTAGGTAAGTAAACCTGCATTCACATTATCCGGATTAGAACGTACTTTATCTTTAAATGCTGTCGCGCGCTCTAGCTCTCCTAAATAGGCGTTCATATTCATATATAAATAGAGCTCCGCTACTTCAGGCACATCGGACTGCACATAGATCGTTGATTTTTCAGGATCAATACCCGCAGCCAAATATTCTACCACGACATTACGCACAGTTTTTTGTAAATCTTGTGGCGTAGGGTGGGTCGTCAACGAGTGTAAATCGGCGATAAAGAAAAAACAGTTATATTCATCCTGCATTTTCACGAAATTGCTTAATGCGCCGTAGTAATTTCCTAAATGTAATTTTCCGGTACTTCTAATACCACTAACAACAGTTTCCATATTGTTGCGAATTTAATTAATAATAATGATAATTGATGGGTGCAACGTTATTTTCCGAGTTTTTTTGCCTCGTTCCAGTAGCTGTCCATCGTTGCTAAGTCCAGGTCTTGGAGCTGCTGATGATTTTCTGCAGCACGCATTTCCACATGGTTAAAACGGCTAATAAATTTCTTATTTGTGCGCTCAAGGGCATTTTCAGGATTTATACCTATATGTCTTGCGTAGTTAATTAAGGAAAATAGGAGGTCACCAAATTCGGCTTCTGCTTTTTCAATATCATGTGCCTGCTGCTCCTCAATATTAAATTCGGCTTTAAATTCAGCGAGCTCTTCTTCGACTTTTGCCCAGACTTCTTTTTTATCATCCCAGTCAAAACCTACACCGCGTGCTTTATCTTGAATGCGGTAGGCTTTCACAAGGGCTGGAAGGCTTTTGGGCACTCCTGCAAGCACGGATTTATTGCCCTCTTTTAATTTTAACGCTTCCCAATTAGTCTTTACTTGCTCGTCATCTTCCACAGTCACATCGCTGTAAATATGTGGATGGCGGGAGATCAGTTTGTCACATACAGAATTTAGGGCATCGGTAATGGTAAATGCTTTCTGCTCATCAGCAATCTTAGCGTAGAATACCAGGTGCATCAACATATCGCCCAGTTCCTTTTTCACCTCTACCATATCCTGCTCTAAGATCGCATCTGTAAGCTCATAGAGTTCCTCAATGGTGAGTAGTCTTAGGCTTTCCATGGTTTGTTTTTTATCCCAAGGACAGTGCGCTCGCAGGGTGTTCATAACGGTTAATAAGCGTTCAAAAGCCTTTGCTGGCGTAGCTTCTACTGCGGGAATTTCGTGTGGCATAAGCTTTACGGTAATTAGTTATTGGATATGTGAAAAAAAACAGCCGTATAGCATACGGCTGTTTGCTGTGGAATCTTATTTTACGCCCATCTCTTTGAGGATAAATTGCGCGTTATCAATTTTATCGGCTACCCAAAGTACGTAGCGGATGTCTACGCCAATACTTCGGCTGTAGGCATCGTTCCAAGCGAAATCATTAATGGTGGCATCGTAGGAGCGGTCGAAGTTGACCCCAATCAGTTCACCACGATTGTTCATAATTGGTGAGCCCGAGTTTCCTCCCGTGGTATCCATATTATATAGCATATTTACAGGCACGTCACCGAGGCTCTTCATTTCATAAGCACCAAAATTCTTCGCTAACCAAGCCGTCTTAATAGCTTCCGGATAGCCAAATTCTTCGTTGTCGCTATTTCCTTTTTCCAAAATACCTTTGACCGTGGTAAAAGGCTTCATATAGCTTCCATCGACAGGGGTGTATCCTTTAACATGACCATATGTTAAGCGGAGAGTGGAGTTTGCGTCAGGAATAAAGTTCTTGGATTGAAACTGCTCTTTTACTGCAACATAGTCGCCCATCAGCTTATTCAGTTGACCTTCACGGCGTTGTTGTTCTTTAGCAAAACCTTTCACATCCTGATCGATGCTCGCTTGTAGCGTTAGAAGAGGGTCTTGGAAATTTTGTACAGCAGCAGCTGAGCTGAGCACCTGCGCGAGCAGCTGCTGACTATTCGCTAGTGCTGATTTCTGAAAAGTAGTAGTCACAAAAGCAGTAGCTTGCGCGCTGTCTTTAAAGCCTAACTTAGCCATGGAAGGGATCGTATTTGCCGCATCAAAAGAAAGTGCTTGGGTAAACATATGACTTGCAATCTTTTGGTCTACTGAAAGCTGGAAACTCTCATAAATGCTGTTCAACTTCGTCTTTAGCGCAGGGCTATTTTTTGTGAAAAAGTCCATTTTTTCAGCTTCCGTAGAGCGTGAAGCGAGGGCTGCTTTAAAATTGTTAAGCTCCTTAGCCACTTGAAAAAGGCTGGTGCTCGTATAGATATTATTCAACCATAGTTCCTTATAAGCATCTGTATATGTCAGCGTATATAAGGCGTTGATATCGGTCATCAGTGTGCCGTATTGACCCTTTAATGAAGGATTATTTTGAATAAAGTTATTCAGGGCTTCATCTTCTTTTTGTTTTGTCGCCAGGAGGTTGATATTACGTAGGCCTTTTAACTTCCCGCGGTAATTTTTCATTACGTTGGCATTTCTTTTAATGCGTGTAGCTAGGGCTAGCGCGATATTTCTATCCGCTTTTCCTGCTTCCTCCATCGTACGATTTTGGAAGTCATTAAGTTCTGATTGGTAGGGAAGTAAAAACTGCTGTTGGTATTGAATATAGGATGCTGGGCGGTGTCTAAATGTGCGGCCAGGGTATCCAAGAATAAATACGAAATCATTTTCCTTAACCCCTTGTGGGTTTACTTTTAAGAATTTCTTCGGTTCATAAGGGACATTGTCTTTGGAATATTTTGCTGGAGAGCCATCTTTCCCAACATAAGCACGTAAGAAGGAGTAGTCTCCGGTGTGGCGTGGCCATATCCAGTTGTCCGTTTCACCCCCAAACTCACCAATATCTTGGCGAGGGATATATACTAAACGTACATCTTCAATCGTCTTATAGCGGAAAAGAACATACGATTTACCGATAAACATTTCTGAGACTTCCGCTTTGATGGTTGGATCTTTTGCTTCCGCTTCCTTAACAAGGGATGCTCTCTTTGCGGCGATCACGCGGATGCGTTCAGAAGGGTCTGTAATAGTAGCTACAGCGGCTAATATTTCTGCCGACACATCCGTATAGGAATCTGTGATACGGATACTTAAGCCACGTGCTTCGATCTCTTGTTCCCGATTGTTGGCAACGAAACCATTCTTCAAGTAATCATTTAAGGCCGTACTTGCCAGCTGCACCGCTGAGAAGGCGCAGTGATGATTGGTGATAAGAAGCCCATTATTTGAAACGAAGGAACCTGTACATCCCGATACACGGACTAAGGCATCTACTAATCCAATCTGTCCAGGGTTGTAAATATCTTTCTGTGTTATTTTTAAACCAGCACCTTTTAAGTTTGCACGGTTTAAATCAGAAAGTGGGTACATACCTTCATCCGGATTCGTGGCTGCAATATGTAAACCTCCCGCAGCTAAAAGGAAGGCTAAAACGCTATTTTTCTTTGATAAAAATTTCATAGTTAATGACTATACTTACTATTTGTGTAGGCAACTAAAATGAGTTGAGCTCAAAGATAAGCAAAATAGAAAATGTTTAGTACTTTTGTACAAACAAGATCGATTGCATGACACTCATCCAATTAGAATATATTATAGCTGTAGACACTTATCGTAGTTTTGTTGCAGCCGCAGAAAAATGTTTTGTAACGCAGCCCACGCTAAGCATGCAAATCCAGAAGTTGGAAGAATCTTTAGGAGCAAAAATATTTGACCGAAGTCGGCAACCTGTTGTACCCACATTAATCGGGGAGAAGATCATTCAGCAAGCACGTATTGTCCTTACCGAGAGTAAAAAAATTCCAGAAATTGTTCAAGATAAAAAAGGCGAGTTAGAGGGGGACCTAAAGATTGGGGTTATACCAACCATTGCTCCCTATCTGTTGCCCGATGTATTGACTACTTTTATGGAGAAGTATCCTAAGTTGCAGCTGCAGATTTGGGAGTATACGACAGAGCGTATTGTCCACGAGTTAAAAGTGGGCATTTTAGACTGCGGTATTCTATCTACACCTTTGCAAGATCCTTCTATTATGGAGACGCCTTTATTTTACGAAAATTTTGTCGCTTATGTCTCGGAGAAGAGTCCTTTGTTTTCCAAGAAGATGTTGAATCCTGATGATATCGCTGAGGAGAAGTTGTGGTTATTAAATGAGGGGCATTGTATGCGTGGGCAGGTGCTAAATATCTGCCATCATAAACATAATCAGGATAATTCAGGGACCTTTGAATACAATACAGGCTCTGTGGAGACGTTAAAGCGTATGGTGGATATTAATTCCGGCATAACAATTCTTCCGGAGTTGTCGGTGTTAAATTATGATGAGGAGCAGCTTCAGAAGATAAGATATTTCAAATCCCCAGAGCCTGTACGTGAGATTGCCATCGTGACGACACAGAATTATGTGAAGCGTCAGGCTATTCAGGCACTACAGAAGGAGATCTTGGCAGTTATACCCGAGCGATTTAAGAACAAACGTAAAAAGGAAATATTAAGTTTTCAATAACATCACATGGGTTTACAGCAGCTGAAGCATCGATTCACAGTCCGCTTAATGAAGGTCAATCAATGGCGTATGAATAAGATTTCTAACCAAAATTTTATTATTGTACTCGCTGTTATTGTCGGTATTTTCGGGGGGATTGCGGCTTCCATATTAAAAGGTATGACGCATTTTATTGCGCGTACCCTTCAAGACGATATAGACTGGCATTACAAGTATTCTATTTATTTGATATTCCCGTTGATAGGGATCTTATTGAGTGTGCTTTATGTGCGTAAGTTCTTAAAAGGAAAGAAGTTGGAGCATGGGATAACGCCTATTATATATGCTATTTCCAGGAAATCTTCACGTATACCTTCACACAATATTTTTTCACAGATTATCACCTCAGCCATTACCGTGGGCTTTGGTGGGTCCTCAGGATTGGAGGCTCCCATAGCGCTTTCAGGATCCGCGATAGGCTCAAATACGGCTCGTTTTTTTGGCTTACAGTATAAGGAGGTTACGATGTTGCTTGCCTGTGGTGCAGCAGCAGGTATTTCTGGCGCTTTTAATAGTCCTTTAGCGGGAATGGTATTTGCCATAGAGATACTTCTTCCAGAATTCTCTATCCCTATATTTATTCCCTTATTAATCTCTGCCGCTGTTGCAGCTGTCATTTCGCGCATACTTTATGCTGAGCCATTATTCCATGCAGCCACTTCAGACTGGGAGATGGGGGCTTTATTATTCTATGTGCTTCTGGCATTGGTTGTCGGCGCTTACACCATCTATTTTGCGAAAATATCCACGACAATAAAGAAGCTTTTCGGGAAAATACGAAACCCTTATACGAAGGTGTGGGTTTCAGGGATTTCTTTGGGGCTAATGATTTTCCTATTTCCAACCCTTTATGGGGAGGGGTATATCGCTATTCAAAACATCTTGGATGGGAAATTTGACGCTATTGTTAAAAACTCTCTTTTTGCAGAGTATAAAGATATAGGTATTGTGGTATTGGCTTATACGGTATTGACCTTATTTACAAAGTCATTTGCGGCGTTATTCACCTTAAATGGCGGGGGCAATGGGGGTGTTTTTGGCCCTAGTTTAGTTATGGGAGGTCTTTTGGGCTTTGCATTCTCCTACGGCGTTAATCTTACCGGTATGGTGGAGTTAAATGTTCCTAACTTTACGATGGCGGGTATGGCGGGCGCTCTATCGGGCATTATGCATGCACCGTTAACAGGGATATTTTTAATTGCAGAAATTACAGGGGGCTACACCCTGATGGTACCTTTAATGATCGTGGCGTCGATTTCTTATTTGATTAACCGCAGTGTTCTTAAGCACTCTATTTATACCAAGGTGTTGGCAGAGTCGGGGGATCTGTTGTCGTATGAAAATAAAGATCGAACGGTGCTAAGTATGATGAAGATACGCTATGTCTTAGAGAAGAACTTTGTGGTGCTTGCACCGAAGGAGACACCAGAGATGCGCAAGTCGGCCATTATCCATTCTAAGCGTAATATCTTTCCTATTGTAGATGCTGACGGAAAATTTCTGAGCATGATTTATTCCGAACAGCTATTTTCCATTTTATTGGGTGAAGTAGAAGGGAAGGATCAGGCATTTGAGCTCCTGGGGCAAAAGCCTAAGGACTTTATCTGTATCTCCGAAAATATGGAAATTGTGATGGCCAAGATGAACAAGGATGATGTTTGGATTTTACCCGTATTGGATAAAGAAGGCCATTATTTAGGTTTTGTTTCCAAGGCTTCCGTATTCAATAAATATCGCTCTTTATTGATGCGTCAAGGGTCGTATTTGAGTTAATATTTAAATGCAGGATTTATCGTTAAATGCAGGATTTATAAAAGCCCCAAGAAGTAAGTTACTTTTTGGGGCTTTTAATTTTAGTCTCTTAGGGACATTATCTTCGAAACGTATTTTCCAATAATATCAAACTCTATATTCACGACACTTCCAACAGCAACATGCTGTAGGTTGGTATGTTCAATGGTGTAGGGGATAATAGCTACGGAAAATTGGTTAATGCCCGAGTCTACCACCGTTAAGGAGATGCCATTCACCGTCACAGAGCCTTTTTCTACCGTGATATTCTCTTTGTTGCGTTCATATTCAAAGGTGAATAGCCAGCTTCCATTTTGATCTTCTTTAGCAATACAGTGTGCCACTTGGTCAACATGCCCTTGGACAATATGCCCATCAAAGCGTCCCCCAGCTTGGGTACAGCGTTCTATATTTATTAAGTCGCCAACTTGAAGACTTCCAAGCGTAGATTTCTTTAATGTTTCGTCGATGGCAGTTACTTTATGTATATCATCTTCTATGCCTACTACCGTAAGGCAGACCCCATTATGAGCGACAGATTGATCGATCTTAAAGGTGGAAGATAAGTTGGATTTTATATAAAAGTGTAGGTTTGTATTTTCCTGCTCAATGCGAGAAACCTCTCCAATAGTCTCAATAATACCTGTAAACATATATTAGAATTTTATAATCAAATATACAGAGATAAATTTATAAATCGCCTTTAAAACCATAGGGAGCTTTTATTCGTGGAAAAAAAAAGTGAATTTTTTTTTCGAAAAAACTTGCAAAGTGTAATAAATACACTTAGATTTGCACCATCATAATTTAGGTTTATAATTGGTTTAAAAGGTTTTCATTCTCCCCGTTTGAAAACCTTTTTTTTTGTTTAAAAATCTTATTTTCCCTATTTTCTTTAACTCGCTGATTGTCTGTGCTGTGTCATTAATTTTCAATTTCTTAAAATTTAGTCCATATAATTTTTCTAAGTTTTCTAAAGCGCTTATATTTGTCCTAGGTTTAGGTTGATTGCCTCGAAAGAGGTATTTAAAGCCTGGGAAATCGCCCGATTCTCTCAGGCTTTTCTTTTTTTCGAAGAGGGCTACTATTTCGAAATTATTACAAAGAATATATTCTTCACACGCTTTAAATCAATATCTTTAAATTTTGTAAACAAACGTACATTTAGATGCATTCCTTTATTTTATCATTTTTCATGCTACTTTTTATGAGTAGCGCATGTCTTGCACAATCCCCAAAAGGTTGGCTAATTTATTTTGGAAATACCCAGCTGGGGAATTCTAAATTTGCCCTTCATCATGAGTTACAACTACGAGATCATCAGTTTATCGGCGACCATAACCAAACCTTACTGCGCTTTGGTCTGCAATATAACATGAGTAAAAAAGTCGCTTTAACGGCTGGATATGCGTATGTACATAATGAGAAAATGGGATCGCCCAATGCGCCATTTTCGGAAAACCGTATCTATCAAGAGGCTCTCATTAAGCATCAGATATCTATACTTCAATTGCGTCATAGATTCCGGATGGAGGAGCGTTTTGTGGAAAATCGTCAGTTTTCAGGTCGTGCGCGCTACAGTTTATTTTTAGATATTCCACTTACGCCGAAGAAAATGGCAGCAGGAGGCGTTTACGCAGCGTTATATAATGAGTTATTTATCAATGCGATATATGGTGGAGAGCAGCTTATTGGAGTTCCTTCAAGCCCTTCAGATACAGGCTTCGATCGGAATCGATTATACAGTGGTGTGGGCTATAAGTTACGAGATAACTTAGGGGTTCAAATAGGCTATATGCGTCAAAATGTAAAGGGGCAATCAGGTACGAATCAAGTCTTGCTCTCCTTACATCACAACTTTAAATTAGGCGCTACACAGGATTAAAATAGCCCATAAAAAAAAGCCACTAACACATATAGAAATATGCGTTAGTGGCTTTTTTATACCCTTATTATGGCTGTTATTAATAGACCAAATTAGACGTTAAAGCGGAAGTGCATAATATCACCGTCCTCAACAACATATGTCTTACCTTCAACAGATAATTTTCCCGCCTCTTTACAAGCTGCTTCAGAACCTAAAGCAACGAAATCTTCGTATTTAATTACTTCAGCACGGATAAATCCTTTTTCAAAGTCCGTATGAATTACACCGGCAGCCTGTGGCGCTGTAAATCCTAATTCAATGGTCCAAGCACGTACTTCTTGAACACCTGCAGTGAAGTAAGTAGCTAAGTTTAACAGGGAGTATGCTGCACGAATTAATTTGTGAACACCTGACTCTTCTAAACCTAAGTCGTCTAAGAACATCTGACGCTCATCGTAGCTTTCTAATTGAGCAATTTCAGATTCAATCTGTGCAGAGATAATTAATACTTCTGCTTTCTCATCTTTCACTGCCTCACGAACACGCTCTACATACGCATTACCCGTATTTACAGAAGCCTCATCTACGTTACATACGTATAGTACAGGTTTAACTGTTAATAGCGCTAAGTCTTCAATAAATTCGAAGTCTTCAGCTTCAATAGCTGCAGTACGTGCAGATTTACCTGCCTCTAAGTGTGTTTTTACTATAGAAAGAATCTCAAAGGTCTTCTTAGCGTCTTTATCGCCTCCAGTTTTAGCCATTTTCTCGACTTTCTGAATGCGTTTAATTACCGTATCTAAATCCTTTAACTGTAATTCAGTATCGATAATTTCTTTATCACGAATAGGGTCTACTGAACCATCTACGTGAATAACATTTCCATCATCAAAACAACGTAATACGTGTATGATAGCATTTGTTGTACGGATATTACCTAAGAATTGGTTTCCTAAACCTTCTCCTTTAGAAGCTCCTTTAACAAGGCCAGCGATATCCACAATTTCAATCGTATTTGGAACGATACGTTGTGGATTTACTAACTCTGCTAATTTATTAAGACGCGCATCGGGTACTGTAATTACACCGACATTCGGTTCGATTGTACAAAATGGGAAATTGGCTGCTTGTGCTTTTGCATTGGACAAGCAATTGAATAATGTTGATTTACCTACGTTTGGTAGGCCTACTATACCGCATTGTAAAGCCATGGATTGTGCAAATTTTTTAAAATTGTTCAAAGATAGGAAATTCTAGGAAACTTCTTTGCTTAAAAACTATTCTCTCAATTATTTATTAACTTGTAGCATGAGAAGCTTCGTCAAGTTTAGTCTTTGGGTTGGCTGTTTATTTTCCGCAGCATGTAAAAATTTGGAAATGCAAACCATGGGAATTGCGAAACAACATGTCGTATATTACCAGCTTCAAGCGCATGAGCGGGAGGTAATCTATATTCCTATGCATCATATAGGGACAAAAATATTCTATGATCGTGTGCGTAAACTCGTGCAGAAGTATCAGTCTGAGGGATATATGGTCTACTATGAGAGTATCGCCTACCAGCTTACCGATTCCCTTACGCGGGATCAGTATGACCGAAAATACCGCTACCTAACAGGAGCTCATCCAGCCTTTCAAAAAGCGCTCACCGCGGATAGCAGTGCTTCCCAGAAACAAGATTCCGTACGTAACTATTTGGGGAAACCTGGAATTATCTATCAGCCTTCCTACAAGCAGCTAGGTGTATTTCTACCCAAAGCTTACCGTGCAGATATTCCTAAAACAGCATTGATAGACGCCTTTGAGCGTACATATGGAACGATCTCCCTGCCTGCATGTGACTCCCTGACAGCTCTTTCTGAAGCCTATAGCTGTGATGGAGCCCCCGCAAAGGTGCGGAAGATCTTTGATCAGCAGTTTGTCATGGCACTACGGGATGCCCATCTTGCGCAGCAGATCTTGGAGTTGAAGGAGCCTAAGGTGCTGATAATCTATGGTAAAGCGCACTATAAAAACTTCGTTAAGTTGCTGAAGCAGCAAGATGCTAATTGGGTACAAAAACAGCTTTTAAGTAAAAATTAAACTGTAAATTTGCCTTTCAATAGGTAGTAATTAGTAGCATCACAGATAGTAGCATGGCAGAAAGCAGCATGGCAGAGCGCGGGAAAGCATATTTTAGTACGTTACAGGAAATTCTAGTAGTAGAAGCCCCATTGGCTTCCAAATATGGACAGCTGCGCCAGCTTGTGGAGCAGTTTACCAAAGCTGCTACAGCAGATGAAACGTTGCAGTTTGCCAATCTATTTTCCCGTATTCATTATATCGCTGATAGTGCGCGCCTGGATACGGTACATTTTCAACGGTTGAATGCCTTTCGTATTCATGCAAATCTCATCAGCAAAGGGCAGCTTACAGCTACTCCCACAGGCATAGCTTACGATAGTAAGGCTATTGCAGAAGCTATTGGACAACTATTTGAGGTTTTTATCCCTTCCGAAGTAGCGCAATTGCTGCCTAAAGATCAAGGTATTGCCTATCCCGATACAAGGCCCAAGTCAGAGCAGCTTATTCAGCAAATTCGTGTGCTCGTATATGATAAGGATGACAGGTATATCTATGGCTATGCTGATAATCAACTGCAGCAGGAGCCCATGAAAATAAAATACAACCTACTGGGCATCAATGAGGAGTTTAACAGCTCCATCGCTAAAATATGGAAGGGTTGTCAGCTGAATTTAATCGATGTAGAGCGCAAGGAAAACGGGGACTACCATCCGCAGATGATTATTCTGGAGCCCGACTATCTGCTGGATATATCCTCCTTGGCAGAATGTATGAAAGACTATGGTGCGCACCCTTTAAATTACTTGAAATCAAAACTTGAGCCCAGCCAGAATACCAAGCATATCTTACTCGGAAATGCGGCGAATGCATTCTTAGATGATTTCGTGAATCAAGAAGAGGAGGCAGAGTCTTCCTATGCGACATCGATGCGTAAGGTATTTAAAAATTCACCTTTTGAATTTTCCACCTGTCAGGATTTGAACTTGAAGGAGCATGAGCACCTATTCTTTGAAGATACGAAGACGCAGTTTAAAAATATTCAGCGTGTCGTGCAGGAGCAGTTTAAGGAAAAGCATATCGACCGTCGCCATGGCATTCTGGAGCCTTCCTTTATGTGTGAGCCCTTGGGCATCCAAGGAAGGCTGGATTACTTGCAACTGCAGTCGGAGAATGGGCAGCAATTTGTCGTGGAGTTGAAATCCGGAAAAGCGCCATTCCCGGAAACGAATCATTCATTAATTGCTGTAAACCACGAAAGTCAGGCCTTTCTCTATCAAATCGTGGTGCAGAAAGTGCTGGGGGTACCATTTTCCAATCTGAAGACCTATATTTTCTATTCCAAGTATCAAGAGAATAACGCCAATCTGCGCTTATCTACGCCTTATATGGCTGCCATAAAGAAGATTTTAAATGTGCGTAATAGCATTGTTGCCCATGAGCATCTCATCGCTACAGCGAAGGATACCACGACCCTGCGCGACTTATTGTTGCAGATAAATCCCGAGGAGCTCATTCAGAATCCTACCGTAAGCAAGAGTTTCCTGGAGCGCTATATCGTGCCGCAGATTGAGCATTTCCGTCGTCCTTTTATTGAAAACTCAGCGTTGGTATTGCGTTATTTTTACCAGTTTTACAGTTTTGTCGCCAAAGAGCATTACATCGCCAAAGCAGGGGTTCAAGAAGGGGATAACCACCGTTCCGTGGCTTCCCTATGGCAATCTTCTGTCGCGCAAAAATTAGATGCAGGTGAGATTTTTATTGACCTCCGCATTTTGGAAAATAAGTCTGCAGCAGCGGAGGCCTATATAAAGCTTGCGATTCCGGATTTAGCGCGTGATTTCTTACCTAACTTTCGTACAGGAGATATTGTTATTCTATATGAGCGTAATAATGATTACGATTCCGTGCGTAATAAGCAGATATTTAAAGGCTCCATTCAGGCGATTAGCCCTACGGAGATTGTCGTACGCTTACGCTATAAGCAGCAGAATGCGGCCGTCATACCTTCCGAAAGCCTATTTGCCATAGAGCATGATTACTTAGACTCTTCCTATTCAGCGATGTATCGCGCCTTATATGCATTCCTTAAGGCAGCTCCCGATCGACAAGATCTGCTGCTCAACCAGCGTCCAGCGCAGGTGAATAAGCAGCTTACGCTATCCAGGAACTATATCTCTCCGGAGATGGATGAAATTGTCTTAAAAGCAAAGCAGGCGAAGGACTACTTCTTGATTGTGGGGCCTCCGGGGACTGGAAAAACCTCCATAGCCCTAAAGGCGATGGTCGAGGAATTTATGACGGATCCCAACCATCAGATTCTTTTACTTTCCTACACTAATAGAGCCGTAGACGAGATTTGTGAGGCATTGGATGCTGTCGATGGGAAACCCGATTATATCCGTGTGGGCTCCGAGCTTTCCTGTGAGCTGAAGCATCGCCCACGTTTATTGAATGAAGTCATCAAGCATATGGGCTCCCGCGCACAGGTGAAGGAGCTTATTCAGCAGCATCGCATTTTTGTGGGGACAGTAGCTTCCTTGGCTTCAAAGACGGAGTTGTTTAACTTAAAGCATTTTCACACCGCTATTATTGATGAAGCCTCCCAGATTTTAGAGCCTAATCTATTGGGTATCCTTTCCGCTAGAAATAGCAATGGGCAGAATGCTGTAGGGCGATTTATTCTTATTGGGGACACGAAGCAGCTTCCAGCTGTGGTGCTGCAGTCAACAGAAGAATCCAAGATTCAGGATGCCAGCTTACTGGAAATTGGTATTACAGATCGCCGCCAATCTTTGTTTGAGCGCCTATATAAGCAGGTTAAAACCAAAGGGGAGGCACAGTCTTGGGCTATCTTACGTAAGCATGGGCGCATGCACCCAGTTATTGCAGCCTTTCCGAATATTGCTTTTTACAATAATGAGCTTTTGGAAGTGCCTACCAAGCATCAGGCCGAGGAATTGGTCTATCAAAGGATGGTTTTGGAAAATGTTTTACAGCGCATCATCGCTACCAAGCGACTTGCATTTTTTGAGTTGAAGCCTAAGCAGCCTCTAGTGGGGTCCTTTAAGTCCAATCCCGAGGAAGCAGCTTATGTGCAGCAGCTTGCTGCAGCGATCTATTCCTTATATATGCAGAATGATATGAAATTTTCTACCGAGGACTCTTTAGGTATTATCACTCCCTATCGAAGCCAGATAGCACTTATAAAACGGGAGCTTCATAAGCTGGGTATTCCAGCTTTAAATGAGATTTCTGTGGATACTGTAGAGCGTTTCCAAGGGTCGCAAAGGGATATTATAATTTACAACTTTTGTGTAAATCAGCCCTATCAGCTCGAGGCATTAGGAAATGTAATTGAAGAGGAGGGGCAGCTTATTGACCGTAAGCTTAATGTGGCGCTTACACGTGCTAAGAAGCAATTATTCTTAGTCGGAAATCCTGATCTGCTAGCTCAAAATCAGATTTATTACAAGCTTATACAGTTTATAAAAGCACGTCAAGGGTATATAGAAGAAGCTGAATTAGCCCTCTAGGGCCGCTACAGCTTCTTTAAATTTTTGGAGACGCAACCACGCAGGGCATTTTTCTAGATCTTTAGTCCATCGCTCTGCAGCAGCAAAAGACGCTGACAGGAAGTGGGGAACATTGGTAACCACCATATCGACAGCAATACGTACCTCCTCAGGGTAAGATTTGTTCGTAAGTTCGGCTTTTAATTCTTCTATCGTCATACTTCAAAAATACATATAAAAGGCCTCCATTGAGGCCCTACAGTTTAAATTAATTCAGATAATTTTTCCTTAACACGGTACGTTAAGTATTTGTGGATTTGTACATTTTCCTTTTCAGCATCTGTGATACGCGGATCGATATACGTGTAAATAACAATATTCGTTTTGATAATAGAACCAGTACTATCTTCTGAATATTCATATACTGCATCTAAGTTAATCTTTATTTTTTCACCCTTTAGGGTCGTCAGTTCCACAAACTTTGCCATCTTTATATTTTCTAAAATTTCACAATATTACAGTTTTTTACTAATAGAAAGCCTATAAATTTGAAAATAGCTCCTTAATATTCCCTGAAAATAGGGATAGTAAAGCTAAGTAAATATGGTGATTTTTGTTTTTATAAACTATGAAGCAGATGAAAAGAATCGTATTCAGCCTGACACTTGTCGTAGCCACCTATTTTGTAGGTCTTGCGCAGACTTTTCCAGGTTATATTATTACCTATAAAAACACCGCAGCATCTGATCAGCAAAAAGAGGTCTTTGTGAAATCTTGGGTTACTAAAGATTATTCCAAGACCTTTACAGCGGACGGCGAGGAGTCTACAGCCTGTATTACTGATCATGCTAAAAATGAGTATACCGTGTTATTTCCGAATCAGCAAATTTTCCTAAAGATTGACGATGTTAAGATCTATAATGAGAATACCAATCAGCATATAGCGATAGACTTCTCATCCTTAGAAACGAAGACCATTGCGGGATATACGTGTAAACTAGCGCGCGCTAAGATTGATTTCAGCCAGAAGCTGGTTACAGACAGCATGATGAATATTTGGTATACTACGGAGCTTCCTACTTTCTTCTGGCATGATTTCTCCTCCTTCAAAAATATTCCTGGAGCAGTCCTTCAAGTCGATGTCCAAGGGCGTGGTATGGAAGCACAGACGGTGGAGCGCGCAGCGATTTCGAGTAATGAATTTGGAGTGCCAGTATTCTATAAAGACCAGAATAAAGCCTGGACATCAGCAAGTAATGAGGAGCAGGTAGCCGAAAATCTGCGCACCTATTATGAAGAAGAAACGGGTTTGTATGGGCTAAAGGACACGTTGGATCAGCTGGTCTTATCACCATGCTATAAGTATATTAGTTCTTATGATGACGGTGTGGCCATTGTTATAGACTCCACCTATAATTACTATGGGTCGATTAATTTACAAGGAGAAGTCGTGCTTTCTGCTAGCTATGAATATTTAGAGTACAACGCCGATTATAAGGCTTATATATTTGGGTCTTTGGGTAAAAAGGGGTTAATGGATGAGCGTGGAGAAGTGCTAATACCTGCCAACCATGAACTGCTGTACTTTGCTAAGGGAGGGTACTTGAGTTTTGTCGACAATAAAAATTATGGCGTTATAGATAGGCATAATCATATAATTATTCCAGCAAAATTCGGCTTTATATCTGACATCTCTTCGCAGACATTTATTGTTTTTGAAAAAGATAAATACCAGTTGTATTCTTTGAAAACAAAGAAAAAGATCGGTAAAGTTTATGATAGCTTAGGCTATGACAAGGAGACAAATCTCGTGATGGCACTAGCAGGAGATAAATATGGATTTATCGATGAAACAGGAAAAGTTATTATCCCCATTACGTATTATTATACCTCTTTATTTACCAATGGCATGACCGTCGTTATGGAAACAGCGGATTCAGAACCTTTTATATTAAATCCTAAAGGAGAATTGATAGGAACCGATATAAATAAGTATTTAGAAGCTATAAAACAATAATATTTATATATTTGGGTATAAACCAATTCATTACATGCGCTTGAGAAAATCATTTTTGTACCTTATACTAGCAGCTTTAGTAAGTAATGCTTGTCAAGCTACGGATCCCGTAAAGCGGGCCTCTGATAAGCAGAAGGCACCTCAATCCCCTAAGAAGGAAGTTGAAGAAGCTCCAGCAAAACCAAAGACGGCACAGGATATCGTCTTAGAAAAGGAGCTAAGCTACAGCAAGCATAGCTTGGAAGATAGCTACAACTATAAAGATACTACGCGCTCCTTTCAATGGGATAAGATTAAGGAGAAGCTGGCGATTATAGAGAATTTTGCGGAGCCTGACATACAATATGCTGTGCTACGGAATTATAAAAACCTTCAAAAGGAAGCACCATTAGTTAAGAAGTTTTCACGTAATGTTTACACACGTATTATAGACTCCTTAGGAGTGGAGCGTTATCAGTCCGTCCCACTATATGATATGAGCGATGATTCAGCGCCCATTCTTTATGGTAGAGATGGGTCCTTGGTAAAAGTTCTTTCCACAGATTCTTCAGCAATGGTGCCCATCCAGGGATTATCCTTTGAGGGAAAATGGCAAGTTCCACAGCGTTATATAAAGCGCTTGGAAAAGAATATATCCTTTGATCATATCATATGTGTGGATGTAAAGAATCAAAATATTTGTACACTTGAAAAATCTGCTAAGGGCTGGATTATACGGAGTATGAACCCCGCGACAACGGGACAGCATAAACCTCCCCATGCACAAGAAACTCCGCCAGGAATTTTCGTTGTTCAAGAGCGCAAAGCTAAGATGTTCTATTTTTCCGATGGCACCAAAGAGATAGGAGGTTTTGCACCCTGGGCATCGCGCTTTACAAATGGGGCTTATATCCACGGTATTCCTGTGAATAAACCTCATAATGACATCGTGGAATTTTCGACTTCACTAGGCACGATTCCGCGCTCACATATGTGTGTCCGAAATGCATCATCCCACGCAAAATTTATTTATGATTGGGCGAAACCGTTACAATCACTCGTGCTGGTGATCGATTAAAGCGTATTATTAGGCTGATTTTCATTTTATTAGTAAATTTATTCTAGAAAAATTTATAAAAACTATGAATGGATTTTTGTTAGTAATCATTATCGTGTTATTTACTTCGTTTAACCCTACTAAGACGGCAAATAAGAAGATGCCTGAAAAGATGCGTATTTCGCAGCAGGCATATTCAGAAGTAGAGGCTATGTATCACCGCATGCAGCTGGCGTCAACTTTAAATTTTAAAGCTTTTGAGCAGGCGATGGCAGGTTATACGCAGTTAGCAGATACAGATAAAGGTATTATTACGGTCATAGACTTTACGTTACCTTCTACAGAGAAGCGTATGTATGTAATCGATGTAGAGAACGAAAAGTTATTGTACCATACGTTAGTTTCACATGGTCGTAATTCTGGGGAGAACTATGCGACTTCTTTTTCTAATGAAAATGATTCGCATCAGAGTTCCTTAGGATTCTTTCGTACGGAGAATACCTACTTTGGGGGCAACGGATATTCACTTGTCTTAGAGGGATTAGAGCAAGGGATTAACGATCGAGCTAAGGAGCGTGCTGTGGTGATCCATGGCGCACCTTATTGTAGCACGCGCGTAATAGCATCTACAGGAAGACTTGGACGCAGCTATGGCTGCCCGGCACTGCCTGTGGAATTAGCTAAGCCCATAATTAACACGATTAAAGAGGGTACCTTATTGTATATTTATGCTGATAACACACAATACGCTTATCAGAGTGCGATCTTAAAAAGACATCATGCGACTTTATTGGCGCAGCGTTCCATGGATGAACGTGCTGAAAGTAATATTTTCTAAGCTTTGCGCATTTCTTTTGAAAGATAGAACAGTGATGTTGAAAGGTACTTAAAAAGGTCATCCAGTTGGATGACCTTTTTTTTTAGGAAGATTTTATTTTATCGACCTTTAGTACAGAGTTATTCGCTGTCGAAGTTGTCTTTTGGGATTTGCGTTTTATATAATATAGATAACCACGTTTATCTATTCTCACAATATCGCCTGTTGCCAGCCATCCGTCTGCGGATAAGTTCTCCTTTGTTAATTCAGGCTGTTGCCAGTAACCTTTCATTACTTGAGGGCCTTGAATATATAATTCACCAATGTCATTGTTTACAGTATGCTCATTATGAAAACCTCGAATTTGAATATTTGTATTTGGCAGAGGTATTCCGATACTTTCTTTATAAAATTTATGGTTAAAGGGGTTTATGGATACCAACGAACAGGCTTCCGTTAGTCCATAGCCCTGAGTTATAGGGGTTCCTGTTATCTCTTGCCAGCGCTTTGCTACGCCAACCTGAATGGAGGAACCTCCGGCGAAAGCCACTATCCATGTTTTAAAATTTAGTTTTGCAAAATTAGGTTCTGCAATCAGCGACTTGTAGAAGGAATTAAATCCAGAAATTAGCGTGATATATTTCTTTTTATTGAGGAGGGATATAAATTTTGAATGCAGCTTAGGTTTATTTATCAAAAGTGTATTTGCACCGAATGTTAGTGCTAACATCACTGTTGGAAGCAGTGATAAATTCATAAACAGGGGTAAGGGGCTAATAAAATTCTTCATTTTTGAATGGAGTAAAGAAGGTTGAAGAAATGCGTGCAGCTGCTGTACGCTACCAAGAATATTTCTATGAGTCAGCATGGCCCCTTTAGGCTTGTTGCCTGTATCGGGGCCATATTGAATAAAGGCGATATCATTCCCTAAGATCTCAATGGACTTTCTCGGGAGGCTACGTCCCAAGAGAATCGCTTTCTGGAATTTTATTTTATTTGGAAGGGTATAAGGGGCGCTATTCTTTTTGAAGAAGCGATGGAAGGTGTTGATCCATAGTCTTTTTATGGGGCCTTGTAAATCGCCATGATCGACCACGATAATATGCTTCAAAGGTAAATTGTAGCGTATTTCTTGGAGTAGGTGTGCATAGTTTTCAAAGATTATTATCGCTTTAGCTTCGGAGTCTTTGAGTTGGGCTTGTGCTTGTGCAGCATTAAACTCAGGGTTGATATTTACCACGATTATTCCCACCTGTAGGGCGGCAAATATAGCGATGGGATAGGGCAGTGTATTGGGGAGCATTAAGGCTATGCGATCTCCCTTTTGGAGGCCTAAATGTTGTAGGTAGGTGGCTAATTGCTTCGCTAGCTTATGACTACGTACATAATTTAGGGAAGTACCGTTATAAGTGTATGCTTTAGAACGTGGATACTTTAATACAGCTTGCTTAAATAAGTCTGCTATGGAATTATATTTTTGCGTGTTAATTTCAGTTTTCACACCAGGTTCATATTCATTGATCCATTCTTTTCTCATAACTATTGGTTTTAAGTATTGACAGTTTTGAGTATATGGACGTTAAAACCGTACTATCGGAAATTTAATCGTTAAAACTAGCGAAAACGTTTTATTAGTTAAATTTTATAATTCTTGTCCCACTCCTTGAAAATGGATAACTTGAAGAAATTTGACAATTCAGAGTTATTTGTCTCTATACCTTATAATACCTTACATGAGCGTTTACAATAAAATCTTATTAGCAGGCTTGTTTTTCCTTTCAGCAGGATCGCTAACAGCACGAGAAGTAATACCCTTTAATCAAAATTGGGGCTTTAAGAGAGGGCCATTTACAGCAAATAATCTTAATTACAGCAGTATATTTTCTGGGAAGTGGCAAATGCTGCAACTTCCACATACTTGGAATGCGACGGATATGCAGTCAGATGTTGTTAAAGCAGGCTCTTACAGCTATAATGAACGTTTTTATGTGGGCGATGGATTTTACCGTAAAACATTTTCCCCAGATAAAAGTTGGCAAGGAAAGCGTGTATTTGTCAAGTTTGAAGGCGTAAATTCGCAGGCAGAGATTTTCTTAAACAATGCACCACTTGAGCCCTATAAATTTGTGGGCTCGCATAAAGGAGGGTATTCAGCCTTCACGCTGGAGCTCACAACCATGCTTAAGTATGGGCAGGAAAATGAACTTCTTGTAAAAGTTAATAATGAAGCTTCGCCGGATGTAATTCCTGTAAACCATGTGCTATTTCCAATGTATGGTGGCATTTATCGCCCTGTAGAACTTATCGTTACCGAAGATATCAATATTGCTGTAGACGATTTTGCGGGCCCCGGGCTCTATATAACGCAGAAGAATGTATCCAAAAAATCAGCAGATATTGGCGTTAAAATTAAACTTGAAAATAAAACTGGTGCCAAGCAGGAAGTCGAAGTCTTCACAGCGATCGTAGATGCTTCGGGAAAACAAAAGTCAACATCCACCACGTTGTATAATTTATTACCTCAAGGAAGACAGGAGGTGTTTCAGCAGCTGAAAATTACTTCTCCCCACTTATGGCATGGTATACAGGATCCTTATTTGTATAAGGTCGTAACACAGATACGTCGCGCGGGGAAGCTGGTAGATGAGGTTACTCAGCCGCTGGGTGTACGCAAGTTTGAATTGCGTGCGAGTGAAGGCTTCTATTTGAATGATGTTAAATACCCACTTTATGGGGTAACAAGACATCAGGATCGCTGGGGTAAGGGTGCTGCGCTAAGTCAGGCTGATCACGATGAGGATCTCGCTATAATCACAGAAATGGGCGCTACCTCTATACGCTTAGCCCACTATCAGCAGTCTGAATATTTCTACAGCCGCTGCGATTCTTTAGGTCTTATTGTATGGGCGGAAATACCGTTTGTAAATCAGGTTACCGGTAAGGAGGAGAATAACGCATTGCAGCAGCTAAAGGAGCTTGTACGTCAAAATTTTAACCATCCTTCCATCTATATATGGGGTTTACATAATGAGGTTTATTACGAGAATGGCAGTCATGCCAACGCTGCACATACCATTGCTCTGACATCTAAGCTCCACGATTTAGCGAAATCTGAGGACCCCGACCGTTATACCGTATCGGTAAATGGCTATAATGTTATTGATCATGTCGTAAATAATAAGGCGGATGTGCAAGGAGTAAATCATTATTTCGGCTGGTATAATGGTGAGTTGGAGAACTTAAGTCCCAATGAAGATGATGTGGAGACTTGGGCGACACGTATCGGAAAGGATTTTAGGGACTACCGCATAATATATTCAGAGTATGGTGCTGAAGCTGTTCCTGAGGATCAAGCGGAGTTAGTCGGCAATACCGGAAATCAGTTTAGTAAACCGGCGTTCTTTCCAGAAGAGTTTGCGACAAAATTTCATATTGTCAATTGGGCTACTATTGAGAAAAACCCCATTTTTATAGGTTCTTATCTATGGAATATGTTTGATTTTGCGACGCCTATTACCAGATTGAATGTAAGACCAAGAAATTATAAAGGCATTGTGTCTTTCGACAGGAAGACAAAGAAAGACTCTTTTTATTGGTATAAGGCTAACTGGAGTGCTACGCCTGTGGTCTATATTACGCAACGTAGAGTGGTAAATCGAGGGAATGAGTTTACGAAAATAACGATATTTTCAAACCAAGGAATGCCTACATTATTGGTAAATGGAAAAGAGATTAAGGGGCTTAAAAATGGCTATAACAAGATTCACTTTGAAGTGGATAATGTGCAACTTAAGCAAGGTGAAAATAACATTGTTGCTCAAGTGGAAAAGGGAGGCGTACTAACGCGCGATGAGATTCTTTGGAACTATGATGCTAAATATAAGCGGGAGCTTGGGGAAAAGGCTTTCACGAAAGATGAGCATGTAGGTTTGTAAGGAGTAGCTATTTTTGATCTGTAGGCACCTCTAAATTTTATTATTTAGGGGTGTTTTTGATTTTACGGGAGAGTATGACAATTTTCAGATGAAATAGGCTAAAAAGAAAAAATGATAGCATAATTAATAATTTGTTTATTTAGTTATTGTTGTAACAATATTTTTTTTTGGATGAAATATTTATTAACAAGAGAATACAGTATATTTGATTTTTTATAAACCTAAATATGAACCTTAATTCAAAAAAAAAAATAAGTATTTGTGGAGTACTTTTATCATTAAGTGTAGGATTTTTTCAACTTACTGGATGTAGTAATGAGATGGCTTATCAAAAAAAAATTGACGAGTTATCTTCTGATGGTTTTGATTGCACTGATTATAGTGATTTAAAATCTTTTTTTATAAATAATAAGAAGGGACGTGCATTTAGGAAATTTTTTGATAGTAACGGAAATTTACTTATTGATAAATTCAATGCCGTTGTGTCAACGCAGAAATTTACAAATAATTTTAACATATCAAGTTGTTCTATTCAGGAAAATAAAGCAAATAGAATAAATATATTCTTAGAAAATTCGGGGAGTATGGATGGATATGTTAGAGGCATAACTGACTATGAAGCAGCCCTTGCTGATTTGGTTGTAGAGGCCCGTCACCATTATGGAGAGAATAATCTTTCAGTTAGCTTTGTAAATACGGATGTTTATCCTACAAAAGTTGATAAAAATATTAGTGATTTCTTTTCTTCATTAGAGCCTACTAAAGAACCTTATGTCGTAGGAAATCAATCTGTATCAGAGCTAAATGAGCTTTACAGAATGGTTTTAGAAAGGACCAATAAAAATGATATAAGTATTTTTATCTCTGATTGTATCTATTCTTTAGATAAATCTAGGTCTACCATTCAAGGATTGATATTTCAACAAAGTTTAACAAAATCTGTTTTCCTTGACAAATCACAGGAATTTCCACTATCGACTTACGTCATTCAAATGGAGTCAAACTTTGATGGAAAGTACTTTGATAAAGAGAATCAAGTTATTATGTTATCTAACGAAATCAGACCTTACTATATATGGATTCTTGGAGAAGATGGAGCTGTTAAAGATTTTCTAAATAAAAATGATTTAACAAAATATAAAGGATTTAAAAACAGTTACTTTTTCACATCTCAAGCAGACCTTAATTTGAAATCGGAAGTGTTGGGAAGGACGAAATCTATAGGCCGATTTAATGTAAACAGAAAGGATAAAACTATTTTAGAAAATATAAATGCAAAAGACTCAAATTTTCAGTTCACCATAGCTGTAGATTTTAGCAATTATCCTGATAAAAAAACAATTACAAATAAGGGCTCTTACAAAATTACTCCAGGATTTGAAATTTTAAATATTCAGGCTATACCTGAGAATAATCAACCAGAATTGTTAGATAAGAATGATTGGAATTCAATTTCAAACAGAAATTATTCCCATATAATCACTATCCGCAGTGTTGATGCTAACTTTCCTTCAGATTTTGCGCTATCGTTTACTAATGCATTGCCAGCCTGGATAGGCTCATCAAATTTAGATGATGACTCAAATATTCGATTATCATTAGACAAAACTTTTGGTCTAAAATATTTATTTGCAGGCATAAAAGGTGCGTATGATTCAAATGGAGTAACTATTCCACAAATAAAATTAACATTAAACAAAAAATAATTTATGAATGATTTATTTGCAGCCCTTTACGAGAATAACTTTATTGGTTTCTACTCTTCAGGATTTTCTGAGGAAATATTCGATGAGTATTTGTATCAAAAATATGGTGTAACATTAGTTATATCAGTAAGTTTATTATTGTGTATATATTATAAAATTATGGATAAACCTAGATTTGCCAAACTAAAATATTGGGTAAGTGCTTTATTTATCACAGTCATTATCAATTTTACATTTTTATGGACTAATTCAGAGGCTATTTTGAATGCTAAAGGTTTTAGTTTTGATGGTGAATATATGAGTTTAGCATTTGTTAATGCATTGTACGCAGCAATACTATTTTTTCTTTTTTCATTAGTAATTAAGCGTTTAAGTGTCAATAATTCAAAAATTCCTTTTTAATTAATTATGCCTAAATTATATATATTTGCAATAGGAGGTACGGGTTCTCGAGTTGTGAAATCTCTCACAATGCTATTAGCTTCAGGAGTAAAAACTAATTATGAAATAGTCCCTATTATTTTAGATCCGGATGCCTCAGCTGCTGATGTTTCTAGAACAACTAGGTTATTAAATAACTATAGAATTATTAATAAGTCCGTTGATCCAAATTTAAAAAATTCCTTTTTTTCGAATAGAATAGAGTCATTAGGTGATGTTGTTGGAGCTTCAACAGGTGAGTCTATTTCCAATGAATTCAGACTTAATATTGCTGATTTGCATGGTGGATCTTTTTCAAAATTCATTGATTACAATAGCTTAGATAAGAGTAATGATGCCTTGATTTCTTTATTATTTTCTAAAAGTAATTTAGATTTAAGTTTGGAAGTTGGATTTCAGGGAAACCCAAATATAGGTTCTGTAGTTTTAAATAAATTTACTGAATCAATTGAGTATTTACAATTTGTTCAAAATTTCCAAAAGGAAGATAAAATCTTTATTATTTCTTCAATTTTTGGAGGTACGGGGGCTGCAGGTTTTCCATTAATACTCAAAAATATAAGAGAAGGATCCGCAAGTGGTCATTATAATGATCATTTAAAAAATGCGGTAGTTGGAGCAGTAACTGTTTTACCATATTTTAAATTAGATGGTGATAATTCTGAAGCTATTCAAAGTTCAACTTTTATTTCTAAAACGAAAGCAGCATTAGGATACTATCATAAAAATTTGAGTGGAAACCGTTCTATTAATGCTTTGTATTACATTGGTGATAATGCAAGCAACAATTATAAAAATATAGTTGGTGGAGTAGGCCAAAAAAATGATGCGCATTTTGTCGAATTGGCTTCTGCATTAGCAATTCTCGATTTTGCAGATGAAGCTACTTTGAATACTGAAAATGGTCGTGCTGTAGATCCAAAATATCTTGAATTTGGAATCGATAGTATTGATCTAAATAACCCTATAATAACCTTCAATAATCTAGCTTTAGAAACACAAAAGCGATTTAAATTACCTTTGACTCAATTATTTTTCGCTACCCAATATTTAGATAATGAACTATCGAAAACAAAAAAGAGTCCATTCGCCGTTGAAGAACCTAGGATTGATGATAATTTTTTAAATTCTCAATTTTATTCATCAATATCAGCCTTTTTGAAAGAGTTTAAAATTTGGCTTGCAGAATTGAAACGTAATAAATTGAGTTTTGCCCCTTATTATATCGTTGAAACTACAGATACAGAAGGCAATATTACTGGTTTTACAACAAGTGACCAGGATATATTCAATTTTGTTACAGGAATTCCAAAACGACAAAGAAGTTTGTGGCAAAAATTTAAAAAGTCTGGTGATAGCTATGATATTATAACTGGAAACCTAAATTCGTATTCAAAAGGAAAAAACTTTTCCAATGCTGAATCAAAATTTTTAGAGATATTCAGCCATGCTACGGCAGATAGTATTAGTGATGAGTTATTTTAAAAAATATTATGGCAAAAACATTTAGATTATATACAGGTGCAGATATTACCCATTGGCAAGAAAGAGGTGGTGATTATAACAGTGAAATAATAAAATCTATTCATGGGGGTGATGAAGATAAAGCTAAGCAGTTTCCAACATCAATTCCATCTCCATTTGCTCGGATGGATTTATTTAGATCAGCTTTATCCTCTTTTGAATCACCTACAATGAAATTGGATGGAGACTCAAATACACACAGGATCATTAGTGAATGTTTGGATTTATTAGAGTTATTATACAACTTCGACAGTATTAGTAGTCGATTGGAAGTAATAGTTTGGGATCGAAAAATTGATTTACCAAAATTAGAGGAATCTACCTCAGAAGGACATAAATTATTAGCCAAAACGTTAAGACTTTATTTTAGTCAAGATAAAGATGCTTTTGAGTTTGAAAAATTCACAAGATTTTACATTTTTCTTTTAGATGGATATGTTTTAGGTGGAACTTCACCGAAATCAATTGTATTCACAACTGCCAACTCAAAGGATTTTGCTAAGCACACTTTTGATAATGATACATTATTTGATGGTATTACAAAACCATTATATGCTCGCAATAGGGAATTTATAAAATACTTGTATGCCTTATTTGTGACGAATGCTAAGCTTAGTCAATATATGCCTGAGTTTTATAGTTATTTGAAAAAAAATAAGGAATATTTACAAGCCGAGGATTTACAATTTTTTCATGAATTAAGTGATTTAAATGACTCAAATTTGTATGAATTTGATGAAATTTCCTACGATTCTTTTGTTATAGAAGTCTTTGGCATTCCATTGCGTAAGATTAAGAAATCTAATTTATTGGAGGATATCCAAAAGGAATCTGATTTTTTGATACATACAAAAAAGAAGTTTAAGGAGTTTATACCTATGGTGTTGGCTTCAAATGGAAATTTGGGTCATTTGAATTATCATAACAAGAATACTAAGTGGGATATTAATCAAAAGGTAAATCATACAGAGATTCCTGTCGAACAGCGTATGCTTCCAGGCAAAAGTATTTCTTACCCATATTATCATTTTGGGGATTTCTTGGCAGAAGAGATTTACGAAACACCCTATAAATTAAACGCTAAATATTTCTTTGATGGTAACTTCAATAATCAGACTGATGATAATGAAGTTGGCTATCTTCTACCACTCAAACCGCTATTTTTTGAATTATTTGATAGAAAAGATCTTATAGATAAAAAATTTGGCGGTAAGCCTATGATTGAGGTTATTAAGAGGAAAAGTAGAGTTGATGTTTATTTACGTATTCCGATCAATGGAGGATCTGATTTTATTGAGCTTTCGCGTCGATATGAGAGTGTTGAGATATCCTCTCAATCAGGTAAAATTGTTACTTATAATCAATATTTAAGAATGTTTCCTTTTAAGAGGACATCTGTCGAGCCAAATTATTATATCAATATTATTGATGAAAATCAAAATGATTTAAATGGAAATTTGGCAATTGAATTTGATGGGAATAGAGGTTCTATAGTATCAAGAAAGTCAAAGTTTAGGCAAAATGATTCATTTTATAACACATTTTTCTATCGTGTGAAAAGTAATTTTGATACAATTTCAGTGCGACAAGTTGAATCTAATGTGTCAAATATATTAATTCCATTATGGGCTTCTGAAAATGCTGCTGGAGGACAATTTACATTTGCGATAGACTTAGGAACATCTAACACTCACGTGGAGTATACAGTAAATAAGGGATTTGCTAAATCATTGAGTTTTAATAAAGAGAATGCTGTTTTTGGACATACTTATACTGAACTTGGACCAGAGCATCAAACGTTATTTGATCAAGAGTTTCTTCCCGAAGAAATTGGATCTGATACGTCTGTTAATTTTCCAATTAGAAGCGTATTATTTGATTATAAGAACTATCAGCCTAATAATTTTCAAGCAATTTTAGACTATAATATAGGGTTTTCGTATGAGAAAAAACTGCTTTTAAAATCAAATAGATCTCGGGCAATTACAAATCTTAAATGGATTAATACAATTGCGAATAGGGATGAACAAGACGCTCAGATAAATAGTTTTCTAGAACAAATTATTATGATCTGTAAGAATAAAGTTCTTATGATGGATGGGGATATTCGTACGACCAAATTTATCTGGAGTTACCCCTTAAGTTATGGTACACATCAAATTAAAAAAGTTGAAACAAATTTCTCAAAGCTAATTGCTGTTCATTTTGGTCCTAACATACAAATAGAAAAAGTATGTGAATCAGTAGCACCATTTTATGCTATAGCAAATGAAGGTACAATTTTAGGTGCTTCCAATACAATTCTTTCAATTGATATAGGTGGTGGAACTGTAGATAGTGTTACCTATCAAAATCAACAAGTTATAAATGTAACATCTATGATTTTTGGGGCAAATTATATTTATGCTAATGGGTATGAGAAATCATTAAAAACTAATACTTTTTATCATATTGGAGAAAGATTTATTGCAAGTTTATCAAAGGAGAATCAGCTTAAAGTAAATTCAATTAAATCTGGAATTGAACATGCGGAACATGATGAAGAAGCTTATAGGATGTCAAATTTGATATCGTATTATTTTTCAATTGAGAATCATAAAGAGTTTGCCAATATGTCAAATATTAGCTTTTCAAACTTTTTAGCAAATGATGAAAATTTACGTGTAATTTATTTACTTTACTATGCTTCATTGATTTACTATAATGTTAAATCTTTGAAACTTCAAGAAATTAGTAAACCAGATAAAATTGTCTTTTCAGGGAATGGTTCCAAATTACTACACATTTTAGATAGTTCTAATTCCTCCCACAAAGAAATTCTAGATGAATATACAGATTATATCATTCACTGGATATATGGCGAAAGATCTAATGTTACTGTATTAACCTCTTCAAATCCTAAAGAACTAACAGCTCAAGGGGCTGTATTATTACCACATGAGGACGAGTCCATTTTAGCAAGTCTATCTGCAAGAAATATTAATAAAATTTTTACCACATATTTAGGTGATGCAGGTAATACAGTTATCGCTTACGGCAGTGATATGAAATACGATGAAATTTCACAAGACTTACTCGAATCTGTTTATATAGTTTATGAAGACTTTATTAAAATGTTTTTATCAACCTCATTTATTAAGGATCTTTTTGGTATCGAAAGGGATTTGAAAAAAATACTTCAAGAAATGCTTTCTAATAAAAAACGTGCGATAGAATTTTTGGAAGCAGGAATAGCCTTACGTAAAAAACAGATCTCTGAAACTGATAATATTTCAGATCCATTATTTTTCTATATCATAAGAGGTATGTTAAATGAATCACTTAGAATTTTAATACCTCATGAAAATTAAATTTTTAATAATAATATTATTATCCTTTTCGACAATAATATTTAATAAGGCCGAGGCAATTTCTTTCAATAGAAATATAGCAGATTCGACAGATTTTAATAGTTCCTATCAGGTTGATGAGGTCAATGAAACGAGTAGTTCCTTTGCTAAATATTTACTTTACTTTTCATTATTTACTAATATATTGTTTTGCCTATATGTAATCTTTGATCGCTCAAAATCAAAAAAATTATTGAAAAATAATGGCAATTTAAAACATGATTTAAAAGCCACCACAAATAATAAGAATATTGAAATTAATGCTTCAAAAGGAGAAATACAACAGTATAAAGAAAAATGCACTAAACTTGAGCAAGAGATTGAATTATTACTGCAGCAGGTAAAGGATAATGAGTCACTTATTAATTCTACTTTAATTAGTGTTGATAATGAGGTTCACGATACTGAGATTAATGCTAATAATGATTTAGAAGAATCTAAAGCTTCTATAGCTAAATGTGTACATGAAAATGATGAATTTTATTTGAAAGAGTCAAAGATTAGTAACCATACAACGCCCTACATCATTATTGAAATGGATAATGAATATTATTTCAAATTTGATGAATTAAATATTTTGGGTAAAAAAAATGCATTTAATTTTCATGACGTATATTTTGAAGGTTATTGTGATGGAATTAATATTCGAACTGATGCACATACCTCTTTTGAAATAGTTAACAATTCAATGGGTAAATTGAATAAAATTGGTGATAAATATTTGGTTGTAGAGCGTATTAAAGTTAATTATTTAGGAGGATACTAATGGAAAATAATTTATTAATAATAATCGAAGGTGTACTAATCGCCTTAATAATTTGTTATCAAATATATGTCGGGTTCAAATTAAAGAAAGACATTAAAATATTTAAGGATTACATTCCTACAAAGACATTTTTTAAAGTTAATCATGTTCATATTGATAGCGAATTATTAAAGGTCGGTGAGTATGATGCTATCATAGAATATGTAAAGAATAAAACATTTAATGAGAAGGGTGACGTAGTTTCCGAAAAATCAATTAATGACCTTGATTTCAATTTAATTAATTGTGGTAATTTTTCAGAAACATATTTTGATAAAATAATAGAATCATTAAATATATACTTAATTAGAAATAATGGAGGTATTGCTGACTTTAATATTGTTAAAGATTTAGTTGAACGCAATGTCTCTGTTGAAGAGGATAATCTTAAGGAAACTATTAATAAGCCTCTATATTTAGGTTTAATGGCTACACTTCTTGGTATTATTTTTGGACTTTTTGGATTGTATTTTCAAATTCAAGATCAAGCTGATAATTCTACAATAAAATTGGATGGCTTCTTAATTGCTGTATGTATAGCGATGATTTCAAGTTGTATTGGTTTAGCAATAACTACTATTATTGGTCTGAATAATTTTAAGGTTGCTAAAAGTAAAGTTGAGAGGGGAAAAAATGACTTCTATAATTTTATACAAACAGAGTTATTACCACAAGTTAGTAATGATTTTGGAACATCAATATCTAAACTTACTCGATCCATGCAAGCTTTTAACGCAGACTTCACGAGTAATGTAGGAGCATTATCTAATTTGTTTCAGCGCAACTACGACACTTTGAAAGTTCAAGATGTCATATTAGATCGACTAGAGAAAATTAATGCGAAGGACTTTCTTGCTATGAATGCAACAGTGTTAAAGAGATTGGAACAAGCAACTAGTAACTTTGATAGATTCAATAATTTTGTCGAATCTTTAAATCACGGATTAAGTGAAACAAGAAATTTGAGTTCGTCTCTTCACACACTTATGAATAGAGTTAATAATTTTGAAGGCTTAGCCGAGAAGTTAGACTTACGTGTAGAAGAATCAAATAAAATCATTGAATCAGTCGATCGGCATTTTAATGCTTTGGATAATTTTGAAAAATTGAATAGTCAAATGTTCCAGAGGTTAAATGAGAATATGGAGGATACTTTAGGAGAAGTGACTAAAGGAATTAAAGCTAATTATAACAAAGTTTTAAATCAAATTGACGATGAAAATCATATATTATTTGATGCATATAAGGAAAAGAAAACTAAGTTTGATAAACTTGACCTGTTAGATAATTTGGAAAAGTTGAATTTATTAGAACAGTTGTCAAAATTAGATGTGCTATTTCAAGTGAAAGATTATATAGATTCTTATGGTAATCACGGACAAGAACTGGCTGATAAAGTTGTCGTAATACAAAAATTAATGGAAGACCTTAAAATAATCTCAGAGCAACGCTCCAAAGGAACACAGGTTCAGCCTAATGTAGACTTATTATCTGCAATAAGAGAGATTAAAAATAGTGTTGAGGAGTCAAATAATAGAAGTGTTATGAAGAAAATTTTTGGAGGTAAATAAGGATGAGCAAAAAATCTGGAGGTTCCGTTTTTTGGATAAGTTTTTCCGATTTAATGACCAGTTTATTTTTCATTGTACTTGTTCTTTTCGTAGTTACTTATGTGGATAATGTAAATAAATTAAGAGCAAAAGAGGAACAACTACGAGTTTATCGTGAGGTCGAAGAATCATTGAAGCCATTGAAAAATGATAATGATTTTTTTAAATATGAAGAAGATTACAAACGTTTTTTATTAGCTTTTGATGTGAAGTTTTCAGTGGCTAGAGCTGGAATCAATGAAACAGATTTAGAAAATTTTGATGAAACAAGGGATAAAATATTAAGTGCTGGAAAAAAATTAAAAGCTGTTTTAGATCAAATTGTTATAGATGCAAATAAACAAAATAAAAATCACTTGAATAAAGTGACTTATTTAGTTGTAATTTCTGGTTATGCTTCAAAATTATATAATGCTGATTCCAGTCCTGTTGGTATGTCTGCAGAATACCAACTGAGTTATGCACGCGCATATTCATTATGGAAATTCTGGCTCAATCAAGATATAAATTTAGAAGATCCTAAATATAAAGGTTTAATAGATTTACAAATCGCTGGAAATGGTTGGGGAGGTGTCGGTCGTTTAAGTAATAAAGAAGAAGCTAATCAGCGATTTATCGTTCAAGTTGTTCCAAAGATATCAAATCAAGAGCTTTCAAATTAAATTTAACGCCTTGTCCAAAAGATAAGGCGTTAATTATTAATATACTACAGAGTTGTTTAAATTTTATTCTGAGATATTAATTGCCCAGAGTCCTAATGAATTTTTTCTAGCGTATCTTTGTGCCGATAGAAATAAAGTTTCATACTTAACATTTGGTGCAATGGTGAGAATTTGACCATTCCCAGTTTTAACTAATATCTCATTAACCATCTCTCCATTTTCTAAATAAGCATAAGCTAAAGTTCTACCATATTGGTCTAGCGAGTCAACATCAAATTCCAAACGTACATAGTTATTTTGTATTAATTCAATAAGAAATTTTTTTGAAGTGTGCCCATACGGATGTTTTTTCTTCTTGAATACATTTCTACTCTCTGGTGCATCTACACCTATAAGTCTAATTTTAAATCCTCCACCTTTTTGACTATTTACCCAAAAGGTATCCCCATCAACAACCTTGTTTACGAAATAAAAATCGTTTTTATTGGAATTGTTATGTGATGGATCTTTAGGTGTGTCACGATGGCGATTTCTTATTGATTGTTCTGATTTGGACGTACAAGAACACACAATGACTCCTGTTATTAACAGTAAGTAAAATAATATTCTTTTCATTAAAAATAACAAATTTTATAAAAAACCACTTTTCTAATAAATTTTTAAAATAGGAATAGTTTAACTCTGCAAACTGTCTATTCGTAGGTACAATGGATACGGTGTCTGTCATTTAACAACTCATGTTTGAATTATTCTCCTGACACAGCTTATCCTATATTCTCCCAAATACGCGGTCACAGTATTCATTTCGAAATGTGAAGATCTCTTTAAGTTTTGCTATAATTAAGTCCCCAGCGACCAAGTTTCCCAATTCTCCAAGAGGAAGCTTATAAGATATTATATCCGTCATCTTCACCTCCTGTGGACTGATTTGCTCAAAGTGGTGCTCATGGTGCCACATACTATAGGGCCCATAGCGTTGCTCATCTATAAAGAGGCGTTCATTCTCCACCAAGGTTATCTCCGTCACCCAATTGGACTTTATATAAGGAAAAATAGTAATATGATACGTTATTATTTGACCTTGATAAGTATACGTCGGTAAGTTCTTTGAAGTAATTTCAAAGGGCATAGAATCTGGGGTCATCTTATTTAGGTTCTCAGGTCTGGAGAAGAAATCCCAGATATCCTTTATATTCCCTCGTAAAATTTGCGTATTCTCTAATCGATAGATTCCAGATTGTTTATTAATCGTTAACATAGGGCTTCAGTGTATATTTTAAATATACATATTATTCATACAGAATGTATTTTCAATTAATATTTTCTTTAAAAACAATGGTTTTTTACTAAAAAAAGATGCTGTAAACAGCAGACTATCAGGGTAGATATAGTCAATTTAGCTGAGGTAAATGAACCGTAGTAAACACCCTGATTATTAGCCTATATTAACTATATAAACCAAAAATTTTTTAAAATTATTCTTTTATTTCTAAATCAAAAACAATACATTTACATTTATTTAGATTAATTACAAATAAAAAAAGGACATATTCATGAAAATATCACTATTAGGAGCATTATTATTATCCTCTTTTTTTGCAACAGCACAAGATAACAGTTTATTAGGCGCGAATTTTTGGAAAACAAATCCGAACCTTGTTACCGTACAAGCGGAAATAGCAAAGGGAAATAGCCCTTCAAAGCCAAATCCTGGATCTTTTGATCCCGTTACGATCGCTATTAATAATGGAGCTTCATTAGATGTTATAAAATTTTTAATTGATCAAGAAGGCAATAGTGTCACTAAAAAGACGCACCATAGCCGTAGCTACTTACACTGGGCTGCAGCCTCTGGGAATGTCGAACTTGTTAAGTACTTAATCGCTAAAGGATCGGATGTAAACTATCAAGATTCTCATGGCTCTTCCATTATTGCCTATGCAGCAGCAGGAGGAAACACCAATATCGGCGTTTATGATGCACTATTTGCTGCAGGTATAAAGCCTACACAAACTTTTGAAGGTGGAGCAAACCTTCTTATGCTCGTTGCAGCCGCAGATAATGACCTCAAGGTTGCGGACTATCTAATTGGCAAGGGACTAAAGATCGATGCCACTGATGAATATGGTAGAAATGCGGCCGACTATGCTGCAAAATTAGGAAACACAAAAATTATTGACCAGTTTATCGCTCGCGGTGTAAAACCGACCAATAACGCTTTATTTTTTGCTACTCAAGGTTCCCGATCTAAATCTAATGGTTTAGAAACCTATAAATACCTGGTAGAAAATTTGAAGTTAGATCCTAAAGCGATCTCTAAAGACGGTGCTACGGTATTACATAGCCTAGTACGTCGTGGGGATTTAGCGATTATAAACTATTTTATTGGGCTAGGAGTAGACGTTAATAAAGTAGATAATGAAGGTAATACCGCACTTATCAATGCTTCAGCAGGAAATAACGAAGAATTAGTGAAGTTGTTAGTCGCTAAGACTACAAATATCAATATGCAGAATGCAAAAGGTGAATCCGCATTAACAAAAGCAATCGACAGCGGCTCAGCGCAAATAGCGGCACTCTTATTAGCTAAAGGCGCAGATAGCAATGTGGAGGATAAAGAAGGGAATAATTTAGCCTACTATTGGTTTAATACTTTCTCTGATCGCCCTTCCGCAGGAAGCTCCTTCGAAGATAAGTTGGCCTTACTTAAAGGAAAAGGCTTAGCCGTAGAAGCACCACAAAAAAATGGAAATACACTCTTTCACTTCGCTGTAGCTAAGGAAAATGCCTCCCTATTAGATCAAGCAGCAAAATTGGGTGCAAATATCAATGCACTAAATGGGGAAGGTGTCTCCGCGCTTCATAAAGCAGCCTTAATATCAAAAGATGATGTGTTGTTGAAAAAACTTGTTGCTTTAGGAGCGAAGAAAGATCTTAAAACAGAGTTTGATGAGACAGCCTATGACATCGCTCAGGAGAATGACTTCTTAAAATCAGCTAATATTTCCACAGATTTCTTAAAATAAAATCATGAAAAAATTCTTAAAAGTTGCCGGCTTACTAATCGCCGGTACTTTATTTGCCTCAACATCCTTTGCGCAGTCTACAAAATATAAGTGCATGTTACAGATGACTAGTTACAAAGGCGAGAAAGCCTATGTTGTCATCTCATTAATAAAACCGAATGGCACCTATGAAAAGACCCTTGCAGTGTTAGGGGACGATAAGCAGTGGTACAATACGTTAAAAGAATGGTACAAGTTTCAAACTAAGACTAAGGAGAAAGTTGCTGCAGTTACTGGCGCCTCTATTGGTGGAGGTGACCGTGCTATACGCATGTTAGATATCGATGCTTCTAAAATTAATGCAGGCTATAAATTACGTTTTGAATCCGCTGTTGAAGAGCAGAAATATTTTACTTCGGAAGTAGAAATTCCGTTGACTACAGCGGGCTTAGCGGAGAAAGCTGATGGAAAAGATTATATCCGTACGGTAAAAATTATAAAAGCACTTTAACATATAATGACACTATCTATTTGGAGGTATGCACATTTAGCGCTTGCTATTATCTCTTCTTTTTTTCTGTTTATTCTAGCTGCTACGGGAGTTATTTTATCAGTAGATGCCGTAACGGAAAAGTACCCTAACTACCAAGTAGAAAATTTTGATACTATAAACCTTGCGCAGGCTCTTCCAGCCTTGCGCAAGGTTTACCCAGAAATCATTGAACTCCGTGTAGATCATAATAAATTTGTCCGTATCGATGCACAGGATATTGATGGAAATTCTGTAAAAGGATATATCGATCCCCTGACGGGAAAATTGTTAGGTCCAGAAATTATAAAATCTCCATTTATACAATGGACTACAGCCTTACATAGATCTCTGTTCTTAAAAGAAACAGGACGTGTAATGATGGGTGTTGCCTCCTTTATCTTATGCTTAATTAGTATAAGTGGCGTGGTGTTAATCGCTAAGCGTCAGCAAGGTATACGTAATTTTTTCGTTAAAATAAATCGTGATTTCTTTGCTCAATATTTTCATGTCGTAGCAGGCCGCCTGCTATTAATTCCAACTTTACTGCTCGCTGTAACGGGGACTTACTTAGTGCTTATGCATGTCGATGTCTTTGATCTGGAGTCCAAGGAGCTGGTTATTGCCAACGACGCTACGGAAGAATCTATCGCTATTGCGGAATTTAAAATATTTCAGGAAACGAAGCTTTCAGATGTGGAGAAAATAGAATTCCCTTTTATGGAAGACGATCCGGAGGAGTTCTTTAGGCTAACATTAAAAACGCGCGATCTAACCGTTCACCAGCTAACGGGAGCAATTGTCGCGGAAGAGCGACTCGCTAAAGCCGTGATGCTTGAGAAGCTAACTCTTGATTTACATACCGGAAGATCTAATATTTTGCTCGCCATTATCTTAGGATTTGCCTCATTAAATATTTTATTTTTTATCTATTCTGGTTTTGTCATCACTTGGAAAAGGTCAAGAACAAAAATTCGCAATAAGCATAAAGCCCAACATGCGGAAGTGATCCTTTTAGTAGGATCCGAGAATGGTAGCACGCTATTCTTTGCCAACTGTGTTCATAAACAGCTGCTTGCGCATGGTATCAGCTCGTATATTACGCAGATGAACCAGTTTTCAGCCTTTCCTAAGGCACAGAAGATGCTTGTGTTTACCTCAACTTTTGGCCTTGGTACTGCGCCAAGCAATGCGGATAAATTTCATGATTTACTTGCTAAGCATCCTGCAAACCAGCCTATTGAATATGCTGTGGTAGGATTCGGCTCTAAATCCTATGCGGACTACTGTTCATTCGCTTTCCAGGTAAATAGTCTGTTCGCAGCTCAATCGTGGGCGACAGAATTTATCCCAGTACATACTGTAAATGATAAGTCTGTGGATGAGTTTACGCAATGGATCCATCAATGGTCAGAAAAGTCATTAATCCCACTGTCTACTGCCGCAGCATCGTATCAAGCGAAACTGCCTCCTTTGCATACCTTCAAAGTTTTGGAAAAGACGGCTACTTCAGCGGATAATACAACATTTAAAATTGTCTTAGAGTCCACATCGAAGAAGAAGTTTCAATCCGGTGATCTGTTGGCTATCTACCCAGCAAATGACTTTAAAGAACGCCTATATTCCATTGGAGCTAATGATGGGAAAATACAGCTTATGGTAAAATTGTATACCGATGGCTTAGGTTCATCCTTCTTATATAAGTTGCAGCCCAATGATTGCATTAAAGCGCGTATTTTAGTTAATAAAGACTTCCATATGCCACAGGCAGCAGCTCAAGTTGCTATGATCGCCAATGGAACAGGTATTGCGCCATTCTTAGGTATGATAGCTTCCAACAAGTCGCAGACAGCAATCCGTTTATTTGCAGGATTTAGGTATAATAACAGTTTGATTAAGGAATATGGCGCCTTTGCAGCGTCGGCCCGTCAGCAGGGGAAGCTGGAATCTTTGGAGCTGGCATTTTCCCGTGAAGAGAACCCACAGTATGTCATGGATCTAATAGCCGCTAATGAGCGCTATTTTATAGATCTTCTAAGCAATCAAGGAGTCATTATGGTATGTGGGTCACTTTTAATGCTTCGAGATGTTGAGAAGGCGTTAAATAGGCTTACGGAGCAGCATTTGGGTCGCCCCTTGAGCTACTACAGTGAGCGGCAGCAACTATTGACTGATTGTTATTAATTGACTGATTGTTATTAATTATTGACTAAATACGCTTATTATTATCCCATAAAGATGCCGTATAGCTATACACAATATTTTAAAAAGGCAAGCTGCTATAGCTTAGCCTTTTTATTGTTTATAATTCCTGCTGTTCTTTCAGCTCAAAGTACGCTTGCTGCCACTGTCACCCTTCGCAAGCAGGTAACACTGATGGGCTCCGTATTTGAAATCACGATACGGGAGCAGGATAGCCTTCAGGCAGCGCAGCGTATCGAAGAGGCTATAGCGGAAATTGAACGTATTGAAAACCTTATTTCAGAATGGCGTCCGCAGACACAGATTTCCGAAGTTAACAGACAGGCGGGAATCCAGCCTGTAAAAGTGGATAAAGAGGTGTTCGAACTTACTAAAAGAGCTATTCAATATAGTGAAATGACCGACGGAGCTTTTGATATTAGCATTGTTGCCATGGATAAAATATGGGTTTTTGATGGTTCCATGGACACAATGCCCGCTGAGGAAGATATTCGTAATTCCGTGCGTTTGGTCAATTATAAGGATATTGTGCTGGATGAGGGTATGCAAACTATTTTCCTAAAAAATAAGGGCATGAAAATAGGTTTTGGTTCCATCGGTAAAGGATACGCCGCTGATAAAGCGAGGGCCTACCTGCAAGCTAAAAAAGTCCCTGCGGGCATTGTAAATGCTTCCGGTGATATCGCCACCTGGGGGCTGCAGGGGAATGGAAAACCATGGCTTATCGGAATTAATAACCCTTTTAAAGCGCATCGTATTCTTAAGACCTTGAAAATGGTTGACGCCGCCGTGACAACCTCAGGAAGCTATGAAAAGTATGCCGCGATCAATGGTCAGCATTACGCACATATTATAAATCCCAAAACAGGTATGCCTGCTTCGGGATTGACAAGTGTCACAGTATACGGCCCAAAAGCTGAATTTGCAAATGCCTTAAGCACTTCCATTATGGTTCTCGGGCCTGTAAAAGGTATTGCTCTTTTAAAAAAATATAAAAATTATAGTGCTTTGATAATGAGTGATAAAGGGCGTGTTATAAAAAGTAAGTAGTTACTTTAAATTTCGCGCTCATGATGTAAATGAGTAGGGCTTTTAGGGAGTGTAAGGCTTATGAAAAAACAAATTACAAGCATGACCGTAACATAAATAAAGAATATATTCTCGTGCCCTAGGTCTTTAAATTTTAATGCTAAAGCTGGGGCCGATCCTCCGAAAAGTGCATTCCCAATAGCATAGGAAACTCCCACACCTAAAGCGCGTACTTCCATTGGAAACATCTCCGCTTTTATAAGTCCACCGACGGCAGAATAGAAACTTAGCAACACCATCATAAGGCTTAAGAGCAGAAAGATCGCTAGGGGATTATCTCCAAAGGCTTTCATTCCTACAGCCATAACAGGGTATATCAGCACGGCCGTTAAAGCTGAAAATAGCAACATCACCTTGCGGCTACCTATGCGGTCAGCAAGATGCCCAAATATTGGCTGAATAACCATAAATAGAAATAAACATGCTGTCATCACCAAGCCTACAGTTTCTGAGGGTAGCGCTGCAGAAATATAGCTGCGTGAATACACGGTGATCGTATAGAAAGCCAGGGATCCAGCACTTGTGAAGCCTACCACAGTTAGGAATGCGCGACTATGTTTTTTGATGAGTGCGAGTAAATTTCCCGAATCTTTCGATGCACGGCTAGCTTCACTGGTAGTTTCCTCTAGGTGGCTTCGCATAAACAGTGATATCAACGCCACAAATCCACCGATAACAAAGGGGATACGCCAAGCGCCATCTTCAAGTTGCTGTGCCGAAAAGAAGTATAAGAGAATGACCCCTAGAAGGCTTGCTAGCAGCTGTCCGCCCGCTAGGGTGACATATTGAAAAGAAGCAAAAAAGCCCTTACGCCCTTTTAAAGCTACTTCAGACATATAAGTCGCCACAGTACCGTACTCGCCACCAACGGAGAGTCCCTGCAATAAGCGGACGAGTAGAAGTAGTATAGGGGCTAAGATACCCACTTTTTCATAGGTAGGTAACAGCGCGAATAGGAAGGAACTGATGCTCATCACTACAATAGAAATAATCATGGAGCGCTTTCTGCCGTACTTATCACCAATCCACCCAAAGAGCCAGCTCCCGATGGGCCGCATAAAAAAGCTTGCAGCAAAAACTCCCCAGATATAGATTGATTTGGTGTTTGCGTCTAAGTCATTAGGGATTAATGATTCCTTAAAATACTCCGCAAAGACGGCGAAAATATAGAAGTCAAACCACTCCACTAAATTCCCTGAAGCGGCTCCAATTATACTGCGTATTGTACGTTTTGTCTTTTCTTCCCTTGAGTTATCCATTACTAAAGATATTGTAAATATTAGTAGTCGTCAAGTGATTAGGTTAAAAAAACGAAAAAAGGTTGAAATAAATTCAACCTTTTAGAAAGAAAATTAATGAAATATTAGCTTAATTAATAGCCTATTGTAAAGCGTTCTTGGTGGTGTGCAGGAGTTTCCAACTCGTCGAAAAGGGCTTTAGCATAATCTTCTACAGAAATTTTACTTTTACCTTCCGCATCAACGATTAAGTCGTCCTTGCCTAAACGGTAGGTACCAGTGCGGACGCCGGGAGCGATTTCACCTGCAGGGCTAAAGAATACCCAGTCTAAATCTTTTTCCGTGCGATAATCATTTTCCAATACTTCAGCTAACGCCTGTACACCAGGAAGGATTTCCTTAGGGATTAATCCAGCGCTGATTACGGTCGCTCCTGGGGATACGAATAATGTTCCTGCGCCACCTACCGTAATTAAGCGGTTGATATGTGCCTTTTTAGTGGCTGCAATAATAGATTTATGTCCTCTTGCTGTATCGGGAACGAGGTCAGGATTCGTCCATCCCGGGCTAAAGGCCGAAACGACAGCATCTGATCCCGCAAGGACATCTTTTAATTCTTCTGCGTTGAAAACATCCGCTTTTACGATAGTTAAATTTTTATTAGTAAGGGTGATTTTTTCAGGATTACGCACGACAGCTGTAACTTCAATACCACGGTTTAATGCTTCTATAAGAAGGGCAGATCCTACGAATCCACTTGCTCCAATTAATGTTATTTTTGCCATAATTGCTTGTTTTTTAATTTGATAGTACAAAGGTACGCAAAGGAGTAAGGCTGACAAGGTAAATTAGCTCCCTTATAGGGTAGATTTGGTCCCTGATGTATTTTCCATTGAAAAATTTACACCGCATTTAACTGCACTCTAAATTCTACAGGCCTTAGCTTACTATGTTTTTTAAAATATTTTATGAAATTGGTCGGTTCCTCGAAGCCTAGGGAGAAGGAGATTTCCTTGACCGTTTCCTTGCTATAGGCTAACAGGCGCTTGGCTTCAAGCAGCACGCGTTCATCGATTAATTGTTTTGGCGTCTTTCCTAGTATGCGGGAGGTGGCTGCATTTAACTTCTTTTCAGTGACGTAACAATGTTGTGCATAGTAGCTTACGAGTTTATGTGTTTTGAAATTTACTTCTAATAAATCCCTAAAGCGCAACACTAATTGTAAATCTTGTGAAGGTTGGAGTTCTTTTTTTGCTTGGCTTTTAAAGGCTCGCTCAGCATACAGGAGAAAACTACTTAAGAGATTTTTTACAATGATCGCCTGATTCGAATCTTTTTCACGTGCGAGTTCCTCCGTAATAAGTTTCCATATACTAGCGTAAGGATCTGGTGTAGTAAGCTGTAGGTGAGCCACTTCAAATAGGTCATTGAATAGGAGGCGCTGCCTTAGAAATTGGATGTCATCCGCTTGCTGCCCAAAGAAAGCATCCGTAAAAAGGATGGCTTTAGCTTTGAAAGGTACTTCCGCATCAAAAGAATGAACAATACCTTTGGGCAAGAAAAGTAGGCTGTTGGGCTTTATGTCAATAGGCTTAAAATCTAAGTTATGTGTCGGAAAGCCTTCTTCAAACCAGATAATATGGTAAAAGTCCGCACGGTGTAAGCTTGTTAAACTTTCCTTTGCCTGCTTATATAGTTCCCTGATATCGACGATCTCAATCTCTAAAGGGAGTCCACTCTTAAAGTCATAATGAATAATGTTGTTGCTCATATTTGGCGAACTATGGTTGCTAATGGGAAGGTACTGAAAGTACGGCTAACTTGGTAGTTTTAATTTTACGAAGGCGATACCCTTTCTTGAATAAGTTCAATTTTTTTGCGTTTTAAACTTATTAATTTAGCTAATACGCGTTTTCAAAACGAGGTAATTAAAATTAATATAAACACATTTAGTATGCAAAAATCATTTATTAATCCAGATTTAGGAATTCTTTTAATACGTATTGCCACGGGGGGACTTATGTTATTTCATGGTGTACATAAGGCGTTTCATGGGCATGATCATATCATTGGCATGCTTTCAGATCATGGCTTGCCGACCTGGTTATGGCTGGGGGTACCCCTTGGAGAAATCGTAGCACCGATTTTAGTTATCGTGGGCCTATTAGCAAGATTTTCGGGTCTTTTAATTGCTATAACAATGCTTGTAGCTATGTATTTAGCTTATGGTGCTGCATCTTTTACTTTAACTGCTTCAGGAGGGATCACTACGGAATTTGATCTATACTTTATATTTGCAGGCATAGCGTTATTCTTTACAGGATCCGGAAAATATGCTATTTACAGAGGGGCAAATTCTTGGCTGCAATAATCCTTAATATGTGTATATTTATTATATAATTGAAAACTATGGAAACGAAAAGTACGAGAGCTTATGGGACACAAAGCCCAGCTGCTGATTTACAAGAAATAGAGATCTTACGTCGGTCTCCACAGGAAAATGATATAGCGATAGATATTATGTACTGTGGCGTATGTCACTCTGATTTACATACCGCACGTAATGATTGGGGGGGCACGATCTATCCCGCTGTACCTGGACATGAAATTGTGGGGCGTATTACGCAGGTTGGATCAGCAGTGACAAAGTTTAAAGTTGGCGATCTAGCGGCTGTAGGCTGCTTGGTTGATTCCTGCAAACACTGTTCGAGCTGTGAGCAGGATTTAGAGCAATATTGCTTAGAAGGTTCTACAGGAACTTATAATTCTGCGGACAAATTTATCCCTAGTCAGCGTACCTATGGGGGCTATGCTGAATCCGTAGTCGTCGATCAACATTTCGTGTTGAAAGTACCTGAAAATTTAGATGCTGCAGCCGTAGCGCCTTTATTATGTGCCGGAATTACGACCTATTCCCCGTTAAAGCATTGGAATGCAGGGCCAGGAAAGAAGGTTGCTGTGATTGGACTTGGTGGCTTAGGACATATGGCTATTAAATTAGCGAAGGGTTTGGGGGCTACTGTAAGTTTATTTTCACGTTCAGCATCAAAAATTCAAGATGCCAAGGAGCTGGGGGCAGACCACGTTATTATCTCTACAGATGAAGCGCAAATGGAAGCTGTAGCAGGGGAATTTGATTTAATTATAGATACAGTACCTTATGTGCATGACGTAAATCCTTATGTACAGACATTAGCTATATCTGGAACGTTAGTTTTAGTAGGCTATTTGGGCGGCTTAGAGCCAATCTTAAATACCGTTCCCATGATTATGGGAAGGCGTTCTGTGGCGGCCTCTTTAATTGGTGGTATCGCAGAAACGCAGGAAATGTTAGATTTCTGTGGAGCGCATAATATTGTTTCCGACATAGAACTCATTCGTATGCAAGACATCAACACGGCTTATGAACGTATGTTAAAGTCGGATGTAAAATATCGTTTTGTTATTGATATGGCTTCCTTGAAAGACTAATTTCTATGGTTCGTATATCATATAGCCTGCATCAAAGCCCCTTTGGGGAGCTTATTATGGCATCTACGGAAGTAGGAGTCTGTTATATAAGTTTTTTCGATACAAAGGACGCTGCATTAGCGGACTTAGAGCGCCATTTTCCTGGCGCTCTCTTGGAGCTTCAAGTTGTGAAGTTGCATGAGGATTTACTCGGAGAATGGTTTAAACACGGATTTATTGCCTCGCCTGAAGTCTTTGATTTACAGGGTACAGAATTTCAGCGTGCTGTCTGGAGCAGACTTTTACAACTGCAGCCTGGCGAGCGCTCCACCTATGGGGATATCGCTACCGCTGTAGGCCGTCCCAAGGCTTATCGCGCCGTAGGCACCGCAATTGGAAGGAATTTAGTAGCTTTGCTAATTCCATGCCATCGTATTACTCAGCGTTCCGGGAAAATAGGAGGCTACCGTTGGGGAATCCCGCGCAAGGATGCGCTCTTAAGATGGGAATCCCAAACATTTAATTCGTAAAATTTTAAACATTGAATACGTTCGAATCCATTAAGCATTTTCTAAAATCACCTCCCTTTCAAGAAGGCTTAAAAACAACAATAGCTATTATAATCCCAATTATTATTGGGATTATTACCAATCAATTACACTATTCAATACCCGTAGCAATTGGAGCTATTATAGCAAGTATTCCGGATGGCTTAGGTGCTTATCCTGAGCGAAAAAAAACATTATTTATCATTATTAGTGCCGTCTTACTGCTAAGTTTTATCAGTCAAATAACCTATGGGCATCCGATTATTCAGGGATTGCTCTTACCAATATTGAGCTTTGTATGCTGCATGTTGGCCCTATATGGTACCCGTGCATTAGGCTTAGGCTCGGCTTTATTGCTTATATTCTTCTTTAACATATCCTTGAGTAAGGATGGTCTACCGGCTTTATTTTCAATAGTTTTACTGACTACAGGGGCGCTTTGGTATATGTTTTTTATTCTTATAGTTTACCGACTAGGGCCCCATAAGGTGAGTCAGCAGGCTTTGGGTGAGTGCTGTAGAAAGGTGGGTGAGTTGATGATGCTAAAAGCAGGATTTTTTGATAGAGCTATTGCAATAGAGTTGCAGCATAAGGCCATGATTCAAGCGAATATAAGCTTAGTACAAAGCCAGCAAGAGGTTCGTGAATTGCTATTTTCACAAGGCCAAATTTCTACGATTGGAAACGAAAAGAGCAGGCAGTTGAATTTTATTTTTCTCCATGTCATGGATCTCTTTGAGCGTATTAATGCTACACATTATGATTATCATGCCATACGTGAGAAGTATGGCGATACGGAAAGTTTTCATAAAATCTTTGAGCTTGTGACTGCCTGTGGGCGCTCCATTCAGCAGCTTTCACTTCCTATAAAATCGTTGAAAACGGTGCCCTTAAGTACAGAGCTTTCGCAGCAGTGGAAGGCCGCACATGATGCTGTCTTAGCGTTGGAAGCGCGTGGTCAGTCGCCAACAGCCTTCTACAAAATTCTAAGTAATTTAGAATTTGTAATTTCAAAAATTCAAGAGATTAAAAAGATTCTTACCCTACATGCTGATTTTGAAGATCAGACCGATCAATTACGAGATAAAGAGCAATTTTTCCTCGCCAACACCTTTACTTGGCAGCAGTTTAAAAGCCACTTAACTTTAAAATCAGCGATTTTTAGACATGCTATTCGCGTTTCCATCGTTATGTTTGTGGCTTTTTTGATTATCTATTTAATGCCTTTAGTATTCCCCGAGTATATTGCGCTTACAGAGCATACTTTTTGGATTTACATTACGATTCTTGTGATCCTTAGGCCAGGCTTCTCCGTGAGCAAACAGCGTAGTATAGATCGTATAAAAGGAACTTTAATAGGCGGATTAATAGCCTTATTAAGTATTTATTTTATAAAAAATGATGTAATACTGCTTACGGAGATGTTATTATTTATGTTGTTGGCATTTTCCTTTCTACGACATAAGTACTTGTATGGCTCTCTATTTCTGACAGCATGTTTTTTAATCGCTTACTATTACCTTTTAGGGAGTAAAGATTTTGGCATGCTTCTTTTTAAGGAACGCGTATTAGATACCCTAATTGGCTGTGGGCTTTCCTTTATATCTTTTTATTTTATTCTTCCTATTTGGGAGAGTAACTCCCTGAAAAGGTATATGCAACAAACATTGGATGCCAATCGTAAATTTTTAGAACTTGTGCTTGGTAAAGTTGAAGGCGCATCCTTGGATTTAACGACTTATAAGTTAGTACGCATGGATGTTTATATCAAGCAAGCTAATATCAATTCCCTTTATGATCGGATCTTGCAGGAGCCTAAGTCCAAAAGACCTTTTATAAAGGAGCTGACACAATTTCTGCTGCAGTCGCATTTAATGTCTTCCTACACAATTGCCCTGTCCAATGGTATTCAGGCGGATCTACCAATTTCTAATTCCGTATTTCATACGGCGTTAATTGCGCAGATCAAAGAAAAATTTGATGCCGTATTAGCTGCCTTTGATCAGGATCTTTCAGCTGCTAGTAACGAATTGTTAAGTTTATGTCAGCCGATTAATAGACTGGGTAGCAATGAACCTAAAGCTGTGGGCCAACCGGCTGTTACCGAGGATTTACTCACAGAGCAGCTGCTATTAATCGATGAAATAATTACCCAAATCAGCAAAAGCTTACGCGCTATTAGAGAAAAAAGTAAAACCTTTTAGTAATTAAAACTGCCTGTAAACGAAACAACTTTTGTAGTCCGTTGTTAATAAGGTGTAACACATTAATATAGGAGGATACATTATGAGTGAATTAACATGGAAAGGTCGTTGGAACGAGCTTAAAGGTAAAGTTAAACAGTCTTATGCAGATTTAACGGATGATGATCTATTATATGCTGAAGGTAAAGAAGATGAATTAGTCGGTCGTCTACAACAAAAGACTGGAAAAACCAAAGAAGAAGTTGAAGATTGGTTAGATAAGTTATAGGCTAACTCGTATACATAATAAAAGGTTTGGAGCGCATGCTTCAAACCTTTTATTAGTTATGCCAAATCCCTAATAAGGATAGTTTTGCGCGTTCCTCTGCAGCGATAAATAGGGTTTCATACTTGCTATTTGGTGGGTAGGTTGCTACACGTGCATAACCCTGTTCGACAATAATCTCATTGACCATGCTTCCATCAGCGAGGTAGGCATAGGCTAAAGTGCGGCCGTAGATGTCCAAAGAATCCAAATCAAACTCTAATTGTACGGAAAGGTTAAATATTAAATAGGTTAAAAATTCTTTTGCCTCCAGGCCCCAGGGTTCTTCTTTTCTAGCAAAAGCATCCTGACTTTCAGGAGCGTCTATGCCAATAAGTCTAATTTTCAATCCCAGGAGGCTATGGTCGTCCACCCAAAAGGTGTCGCCATCGGAAACTTTTGTAACTAAATAGGAGGGTGTTAGCTGTTTTGAAGCGGGATCTTCCGCTTTTAAGCAGCCTATTAATAGTGGGAGGATCCACAGCAGGAGATATTTCATCATACAGAATTTTAATAGTTCGCTTTATTACTATATAAAAAGCAGTCTTATTAAAATTGCATCTCACATAGGGAGCGTTCTTTCTTAACGCTTGATGCGTTCATCGAATGACATGTTGCTAACGCTTATAACTTTAATCTTCTTCGCGTCAGGATGAAGGGGGTTAATCAGAAAGTTATATTCCTCCGGCACAATGCTACTGGGTACTTTTAATACTGCCGCTTGGAGGGATTCTACAAAATCGTCCCCAATAAATTGTGTTGTCAAACCTGGAGGCTTACTATTCCATGCTGGAGGGAGGTCTTTTAGATGTACTTCAAAGATCGTCAGCGTATCAGGAATATATATTTCCACATAATGTCTATCCAGGGGTAGATCTTCACTTAGATCTAAATGCACGGAAACTTCAAGCGTTGCTAAAGCACGACTTTCCGCTGTATACACTAATTTTGTGTATAAGCTATTCCATCGGAATCCTTTTGAAAGAGCTGCCCCCTGTCCAGATAGGGTATCTGTGAGGTATTTCTCACGCTCTATGCGATAGACTTTCATTAAGCGAAGTTTCCGTATTCTATTCTATTAAGGCAAAATTTCACTTCCTCAATTCCCGTTGTGGTATCAAGCAGTGAAAGGGGTGTCTGTCCTCCTAAAGAAAGATTGGGCTTCTTAAGCCAGCGTTGAAATTTATCATTTTCTTGGTTGAATACAGAGGCGCCAAAATCTAATAACTCCGTAATAAGTAGTATTAACTCCGAATTTCTTGTGTCCAAGACCGCATTTTCAGCTTTCTTTTTATTGTAGGTCGTTTGGGGCAGGCTAAATAAATTTAAGAGTGCTTTTACAGGTCTGTTTAACCGATTACTAATCGTTTCTATAGCCGCGTAGGGAATCCCTTTACGAATTAATAGGACACGATCTAAGGGGTTTCTCCAAACAAATTCTTCCCCATCAGAATTCAATATCCATTTGTTGGAAAGGGCTGTCTTTTGCGAAGCATTTCTAATACTTTTTCTTGTATCAAATGGCTTGGTTTTTACTAACAAATCTTTCATATAAGCAGTATATTTACTATAAATATACAACAAATCTGTTGTATCTAAAAATAAATCTATTCAATAGCCTCTATTACTAGTATTTTTCCGTAAAATTACACATTAAATAAAAGTGACTCATTGAGATTTTTTTTCCATATAGCCTATCAGGGGCGTGATTATAGCGGTTGGCAGCGTCAGCCAGATGTTTGTAGTGTGCAGGAAGTATTAGAAAATACACTTTCGAAAGTTTTAAAGACGCCAATAACTATTTTCGGTTGTGGGCGCACAGATGCGCAAGTTCATAGTTCGCAATATTTTTTTCATATAGATATTCCCCAAGAAGTAAATTTTGATTTACTTTTTCGATTGAATAAAGCCTTACCTGACACGATAGCTATCTATGATATCATCCCAGTTGAGGCTAAGGCCCATGCGCGCTTTGATGCCATTCAACGTGCCTACGATTACTTTATACACACCTATAAAGATCCTTTTTTAACTTCTCAAAGTTCCCTCTATCAGTATTCGCATCTTGATCTTTCGAAGATGGGTGCAGCTGTAAAGCTATTGGTAAACTACCAAGATTACCGCGCTTTCTGTGTGCAGCCAGATAAAAATGAACATACCATATGTCGTGTTTCGAAGGCAGAATTGTATGTCAATGACAAGGGTGATCGCTTACGATTTCATATTTCCAGCAACCGTTTTTTAGGGAAAATGATCCGTATTCTCTCTGGAAAATTATTGAAAATAGGGACTGGAAAAATGTCTGTTGATGAATTTGAGCATCATCTTATTACATTAGAGATACCGAAAATATTAGATCCCGCATATCCTGCAGGGCTCTATCTTTCAAAAGTAACCTATCCTTATTTAGATCTACCTATCCGTACGGAGTTTATAAGTCCTGCCTATCATTCAGAGTGGATCGCTGTCTAAGATATTTTCGCATCAGGTACAGCTTTCAACAATACGATTGAAAGCTGTAGATAAAATAATTGGTTAACTTCTTAATGATTTTTTAGTTTTTTTCTCTAAAGCGATTAGTTCTTCTAGCGATAAGTCTTTTAAATTTTCAGTTTCTTTCATAATTAAGTGTGTGTGTAAAAAAAGGGTTTATGGTTGTTGTAAATTGATTTTCTGAATTTTAAAAAAAAATAGTTAAATTGAGGGTATCAAAGACCACATTATGACTAAAAAATCTATTTTTTCACTTCTTCTACTAACTGCCAGCATAGTAAACCTTCAAGCGCAAGATAAATTTATTCCCAGCATTTGGGAGGGAAAACTTATGGGCTTACGCTTAGTATTAAAAATTGATGAGGATGCTACGAGTAAGCAACCTGTGGCGGTGTTTGATAGTCCTGATCAAGGGGCATTTGGATTGAAGGTGTCGAAGTTGAATATTACGGATGATAGTTTATCGGCTTTCTCATCACAGATAAATGGTGGTTTTAAAGGCGCTTTTAACAAGGATAAAACTGAGCTCGAAGGGGCGTGGAATCAAGGCACTGCTATTCCTTTTGTGATGAAACGTGTCAGTCAAGCTTCCGCGTTAAAGAGACCACAAACTCCTGTGGCGCCGTTTCCTTACACGGAAGAAAAGCTTACTTATCAGAATGCTACAAACACAGTTAAATATGGTGCTACTCTAACGGTTCCCAATGTTAAGGGCAACGTTCCAGTCGTTATTTTAATTAGCGGTTCTGGACAGCAAGATAGAGATGCGACAATATTTGGCCATAAGCCATTTTTGGTTATTGCCGACTACTTAAGCCGTAATGGCATTGCAGTGCTACGTGTGGATGATCGCGGTGTAGGTGAAACTACAGGAGAGGTGACGTCGGCAACGTCCAAAGATTTTGCATATGATGTCTTAGCAGGTGTAGCTTATCTTAAATCTCGTCAGGATATGGATAGTCAGAAAATTGGATTAATAGGGCATAGTGAAGGGGGACTTATTGCACCTCTGGTGGCTACCTTATCGAAGGATATCGCATTTATAGTAAGCTTAGCGGGCCCTGGCATCTCGGGATCAGAGATTCTAAGAAAACAAACGAATCATTTATTTAAGCAGCAAGGCTTAAGCGAAGCGGAAATTTTGACATTTCAAGAGCTACAGGAAACACTGAATAAACTTTCTGAAAAATATTCCGACAATAGTGAATTAAAGCCAATTTTTCAGGAAACAATGAAAAATTGGCTTGCCAATCAATCGGAAGCAACCTTATTCAAACTGGGTTTTTCGGGACCTAATGCCGATAAAGCAATTGATCAGATGGCGGCATTCTACTTCTTGCCATGGACAAGATTTTTTAGAGCTTATGATCCAGCAGTGACATTAGCAAAAATAAAAATCCCTTTTTTAGCCTTAAATGGGGGTAAGGATACCCAAGTTTTAGCTAAAGAGAATTTAGCAGGTTTTGAGCAGCATCTCCGAATAGCAGGTAATAAAAATTTTAAAACAATGGCTTTTCCTGAATTAAATCACCTCTTTCAGCATGCTGTAACAGGAGAGGTAGGTGAGTATAGTACGATTGAAGAAACATTTGATCCAATGGTATTGGAAACGATGGTTACATGGATTAAAAGTTTGAAATAACTAAAGTTATATGTACTAAAAATTATCTTTGAAGTGGCTATTGACGGATTTCTGAAAATACGTAAAACATTTCAGCTGCAATTTCAAAGGAGCGAGTTTGGTATTTTAAAGATTCATCTATCTGGCCATCGTAGGCTTTCGGATCCTCGTAACTCAATGGAATTCGTGTCGTGGAGCCCTGAACCAGTGGGCAGTTTTCATCCGCATGGGAGCATGTCAGTATGGCTGCAAAATCACTTTGCGGATTAAATTCACTTGTATAGTGCTTAGAAAATGATATTATTGCGCTTGAATTTTCGGTGTATTTTAGTGCATAAATGGGATTTATACCATCATTAAGCTGTAGTACTCGTATACCTGCCGCTTTAAAAGTTTCAATTATCGTCGGGTATACGGCGGTAATTTCTGTTCCACCAGAATAGCAATTTACAAGCTTTATACCGTAATAATATGCAGCAACTTGCGACCAAACTTGAGCCAGGTGACTTCTTCTAGAATTATGCGTGCAAATAAAATTCAAGTTAGCCGCTGATTGATTATTCACAGCATTTTGTAAATAATCAATCAGCGGTTGCAGGATTTCCTTGCGGTGTAGATGAACTTCTCTAGTTAAAATATCCCGTTGAATACGATCCTTTAATTGTATGCTTTCCATTAACAACAGCCACTATTTGGTGTGCAAGATGCTGTAATTATCGGCTGCTTCAGTACCGGTATACCACAGGAATCTGGCGCTAGGCAAGCGGTTGTCTTATTGATCAGCAAGAATATTTCCCCGTTAAATTCAAGATTGTATTTACCAATGGTGGCCGTTTGATATTCTACTTCTATCTCTGAATCTTCAAGCATTAATTCCTTTTCAGAAAGCGCAATAATTGCTAGTAATTTAGCGGGTTTCAAACGGTGTTCATAGTCATCAGCGTTCCAAAGTTGAAAATTTACGGTCGTCTCTTTTCGTACTGTTCCACCACAATCAATAAATGATTTGGTCACTTGACCAACTTCTGTGACATGAAAATGCGCTGGCACCATGCTGCCGTCTTCTAATTGAAAAGCTACATTATCTAATTTTGGGAGAATTTCTTTGATTTGTGATAGTTTCATTCTTTTTATTTTATTATTAGCGTAATATTACGATGATCTATATTAAAAAATTTTAGCAACAACTATTTGCTTGCACTTTTTGCCCTATAAAAGCATGAAAATGCGCCTCCATATGCGCCCAATTATTTTCGTCAATGCAGTAGCAAATGGATTTACCTTCAATGTTGCCTTTTATTATTCCAGCATCTTTCAGGGCTTTTAAATGTTGGGAGATAGTGGCTTGTGCAAGGCCTAACTCCTCCACCAAGTCATTGCAAATGCAAGTCTTTTGATCTATTAAATGCTGTACAATAGCGATTCTAGCGGGATGCCCTAAAGCACGAAATAAATTTGAAAGATGATTTATTTCATTGGAGAAGAAGTATGATTTAGTGGTGCCCATTGCTGTTATTTATATATCGCAATATTACGATGAATAATTTTATAATTCAAGTATTTAAATAGAATTTTTAAAATAGTTTTCGTAAATTACTTATGTAAGACTTGGTAAAGCCTCATGCTGTAATGGAGTGTAAGAGGTTGTGCAACAGCTACCTATGTTGTAGGTCGCTCTTTGCGAACCAATATTACCAAATTTTCCATTTACTTTTGTACTTTGTCAATTCTTTAATAGTTTATTTTGGTATACGAAAGAGGTTTTGTTTCTTAGGATTTAAATTGTTTGTCAGCGACATTATAAACCTTGAAATTTTCTTTATATTTAATACAAGTAATTATAAAGAAGCCCTTTCGTGCTAATTATTATATTTTTATCAATTTTCTTTTTTTTAAGAAAATATCAGATAAAAACCTATCAGATGAAAGATTATCACTCTTTATACAGACCCATTATGTTTAAAAAAAACAAAGGAGTTCTTATATTAAATATTATCATTTCATTGTATTTAATATATATGATGCCACAAAATATTTTCTCAGAAGAGAATTACTTTTTACCAAAATTAATATGTGTAATCGTTGTTTACATTTGTTCTTTTAGTTTTATAATATACTCATTGAAAAATATATTATTTTCTGATAAAGAATAGTAAACAACGTATCAATGTAGATAGGTTTATGATTTGATAAATAAAGTTACGATTTAAAGATTTCGTTCATTTTTTAGAATGAAATAATTCTGTACATCTTTTGCTTACGAATGAGTTGAAATCAGGGTGCAAAATAAACTCTCTGTCCATAACATTATTAAATGATGCCCTAATATCAGTAATAAATTCTTCAATATCATAATTAGTCCTTTTACTTTTATACGATCCGTGAATTCCAGATATTCTACCATTAATAGACGCCCTCTTTGATTTTATTTTATCTTCTTTGTAAATATTGGAAATTATATCCTCCAATATTTCTCTCCAAGCTCTATTATCATCGATTTGATTTAATTCAAAATCTAATTCCCACCAGTGAGTATTAGAATATTCATTATTATATACTTTGTAATTTTTATAAAATGGATAAGGATTATCATTAAATTCTTGTCCTTGATACTGTATCATTTCTCGAGTCCTTGGGCTATGTCCTCCAGTTATAACAATTCCGTCTTTTTCTGATACAAATGCTACTTTATTTTCAAGGTGTTGAACAATATGACTAGCAATATCATGCGGATAATATCTTGTGTTATTTGTTAATATTTCATGTAAATGAGCTATATCGTAACTAGCATATAATTGGATAACATCTTTTTTTAGGTATTTCGTAATCCATTAATTCATACCAAAATCTTTTCAATCTAATCTTTACAGCTTCTTCTGAAACTTTACATTCATTTTTTATTAAACTTAAAATTAAATCGAATTTAAACCCATGTTCTTCTACCTTTCTATAAATCCATTCGAAAGGCATTAATAATTCAGATGCAAATCTGTTTGCTTCAGTTTCAAGGTTCCAATATTTGGAATTTGTTTTATTGATGTTTAAATCATCAATAATGGTTCCTAAATGCCAAGGAATAATAATATGTCCTAATTCATGAGCTAATGTAAATCTTTGTCTATTGACAGATGTCGAAGTATTAACAATTACTTTGGTTTTTTTTCCTGGGCACTTTAAATTCATACAAATTTCATCAACTCCACTAATAGGAATAGTTTTGTATATAACCTCTGCATATTTAGAGACCAATTCATCTAAATCAAAAGGTACTGTAAGTTTGTGAAGTGCTAATATTTTTCTAACAATTTTTATTTCCGGATGATTAATTAATCCCATAATTTCTCATGCTCCAACCACTTTTGAATTTTTTGTGCTTTCGTTGCATCATCTGATCTAGCTGCAATTGCTAAATTTTCATTCATAATTGAAATTATATTTTCCTTAGATTTATGAGCTGTTATTATACATGGTAAATAAGATTCATCCTCAAGGTAAAGAGCATATTCTTTTAAGGACATACCCAGAAATTCATGTAATTCTAATGAAGAATCACTATTGTGCCAAGAATCAATGTAATCATCGATTTCATATATTAGAGCATCTCCGTTTATACAATTTTCAATAAAATTAAACATCTATTTTCCTCCCTTTTACTGCGTTTTTAATTAATACTCCTGTTAGATCATAAACACCAAGATGTGCTCCTCTATAATTGAAAACTTCTATTTCTCCATGAAGAGCATCCCAAGTGAATAACTTTTTCCTATCAATTGATCTCCATCTCTTAATTTTTTTAAAAGCCTCGAGATATTCGCACGTATCTAAGAAACAGGGGCTTGGAATTGGTTTTCCTCCCACGATTTAATAACAATTAGTTTACCAAGTATATAAAAATTCACTAATAATCAATCTTTTCTAAATAAATTATGTGATTGAGCAGAATTTGAAAATTCTATATATTTTTGTTCAATCATGCACATTTTATAAATCAATATTATACTGGCTTATAGCATTTCGTTTTTATCAACTAAATAAGAAGCTATTTAGTTGTTGTAATTTTATTTTTTAACATTTAAAGTATTGACGTAAACAAAATTATCCTTCAATATACTAAAATATAATGCTATTTTTTCTATCCAACGTATACTTTCTTTAAGATCTTAGAAGTTTTTTTGAGTTTCTTGTCTAATATCATTATTCAAATGTTAAACTTGAATGCTAATGATATCATTCTTTTGATTTAGGTTACAAGGCATTCCAATAGAGGATTACTATCATAAATATACTACAAAACAAGTTATAGCGGATTGCTCAGGCTTCGATGTTGCCACTATTTATGAAATACCCAATGCACTAAGTCCATTTTCAAAATACCTAAAACAGACCTTCGTCTATTTCATGGAAATCGTTGAATTTTAGATCACTTTCGTTTTTTGGTGTAAATGTGTCTTTACATGACTTTAAGGCATAAAAAAAGCCTCATTCGTTAAAATGAAGCTTTCTTTGGCGGAGAGCGAGGGATTCGAACCCCCGGACCTATGACAGTCAACAGTTTTCAAGACTGCCGCATTCGACCACTCTGCCAGCTCTCCGCCACAAAAGTACAAAAATTAAGATACCCTACAAATTAAATATCAAAAAAAACCGCTTTAAAAGCCTTGAAAAGCACAATTAAAAGCTAATTCGCTGAATATCAAATTCAAAAAATACCCTGAATCAAATCAATTTTTTACACTGTTTTCGCAAACTGGATTTCAGCAGATAATTTCACCTCATCGGATACCATCACACCACCAGTTTCTAGCGCTGCATTCCAAGATAATCCGTAATCTGTGCGCTTTATTTTCCCTTCAACAGTAAAGCCTGCCTTTAAATTTCCCCAAGGGTCTTTCTGAATACCGCCAAATTCTACAGATAGGGTTACCGGTTTAGTGACATCTCTAATGGTCAGATCACCTGTTAGCGAATAATCAGAGCCAGCTACTTTCTCGAGTTTTGAAGCGTGGAATTTTATCGCTGGATACTGCTCCACATCGAAGAAGTCCGCCGACTTTAAGTGCGTATCACGCTGCTCATTTCGCGTGTTTATGGAGGCTGTTTCAATAGATAAATCTACCTGTGCGCCAACAAAATCATCACCACTATTGTTTACTGTTATTGAAAAGTTGTCAAAAGATCCCTTTACATTGGTGATCATCATATGCTTCACTTTGAACATAATTTCACTGTGAGCAGGGTCTAAATTCCATGTAGATTGTTCCATATCGCTGTATTATTTTTTCTATTAAACAGCGCAAACATCGTAATTGTTTAGCCGGAAAGAAGGATAAGTGAAAATATTTGTTGTAACTCATAAAATAATCCGGTTGATAGTGAGCTATTTATTTCGTGCACAATTTATTTTATCCGCTTTATTTTGGAATTGCAATGCTTTTAACTACTTTTGCATCACCGAAAGGTATGCGCTCATAGCTCAGCTGGATAGAGCATCGGTTTTCTAAACCGACGGTCTCAGGTTCGAATCCTGATGGGCGTACAATAATTAACTTCGGTTAATTAGATAACTAATCGGTGATGCGCTCATAGCTCAGCTGGATAGAGCATCGGTTTTCTAAACCGACGGTCTCAGGTTCGAATCCTGATGGGCGTACCATAAAGCCTCTTACTTCAAGTAGGAGGCTTTTTTTATGTCTTTTTTTTACCTTCTCAAGACGTATTTATCTTTATATGCATGGTCTAGGTTAAGTAGATATTAAGTATCTTTGTCTATTATCATTAAATGAAAATTATGTCTAATCCAATACTTAACATCGGCATTATAGGCTCTGGCTCTTGGGCCACAGCAATGATTAAAATGTTGGGAGATAATAGCCTTCCAAAAAATATATTTTGGTGGGTGCGTAAAGAAGAAGATGCCGCCTATATTAAACAGTATAAGCATAATCCGACCTACCTTTCCGCTGTAGAAGTAAAAGTGCCTGAGAATAATATATTAACACAGGCCAAAGAAGTAATTGCCAAGTCTGATATCGTTGTGTTAAATACCCCTGCAGCATACCTCAAAGATGCACTAAGGGATGTCACAGCGGAGGATTTTAAAGGTAAAATAGTCGTTTCAGCAATCAAGGGAATTGTCCCTGGTGATAACCTTATTATCGGTGAATATCTACAGAAGGCGTTTCAAATTCCCCTAGAAAATATCGGTGTTGTAGCAGGCCCTTGTCATGCGGAGGAGGTTTCCCTAGAGAAATTATCTTACCTTACTATAGCTTCGAAGTCTACGGAAAATGCCTCCTTAATAGCGTCAACCTTGAGGACCAGATATATTAATACCGTAGAGTCTAATGATGTTATCGGAATTGAATATGCCGCAGTATTAAAGAATATCTATGCCTTAGCAGGTGGTATCTGTCATGGCCTAGGATTTGGCGACAACTTTCAAGCACTGCTAATTTCAAATGCTATTCGCGAGATGGAAAATTGCGTGAATGCCGTAGACCCAAATAGTTCCCGAGAGATTAACGAGTCCGCATATTTAGGGGATTTATTAGTAACAGCGTATTCACAATTCTCCAGAAATAGAACTTTTGGTACTATGATAGGAAAGGGATATACGGTGCAGTCTGCACAGCTGGAGATGAATATGGTCGCTGAAGGCTACTATGCTTCCGCTTGCATCCAAAATATTATCCAGAAATATAAATTAAACTTACCCATCTGTGATGCTGTATATAAAATTCTTTATCAGCATCATTCGGCCATTTTGGTCATCCGGGCACTATCTGAAAAATTAACTTAGCACAATCAAGTCGATGATACGTAAAGAGCAAATTGCTGAAACTTATAAAACCATTCAAGACGAAATCTGTCAAGCCCTCGAGGCGCTAGACGGAAAAGCTACATTTAAAGAAGAAATTTGGGAACGTGAAGGTGGAGGTGGTGGCCGCACCCGTATTTTACAAAAAGGAAATCTTATTGAAAAAGGAGGGGTAAACTTCTCTGCGGTACATGGAAAACTTCCCGCACCCATAAAAAAGGCTTTTGGCGTAGATGAAGAGGACTTCTTCGCGACAGGGGTATCCATTGTGCTGCATCCTTCCAACCCCTTTGTGCCGATTATTCATATGAATATCCGCTATTTTGAGTTAAATGAAAATATTCGTTGGTTTGGAGGAGGTATCGATCTTACGCCCCACTATATTCAAGCGGAGGATGCCCGCTATTTCCACCAGTCATTAAAGGATGTCTGCGATCAGCATGACCCGACATTTTATGGAGAATTTAAGAAGTGGGCCGACGACTATTTCTATATCCGTCACCGCGAAGAAACACGCGGTATTGGCGGTGTTTTCTATGATAAATTAACGCCTGAGAAAACAGGCCTTTCCTACGAACAAATCTTTGATTTCTCCTGCGACTTAGGTCGTACTTTTGCGCCAGTGTACAGTGAAATAGCAAATAGAAATCGCAATAAACCCTTTGAGCAAACGCATAAAGACTGGCAGCTATTACGCCGTGGCCGTTATGTAGAGTTCAACTTAGTATGGGACTCAGGAACAAAATTTGGCTTGGAGACCAATGGTCGCATTGAGTCTATCCTAATGTCGCTTCCTGAGCAAGCAAACTGGGCATACGACTATCAAGCGGAACCAGGTTCTGAAGAAGCTCGCACGCTTTCTTTATTAAAAAAAGATATCAATTGGATATAAAAATCGTTTAAAAACCCTGAATGGTAAACTATAAAAAATTTACGCTTGACAATGGCTTACGTGTCCTAGTGCACGAAGACCCAACAACAGCAATGGCCTGTCTAAATATCCTATATGATGTAGGCGCTCGTGATGAGTCTGAAGATAAGACAGGTTTTGCCCATCTTTTTGAACATCTTATGTTTGGAGGATCCGTCAATATACCCAATTATGACGCTCCACTACAGCGTGTAGGTGGTGAAAATAACGCCTTTACAAGTAATGATATTACCAATTATTATATTACGCTCCCGGCAGCGAATTTAGAAACGGCCTTTTGGTTGGAATCTGATCGTATGCTTAGCCTCGCATTTTCCGAGCAAAGTCTGGAAGTGCAGCGTAATGTGGTGTGTGAAGAATTTAAACAGCGCTACTTAAATCAACCTTATGGGGATGTATGGTTAAAATTACGCCCCTTAGCTTATAAAACACATCCGTACCGATGGGCAACAATCGGGAAGGAGCTGAAGCATATTGAAGAAGCAGGCATGGAAGATGTTAAAGCATTTTTCTATAAACACTATAACCCTCAATCTGCGATTATGGTGGTCGCAGGAGCCGTAAATTTTGAAGAAGTAAAATCCCTGACGGAAAAATGGTTTGCAGACATCCCTGCTGGGGAAACTTATGTGCGTAATATTCCGCAAGAGCCCGTGCAAACGGAAGCGCGTAAGGAAATTGTATACGCCGATGTTCCTCTAGATAATATCTTTATGACCTTCCATGGGCCTGATCGTCTAGCGGATGGATACCATGCGGTAGACCTGATCTCAGATATCCTTTCACGTGGACAATCCTCACGCTTATATCGTAGCTTAGTAAAAGAAAAACAGCTTTTTTCTGAAATTAATGCCTATGTAATGGGGTCTATAGATACTAATTTATTTGTCCTTGAAGGGAAACCTTCGGAAGGAATAAGCCTAGAAGAAGGGGAAGCTGCTATTTGGGAGGAATTAGAACGCTTGAAAACGGATGAAATAACCGAAAATGAGCTTATTAAAGTGAAGAATAAAATTGAGTCTACCATGGTGTTTGCAGAACTTTCCATCTTAGATAAAGCAATGAATCTAGCTTATTACGAGCTATTGGGGGATGCCAATCAGCTCAACCTAGAGACACAGAAATACCTCGCTGTAACGGACGCTGAAATAAAAAAACAAGCGAAAACCATTTTCACGAAAGAGAATTCCTCCACCTTATATTATTACGCTAAAGAAACGGAACATGCTGAATAGAGTAGAAGCACCCTCTTTTAATGCCATTTCTGGTATTAAGTTAATCGAACCGAAAGAGCATCGCTTTTCCAACGGTATAAAAGCATTTGAATTTTTTGCGGACAATCAGGATTTAGTTCGTATTGAATGGATTTTTAAGAATAAGTATGAGCAGGAAGAAAATCCCATGCTCAATACCTGCTTAAGTAGCCTCATTAAAGAGGGCACGAAGTCTTTCACCTCGGCAGAGATTGCCGATAAGGTGGATTTTTATGGCGCCTATTTAATGCCTGAATATTCCTACGATCATACGAGCTTAACACTCTATACACTGACGAAACATAGCGCTACTTTATTGCCGCTAATCAAGGAAATTCTGACCGAAGCGACCTTGCCTCAAAAAGAATTAGATACCTATATCAGAAATAATAAACAAAAACTGCAGGTTTCTCTACAGAAGAATGACTATATCGCACGCCGTTATTTCTATAACCACATTTTTGGGAAAAATAGATACGGACGTACACCAGATCTAGGGGATTACGACCTCTTAACTCGTGATGCACTCGCTAATTTATATGCTAAGCAGTTCCAACCGGAAAATTGTACTTTGATTATCTCAGGGAATGTTTCCGAAAGCCTACTACAAGATATCTATCAGCTATTTAATGAAGAATGGCCAGCATCTGGGCAGCCTGCGCTGGAAGTAATTCCTACATTTGATAGCCATATAGGAAAACTAATTGTTGAGGAAAAAGCAGACTCTGTGCAATCTGCAATTCGCCTAGGTTACCCAACTATTAATCGTACGCATGCTGATTATCCTGCTCTGCAGTTTGTAAATACGCTCTTGGGAGGTTATTTCGGCTCCCGTTTAATGAAGAATATTCGTGAAGAGAAAGGGTATACCTATGGTATTGGTTCTGCCGTAGCCTCGCTGCTATACAATGGTTTCTTTACCATTGCCACAGAAGTAGGTACAGAGGTTACAGCGGCTACGCTGACAGAAATAGAGAAGGAAATCACTACGCTACGTAATGAACTCGCCGATGTAGAGGAGATAGAGCTTGTGAAGAATTATATGGCTGGATCTATGCTAGGATCACTGGAAAGTATATTCTCGCATGCTGATAAATTTAAGTCGGCTTTATTCTCCGGCATGGACTTAACTTATTATGAGCGTTATCTACAACAGGTTAAAGTTATGACACCAGAAAAAGTGCAAGCCATAGCCAAGCAATATATCGACTACGATAAACTACTAAAAGTGGTTGTAGGAAAATTATAATGTATAAAAAAACCAGCACTAGCTGGTTTTTTTATGTAAATAGGTTTTTTACAAACCTTCCATAATATCTCTAATGGCTACAGATGCTAAGGTTCCTCCAAAGGCTGCCGGTAAGTACGACATCGTGCCATAGGCTGATTTCTTAAAATTAGAACCATCCGTCATAATTAGGGAGGCTTTATCAGGAAGCTCAGTTGAAAATACAACCTTTACGCCAGAACGTATACCATGTTTAGACAACTTTTTACGTAGATGATGCGCCAATTTACAATTGTACGTATCTCCAATATCTGCCACCTTTAACTTGGTCGGGTCAATACGTCCTCCAGCACCCATGGAGCTCACAAAAGGAATCTTGCTTTCTAATGCTAGGCGTATAAAAAATAATTTTGGTGTAATGCTATCTATTGCTTCAACCATATAATCTGGCTTCAAATCCAGTAGGGAAGGAATTGTCTCGGGTAAGATAAATTCTTGAATCACATTTAATTCTAATTCTGGATTAATCGCTAATAATCGCTCACGCATAATTTCAGCTTTTGGTTCACCATGGTTGGTTGCTAAAGCTGGAAGCTGCCTGTTACGGTTGGAGGGATCTACGGTGTCACCATCGATAATAGTCATCTTACCAACCCCGGAACGCGCGATAAACTCTGCCGCAAAGGAACCAACTCCCCCTAATCCTAAAACCATCACATGGCTGTTTGCCAACTTCTCAATTGCATCCCGACCGACTAATGCTTCCGTTCTGGAAAGCCAAGAAAAATCTTTCATTAAATTAGTTATTTTTTTTAGAATTTTTAAAGTGTTATTAAGGCCATTATTCATTTGTTTAGATTGCCTTGAGTAAGAAATATAATACTACTAAACATCGGAGATGTAGCATTTCACCTTTAAGTTTCTTGATGTAATTCAAAACTTCTAATGCTGGTTAAAAATAATAGCCGGCTACAAAGTTACGATTTAAAAAATATTAATTGATAAATAACTGATCGCGCCAACTAATGATAGCGATATGCAAAAGTTAGATCTTTTAAAGTGCTGATTATAAGTAGTGAATTTGTATCGAAAGTTACAAACGAGAAAAAAAAAATAAAAAAATGGTTAATAAAACCACGTTAGTTCAACTATGTACTATTACTTATTGATAACAGTGCATTTTAATATTATTTAAATAAATAAAACAATATTAAATATTTGTAACATTCAATTAGTTGATATTGTGCATTATGCAAAATATAAGTTTTGTAATTAATAAATGTTTTTAAAGAACAATTACTTTTTTTTGTAGCTATTCAGCTACAAAAATTTAATTATACATTATTGCACTATTATTGATGAATATTAAACATATATTTGTGGGCTTTAAAAAATAAGGACATCACTTTAAAGAACTATGAATATCAATTTATTAAAAAATAATACGAAAACACCTTTGAAACTAGTTTATTCAACACCAAAAATCTCATTATTAATTTTAGAATTAGAAGAGGGACTTGCTGCAGGTTCAGCAACAGTTAGATCACAAGATGCCCAACAAAATGTATTGGACGAATGGGATGTTCAACCCGATGACACTAGAAATATTGATTGGTAATCTATCAAACAAACAAATTCAATATTCTAAAAATTTTCAATAATTAACAAAATGCATAATTTCAAATCAATCAAATATTTTATAATCTGTCTGTTTATTATAAACCTTCAATCATGTAGCAAAGATTCAGGGCCCGTAAATACGGAAGAAACGGAAGCTATTGTGAAAATATCATCTGTAAATTTTGAGTATGAGGAAGGCCCTTCTTTAATGGCTAAAAATATTCCTTCAGGAATCCAAGACAATAATGTCATAAATGACATTATCCCTTTTGGTAAAGGAAAAACCATTGAAGTATCTTTACAGCCTGCTGAGGCAGATCAACCGCAGTCTTCAACTATTAAGAAAGTTGCTGCTCTAGTAACAAGCCCACTTCAAACAAATGTTAGGTATAAATTATTAATTTATGACAACCTAGGTAAGTTTATTACAGAGAAAGAATATATATATGGAAATGAGGCTAAGATAGCGGGCATCCCATTAGATGCTGGAAAAGACTATACTTTCGTTGCTTATAGTATTAATAGTACGACTGATTTACCAGCTATCGTTGGTAAGGAGGATATAAAAACGGCGAATTTATCGAATGTGTCTGCAGATTTAATGTTTTTCAAAAAAACAATGAAAATTAGTTTTGGTACCATAAACTTAGGTATTATTTTGAAACATCAGTTTAGTATGATTACAACAAAACTAACGATTGATCCCAATACAACGGGAACAATTACTAATGTGACGAATGCTGCTATCAGTCCATCACGTATATCCGCAAATCTTAGTTTTAACGACCAAAAAATCACCTATAATCAAGCAAATACTACTGGCTTAGTGATTAACTTTCCTACAATACCAACGCAGGGGCAACGTATTGTTACGAGTAATCCTACATTAGTTATTAATCCTTCCACCAATACAGGTAGCGTAACTATTGGAAGTCTTACTATCGATGGTGCCACCAAAACAAACATAACGATTCCCAATGTGAAGATTCTTCCTGGTGTAAAATATAACTTAGTATTAAACTTCAAAACTTGTACGCAAGATGTCAGCACGCAAACAGCCTTAAATTGGGACTATCCGCAAGTTACCAAAGATGGCCAAAATGGGATTGAAAAAAATGGTGTATTTATTAGGAATGGTGGTGTGTTAGATCAAACCATTGTCGCGCCAGGCGCAGACTACGGATTTGTCTTTGATATTACAAAAATGGATAACTCCTTTAATATGGAGCTTAACGGTGTAAAACTTGCTAAGACTGAAATCCAATTCCAAAAAGGGCTAACAATCGGGCAGAATATTCGTTTTGTCGATGGTAGCACCTATGAAGGAACGAATTCTGCGGGCGGAACGATTGGCGCAGTATACAACTTTACGGGTACAGCAACGAGTCCGATTGTGAAAGTCGTGATCAGTAAAACAGGTGAAGTAACAATGTATGGTAGCAAATATGGGGGTGGACCTTTATTACCACTAGAATTATTTAACGGAAATTCATTTAATAATTTTAAATGGAACGCCGGAGGACAGGAGAGTAATACGGTTAAAATTACCCAAATTGTACAGGGTAGAACCATTATTCGCGGTGTTGGAACGGGAAAAAGTAAAATTAGCTGTAATTAATTCATCAATTATATAAGAAAGGGTCATGATAATTAAACTATCATGACCCTTTTTTTTCGCTCGCTAGCGACACACTTTAGTTGTAAATACCTACCTTAAAAGGAACACAGCGTTAAAATTCTGCTTTATAGCCTGCTGTAGCTCAGTGACGGAGATCCCGCGGAGCTTGGCAACATAGGAATAGAGAATTTCAATTTCGCATAGCTTGGTGTCTGTTTCCAAAAACATTTGCTCCAAAGGAGTTACTTCCAGCAGCCTATCCATAGTGCCTCTTAAAATATAAACTCCAAAAGATAGTTTGTAGCCTGCCCGCAGTAAGGATAGTCCCAATTGCGCATGTTTATTAAAACCATGAAATATCACCGGTACCTGAGCTTCTTTTAGCGCTCGAACACATTCTGTATATGCTTTGACACAATGTATAATGAGTGGTTTATTACAGGAATTAGCAAGTGCTATTTGCGCCACAAAAGCCGTAAGTTGAAGCTGGAAATCAACTTTTACATGCTTATCTAAACCACATTCACCAATCGCCAGCATATCTTTGCGCTGTGCGAGAAATGCTAATTGCTTAATTTGTACTGGAAAATGTTCCGCGTCCAAATACCAAGGATGTAAGCCCGCAGAGAAAGGCCCTTTCAAAGGAATTTCATCCTTCGAAATCGCAATATTTACGATCGAATTTAAGGAGTTTCCTTGAGGATGATGTGTATGTATATTAATAAATTCCTCCGCCATTGTTAGGGATTTATAGCAGTACTTTCACTGTCTGACGAAGCTTTCCATGCTAAGTTCGCTTTAAAAATATGTTTCCATGCCATTGCCTCAAGAGTTATTTTTCACCATTTGCATACCACTAAACATCGTAGTGGCAGGTTTAATTTTGTATAAGAAGTTCCGTATCTAATGCTTTTAAGATCCCCGCAGCTTTGAGTAGGCATTCCGCATACTCTTGTTCACCATCCGCATTTAAAGTTATAGCACCACCTGTATGAAAAGAAAGGTATTGCCGCTCCGCATGATATAAAAGTGTGCGAATGACAACATTAAAATCAAAATCACCATTTTCCGCAAAGTAGCCAATAGCTCCAGCGTAGAGTCCTCTTGCTGAGGCCTCATAGCGATCACAAAGACGCATGGCAGAGATTTTGGGTGCTCCAGTCATTGATCCCGGAGGAAATGTACTTTTTATAGCTTCAACAACAGGGATTGCAGGATTTAGCTGACAACTTATGGTAGAAATTAATTGGTGGACTTGTTGAAAACTGTGAACTTCTAAAATAGGATCTGCCTTAACAGTGCCTGGAAGTGCACTTAACGTTAAGTCATTACGCACTAAATCTACGATCATAATATTCTCGGCAATTTCCTTGGGATTAGCACGCAGCTGCACTTTAATTAAAGCATCTTCTTCCGCATTTTTCCCACGCTTAGCTGTTCCTTTAATAGGTTGGGAAATAAGTTGCATCCCTCTTTTCGCTAAAAAACGCTCCGGAGAGGCCGATAAGATAAAGTGGTTGGAAAATTTAAAGAAAGATGAAAAAGGCGTTGGGGACACCATATTAAGGCGTTCAAATACCGCTAAAGGGTTTATGGAAACATCTTTAGCAAAAAACTCTTGACATAGATTGACTTCATAAATATCTCCCTGCTGAATATGCTGCTGGAATTTATCAAAAGTCGCTAGATAAGTAGCTTTAGAAATTCGAGGTTGAAAGGACCCTTTAAAATCTGCCATAGGTGCCGTCTCTTCAAATGCAAGAATAGCATTAAAAATTTCCAGACATGAATCCCCTTCAATATGTACCGTGGTTCCTTGAAATTTTAAGAGATATTGGGGAACGAAAAAATAGGCTAGGGGGAAGTCCAAGGGACTTTGCCAAGGAGTTCTTAAGGCTTCAATCTCATCTTTAAGATCGTAAGAAAAATAACCAGGAATAAAGGCTCCTTTATTCCTGGTTATAAATTGCTGCACCGCAGCAAAAGTATTATTTCCTGTAGCAGTGAATGATGTTACCGCTTTTACAGCGAGTAGACTTTCAAACTTACTATAGGCATCCACATAGGCATTAGAGTCAAAATAACAACATTCCTCAAAACTTGCCGCCCAAGCTAAAGCTTGTGCCCGGAAGTTAGGGTAGGCAGAAATTTCAAAAACCGCAACCGACATGAACTATTTTGTCAATGCTAACGTTTGTTTACGATCAGGACCTACAGATAAGAAGGTAATAGGCGTTTCTAATGCTTTCTCTAAGTACGAAATGTAGTTTCTTAAAGCTGCAGGAATTTCCTCTTCTTTTGTAATACCCGTTAAATCTTGATTCCAACCAGCGATCTCCTCTAAAATTGGCTCAGGCTTGATGCTGTTGATATCGTATGGCATATAGTCAATTACTTGACCATCATATTTGTAGTGTGTACAAGCATAGATTTTTTCAAATGTATCAAGTACATCTGCTTTCATCATTACTAACTCAGTAACACCATTTAACATAATCGCATATTTTAATGCAGGGATGTCAATCCAACCCGTACGACGCGCACGACCTGTAGTCGCTCCAAACTCATGGCCTAATTGACGTAAGTTTTCACCTACTTCATTATCCAATTCCGTAGGGAATGGACCCGAACCAACACGTGTACAGTAAGCTTTGAAAATACCGAAAACAGTACCAATTTTATTTGGTGCAATTCCCATACCTGTACAAGCGCCTGCTGTAGTCGTATTTGAAGAAGTAACAAAAGGATAAGAACCGAAATCGATATCTAATAATGTTCCTTGAGCACCTTCAGCTAATACTTTTTTACCTTCTTTTAAGTACTGATTTACTAAATGCTCAGAATCTACATGTGGTATAGATTTTAAGAATTCAATAGCTGCTAAGAAAGCTTCTTCTTTTTCTGAGAAATCAGGAATCTCACCGTAGTGTGATAAGATTGATAAGTGCTTCTCTTTTAATTTTTGGTAACGCTCTGTGAAATCTGGAAGAGTAGTATCTCCAACACGAAGACCATTACGACCCGTTTTATCCATATAAGTAGGACCGATACCTTTTAAAGTAGAACCGATTTTACCGGCACCCATATTAGATTCAGAAGCTGCATCTAACAATTGGTGTGTAGGAAGAATTAAGTGAGCTTTACGCGCAATAACTAATTTACCAGTACCCACTGGATCAAAGCCATTCGCTTTTAAATTATCCAATTCACGTTTTAAGATGATAGGATCGATTACAACGCCATTACCGATCAGGTTCAATGTATCTGGATTAAAGATACCCGATGGAATTGTGTTTAACACGAATTTTTTGTTATCAAATTCCAATGTATGGCCGGCATTAGGACCGCCCTGGAAGCGCGCGATTAAATCGTATTTAGGACATAAAACATCAACAATTTTACCTTTCCCTTCATCGCCCCATTGTAGGCCTAAAAGCACATCAACTTGCATAGCTTGTTTTGTATTGAGATTAAAGAATTATATATAGATATACTGAGTTATTCAAAATAATATGTTCAGAAAACAGCCTGTTGCTATTTTCTGAACAAATCTACTATTATATTTTTCGAATTTTAAAATTAATTTGAAATTACTGCATTTCCTTCAATTTCTTCGGTTTTTGCAGCATCTTTAGCTTGGCATTCTTGGCAGACACCATATAGATTTAAGGAGTGATGTTTAATTTCGAATTTTAATAAATCCCCCATCATCGATTGGATCTGATGAATGCGTGGGTCACAAAATTCAACAACTTTATTACACTCTATACAAATAATATGGTCATGTTGTTTATAGCCATAAGATTTTTCAAATTGCGCCATGTTACGACCAAACTGGTGTTTGGTAACTAAGTCGCAAGACTCTAATAATTCTAACGTGTTATAGACCGTTGCTCGGCTCACGCGATACTTTTTATTCTTCATATGGATATATAAAGATTCGACATCAAAGTGATCCGTACGCGAATAGATTTCCTCTAAGATCGCGTAACGCTCAGGCGTCTTTCTGAGACTTTTATTCTCTAAGTAAGCCTCGAAGATTTTTTTTACGGTCGTGTAATTTTCAGCTGGATTCATATTATCTTAATGATACTTCACAAATTTAACCAAAATAACTTATAAATCGTGAAGCGTTTGTAAAAACTGACTTTTTAATGGTTATTGTCTGATTCAAAGCGTGTTACTGCTGTAATGCCGCGTACCTGACGAAGGTGTTTCATGAGCGTATTAAGTTGCTGCGTATCATTGACAAAGACCATAATATCACCTTCAAAAATACCCTCATTAGAGGAGATTGCTAAAGATCGTATGTTCACTTTAAACTCTTGAGAAATTACTGTTGTCAACTTATTCACAAGCCCCACATCATCAATTCCTATGATACGTAGACCCGTCAAGAAAGCCATATCCTGCTTGCTAGTCCACTTAGCTTTCATAATGCGGTAGCCGTAATTTGCCATCAGCTTAGAAGCATTTGGACAAGCTGTACGGTGGATCTTTATACCGTCATTGACCGTCAAAAAGCCGAATACATCATCTCCAGGAATGGGGTTACAGCAAGGTGCTAGTGTGTAATCTATTTTCTGTAAATCATCACCCAATAGGAGTGTGTCGTAATCCTTCTTGTTAATTTTCTCCACCAAGCCACTCATATGTGCATTAAACTGCCCATTTACAGGACTGGTGTCAATCATCTTATCATTAACAGCAAATTCACGTAGATCCTTGATATCAATAGCTCCTTTTGCAATGTTGTAAAACAGCTCTTGGGAGCTAGCATACTTAAAGTAATTGGATATTTTATTGATATTATCGGTGTTGTAAGTGATTTTTATCGATTTTAATTTACGCTCTAAAATCTCTTTGCCATCCTCCGCAACACGACGCTTTTCTTCTTTGAGGGAAGAGCGGATCTTCGATTTCGCCTTGGCTGTTACGACAAAACTTAACCAATCTTCCTTAGGCTGCTGTTTGCTTGAGGTAATTATCTCCACCTGATCACCATTTTGCAATTGGTGACTCAAGGGTACCAACTTATGGTTCACCTTCGCGCCAATACATGTAGCCCCAATATCCGAGTGAATTTCAAACGCAAAATCTAAGGCTGTAGCATTATGTGGCAGCTGAATAAGGGTTCCCTTTGGCGTGAATATAAAAATCTCATCCGAGAAGAGATTCATCTTAAAGTCATCCACAAAATCCAAGGCATTTTGATCCGGGTTAGCTAGGACATCACGTACTTTTCTAATCCATTGATCAAGGCCTGAATCCGCATTAGACTCCTTATATTTCCAGTGTGCTGCAAATCCTTTTTCAGCAATCTCATTCATTCTTCGTGTACGGATTTGAACTTCTACCCACTGTCCACGAGGGCCCATCACCGTTGTGTGAAGCGACTCATAGCCATTCCCTTTCGGAGAAGATACCCAGTCACGAAGACGGTCTGGATTCGGCCTATAAAGATCTGTTACAATAGAATAGGCTTTCCAACATTCCGTTTTTTCCCTATCATCAGAAGAATCAATAATTATACGGATGGCAAATAAATCGTAAACCTCCTCAAAAGGGATAGACTTCTTGCGCATCTTATTCCAAATGGAATGGATAGACTTCGGTCTACCAAAGACGTCGGCAACGAGACCTTGCTCTTTTAAAATATTATTTATAGGGCCTATAAAGTCGCCAATAAAACGCTCTCTTTCAGCCTTTTTTTCATTTAACTTCTTCGCAATAAATTTGTAAGTATCCGGATCTGTATATTTCATGGACAGATCTTCCAACTCAGACTTTATAGCGTATAAACCCAAGCGATGAGCTAGGGGAGCGTATAAATAACTTGTTTCAGAAGCTATCTTTAGCTGCTTATCACGGGCCATAAATTCCATCGTCCGCATATTGTGCAGGCGATCGGCGAGCTTAATTAAGATTACACGTACGTCATCCGCCAGGGTCAAGAGCATTTTTCGAAAATTCTCCGCCTGCATGGAGCTGTTAGGGTCGAAAATGCCGGATATCTTCGTGAGCCCATCAATAATACGTCGAACCTTCTTCCCATACATATGCTCGATTTCATCCAGCGTAATAATGGTATCTTCCACGACATCATGTAAGAGCGCACAGACGATGGAGGTCGTTCCTAAACCAATCTCCTCGGCGGCAATTTGAGCGACAGCTATTGGATGATAGATATAAGGCTCACCAGACTTACGTCGCATTTCCTTATGACTCTCCAAAGCCAAGTCGAAGGCTTTTCGTATCATTTGCTTATCACCTCTCTGCATCGTAGGCTTACAAGCACGTAGTAAAGCGCGGTAACGTTTTCTGATTTCTTTATTTTCAGCCTCTATATCAATCACATAATCTTTCATAAACTTGCTGTTGTATTATGATACTTAAAATACTTTTCTTAAATTAGATAGTGTATATGGGTCTACTGTTTAAATACGACCATTATCATAAACTAAATGTAGTAAATTTTTAGGAGTAACACATAGGTAATTGCACTTTTTTAATGAAAAAAGAATGAATTTCTTGGCACAGGGATTAGTTTTTGTAGCGTTTATACTACCTAGCTTATCGGTAGCGCAAGAGTTAACTATGCCCCATTATGGTGAGGGGGAGCCGTCTGTCAAACAACATTATAATACCACGACCTTACCCGATGGAGAGGTGGTGCCCTGGTTTCTCTTTCCAGAAGTTGTCATCAGCAAAAAAAGAATCTGGACTTCAGAAGATGCGCGTAAACAATACTTTAGGTTAAAATATAATGTCCTAAAAGTGCTACCTTATGCGATCTTTGCGCAGAAGCGTTACGAGCAATTAGACCGTGATCTGGCTGTGACTTCCGATAAAAAGTTGCAAAAGAAACTTGTCAACGACTGTGAAAGTGAGATTAAGACCATGTTTAATAAAGAAATTAAGAACATGACGGTTTCCCAAGGGAAAATATTAATCAAGCTAGTAGATCGTCAGACAGGACATTCCAGCTTTGAAATGGTTAAAGAGATGAAAGGTGGTCTTACAGCCTTCTTCTACCAGGGAGTAGCCCGTGTGTTCGGACATAATTTGAAATCAACATACGATCCTAAGCAGGACTTTGAAATTGAAAATATCATTCGTGGTTTTGAGAAGTCAAGAAATGCACAAGGGATCTATTAAACTTATAGGATATGAAAACCGTTTATAACTTTGACGCACTACAATTTGATGGTCAAAAAAAGTCCTTGGCGGACTATGAAGGTAAAGTACTTCTTATAGTCAACACAGCGTCACAATGTTTTTTTACAAAGCAATTTAAGTCTTTAGAGAAACTCTATCAAGCATATAAGGATCGAGGCTTTGAGATTTTGGCCTTTCCGTCTAATAATTTTAGACATCAGGAGCCCCTTACTGGCGCTCGCTTGGAAACTTTCTGCCGGCTAAATCAACAAGTGAAGTTTCCCATTTTTAAACGTACCCATGTCGTTGGTGAGCATACCGCACCCCTCTATAAATTTCTTTCCAATAAAGAAGAAAATGGCCATATAGATTCTAAACCCGTTTGGAATTTCCATAAATACTTAATTAATAAACAAGGCGAAGTGGTGGATTATTTTTACCCGACTACCTCGCCATTATCTAATAAAGTAAAACTAAATATTGAACGTTTATTAGCGCAATAGCTTAGAAAATTGTACCTTTGATAATAAATGTTTAAACACTTAATAAAGCATGCAAAAATTAGATTTATTGGTCATAGCGGTACACCCTGATGATGCCGAGTTAGGCGCAGGAGGGACCATTGCCAAATACGTAGCGGAAGGGAAAAAGGTAGGTATTGTAGATTTAACAGCAGGTGAATTAGGTACTCGTGGAACGGCAGCAACAAGACTGCAGGAAGCTACGGATGCCGCAAATATCCTAGGCTTAAGTGTTCGTGAGAATTTAAATCTTCGCGATGGTTTTTTCGAAAATGCGGAGTTTGAAAAACTTGCGGTAATAAAGGCTATTCGCAAATATCAGCCTGAGATTATTATTACGAATGCGCAGATTGACAGACATCCAGATCATGGACGTGCGGGAGCTTTAGTAACGGAAGCCTGCTTCTTAGCGGGATTAAGACGTATTGAAACAGAGCTTGATCATGTTGCTCAAGAAGTGCATAGACCACGGTTGCTACTACAGATGATTCAAGATCAATATATCAAACCGGATGTGGTATTGGATATTACAGCTTATAATGATATCAAGACAAAAGCTATCCTAGCATATAAAACACAATTTTATACTGGAGAATCATCAAATTCTGATGAGCCTCAAACCTATATTTCAAATCCTGATTTTATGGAATCTACGAATGCACGCGCACGCGAATTTGGCCGTACTATTCAAGCAAAATATGCGGAAGGGTTTACTTGCAAACGTATTCTTGGGGTAGATGATATCTTTAACCTTATTTAATAAGCTTCAGCGCCTATCTCTATCAATAAGACGTAAAAATATCCCATCTACCAATGGGATATTTTTAATTATAGCTTTTTTCTCTGGAAAATAGTTTACTGAAAGACCTCCATGCGGTGGGCCAAGCCCCAGTTTACCAAAGCCGCAATCACAGGCCGTACCTGCTTGCCATATTCTGTAATATTATATTTTACGGTAACGGGAGAACTCTGCTGTACCTCGCGAGAAACGAGCAAATTGGACTCTAAAATTTTCAATTCTTTGGAAAGCATTTTCGCGGAAATACCTTCAATATCCTTCTCTATTTTGTTAAATGTATTGTTTTCATCTGCTCTAACAAGGAGATAGTGCAGGATTAAAAGCCTCCATTTTCCTCCTAAAGACTCTAATGCGTCTGTCATTGCACGTATATTTCCCGTGCACACTTCTGGATCAGTAATCGGTTTTTTTATCATTAAGTTACCTCCTGGTTAGTACTTACCTCTAATTCACTCATAACAAATGTACTAACTATAGCCTATATCTTTGTATAAGAAATCAACAATATAAAGCATATGAAAGAGACCATTTTAATCACAGGAGCCAATAGTCATGTAGCACGCGTACTCGTGCCTTTATTAGCGGATAAATACATAATAAAACTTCTTTCTAGGTCCCCATTAGCATCGAATGAATATTATTGGAATACGGCCACAGGGGATGTAGACCCTGAAGCATTAGCTGATGTAAAGCATATCATCCACTTGGCAGGATCCAAATTGAACGATGGTAGCCCATTGACGGAAGAGCGCATGAAGCTGGTGCGCGATAGCCGTATTGGGGCAGCTGATTTATTACGGAAGGCATTGATTGATCGGAAGCAAACGCTAAAAACATTTGTTTCAGCTTCCGCCATAGGTATTTATGGTTTTACAGATAATACGTTAGAAATAGATGAAAATGGACATCATGGTATCGGATTCAATACGGATCTATGTGTTGATTGGGAAGCTGCAGCAGACCGTTTTAAATCAGATGGGGTAGCGGAACACGTATCCAAAATCAGGGTTTCCTTAGTCTTTAATCCGGAGTCTGGTATTTTCCCAGTATATCAAAGTATGCTTTCTAATAATGCAAACTTACCGAATAAGGAAAATAACGCTTCGGTGCCTTGGAATCACATCCATGATATGGCGGCTATGTTTGCTTTTGCCGTAGAAAAACAGCTCGATGGGGCCTACAACTCGGTAGCCCCAATAGCAGCCTCCACACAGCAGGTATTCCAGGCTATCAGCAACGTGTACCATGGGACAGATTACGCTATTGGGAAATTTGAAGGAAAACATCTCATTGCGAAAAAAATTCAAGAGGCAGGATTTATTTTCAAATATCCGACCATCCAATCGGCTATTGAAGCTATAAAAAACAACTAAATTTTACTATTATGTCAATTAGAAAAATAGAGAAAATACTTAGCCCCGGTTCATTTAACTGGGTAGGTGACGCATTTTATACCACATCGTTTATCGGTAAAGAGATTCCTCGCAAAAGAATGGACCCTTTCTTTGCTTTAGGGTATAATGCAGACATAGAATTTGACGCTCAAGAGATTCCTAGAGGTGTGGGCGCTCACCCGCATAAGGGATTTGAAACTGTTACCTTAGCTTATAAGGGTAAGATTGAGCACCGTGATAGCTGTGGAAATCATGGTGTAATTGGAGAAGGTGATATTCAATGGATGACGGCTGGGGCAGGAATCTTACACCAAGAGTACCATGAAAAGGAATTCGCTCAGAAAGGAGGTCTTTTTCAGATGGTGCAAATGTGGGTCAATCTTCCAGCAAAAGACAAGTTAGCAACTCCAGCATATCAGGATATTAGAAAAGATAGTATGCCGACTGTGGTCCTCGCAAAGCAAGCCGGTCAGGTGCAGGTCGTAGCTGGAAGCTACCAAGGTTTAAGTGGTCAGGCTACTACATTTTCACCTATGCATGTTTATAATGCCTATTTAACAAAAGGAGGGAAAGCAGACTTCACACTTCCTACAGACTATAATACAGCGATTCTACTGATTGGTGGTGCGGTAATAGTTAATGAGAAAGAGCTTTTAGCAAAGGATCACTTCGCACTAATGGAAAATAATGGGGGAGATACATTTTCCTTGGAAGCCACCGAAGCTGATACCATTGTGCTTATTATTTCTGGAAAACCATTAAATGAGCCTGTGGCACACTATGGTCCTTTTGTAATGAATACACAGGAAGAACTTAAAGAGGCATTTCGGGAGTTTGAAGCCGGGAAATTTGGCATCCTTTAGCGGTCGCTTATTTCAGCATGCAGGCGCTTCCAGAAGCTGTTTTTAAAAGTGTTACGAAAGATGCCAAAATGCCCAATTTCAGCAAGCTCAAAGTCTTTTGCCTCTAAATGTACGCGCTGTACTTCAGCTGCTGTAAATTGGCTACTCATCCAATCTACAGCAGCTACTGGGGCAAATTTATCATCCGCTATGCTGACCGCATAGACAGGAATTGTGAGCTGCTCATAGTATAATTCCTTGGCTGCAATCTTGTCGAAAAGGTAATTTGGAGAAAGGCACCAGCTGCTCCATTGTAAAGCTACTTTCTTGGGTAGATTTTCCATGCCAGTAATTCTTTTGGAGGGTAAGTAGCCAAAGATATTCGTGAGTAGCGGGATTATAAAATACCAGTTTGCAAACATTCTGAGCTTGGAGCTCCCTGGCCAATAGCGCCAGTAACCCGTCTGTGAGGCTACCGTAATAATCTTATCCAACTGCCTTGCATAGGGGGAAAGTCCCACCAGCTGCCCGCCAACGCTATGCCCTAAAAATACATAGCGCGCTGTGGGATAATGTTGATAAGCATAGGTAATCACAGCATCCAAATCTACCTTTCCCCATTCCGCAATACTTACATTCACATGCTTTAATGCAGTGGGCTTCGATTTCCCTATGCCATAGTAGTCAAAGGTTATTACGGTAATGCCTTGGTTTGCCAAATACCGCGCAAATGCGCCGTAGTATGCTTGTTTTACCCCAATTGCGGAGGCTATAATAAGGATGATTTTATTGCCCAATCCTTCATAAATAGTAGCTGCTATGGCATAGCTATTATAGGTGGTAATCTGAACTTCTTTCATACTACATAGATATGGATTATTGAAAAGATCTCGTATCTATGCAGTTGTAAAGCCAATCCTATTGAAGATTAGGAAATAAATCCTTTGACATATTGTCTGGTAATTTCATGCTTAGGTCGTAAGAGCACATCTTCGGTTTTTCCGAACTCCAATATTTCACCATTATATACGAATATTATATAATCGGATACACGACGCGCTTGGCGTAAGATATGGGTTACGAGTACGATGGTATACGCATCTTTTAGGGATATAAGTAGATTCTCTATAGTCTGTGTAGAGATGGGGTCCAGCGCGGAGGTGGATTCATCACCCAAAATTATTTCGGGCTCTACTGCCAAGCCGCGTGCCAGGCATAGGCGCTGCTGCTGCCCTATCGAAAGACGTGTTGCTGAGGCATCTAAGCGGTCCTTTACTTCCTCCCAAAGCCCCACATTGCGGAGCTGTGTTTCCACAATCTCCTGCAGCTTCTTCTTGTTTTTTATACCATGGATTTTTGGCCCATAGGCGATATTATCGAAGATAGACATTGGTAAAGGAAAGGGCTTTTGGGAAAGTAACCCCATCTTCTTACGGAGGTGGGTAACTTCCGCATCCGGGGCATAAATATCCTCACCATTGACAAGAACGGAACCTGATATACTTACATCGGAGACATCTTCTAAGAGGCGATTTAATGTTTTTAGGAGTGTGGTCTTTCCACAGCCCGAAGGCCCAATAATGGAGGTCACCGAATGATTAGGGATATCTAAATTTATATTTTTTAAAATATGTTTTCCCTCAATGTGCACATTTAAATCACGAATGACAATATGTGATTGCACTTGGGTATTTACATCTTGTGCTTTTTCTGTTTTGCTGCTAGATACTGCGTGCATAATACAATAATTAGAATAATAATAGTTAATACTAAGGCCGAAGCGTATGCTCTACCTTGTACTTCAGGAATGGGGCTAGAGAGCTGAAAAAAGATCGCTAAAGGTAAGGTTGCTGCTGGCTCATCGATATACTTTGGCAGGTTATCGGAAAATCCAGAGGTTAATAGCACACCTGCAACATCCCCAATAGCTCGCCCAAAAGCTAGTAATATCGCTGTAAATACCCCAGGTTTAATAAATAGAAGCAGTACTTTTGCTACTTCCCAACGGGTCGCTCCCAGAGATTGTGTGACATGCCGAAGGTCCGCAGGCACCGTCTTTAATAGCTCATCTACGGTGCGTACTACAATGGGGATCGTTAGTAAGGTAATGGTGATAATCCCCCCTAAAAGGGAAGCACGGATGCCAAAATAAACCATTATGCTAAAACCAATAGCGCCATATACAATCGATGGGATGCCATATAGAATATCGTAAATTAACTTTGAAAGTCTTGATAGAAATGATCCTTGTTTTAGATACACCGTCAGAAAGATGGATATTGGAATACCTATAATCGTCGCAAGTATAGTCGCTGCTGAAGCGAGGTATAGGGATCCTAAAATAGCATTCAGAATGCCTCCTTCTTTTCCAATATAAAACCCTCCCTTAGGAAGTTGAGATACCATCTCCCAAGACAAATATGGAAGCCCTTTATAGAGGATAGTTCCCACAATAAAAAAGAGGGAGCCTGTCACTAAAAAGCCCGAAAGTAACATAAAGCCCTTGGCAATACGCTCTTTCCATAATCTTACTTTTACACTAGCCATTATATTTATTTTCCAAGCGATTTAAAATTATTCGAGCTATAAAATTGAAGAGGAAGATGATGGCAAATAGAAGCAGCGCGGAAAACATAAGTGCTGATTCATATAAGGGAATAGACATCATCTCCCCGAAATTATTGGCTATTAATGCAGGAATGGGATAGCCTGCATCAAAGATGGAAGTCGGTATTTTAGGGATATTTCCACAGACCATAAGTACAGCTATGGTCTCCCCAAAAGCTCTGGAAATAGCTAATACGGTAGCGGCAATTATTCCCGGTTTGGCTTTGGCCAAGATGATATGCTGTATCGTTTCCCATTTGGTTGCTCCTAAGGAAAGCGACGCCGCTTTTAATTCATCTGGAATGGTCTGTAGGACCTCTACAATGATAGAAATCATAATAGGGAAGATCATTACCGCCAGCACAATTCCTGCTGCAAGCACGGAGTATCCCGAAGTCTCAACGCCAAAGATAGGAGCGATATATTCCTTAATCATAGGCACTACAAATAGCACTCCCCAAACGCCGTATAAAACCGGAGGTAAGGCTGCGAGCACATTTATTAGCGGGAGAATACTATTACGAAGCCCTTTAGAGGCGTATTCTGTGAGGTATACTGCCGTAAGGATACACAGGGGGACAGCAATTATCAGCGCTACTGTGGTCACCGCGAGGGTGCCTGCAATAAAGGGTAGAAAGCCAAAATAGCCTTTCATAGGAGACCATATTTTCTCTGTCAATAGCCGAAATAGGGATTCGGACTCCAGCAAGGGCCAAGACTTATACACTAATCCTAAGCCCATGAAAACCACTACGGAGAGGGATAGAAATAGCAGTAATGCGGAGCTATTTCGAACTATTTTATCTTTTAATAATCGTATCGTATTCAAATCTCTTCTTTAATAATTAATGGATTTTCTTTAATTCTATGTCTTTAAGTTTATCGTTTAGGGGCACATAGCCATTCGCTAGCAGATACCCTTGGCTTTGTTTTGACAGAACAAATTCTATGAATTTTATTAGCAATTTCGATGTTGGTTTTCCATGCGTGACAAAGGTTAAATCGCGCGCAGGTGGCGAAGGGTACTTATGGGTAGCTATCGCATCCGTGAGGTCATCTATCGTGGCGTAGAAATTTTCTGAGGAATCTATTTTCCCATCATTATTGCTATCCAAAGGGATAATAGCGATCTTATCTGCGGTCTTTTTAGTCTTTAAATCGTAGACATAGTTGATATTATTAAACCCGATGGAAGACTTATTATCTTTTATAGCTTGGGCTAAACCGGGATCCCCAAAGATGCCAATACCCTGTAAATCTTCTTGTTTTTGCTTAAAGAAATTAGCCCATGTTTCTGCGGCACCTGCGGCATCAGAACGCACATAGGTAATGATCTTATCCTTGGTGAGCCGTGGGTCAATATCGGACCAATAGGTATATTTCTTATGGACAAATATATTCTCCATTTCTTCCTGCGTGAGGCCCCGTTCTTTTAGGAGCGCATAATTTACATGGTTCTTATTGAAGGTACATACGACAGCATCCTTGGCAACATGAATGGGGTAGGCATTTTTTTTAAGCTCCTGCGGGTGTATATCGCGTGAAACTAAGCCTATATCTACCATGCCTGTGAGAGCATCAGCAATGCCTTTTCCTGCTCCTCCAGCAGAAATATTAAATCTTACATTTGGGTGTTCTGCTTTGAAATCCTCTGCCCATAAAACGACTATTGGGTATAAGGCAAAAGCCCCCGAAAGAGAGATATTTCCATAATAACCTTTCTCCGCACTATACCCCGTTTCAGATTTAGGAGCACATCCGGATAATATGGAGGTGAGTAGGGCGCTATAAACAACAGGTTTCCAGAGAGTCATAAATTATTTTTAAATCTATAGGTTTAATAGATTAATTTTGTTTTCACAAATATATAGTAATTTGGTAGATATTATATAGTAAATCATTTATTTTTTCTACATTTGAATTATTAATAACTATAGTTAAACCATAGACTTTATAATTATCAACAATATATGGAGAGTTTCCGTACAGAATTAGAGAACCCAGTGGTGGCACAAGAGATCATCGACCTTGAGAAAAAAATACGTTTATTTCAAGAGGGGAAGATTACGGATGAGAAATTTCGCTCCTTACGTCTAGCTCGTGGGGTATATGGTCAGCGTCAGCCGGGTGTGCAGATGGTGCGCATAAAACTTCCATTCGGTCGTGTAACGTTTAAGCAGCTGCTGAAAATTTCGGATATCTCTGATGAATATGCGATCAGAAATCTACATTTCACCACAAGACAGGATATTCAGATACACTATGTTAGTTTAGATCGTACGCCTGAGTTATGGGCTAAGTTGGCGGAGGATGATATCACCCTTCGTGAAGCTTGTGGAAACACGGTGCGTAATGTTACGGCTTCACCTACAGCAGGTATTGATCCGCAAGAGCCTTTTGATGTTTCCCCTTACGCGCAGCAAACTTTTGAATATTTCTTAAGAAATCCTGTGTGTGCGGAGATGGGTAGGAAATTCAAAATGTCCTTTTCGGCAACTACGCAAGATACAGCCTTCTCATATATTCATGATTTGGGATTTATTCCTAAGGTACAGCTTGTTGATGGGCAGGAGATTCGTGGTTTTAAAGTCCTATTAGGTGGGGGCTTAGGCTCACAACCTTTTCTTGCAAGTATCGTCAATGAATTTCTCGAAGAGGACAAATTAATACCTTATATCGAAGCTACATTACGTGTATTTGATCGGTATGGGGAACGCAATAATAGAAATAAAGCACGGTTAAAATATTTAGTTCAAAAGCTTGGTTTAGAGGAGCTTTTGCAATTAATAAATACAGAATTTAAGGCTAATAAATTACAAACATTAGTCATCGACCGCGAGTTAATAAAACAGCCTGAGGCTCCCTTAGCTAGGGCTTGGGAAAGCAAAAACCTAACAACTGATTTAGCCTACCAAATATGGCGTGCAACGAATGTATTTGCGCAGAAGCAGGAAGGCTTTTTTGGAGTTTTTGTAAAAGTGTCTACTGGAGACTTACCTACAGCTAAAGCGCGCGCGCTTGTTGCAGGTATAAAAGAACATGTTGCAGATGATATGCGTATAACGCAGAATCAAGGCCTGCTTCTAAAATATGCTCGTGAGGAATCTTTACCTTATATCTATGAGGTGCTGAAAGAGCTGGAGTTAGCATCTCCAGGATTTGAAAGTACTTCGGATGTCACGACCTGTCCAGGGACAGATACATGTAATCTAGGTATTTCCAACTCCACAGAAATGGCCCGTGTGATTGAGCATTATATCAATGAGCACCATGCCGATTTCATCTATAATAGGGAGCTGAAAATTAAGATTTCAGGCTGCATGAATTCTTGTGGTCAGCATGGATTAGCTCATATTGGTTTTCACGGATCTTCTGTAAAAGCAAATGGAAAAGTTGTTCCAGCGGCGCAAGTAATGATAGGCGGGGGTACGGTTGGAGATGGCTATGGTCGTGTCGCTGAGCGCGTTATAAAAGTACCTACCAAGCGTGTGCTCCACGTCGTAGACCTTGTGCTTAATGACTATAAGCAATATGCCCTAGATAATGAAAATTTCCACCACTACTACGACCGTCAGGGAAAGGATTACTTCTACCGCTTATTGAAGCCTTTGGCAGACTTGACGACTTTATTGGAAGATGAATATATCGACTGGGGACATCAGGAGACTTTTGCTACTGCCATTGGTGTTGGCGAGTGTGCCGGTGTGGTGATAGATTTAGTGGCTACATTAATTTATGAAGCTGAGGAGAAGATGGGTTGGGCACAGACGGCGATGCAGGATGGCAAATATGCTGATGCTATCTATCATGCGTACAATGTTTTTGTAGGCTGTGCTAAAGCACTGCTTTTAGACAAAGGCGTAAATGCTAGCTCTCAACATGCTGTAATTAAAGAGTTTGACACCCATTATGTAGAACCAGGAACATACAAATTCGCAGATACATTTACAGAAACGGTGTTACAAATAAATAAAAATGAGCCTACGGAGGATTTTGCTTTAGCCTATATGCGCTTAGCGACAGCCTTCTTTCAGGAAGTCTTTGAACGTAGAAACTTAGTGAAATTAAATGCCTAATCAGCTCAAGATGAATAATAACGCAAAAATTACGTTAGTAGGTGCCGGCCCTGGAGATCCGGAACTGATTAGTTTGAAAGGAATTAAAGCCATTGAATCGGCAGACGTTATTCTCTATGATGCCCTTGTTAATGAGCAGCTACTGGATTATGCCCCAGCAACTTGCATAAAGATATATGTTGGAAAGCGTGCTGAGCAACAATCCATAGCGCAGGAGGAAATCAATCAGCTTTTGGTTGACTATGCGCTGACACATGGGCATGTTGTACGTCTAAAAGGGGGCGATCCCTATGTCTTTGGGCGTGGGGGTGAAGAGGTGGACTATGTACGACAGTTTGGTATTGAAACCTTCGTTGTACCGGGGATTTCCTCCTCCATCGGCCTTACAGGACTACAGCAGATTCCACTTACATACCGTGGGATTTCGGAAAGCTTTTGGGTGATTACAGGAGCGACTTCCGACGGCAAGCTATCTAAGGATTTATTTACTGCCGTACATACGGAAGCGACTGTTGTCGTGCTTATGGGATACAGCAAGTTACGTGAGATTGTCGCCCTATATAAGGCTGCTGGAAAGTCGGAGTTGCCCATAGCATTAATTCAAAATGGCTCCCTTCCTAATGAAAAGTTAGTCTTGGGAACCATCGATACCATCTTAGACGAGTCCACAGAAAAACGCATTGGTGTGCCCGCGATTATTATCTTGGGTGAAGTGGTAGCTAAGCACCGTGAATTTGAAAAAGTGAAAGTGGCCGTAGAAAGTTTAGTTTAAACAGCATGAATACCTTATTTCCAATTTTCGTGAAAATAGATCAAGTACCGATCCTTTTAATAGGTGGGGGACCTGTAGCTTTAGAGAAGTTTACGGCTTTAATAAGGAATAACCCTGCGGTAAAACTCACTGTCGTTGCAAAGGAGATACATGCTGAATTTAGAAATATTTTAGCAAAATACCCTCATATTGAGGTCTTTGAAAGACCTTTTGAGGAAAATGATTTACGCGGCAAGCGGCTCTTAATGACGGCGACAAATGATCCTTTTTTCAATGTAGCCCTCGAGTCCTTAGCAAAGAAATATACGGTTTTAATAAATGCCGCAGACAAGCCAGCGCTATGTGACTTCTATTTAGGATCGATTGTTCAAAAAGGGGATTTAAAAATTGCTATTTCCACTAATGGGAAGTCGCCAACGATAGCGAAACGTGTTAAAGAGCTTTTTCAGGATTTGCTTCCTGAGGAAATTGATGAGACATTAACGCTTATGGAGTCTTTACGCCATCAGCTAAAAGGGGACTTTGAAGAAAAAGTGAAGCAGCTAAATGCACATACAAAAATATTGATATCAAAATAACAATGGATATTACTTCCTATATACAAGAATTAAAAGGTAAGACGGCGACGGAGATTTTAGCTTTTGTTGCGGAGAACTATGCTGATGAAGCGGTATTTTCCACTTCTTTTGGCTATGAAGATCAGGTGATTACGGATCTTATTGCACAGCATAATTTTCCCATTGCCCTCTTTACTTTAGAAACAGGGCGTCTTTTCCGAGAGACTTATGCTGTATGGAGTAGAACATTAGCACGCTACCCGTTAGCCATAAAACCATATTTTCCAGATACGGAGGCGCTCCAGGAGTTTGTTAACCAAACAGGGCCTAATGGATTTTATGCTTCTGTGGAAAATAGAAAAAGCTGCTGTGGAATCCGAAAGATTGAGCCCTTGAAGCGCGCATTAAAAGGGTACAAAATATGGATTACAGGAATTCGCGCGGATCAGTCGCCCAATAGACAAGATATGCATAATGTAGAGTTTGATGAGGGTAACAACCTGATAAAGATACATCCGCTATTTGATTGGAGCTTAACGGAGGTAAAGGAGTATATCAAAAAAAATAATGTGCCTTATAATATTTTGCATGATCGGGGCTTTCCAAGTATAGGATGTGCTCCCTGCACACGGGCTGTTCAAGAAGGAGAAGATTTTCGTGCTGGACGCTGGTGGTGGGAAGATCAGAGCAAAAAGGAGTGTGGCTTACATAGTATTACAAAGTAAAATTGAATATGGATTATTTAGACCATTTAGAGGCCGAAGCCATCTATATACTACGTGAAGTAGCGGGACAATTTGAAAATCCTGCCCTGTTATTTTCTGGGGGAAAGGATTCTATTACGCTGGTACACTTAGCTTTAAAAGCATTTAGGCCTGGGAAATTCCCTTTTCCACTGGTACATATTGATACAGGCCATAATTTTCCAGAGACTATTTCCTACAGAGATTGGCTGGTGGAAGAAATTGGTGAAAAATTAATCGTCGGCTATGTGCAAGATTCTATTGACGCAGGGAAAGTCGTGGAGCAAAAGGGGAAGCATGCTAGTCGCAATGCTTTGCAGACAGTGACACTCCTAGATACCATTGAGAAATATGGCTTTGATGCCTGCATCGGTGGGGCGCGTCGTGATGAAGAAAAGGCGCGTGCCAAAGAACGTATTTTCTCCGTTCGTGATGAATTCGGTCAATGGGATCCTAAGCGTCAGCGCCCGGAGCTATGGAATATTTTTAATGGAAAGATTCATAAAGGTGAAAATGTCCGTGTCTTTCCGATTTCAAATTGGACAGAATTGGATGTTTGGAACTATATTAAGCGGGAGAAAATCGCTTTACCGTCCATCTACTTTTCACACGAGCGCGATGTTATTACGCGTAATGGGCAGCTTATGGCTGCAGCACCTTTTATGCAAATTGATGAAACGGATCATTTAGAAAGAAAATCCGTGCGATTTAGAACAGTTGGTGATATCACTTGTACAGCAGCTGTAGATTCTCAAGCTACTGAATTAGAGGATATTATTGCAGAAATTAAAGCTTCTACGGTATCAGAACGAGGGGCAAGGATGGATGATAAAGTTTCTGAAGCAGCCATGGAAGAGCGTAAAAAGGCCGGTTATTTTTAGTATTTAGCCTTATATAGTTTTCCCATTTTTATCACCTTTGACGTAAAATATTCAATGAACATATTAAAATTTATTACTGCAGGTTCCGTAGATGACGGTAAAAGCACGTTAATTGGACGCTTATTGTATGATACAAATTCTATTTTAGACGATCAGCTGGAGGCTATCCAAAAGGCAAATCGTAAAAATAATGATGGCACAGTTGATTTAGCTATTTTAACGGATGGGCTAAAGGCTGAGCGGGAGCAAGGAATAACCATCGATGTTGCGTACAAGTATTTTCAAACGGAGAAGCGAAAATTTATAATTGCCGACGCTCCGGGGCACATCCAATATACAAGAAACATGGTTACCGGAGCCTCAAATTCCGATTTAATAATTATTCTTATCGACGCTCGAAAGGGAGTTATCGAGCAGACAAAAAGGCATTCTTTTTTAGCGAGCATGTTGGCATTAAGAAAAGTTCTTGTCTGCATAAATAAGATGGATATGGTCGACTATTCTGAAGATGTCTTTACGACTATCCGTGCGGACTACGAGCGCTTGGCGGAAAAGTTAGGTCTTGAAGGCGTAGATTATATTCCAGTATCGGCTTTAAAAGGAGATAATATTGTCCACGCCTCGCAAGCTATGCCTTGGTATAAAGGTGAGGCGCTGCTGAGTTATTTGGAAGCGGTAGAATTTCCTGTCGAGCAAACTAATAATTGGCGATTTCCTGTCCAATGGGTTGTCCGTCCGCAGACGGATGAACTTCATGACTACCGCGGTTATGCAGGAAGAGTCGTTGGTGAAGGGTTAAAGGTAGGTGATGAGATACTTGTGTTACCATCGGAGCAGCGCAGTCATATTTCTGCCATTGAGCTTGCGGGAAAAGAATTGTCACAGGCAGAGGATGCACAATCTGTAATTATTCATTTGGCTGATCAGCTAGATATTTCTAGGGGAGATATTATTGTGAATGCTTCACATCCAGCACTGGCGGAACGTCATTTTGAAGCGAAAATTTGTTGGTTTGACCAGAAACCCTTAGACAGCAATCAAGTGTATTTATTGCAAAATCATAGCCGCCTGAGTAAAGTGAAAATCCAAGAAGTATTTTATAAAGTGGACATCAATACCCATGAGTTACTTTACGACGAAATCATAAAGTTAAATGATATTGGAAAGGTCGCCATAAAAGCTGCTGAAGAAATAGTCTTTGACTTGTATGCCGATAACCCGAAAAATGCACGCGCTATACTGATAGATCCACGATCAAATCTAACTGTGGGAGCGTTAATAATTGAAGAATTAGCATCTTAATATTTATTTAAACCTGCAAAAAGCAGGTTTTTTATGCCCGATAGTGCTGTATTATGTTAAGTAGCGAGGTGTGAAATACTACTTTACGGTAAAAATAGGGTATATATGCCTTGTTTATGAGTGTATTTTAGGAATTACAGAGGAGCATAATAACGCTAAGGCAACTTTTATATGAAAAAGCCGTAGTTTTTAGCGATTTTTAAAGAAATCCTAATCGCTTAGAATCGCATATTTTTAAGACACATGCGCTAGTGGTCGTAATTTTCAATTTTGAATGCTTATAGTTTTGGTGAATTGAATACGATAATTTAAAATTTTGAAGCTTAACGGGATTGCGGATACAATCTTAACTACTAAAATTTTAGTTTGAAAATGGCAGAAAAGAGAAGAAGTGGGGCTACAGGTCGATAATCGCCTCTAAGCGCCTTTAAGTGCGTTTAGATAGCCTAGGTTGAGAATACGTTTAGAGGCGCTTAAATCAAATTTTTTAAAACATGATTTTCGCGAATATTATGCTGTAAAAGGGTGAAAATAGGGCTTTTCCAAAACCTTACTTAACATAATATAAATTATAAGACAATTAGGGAAGCGATTTTTTTGCGTTTTTACCTGTCTATGGGACGTGATTTTTCCCTACTCAAACGTCAGCTTTTAAGCCATTATCCCTTTATCTGTGGACATTTCTCCGACCTATTGGTACCTAGTTGTGCTGAAATTATAAGTGTAAACAGATGCCCTGCACTACTGTTTCCAAAGCGTAACCCCTTTGTTGATAATAAAATATAACCCACGAAACCTATTAGTTTTTATTGAAGATTACTACCCGTACTATATACTATATTGAATATCTACTTTGTTTTAATACAAATAAGTAATATATGTGCTTCATCGCAATCGTTCTCAATAGCATATCCTTACCCAATATTAAACAAATTTTATTATGTCAGATTCTAAGCGATTACATAAGTAGCTCTCCTATTTAACATAATAAAATTGTCATTACCTATTGCCTAAGAAATCTCTTATACCTATCTTTAAGATATGATTGAATAGTAAATACGATAAAAGTCTATTATAATGAGAAGTAAATACGTCGAGATCACACTAGATCCTGCATACTGGGCAGAGCGCATTAATAATGATATTTACGATGCACTGGTTACTTATATGGAGGATAATAACTTGAATCAATCGCAATTTGCTAATTATTTGGGCATTCCTAAGGGCCGATTATCACAAATTTTAAATTCGGGAGAAGCCAATTTCACGATAGAAAAGCTTTGTGATATTGCACTCAAAATAAACAAAATTCCTAAACTCCAATTACAAGACAAAAAACTATTTATAAATCAGACTAATAGTAACTAATGCGCAGACCATCTTCTCATTAGATACACGTATCATTGACCCAAAAGTTATATTAAATCAAAACTTCCCTCCGGTTACAATAATGTAATACTTATTCCTATATTTGACATTATTTTTAATTAATCTAAATAAAGACAATCATGCGGAGTATTTTATCATTTCTGCTTTCTCTTAGTTCTACGGCACTTTTAGCGCAAACTATTTCTGGGGAAGTGCAATTATCTAACCGAAAGCCAGCTGCAAATGCCACTGTATACCTGTCAAATGGTCTGCAGTTCACCACGAATAAGGAAGGTAAATTTACAATCGATGTTACCCCTGGAAAATATACCCTTTACTCCTCCTATCTCAGTCAATCTTCGAAAGAAGAATATTTTCAAATAGCAGAAAATGAGCAGTTGTACCTAAAGCTGCATATCTCCGATACCAACTCGTTAGATGAAGTCGTAATCGTAAATTCTCGAAAACCTCAAAGAATAGCTGAAATTCCAGGTACCGTTTACTTAATTAACGGTGAAAAAGTAGCTGAAAAAGCTAAAGCAGGTATCTCCTTAAAAGAATTTTTAGGTCAGCTCGTTCCAGGGTTAGATTATGGTGGTGAAGGCCGCTCTAACTGGGGACAGAATATGCGTGGAAGATCCGTCATGGTACTAATAGATGGGGTGTCACTAAACTCCGCAAGGAATTTAAGTCGACAATTTGAATCAATAGACCCCTTTAACATTGAGAAAATTGAGATTCTTTCTGGCGCAAGCTCCATATATGGCGGTAATGCCACGGGAGGAATTATTAATATCGTAACTAAGGGAGCGCAAAGTAAGCAGTTTTCAGGTGAAACTCAGGTAGGATTAAAAGCGGGTTTTAATAGTGATGATTACGATTGGAAAATAGCTCAATCACTGCAAGGAGGAACGAAAAAATGGGATTTCTTTGGGTCTGCAGTATACGGTAAAAATGGGGGCTTCTACAACCCTCAAGGAAATCAAATATTAACTGATGTATCTCAAACGGACTTGCAGTATAACCAGACGGTAGATCTTTTTGGGAAAATAAAATACCGTATTAATGATCGTAGTTCTATCACCGCCAGCACACAGTATTATAATGCAGGATTCCAAGGCGATAAAAGTATACACTTTGGGGATAAGCTCAGTGGATTTACCACGAATAATCAGGATTTATTGTCAATGAAAAATGGCTATGACTCGGATGTAAATCCATTTACAAAGCGCTTTATGGAGAATATTAGTTACCAAGTAACCGATATTCTTGGTGGTCAGGATCTATTTCTGCAAGGTACATACCGTAATGAACGTGTAGCATTCTATCCGCTCCCATCAACGATAGATAATGGCGATAACTTCACAAGCACTTATTTTAACTCAACAGAACAGAACACCAACTATGCAGGTTTTAAATCTGTGCTTTCTAAGAAATGGGAAAAATTAGATATCACCTATGGGTTAGACTATGATTACGAAGGTTTCAACTCTCAATTAAATATTTTTGATCCTGTAAAATCTTTCCAATCATCTGGCCTTAGAAATGAGCTAATAGGCCAAGTTGATCGTTATCCAAGTTTATATACTTCCAGCTTGGCAGGGTATTTTCAAGGAAACTTCAAGTTGACGAAATCATTAAAACTATCAGCTGGCGCAAGGTATCAAAATATCGGGGTTTCCATCGATGATTTCGTTGGATCTAATCAGCAGGTAATGCTCTTTTTTAAACAGGGGTCCACAGCTTCAAGCATTAAAGGTGGGAAATCTAATTTTGATGCAGCACTCTTCAATGCGAGCCTACTATATGAATTTAACCCTAAGCAGCAAGCATGGTTGAATTTTTCCCAAGGCGTAGCTTTGGCTGATCCAGCAAAATTCTACGGCTATGGAAAATACTCCTTAAATAGTAGCACCCAAAATTGGGATCTTTCAAACAGCATAAATGTCCAAGACAACCCGCTACAAGGAATAAAAACAGATCAACTAGAGCTGGGATACCGTTATCGAGATACAAATTTTAAATTTCAGATTGCAGGATTTATAAGTCAATCTAATAAAAATCTATTATACGATAGAAGCTCCTTTCAAGTGCTCGTAACGGATGATAAACTTCGAAATGTGGGACTTGAAATGGACTTCGCGTATTCCGTAAATGGATTCACGCTGGGAGCGAATGCGATGGTATTAAGTTCAAAACAAAAGGTAGATAATAAATGGGAAAACCAAATTCTTTATAATTTAAGCCCCTCCAAGATTAGCTCTTACTTACGTTATGACCATGCTAAGTTTAGTGTAAACTTTCAAAATCAACAAATATTTAAGGCTACAGACAATTTAGGTAACGCCTTCACACCCTACAATAGCTCCGATTTAAATGCATCTTATAGAACGAAAATTGGACAGTTCAACGTGGCCGTGCAGAATGTCCTAAACACAACCTATCAAACCTTATACAGTCAGAAGTTTGAAGTAATTTATGCTAAGCAATATTATCCAAAATACTTCCCTGCTCGCGGTAGAACAGTTAACGTGACCTATACCTATAAATTTTAAATCTTTTTACTGGCGTTTAGTTAGGATATATTTTCGGATAGTATGATTCGTTGTTGTTAATAATAATGCTCATATTGTATAAGCGTTCATAAATTATCAACCTTATAGCGCTATATGTAAACCCATATAGCGCTAAAATATAAACCACGTATATGCTCTTTATAAATATTGGAAAATTTGAACTTATATTCATATTATTGACTATTCTATCTTTTTGGATTTATACTTTTTATCATATCGCTAAAAATAAAGCTTTGAGTAATTCAGAGAAAAATCTCTGGTATTTAATTGTACTTTTGGCCAATGGATTCGGTATACTAGTCTATTGGATATTTTGTAAAAAACATAAATAACAGCATACAATGGTTAGTGAAGACCTTTTAAAACAAATCAATTTTATTAAAGAAATTGATAAACTGAAATATATTCAGCGTAAGACAAAATTGATTAATAGCGATCGCCCCGAGAATGATGCCGAACATAGCTGGCATCTTGCCGTTATGGCCATTGTCCTTTCGGCACACGCTAATTCCACAGTAGATATACTTAAAGTTATAAAAATGGTGTTAATACACGATATCGTTGAAATCGATGCCGGAGATACCTTTATATATGATACAGCGAAGGATCACACAAATACAGCAGAAGAATTTGAGGCGGCAAAACGTATTTTTGGTCTATTGCCCGCTGATCAAGCGGCACATTTTATAGCTATTTGGGAGGAGTTTGAGGAGGGTAAAACTGCTGAAGCTAAATTCGCCAGAACCATGGATCGCTTGGAACCCCTATTACAGAACGCTTCTAATCAAGGAGGAACATGGAGTGAATACCAAGTGCCCTACCAAAAAGTATATGAAAAGAAAAAAATTATGAAAGAAGGTTCTGAAACCATTTGGGAATATGCTGAACAGTTGCTAAATGAAAGTGTTGCAAAAGGTATTTTAAAAAAAGAATAGTATTGTTATTTTGGGCACTCCAATTCACCTTAAACAATTGCATCACTTACACAATTGCATCAAATTTAGCGTGAATCAGCGTGCCCAAATTTTTTGGATTCATGATTATTTGGAGCCCTCTCCTGCCTCCAGAAATCGTAAACTCCGCTAAGCTCTCAGCGCTGCTATCGATCACTGTGCGCAATAGTTTTTTCATGCCTATAGGCGAACATCCACCACGCATATATCCCGTAATTTTCAGTAAATCCGCTAGCGGAAGCATAGCACAATTCTTTACAGCTACCGCTTGCGCCATTTTCTTTAAATCCAACTGTGCATCAGCAGCAATGACGGCAACGATAAATTCTTTGGTATTGGCCTGAAGGACCAAAGTCTTATAAATCCCTTGCAGAGAAATCCCTAACTGCTCAGCAACATGAAGAGCGGAAAGATCCTCCGTGACCTCATATTCTTGAAGTCTAAAGGGGAATGCTGCTTGCTCAAGTATCCTTACGGCGTTCGTTTTCTTAGACATCGGCTTTATTTTAATAAATTGTCATTGTCCTATTACACCAAATATACAAAAGATCGTTCTTAAACCTTAATGCCTATGTATGCTTATACAATTTTAAAAATGCAATATCTCGTAAAACTAAATTGTAGCCTGTAGTCATATATTTATCTAAAGTTGCCAAATATTTAACTACTTGGCTATTCAATTAAAAAATATAAAATTTATTCACTTTTTTGTTTAAAAAGTTGTAATTTCGAAATACACTAAACACCATAATTATAAAAAATGTCAGAGAAGTTTGAATCCTTCGTAAAATACGTTGAAGCACGAAACCCAAATGAGCCGGAATTTTTACAAGCTGTAAAAGAAGTAACAGAAGATTTAATTCCTTTTATTGAAGAATATCATCCAGCATTAGCGGATGCTAAAATATTAGAACGTATCGTCGAACCGGAACGCGTTATATCTTTCCGTGTAACTTGGTTAAACGATAAAAACGAAGTTCAAATTAACCGTGGATACCGCGTTCAGATGAATTCAGCAATTGGTCCCTACAAAGGAGGATTACGTTTTGATCCTTCGGTAAACTTAAGTATCCTGAAGTTTTTAGCTTTTGAGCAAGTATTTAAAAACAGCTTGACTGGCCTCCCAATTGGTGGTGGTAAAGGGGGTTCAGATTTTAACCCTAAGGGGAAATCTGATATGGAGATTATGCGGTTTTGCCAAAGTTTTATGACGGAATTATACCGTCATATTGGTGCGGAAACGGATGTTCCTGCAGGTGATATCGGTGTTGGTGGACGTGAGATAGGCTTCCTATTTGGTCAATATAAAAGACTTCAAAATAATTTTACAGGGGTACTTACTGGTAAAGGCAGCAATTGGGGAGGTTCTTATATCCGCCCTGAAGCTACGGGATACGGCTTATTATATTTTGTAGAATGTATTTTGGAGGAACATAATGACACTTTTAAAGGGAAGTCAGTGTGTATCTCGGGCGCGGGAAATGTGGCCTATTACGCTGCAGAGAAAGCGATTCATTTAGGAGCTAAAGTCCTTACACTCTCGAACAGCCAAGGTACCATCTATGATCAAGATGGATTCACTATAGAAAAATTAGATTACATCAGTAAACTGGGACGTAATTTAGCGGCCTTTGCTGAAAAATATAAATCCGCGAGCTACCATGCTGGTGAGAAGCCATGGAAATTCCAATGTGATATTGCCCTTCCGTGTGCTACACAGAATGAATTGACAGGTGACGATGCGGAAACATTAATCGCTCAGGGGTGTAAGATTGTTGCTGAAGGAGCCAATATGCCTTCAACAGCAGAAGCTATTGCCAGCTTCCATGCTGCGAAGATCGCTTTCGCACCAGGAAAAGCTGCAAATGCCGGAGGTGTAGCAGTATCAGGCTTAGAGATGTCTCAAAACTCCACGCGTCAGCAATGGACTTCGGAGCTCGTAGATAGCAACTTAAAGCAGATTATGATTAATATACACAAAACTTGTGTCCGTTATGGAAAGCAAGAATGTGGACATACAAATTACCTAAAAGGTGCAAATATCGGTGGCTTTGTAAAGGTAGCTTCCGCGATGCAAGCACAAGGTATCGTTTAATCTAAAAGTAAACTTAAGGGAAACGCTCGAAATTCTTTATTGAATTTTCGGGCGTTTTTTTGTTTCTTTGCACAAAGAATATAGATCATGAGAATAATTGCCGAGTTACCACACCCAGCTTGTAAAATATCTATTTTTGGTATGAACCAAAAGTTTATAATAAAATTTGAACAAGGAACCTTAGAACAATCTTTCAAGATTGCGGAAACAGATGTTGTTGGCGGCGTGAATGGCGTATTCGAATTATTAGATGAAGCGTTTATTAATCAGGTGGTAGAACAGTTTAATACCATGCGTCAAAGTTTTATCGAAGCCTATAATAGGTATGAATCTTAAGTTTATATAAAAAACTCAAGTAGCTAGAAATCAATCAAATAGTTATTTATAATCTCTGAAACAGAATTTTATTTGGTTGATTTTTAGCGCTTTTTATTGAGATAAAATATATTTTCTATTATTCCCCCGTTATACAGCATATTGTAGGTAAACCTCCCTCCTCACTAAAAGACACTTAACTACTATTAATCAGTAAGTTAGCTTTGTCAACAGAATTTAATTTGGCTATCAATTTAAGACAAAATCAACTTGCGCGAGGCAATTTTTCCGCACAATTGAAGTTTCCTAAAAGTTAATTATCAAGGTCTTAGTATTCTTTATAAAAATCTTATCTTTGTAGCGCTTTAATAAATTTTACGAAAAACACGCTATTTTGTTATGCGCATCTATGGAATACTATCTACAGTTATTTGCTTTGCATTTTTAAATTCTGCTTATCATAATCCTGAATCTACGGAGGATATTCCTACAGAAAGCTTACGAAAGGTCTACAGTCAGTCTTCGGAGAAATGGCCTAAGCCTACGGTAGATGATTGGACTAATTTTGAGGAGTTGGCGCAGCTTCCTAGTTCACCATTTAATACGATAAAACTACAGGATCAGATTATTCTTGGGAGATTACTTTTTCACGATCCACGCCTTTCAGGGTCCAATCAAATTTCCTGCGCTAGTTGTCACAGCTCCGATTTAAACTGGACGGATGGAAGACGCGTTTCCCTGGGGCATGACCACCAAACGACCAACAGGAACACCCCTACTATAGAAAATTCATGGGCTCAAAAGACCTTCTTTTGGGACGGGCGTGCCGCAGATATGAAGGCTCAAGCGATAGAATCTATTTCCAACCCCACGGAGATGAATCAAGATCCACAGCTTATACCGGGAAAATTAGAGCGTATTTCAGGGTATGTACCCTATTTTCAAAAAGCCTTTGGAGATAGCAACATTAATTTAGACCGTGTCTTAGAGGCGATTGTTATTTTCCAGAAGTCTATAAGCTCCCGAAAATCAGCGTTCGACAATTTTCTAATTGGCGAATACCAAGCACTTACAGATCAGCAAATCCATGGTCTCCATCTATTTAGAACGAAGGCACGTTGTATAAACTGCCATCAGGGCGCCTTTTTTACCGATAACAGTTTTCATAATTTAGGTCTTACAAATTATAAAAACCCACGTTTTGAAGACCTTGGCCTTTACAATTTCACGAAAAACCCTGCTGATGTAGGGAAATTTAAGACCCCGACATTACGTAATGCCTTGCGTACAGGCCCTTGGATGCATAATGGAATTTTCAATGATGTGCAGGCCCTTATTCAGAATTATAATGTAGGCATGCCATCAGTAATCCCTAATGCCACACAAGCGAAAGATCCCCTGTGGCCGAAGTCGGATGAAAAACTGAAAGTATTGCACCTAACGGCTGTTGAGCAGCAGGCTATTATCGCATTTTTAAACGGCCTAACGTCCATTCCCAGAAGAATGGATCAGCCACAACTGCCACGATAAAAAAAAGGTAGTCTAAAAAAAATAGACTACCAAGTTAATACAGAATCTTGAAAATTTATGGGATAACTTAAAGGTGCAGCACCAGGTTTTCTTGCTGCAGCGTTTCCATTTTCCAGGGAATTGCGATAAGCAGAAAATAGCGTTTGCGGAATATGCAAATCCGCCCCCTTCGCTGCGCTGACAACATACTGGTTATCTTGTAGTTTTACAGCTTTAAAAATCCGATAGGCTACAACTTGAATGCGAACCTTATCCTCTTTCGGGAAATCGGGCTTCGATAAATCGAGGTTTTCCTCCGATAAATACTTCCGATCGAAATACATAAACTCCTTCGACTCCGCTAATGTTTTCAGCGGCAATCTTCCCGACAGCACCTCATTTACGAGGGAGTCTGTACGCTGAGCTGTAGCTGCAGAGATTGCTGATTCCGAATCACAGGAAACCAACAATCCCCCAAAGCCAAGCATAACTATCCATTTCTTAATCATGGATCAAAGGTAGCTATAAATTTGATTCTATCGCTCCTACATCTTCCCTGTAGAGCTCCAATGGCTTATCCAGCAGGACTGCTACTACGGTCATATGCTTGTCTAAGCGTTCCTTAGGTAGGTTGATATAGGCAATACCAGGAATAGGCGACCAATACAATTTATTAAACAGCTGATGCTGTAGCATGCTTCCCTCACCTACGATGCGTATACGTGCAATATTATTTTTCAATCCCTTAAGCGCGAGGTCTCCCGTAGGCTGTCCCTCGACGAATAAATAAAGCGTTTGGCGGTCAGCAGACAAGGCTGAATGACCTGTATAATGCCCATCAGGCAAACCCGCTGTGGTAGCGTCTAAGGCCTCAGCATGTTTTGAGATCCATTCCTTTATTGTTGTGTTTTTAGCATTTGCTAGCGGAGATTTTAGGTTTAAGCCATCTGAAGTAAGTCCTGAATTAACAAGTAAATTTGATCCCGCATGCAGATTAGCAACTAAACTACGCAAGTGAATCTGTGTATCTGCAGCATTCGCATTTAAGACATTTTCTAATTTTTCCGCCGTAGGCTTAACGTTCTTATTATATTGAATAGGTTCTTCCAGTGTTACTGCTACGACGGTGACATTAGGGTCAAAAGAAGCCTTTGCTAAATCTATTTGTATTTTCTCATAACCTATATTCTTGTAGGAAAGCTTAGCTCCTGGCGCCCCTACTACAGTGATATCCTTAATCTTAGATTTTAGGCCCGCGAGCTCCACAGATTCTTTCTGCTCTTCAAGATATAGAAACAATGTCTTATGATCTTTAGATAAGGCTGATTTACCCTGAAAATTGGAAAATGGTATCCCTGCACGTGTTCCATAGACAGCCTTAGCATGCTTCGCAGTCCAGGTTCCCAAGGCTTTTAAAATTTCGCGCTGTGGAGCAGGAATGCTGCCATCTTCCTGTGGGCCGATATCTAAGAGTAAATTTCCGCCCATGCTGATGCAGTCTGCTAAGGTGCGGATAATCATATTGGGCGTTTTATAGTGCTTATCAAAGTGTTGAAATCCCCAAGAGTCATTCATGGTATAGCACAGCTCCCAGTACTTGGACTTAGGACGCAATACCGGCACACCTTGCTCTGGAGTTTCATAATCTCCGTAATGGTTGAGGCGGGAGTTGATAATTATATTGGGATTATAGGACTGCAGTAAGCGCTGCGTTTCCTGCGAGCGCCATGCCGTATCTGTGTGCTCCCAGTCCCCATCAAACCATAATAGATCGGGCTTAAACTGCGTAGATAATTCCTTTAGCTGCTGTTGGTAATAAGTTACGAAAGAATCCCATCGCTGGGGCTCTTTCTCAATTGCGTAGCGTTTCTTAGTTTTAGTGTTTATATCATATAAGGGATGCGACCAATCAGGCAGTGAAAAATAGATTCCTTTCTTTAAGGAAGTCTTTTCTAGCGCCTGCATAAATGGCGTTAGCACATCTTTCTTTGCCGCGGAATGAGTCTTTGTCGTTATTGCTTGTGTCGCTTTGGAGTCCCATAGCGATACACCGTCATGGTGCTTAGACGTGATAACGGTATATTTTGCTCCCGACTGTTCGATTAAGTTCACCCATTCTTGGGCATTGTAGTTTGCCGCAGTAAATCCATTCAGCTGCTTCATATAATTAGTATGATTAATATAATTATTGAAGAAGGCCCATGATTCCGAAATGCCATCTACAGAATAAATACCCCAGTGCACGAAGATTCCTAGTTTTGCATCTTCAAACCAGTCCATTTTCTTGATTTCTGGTGATTTTTTCTGCGCTAAAACGTTTGTGCAAAAACTCGCGCCAATAGCAAGGCTTATCAAAAATTTCTTTATCATTGTGGGCTAAGATTTATAATCCTTGAAAATAGGTATTTAGAATAGATTTTCAAACTTATAAGATACATTTTGCGGAATAACTTTAACTTTGTGTAATGATTGAGATATTTACAGATGGCGCATCTTCTGGTAACCCTGGCCCAGGAGGCTACGGTGTAGTGATGCGTTCAGGACCTTACTATAAAGAGATCTATGAGGGCTTCCGAAAGACCACCAATAACCGTATGGAGCTATTGGCTGTTATCATCGGTTTGGAATCATTGAAAAAGTTAAATCAGCAGGTGACCATATTTTCCGATTCTAAATATTTTATCGATGCTATTGATAAGAAGTGGGTTTATGGCTGGATGCAGAAGGGGTTTGCGGGAAAGAAAAATAAAGATTTATGGCTCCGCTTAATGGCGAGCTACAAATTGCATCAGGTGAGGTTGGTCTGGGTGAAAGGGCATGCTGGACATCCGCAGAATGAACGTTGTGATCAGATGGCAGTTTTCGCGTCCAAGGATAAGGCTAATTGGAAAATAGATTCCGTCTATGAGATGGAGGAAAAGAATAGTTTATAAAAAAAAGCCTGTATCAATACACATGATACAGGCTTTTCTACTATAAAGATTATAGCCTTAATTTTCATCCGCTAAAGCAGCAATATAGCGCTCAGCTTCTAAAGCAGCCATACATCCTGTTCCTGCTGCAGTAATCGCCTGACGGAACACATGATCCTGCACATCACCACAAGCAAATACACCAGGGATATTTGTTTGCGTGCTATCCGCTTTTGTAATTAGATAACCCGACTCTTCCATATCTAAGATACCTTGGAATAATTCCGTATTAGGTTTATGGCCAATAGCTACGAAAAATCCGGTAACATCAAGATCTTGCGTTTCCTGTGTTTGATTATTCACGACACGTACTCCTGTAACCACCTGTCCATCACCTAAGATTTCTTGCGCTTCCGAGTTGTAATGAATTTCAATATTTGGCGTATTCAGGACACGGTTTACCATCGCTTTAGAAGCACGGAATTCATCACGACGTACGAGCATATGCACCTTAGAGCATAATTTTGCTAAGTAAGTAGCTTCTTCCGCTGCCGTATCCCCTGCTCCAACGATTGCAATTTCTTGATTTTTATAGAAAAACCCATCACATACCGCACATGCTGAAACACCAAAACCGTTATATTTCTCTTCAGACTCCAAGCCTAACCACTTCGCTGTAGCTCCCGTAGCGATAATTACCGTATCTGCAGTAATGGTCTTATTACCATCAATTACAACCTGCTTTACGACACCTGAGAAATCTACTTTCGTAGCGTATCCAAAGCGTACTTGCGTACCAAAACGCTCCGCTTGGTTCTTTAAGTCTTCCATCATCTGTGTTCCCTGCACACCATTGGCATAGCCTGGGAAGTTGTCGATTTCTGTCGTTTGTGTTAGCTGACCTCCAGGTACTAAGCCTGTATATACTACTGGTTTAAGATCTGCACGAGCGGCATAAATTGCTGCCGTGTACCCTGCAGGGCCTGAACCAATAATTAAACACTGTACATGTTCTATTTCTTGTGACATAATATATTTCTAAGCTTATTTTTTAATTTGAAAATTTATTCTGCAAGTTCTGCAACATATCGTTTGTTATCGCTTTAGCAGGTTCCTTTTTCTCCACTTTTTGAAACTCTTTCTTCGCTTGTTTTTTATCTTCCGACGTAAAAGTAGCTTCCGTCTGACGGACTTCTTTTTTTTCCGCTTTATAGCGGTTCCAAAGATTTTCTAAGCATTTCTTAGTGTATAATGGGAAATCCCCATTTTGCATCCATGCGTAGTAGCTAGGCTCCATTTCGAATACCGCCGTTACAGCACGTCCCTTGTGTTTACCAAATGAAAATACTTCAATACCCTCATCATTGTATACTAGGCGGCCAGCAAAATCTACGGGCTTACTTAAGTTTGTAAATTGGTGTAAAGCTTCGACGTCATTTACCACGGGTTGCGATGTCTTGCCATGCTTATCTTCAAAAGTTACCCCTTCATATTTATCAATCTGCGCTTTTAGCACTTCATAGGTAGCACGCACATCAGCCTCTGCTGTATGGGCATTTACTAAGCTTTCGTTGCAGTAGAATTTATAGGCAGCCTTTAACGTACGTTGTTCCATCTGGTGGAAAATGTTTTGCACATCGACAAATGAACGTCCTTCTAATGAAAATGGTACACCCACACGTAGGAACTCTTCCATTAGTACAGGGACATCAAATTTATTGGAGTTGTATCCTGCTAAATCGGCGTCACCTAAGAATTCGGCAATCTCTGCTGCATATTCTTTAAATGTAGGAATATCCTTTACATCCTCATCGTAGATACCATGAAACATAGAGGATTCCGCAGGAATAGGCATGCCTGGGTTTATTTTTTTTGTATATACTTCTTCCGTAGCATCCGGGTTGACTTTTAAAATACAAATTTCAACAATACGGTCTGCGGAAATATTTACGCCTGTAGTTTCTAGATCGAAAAATGCGAGCGGTTTTTTTAAATGTAACTTCATTTTTATAAGATTGTACAAGCCGCGCTTTCGACTTGAAGGAATACAAATATAAAAAAGACCTTGCTAATTATCCCATCAAAGCATCATAAATATCCAATCATAGCGGGATATTTACATGTTTCAGATAAAAAAAGTAAATTAATATTTTTAATGTAAGCTAAAGTTTTTACTTTTGGGCGCAATGAAGACACTACTACTATTTATAATGATCCCCATCATGCTTGTGCAAAGCAACATGACATTATTGATAGGTGCCTCCTTTTATATCAATCAAGACTATATTGCCAAGAATCTTTGTGAGCAGCGCATGTATGCCAACAATGTGTGTCATGGACAATGTGTGTTAATGAAAAAAATCCGCGCTGCGAAGGAAAAGGAACAAGACTCCTTGAAAGTCAACTTGCAGGAATCCTATGTTTTCTTAAATCAAGCTTTTGATTTATCAACGCCTGCACCATCCTTGGTAAAGGATATGGATTTTTCGGAGTTCCGCAGTAATCTATTTTCAAGAAATATCTTTAACTCGCTATTCCGCCCTCCAGTAGCGACCGTTTAAATCCCCCCCCCTTTTTTTTAATATTCACACTTAATTAATTCCATGCGCTATTATTTATATAGCCGCATATTTTATTCCTATAACATGAAAAATAATTTTATTATTTTACTAGCAGCCGTATGCTTTCTATTTTCAGCTTGTAAAAAAGACAATCCGATAAGTTCTACTGAAAACCAACGTGGTCGAGTAAAACTTAAATTTGACCATATCGTCGGTGGTCGTGTCCTTCAGCTTGGCTCTGCTACTTATACAAATGCTGCAGCAGAGAACTACAGCATTGAAACGCTAAGATATTATATCTCAAATATTAAGCTTACACGCCAAGATGGCACCGTATATACAGTACCTAAAGACTCTTCCTACTTCTTAATTGATGCTTCTGTGGAAAATAGTTTATTTCCGAAATTTCAAGTTCCCGTTGGCACCTACACCAAATTAGACTTTATTGTAGGCGTAGATTCACTGAAGAATACCGAAGATATCGCCAGCAGGCTCGGTGATCTAAGTGTTGATAAAGGCATGTATTGGAGCTGGAACTCGGGTTATATATTCCTAAAGATGGAAGGTAAATCTGCCGCCTCGAGCTCAGGAAACTACCATTTCCATATCGGTGGATTTGGTGGCTACAACACGCAGACCATTAATAATATCAAAGCCGTGAGCGTGGATCTTACGAAAGCTGGCAGCTCAGCTGTGCAGGAAGGATTGAGCTCCGATATACACCTGATGGTTGATGTTTCCCTTGTGTTAGATGGTAAAACGCCATTTTCTATTAAGGAACACCCTTCTGTGATGTTTGGTGAATTTTCGACTTCCATAGCGGACAACTACCAAGCGATGTTTAGACATGACCATACGCACAACTTCCAGAAGATCGCAGGTGAATAAACAGCATTTATATTGTATCCTAGGTATTATCCTCGCAATTGTCGCTTGTAGAAAGAGCGACGATTGGGTGGATATATCACCTTTTATGGGTTTTCAGAAAGCGCGTAATTTTCCAGAACCTGTTTATAATTTCGCTACCAACAAAATTACTGAGGCGGGATTTAATTTGGGGAAGAAGCTTTTTTATGAACCGCTATTATCGCGCAATAACACCATTTCATGTGGCTCCTGTCATATCTCTTATTATGCTTTCACGCACCATGGACATACTGTATCCCATGGAATTGAAGATAAAGAAGGCATCCGAAATGCCTTGCCAATAATGAATTTAGCTTGGAATGAATCCTTCTTCTGGGATGGTGGTGTGCATAATTTAGATTTATCTTCCGTAGCACCTATAGAAAACCCCGTGGAGATGGATGAGAAATTAAGCAATATCGTGCTTAAGCTTCAGAAGAATAAGGAATATCCTGGTCTCTTTAAAGCGGCTTTTGGAACGGAGGGCATTAGCAGCGAAAGAATGCTGAAAGCACTTTCTCAATTTATGCTACTGCTTATTTCGGATCAGTCGAAGTACGATAAAGTGCAGCGTGGTGAAGGAGGAATGCTGTTTACAGCTGAAGAGCAAGCGGGCTATCTGCTATTTAAGAAACATTGCAACACCTGCCATAGCGAGCCACTTTTCACAGACCAGTCTTTTAGAGATATCGGGTTAGGATTAAATCCTGCTAAAGATTATGGCCGCTATGATATCACCTTACATGAGCGCGATAAGTTGAAATTTAAGGTTCCTAGTCTTCGGAATTTAAAATATACGGCTCCTTATATGCATGATGGCAGCTATCTAACCTTAGCGGCGGTGATGCAGCAGTTTCAATCGGGCTCAATCAAGCTTAACAACGAGGAAACAACACAGATACTTGCTTTTTTAGAGACCCTAAATGACGCACAATTCACATTAGATAAACGCTTTGCAGAATGAAAAAAATACTTATAATTGCCGCACTACTCTTAAGCTATGGAAGCACCATCGCTTGTGATATTTGTGGATGTGGCGCGGGAACATATTATGTAGGCCTGCTCCCACAATTCACCAAAAGATTTGTTGGTATACGCTACCAATACAGTGAAATTACAACACAGCTGGGTCCCAATGGCGAGCGTACTACGCTAACGTCCGATGAGCGATACCGCAATATGGATATCTGGGGGGCCTGGAATATCGGCGATCGCTTTCGTGTGATGGCCATCCTTCCATACAGTTTTAACGAAAAATACAATGCTGCCTCCGATGAACTCCGTAAAAAGAATGGTATCGGTGATATTGTCGTAAATGGTTATTACAAAATACTTGAAAAGACAGGATCTACAGATCGCAAGCTTATCAATCAATCCCTTTGGGCAGGCGTTGGTATTAAGTTTGCCACCGGAAAATACGACACCTTTGAACGCTTGAATGCACAAGGAAATTCACCGAATATCTTCCAGCTTGGAACAGGGAGCACGGATATTTTGTTAAATGCTATTTATGATATCCGCATTTCTGATTTTGGGATTAATGCCAATGTTTCAGGGAAGATAAATATGGAAAATTCCGACGATTACCACTACGGAAATAAGCTTTCAGGGAATATTTCTGCCTATCATAAATTTTCTCTAGGCCAAGATAGACGCATCAGTCCCACCCTTGGCGTTGCTGCGGAAACGCAGATGAAGGATAAAACGATGGGCTTTGTGGTCGATGAGACAGGCGGAAAATTAGTGCAGGGAATTGTTGGCGTAGAGTTAACGCTCAATAAAGTCTCTTTTGGCATTAACTACCAGGTTCCTTTAGCTCAGAAATTAGCGCTTGGGAGAATGGATGCCGGCAATAAAGCCTTCGCACATCTCTCTTTCGCATTTTAAGTGTCCAATAAAAAAAGCGTTTGTATAGTGCTATACAAACGCTTTTAAATAAGGTATAGATAAGGTCGATTAATAATTAACCTACTAGAATGCTCAATTGTGCAACCTGATGATCTGCTAATTTCTGTAAAGGTCCAGAAGCTAACATTTTCATCATCATATTTAAATCAGCTTCAATCACAAAATCTGCTTTTGTTTGTGTCGCTGATAGCGCTGTTAATTTCCAGCTTAATGACAAGTCAAAGGGTGCTTTCTCAGAAGGGATTAAGACAATAGATTCGTTTGCAACACGCTGATTTACTTTAAGCGCCAATTTTGCCATATTCTGAATGGTAAACCGTGCCTCATCAGCTGTGGATGACCAGTTATAAATATTTTCAGGCATCAGCTGCTCATGATTATTTAAATCCGTAAGAAAAGCATATACTTCCTCCACAGACTTATTTAGCGTAGCATTACTTTGAATCGTAGTCATATATATAAATGTTTAATTAAACTGCTGGATTCCAGCTTGCTGGATCTAAGCGCCATTTTTTTAAGATGTCAACCTCCTCCTCTAAGATATAATTTTTTTCTGCAGCAACTGTCAATAAAGCATCATAATTACATAAACTGATAGAGCGACATTTTGCTTCCGCAAAATTTATTTCCGCTGCAGGTAATCCATAGGTAAAGATAGAAACTAAACCAACAACATTACAACCTGCCTCACGTAGGGCTTTTACCGCAACAAGAGAACTTTTACCTGTAGAAACTAAATCCTCTACGACAACAACACGTTGGCCAGAGTTAACTTCACCTTCAATCATATTTTGTCTTCCATGATCTTTCGCTGAGCTACGGACATAAGTAAATGGAAGGCCTAAATCTTGTGCTACAAGCACACCTTGAGGAATACCTGCGGTAGCTACGCCAGAAATCATATCTACAGACCCAAACTCTTCTTGTATCAGCTTCGATAACTTTTGACGAATATACGTACGAATTGCTGGATGTGACAATGTAATACGATTATCACAATAAATCGGAGACTTCCAACCCGATGCCCATGTAAAAGGGTTTTTAGGTTGCAATTTTATTGCTTTAATTTGCAATAAGGATTCAGCAATTTTTTGTTCAACATCATTTAAATTATTCATGGCGCAAATTTATAAAATTTATATGAACCAATCTGTCCTAATTTTAGCAGATTTCGTTCCTAAGAAGGTTAAAAACCCTCAAACTATTGATAGTCAGTCAATTGACTTGGAAAAACTTTTTAAACAATCTCAAGAAAATAAGAAAGAAATTTCCTACCTCGTCATAGACGATAAATGTGAGTTAATCTTTCAGAAGATTAAAGAGAAAATTAAGGCTATAAAGGCTGCCGGAGGCCTAGTGAAAAATGGAAATGGCGACTATCTATTTATCTATAGACTGGGTAAATGGGACCTGCCAAAGGGAAAAGTGGAGAATAATGAGAAAATGCGTGAGGCTGCTGTACGTGAAGTCGAAGAGGAATGCGGCATAAAAATCGATTACTTAGGAAGAAAGTTATTGACCTCTTACCACTGCTATTATATGCGTGGAGAATTTATGCTTAAGACCACCAACTGGTATGATATGGGGATTAATAAGTCGCCAGAATTAATCCCTCAAAAGGAAGAAGATATTACAGCTGCAATATGGCAGGATCCTAGTGATTTAAAGGCTATTAAAAACAACACTTACCCCATTATTAAAGATATTCTAGCACTCGTATAGCTGAATTATAGGCTTGATATTTTCCTTCGAGCGAGCTCAGTTATAAGCTCCAATATAAAGGCGTCCTACTAAAAATAGGACGCCTTTATATTGGAATTTAAGCTGTTCATCAATTAAAAAAACACTCACGCTCAGTTATAAAAAACACGAACGTTCTATTAAAAAAAAACACGCACGCTCTATTATAAAAAACACGCACGCTCAGTTAAAGTAACATGATGATTCAGTTAAAATGAAATAATAAATAGATTAATTAATATAATTTAAAGGATAATATATTTTGAAATACACTAGCTAATGTAGATATTTACAACTTATTTATAATTAGTCTAAATAAAGATGAATTTCAAACCCTTTCTAATTAGCGCTTTAAGCATATGCTTGATTTCGCTGAATGCCTGCAAAAAAGAGGATCCAAACAAGCTTCCTGCAGATCCTATTGTTACAGATGTAACCCTATTAAACATTGAATCCAGCTTTTTTACACCTACTTACCTAAAATTATCTACGGGAGAATTAAGCACTAATCCAAAAGATTTTCTATGGGATATTTGTTTTCAGCACGCCCAACTTCAAATTAATGGAGGTTCACGTGCAACCCCACAACGCTTGGGAAATGCGCGCGGGCAATTGTTACATGTCCCCTATCATCTGGTGAAGGATATTCCAAATTTAGCGGGCTTAAAGCAAGATCACAGTGGTGAGAACTTTGCCTTAGGCTATCGTGCAGGAGGACTTAGCTGGTACTACACGGCAAACAATATCTATTTTCCTTACACCGATAAGACGATCTTCCTTGCTACGGCAGATGGTAAAGGCTACGCGAAAATAAAAATATTAAGTTTTTACAGAAATATGCCTGACCTCAGCCGCGCTGATTACAACTCGCTTGCTGAAACGCAAGGATACTACAGTTTACAGTACCAATATATCGAGAATATTAATTACTTCAACTAACGCATATTATGCCAAATACATACAAAATTTTTATGCTCCTCTGGTTACTAATACTTACCTGCGGTTGTCGTAAAACTCATGAACCTTTAGGTTCATATCGTGATCAGAATCCAGCGGAACCAAAATACCGTGCCGTTGTACTAGTTCAATTTAAAGATAAGGGGGCTTCTATCTCGCAGCTTGCTAAGCCTCAAGAATTTCTTTCTGAGGAGGCTATTTCACGCCGAAGAGCGCAAGGAATAAGCATAAATAACCAGGATTTACCCATCGACCCGCAGTATATAGCAAGCTGTGTGAAGGTTACCCACGGGAAGGTATTACATGTCTCCAAGTGGTTAAATTATTTAGTTTTACATCTTCCAGAAGACTCCGATACTGCGAGTTTAGAGGAATTGGCTTTCGTCCAAGAAGTCAATAAACTTGGCGAATTTAAAAACTACAGACATCCCCTATTCCCCGAACAGAATCAGGAAAACAGCGAACTGTCGGACGTAAATTTGGATACACTGACATTTTCCCGCGATAATTATAAAGACACGTACAATCTTTTTCAGCGGCATAATGCAGGCGTATTTCCTGAAAAAAAATTATTTGGTAAAAATAAAAAAATAGCGCTGATAGATTTAGGGTTTGCATTTATAAATGATAAGCCTGAAATAGCTCATTTAATAAAAGATCAAAAAATTTCGGGAAGCTATGATTTTCTTATGAATTCCAATAATGTAAATGCTGGAACCTCAAGAGGGAATTATAACCTTGGAATTATGGCCGCTATAAATCCTGGAAAATACATGGGTACAGCTCCAGCGGCAAGTTATGTCCTATTAATCGCCGATGCCGTAGGCGTGCAGGAGCCATTATTTGAAACAGCTTGGGTAGCAGCCCTCGAATATGCAGACTCCTGTGGGGTCGATATTGTGAGCTCCTATTCCAATTTTGGAGCTGCCTTTGACAATCCCATCTACCAAATAAATTCTGAACATACCGACGGAAGAGCACGTTGTAGCCAAGCAGCAGATATTGCCTTTGAAAAAGGGATGTTAGTGATACAGTCTTTAAATTCCGGAGGTGGCTCATCGCGCAAGATTGTAGTTCCCCCGGCAGACGCTAAGCACATCCTTAGTGTAGGGAATTTACGCGAGAATGGAAGTGCTGTATGGTCCAGTATTGACACCCATACGGCGGATGGTAGAATCAAGCCAGAGCTAGGTTCACTCGTTGAAAATGTACCTGTAATCTACGGCTGGGGAGGCTCGTGGTCCAATGCGCACGCTTCCGCTATCATCGCTGGGTTCACGGCCTGTTTATGGGAAGGCCTACCTCATAAAACAGTCCAAGAGATTCGCGAAATATTATTAAAATCTAGTCATAACTATGAGCATCCTGATACAAAATTAGGTTATGGCATCACCAATTTTGAAAAGGCCTTACTAGAAAATTTATAAGCATGAAAATACTTACAGCAGTACCCAAACTTTTATCAGTCCTCCTACTCCTCGGCGGCGTCGCTTGTCAAAAGACTCCTTTAACAGAAATTAACCAAGGACAAGTCAAGAAGCTAGTCCTTGATTATATGCTGCACGCTGAATCCATGTATATGATGAAATATCGAATGCAGTACAATGAACATTATCAGATAATCGCTATTTATCGCGGTGAAGAGTTCGCAACGGATCAGCAAATGCGATTATTAGGAAAAGCAATCTACAGTGTACCACAGCAGGAAATTCCAGACTCTGTGGTGTGGTACAATACAAAAGGTTATGAAGCCGGATCTAGTAGCGCTGCGGATCTCGTATCCATACCTGGCTATACTAATCAGCAAAATTATAGATGGCCTCACCGTTTTAACGCCTTCTTTGATGTCAAAGGGAGCCGATTTATGATGGCTCTTACCAACCAGAAGGTTGCTTGGGCAGGACAAGGTCACCTAGGTTCAGAATCCGAAATACAGGTCTTTAGTTACTTAAAGATGATCAATCGTAGTACACTGGCAGATAGCATACAGATTGCCGTACGCTATAAATCTGATGGTACTGACAGAAAATTTAATGACTACAAAATAACCTATAACGAATTAGGTCTTCCAAGCGCAGTCTATTATGTGGACAAGCTTAATCCCCTAAGCCCACGATTGAAATTTAGTTATAACTATCAATAAAAAAATTTGACTTTATACTTGATTTAAACGAATAAATAGTTCTTCATAATTATGAAAATTAATAAATATATAAGTATTCTATGCCTCCTCTTATCAGTAGGCTGTGAATCAAAACTTAACTTCGACCTCCCTGATCGCGGAAGGATCGATAAGCCCATCCTGCTACAAACTGTAAAAGATGTCGACGGACGTCTGATTGAGCAATTCAGCTATAATCCGGATAACACATTAGCCCAGGTGATCCTAAAGGGATTCGACCACTACAAGTTGATCTATAAGGACTCCCTTTTGACAAACTTTAATGCATATGAATGCCGTTATAACGCACAGAATCAGCTGATTTCTGTTACAGGTCCAGGCTTTGTGCAAGCGTATATAAACTATTTTCCTAATAGCATACAGATTATTCAGGAAATAGAAACGATTGTTCCTACGACAGAACCCAAGGCAGTAGATACGCTCAACATAGTATTTGATGCTCGTGGACGCATTAATTCGGCCACATTAATGCCCAGAAACCTGGCATATTCCTATAATTTTGATGAGAATATCAGCCCTTATATCGGAATTCGAAAGACACTAATTCCCCTGTTGCTGATGTACCCAATAGCAGAAATTAGTCCACAGCTAATAAGCCTATGGCAGTCCAATAATCTCTTGCGATATGCTATGCAATCAACAATTTCCCAAGCCGGCATCGAGCAGGTTGAGCGAACGGACTTCACCTATAGATTTAATCATCCTCATTATGATATTCCGACCAGTGTTACGCAACATGGCCCGCAGTCCTATACACGTTACTACGAATATTCCATGCCCCATGCGTCTGAAAAACTATAACCTATGAAATCATTATCTATTATTATTCTGGGGTTTTACCTCTGCTATGGACACTGTCTATGGGCGCAAGAATCGATTAAAAAAACACAACTTACATTAACATTGTTGCAGGCAGATACCAATAGATATCTGCCCGAAGTAGGCATTTCACAACAGAAAAATGGACTTCAAAGTATCGTTCATACGCAGAAAATTGACGGCTTAAAGCTGCAAAACTCCTTCGAAGCAAATCCAATAAATACACTACGTGGCCGTGTTGCCGGATTACAGATGTATGGTACTGCGGGGGGCGTAACTTCTGGTTCGGGCATGGTTATTCGCGGCATGAAGTCCATTGTAGGCTCGAATCAGCCTCTATTTGTATTGGATGGTATTCCTATTGAAAATGAGAGTTCTGGGGCCAATCAAAATGGTGGTCAGGATTGGGGGAATAAACTCAAGGAGTTAAATGCCTTTGATATCGCTGAAATTACCGTACTGAAGTCAGCTGCTGCAGCGGCGCATTATGGTGCGCGAGGCCTAAATGGTGTTATAGAAATTAAGTCTAAAGGTGCCGATATTCCTAAAGGCTGGAGCGTGGAAACAAATATTGGACATGCTATGGGACAGGCCTATATGGCTCCACAGCTTATTCGTGGTGACCAGTTCGTGGGGATTCAAGACCCGCGACTAGCCTATTTATCCAATGCCAGCTCCAATTATCTAAACTCCTTTGAGCAAGCCAATAGTCAGTTGGTACATCTTTCCTTAAATTATGGTCTTGAAAAGTTTAAATATAGGCTCTCTTATACGGGAGATTGGAATAAAGGAACCTATGTAAATAATACTTTTGATAAGCATAATCTATTATTTAAGTCTTTGCAAGAATGGTCTCCGAAATTGAAAAGTCAGGCGGGGATATATTTCACTTCAGCTACGGCAGTAAATGCCCCTAGCATTGGAGCACAGCGCTTTAGTTCCATAGGAAGAAGCTTTATTGAGTATCCTGTAAATTTTGGATCTGAAAACTTAAAGGATCCTTTAAGTAGCCGCACGGCATGGTATATGTACGGGCATCATGCACGGAAAAATTCTGAAACCTACCGCGCCTTTGCGAAGATTAATTGGTCACCTACATCAAAACTTTCTGTTGAAGCTGAAACGAATTATTCAAACTATCAAATTAAGACTAGAGAATTTGCAAATGGCTATTTTGAGCGTTTATTTGGGCAGCAGTCGCTCTACCATCAAGAGTTGGGTTATAGAAATCAAGCGCAGGAATATAGTTATGATTTCGTAGCACGTGCCAATGTGAAATACCATATCCTAAAGGGATATCATAACCTAACAGGAGCTATTCATTACGACTACTGGCGTACACAAGGGGGCATTCAAGGGAATAGCCGCAGACCTTTAAACCCTAATGCGATACTCCTTGACGATGGAAATGAGCGTAAAAGTATTCTACAGTATCTGGGGGATGAAAATTTCACTGAAATCAGTAGCATGCGCATACAAGGAGCTAATAATAAACAAATTAATGGGATAGCTGGATCGGTAAACTACCGCTATGGGCCGAATTTCACGGCCTATGCACAGGTAAAATACGACAATATAAAAACCTTAGAAACGCTGGATAAATTAGGAAACCTTAATTTCATATACCCTACTTTAGGCGTAGGCTACCAATTTAATGATATTATTTATAAGCTTATAAGCCCATCAAAAAATTGGTTGAACCAGGCTAAGATACATGCAAACTTTGGGCGTACGGGAAATGTTACCGGCCTATTCCACTATCAGTCTTCCGTAACAGATGACTTAGAGTTGCCCTATCCGAACTTCAATAGTTTATACACACCTTATTATACTGCTACCGGAAATTGGGGTTTGCGTGACTATCAGACGGGATTTGCATTTGAGAACGCTTATGAGTTTGAGGTAGGTACAACTTTTGATCTATTCAACAATAGGCTGCACTTTGCTGCGACCTACTACCACCGTCTAACAGACAATAAGCTATTCGATATTATTGCTCCCCTAAATCAGTATTCGAAACCATTAAGACAGGTAGACGTGCAGGTACGTAACCAAGGGGTAGAATTTATCGCGGACTTTAAAGCGCTGCAGAAGCGTGATTGGGACTGGAATATTTTCCTTCAGTTTTCATCCAATAACAACAAATTTACCCGTATAAAGAGTTCTTCGGATATTAATCTTGGGGATGCACAGCAAGATGTGAGTCTTATGGCTACTGCTCAAGGATCATTTGGAACGATAACGACGAACTATGCCCATAAATATCATGAAGGCAAACCTGTATTTGATGCCGCTATGCAATATAGCCCGTCAGGCGTTCCGCAGGTTATAGGAAATGCCCTCCCAAAATGGTTAGGGGGTATAGAAAATTCCGTACGCTTTAAACGCTTCACCCTATCCGCCTTATTGGATATTAAACTCGGCGGTGATATCTGGTCTGGGACCTATGCTCTGCTGTACCAACGTGGCGCTTTGGAGAACACCTTATTTGGCCGTAGTGAGCAACATGGCGGGATCTTACGTCAAACAGCGATTCCACAAGTAGACCCAGCAACAGGGCAACCTATGGTAACTTACCAAAACAGCCATGATGGTATCTCACCACAGGGAGTCTTTGATCAGGGTATAACCTTATTTGGCACCGATGTTAGCCACCTTACTTTTGCCGAAGCACAAGAGAAAATAGGTCTTGATGATCAAGGTGTACACCGCTTACAGCCCCTATCTGCAAGCAGCTATTACAGTGGTTTTCATGAACGTGCGGGGGTTCGTGAAAATGCGATATTTAAAAATTCTTTTATTGCCTTACGGGAGATTTCAATAGCCTATGATATTCCATCAAAGGGATTTAGAAAATTTCAGGTAGGACTTGTCGGCAGAAATTTAGGATACTTATATAAGAGTCTACCTTTTGGGCTAAATCCAGATGGCTCCTATAACAACCGTAATGGTGGCGCCTTTGAATACGCTTCCCTACTTCCTGTACGAACTTTCGCTGCATTTCTAACGTTAAAATTTTAATATGAAACAGTTAATCTATAGTTTTTCATTACTACTACTATTTTCCTGTGGTAAAAAATCTGACCCTACCCTTGTCAAACCTCCGACGGTATTTCCTGCGGTGCAGATAGCGAATTTAAATATTGGAGGTTCGTTGACTGGCGGTCCAGCAGAAGGGTCCACCGCCTATTATTTCAGTCTTTCGGAAGAGAAGCTTGTCGCAGTTGATGCAAATTGGGATCTTTCCTTCTCGGGAATCTTTAATACAGACATCCACAGTAACACAAAGGCTGGTGTCTATTTGAACATCTTAAATACCTCGTATAATGACATTACCGTTGCACCTTCCATTACCTATAATATGTATCATATAGGCTCTGCTGGTAGACAAGCTAATGGCTGGTATTCTTATGATAGTGAGACGCATATTGTGAGCGTTGTACCTGCGAAAACTATTTTCATTAAAAAAAATAATCAGCTCTATAAAATGGAGATGATCAGCATTTATAAAGGTGCCCCCCAATTTCCTACCATGGAAGATGAGGCCCCTTATTTAAGTTTTCGCTATCAAAGAATGCAGTAGTGAAAAAAAAATGTATTTTTGAATACAACGTCAAATTAACACATGGAAAAACTATTTATAGGTATTCTAGTACCTCTAGTTATATACGGAGTTTACTACCTTATCAAGCGTACCGAAGAGAATCAGCGGGCTATTAAAAGGGTGTTAAGTCCCGAGGCTAAAGCTATATTGGCTAAGGATGTACATTTTTATCAGCAATTATCCGAAGAAAAGAAAGCGGAATTTGAGTCTCGCATATTAATTTTTTTAGATCAAGTTCATATCGAGGCTGTGGAAACAGAACTTACCGTTAAAGATTCTATATTTATTGCCGCATCGGCGATCATTCCCGTTTTTGGATTTTCGGAGTGGCGCTATAAGCATCTGACAAATATCATCTTATATCCGAGTACATTTAACGGTGACTATGAGTTTGCAGAAGGAAAATTTCCCACCATTTTAGGGATGGTAGGCGATGGCGCTTTAAATGGTCAAATGCTGTTGTCCCAAAAAGCTTTGCATGAAGGTTTTATGAATAAGCAGGATAAGTCCAATACAGCCATTCATGAGTTTGTCCATTTAATTGATAAGATGGATGGCTCCATTGACGGTATCCCTTCTATGCTCCTGGCACATGGCTATACATTACCATGGTTAGAATTAATTAGGCAAGAGTCGCTACGTATAGCGGCGAACAAATCTGATATTAATGTATATGCCTTGGAAAATCAGGCGGAGTTTTTTGCTGTTGTATCGGAATACTTTTTTGAGCGTCCCGAACTATTCAAGGAGAAGCATGCGGCGCTTTACACGTTGCTTTCAGAAGCTTTTCAGCAGAAACTTTAAGTAGAGCTATTAGCTGGAGACATAAAAAAAGGAGGCAATAGCCTCCTTTTTTGCGTTTTGGACTTACTGTTACTGGTAATCAGTAACGTCTTTTAATTCTTATAGCGCTAACCAAGAAGAGTTCTCTTGATAGTCTACAATCACTGACGAGTGATTTCTATTTTCATAGGAGTTTATTAAAGTTGCTATATCATGACGTATAACCTCATAACAAGCATCCGCTAAATCCTCACGGTAGCCTTTATTCACCATCTTGATAACGTATCCAGCATTAATCACAAGGGCAATAGCTTTTCCTAAAACCACTTGTTTACGCTGAATTACAGCACCATCGATACGGAAATCTAGCAGGTTTTTAAATAATTTAGTTGCTTCCGCAGTAAGTTCTAATTGCGCTAGATAGTCAGCAAGATTTTCAAATTTCTTTTTCTTCATATCGCGAATGATGGTGTCCGCAATCTGCGAATAGAGCATTTCATTGGAACCTTCAAAAATCTGAAATGGTCTGGAGTCCATGGTTCCACGGCCAGCGATATTTGAAATTTTGTAGCCATTGGCACCCGAAAGCTGCGTGACAATTTGCGCACATTCTTGCATCAGATCTGTCACAACGGTTTTCATTGCATTTGCTTCTAACCCATTAGTAGCGACATTTTTATCCACACCTGAGATATCTACAGAGCGCGTACACATCGCTGAATTGATGGTATATGCTGCTTGAAGTCTTGTCAATAGGAATTGAACGTGATCAAAGCTTAATAAGTTACCGGCACCCACCATGCGGTTTTTGCAGTGCTGTAGACCTTCATCTAACATACGTTTAATAAAGCCCATCCCCATTCCTGGAAACTGCAGACGTGAGCGATGAAGAATATCGAGCATCATCTTGATACCTGTAGACTCCCCTACCATCAATTGATTTTTGGGAACTTCAAGATCGATATCATTCAGACCATAAGGAATCATATAAAGCCCTAGATTATCATAATATTCTAACACGTTGATATGCTGTTCTGCTTTACTATTATCCGTAATAAAAAAATCTATATCACGCGAAAGGTCTCCATTAGGAAGCTTCTTTCTGGATGTCACCAACCAGTAGTCAGCCATCCCTGTTAAACCTTGCCAGTGTTTCGTACCTTTTAATTTATAGGAATTCTCAGCTTCCGTATAAAAGGTCTTCATATTTAAGGCATCAGAACCGAAATCTGGTTCTGTAATCATTAAACCACCCATTTTCTTATTTTTCAAGAAATCGGCGAAAATAGCAGACTTAACATCCTCCTGTGCATATTTGGTGACAGGCTCTAAAAATAAGGCAATATTAATTCCAAAAGTTAAGGATAATGGTAAAGATTCATACGAAGCTGCGGCAAGCAAACCTAGACATTCCTTTACAGAGGAACCACGACCTCCAAATTCTGATGGAATAGCTACAGACAATGGATTTTTCTCCATGATTGTATGCCATACAGAATCCGGCAAACCACGTTCAAGACTTAATAAGTCTATGTTTTCAGTTTTATGAAAAAGAACATTTAAGGTATGTTCAAAATCTTTTATAAATTGTTCAAACTTTAATTTCAAAGGCTCAGTATTTACTATACTCATTATTGTATTTTATAATTTGGTATTAAAATACGGAATTTTCGGCTAATTGTTTGAATCTTTAGCAATAAAAATAGGGACATACTTTAAATTGATATTTTTCTCCCTGCATGTGCGAAAAAATTATTTAATTATTTTTATTTTAATGATACTTAAATTAACTATTTTTTTATTTAAAATACGTTTAAGGGAAAAATTCAAGTTTATTTTACCTTTTTTTATGAATTTATACTTTATAATTTCTAATAATGATATTAGCTACATTTTACAATTCCTTAGCGGAAAATAGACTTCCTACAGGTTTAAACATATATTTAAAATCTTTGTGGCTATTTCGGAGCGATGATGCCAGTGATTTCGGTCAAACCGTGCCACTTAAAAGATCATGCAATTATATTGAAAAAGTTGTGATTATTCCTTTTTCAATATTCCTTTTCGGACAGATTCGCCTTTCAAGTCAATCCTGTGCAAAGAGCTTACAATCTGGTCCAATATTGCGTCGGCAATAGTTCCTTCGCTACCGATGATTTCATACCAAGCGGATACAGGTATTTGAGAAGATATTATGGTTGATCTTTTGCCATGTCGATCGTCTATGATATCCATTAATGTTTACCGATCTTGATTATCGAAAGCTTATAATCCGAAGTCATCAAATATCAAGAGTTCGGCTTTGGTAAATTTTTCTAGCTCCTTAAGGTATGTATCATCAACTTTGCTCAATTTCAACCTCTTAATGATCCTAGCTGTTACTGTAATAGCAAGTTTTTATTCCAGAGATACAATCCTGATGTCCCAGTGCTTAGGAGAGATAACTTTTTTCTGTGCCCGAGTCACAGCATATTATAATGTTTTCTTTACGCAGCACAAATTCCAGTGTACCAAGACCGGCGAACATGTTTTTATCCAAATCCTTTGCACTTACATAGCTTATATCGCCAAGACTAGCGTTCTGCCTAAAGTTAGCTTGTTTATGCAGCCTGTCAATCTTGTTATTTTCGCAATCTTCCCATTGATGATTGGTCAGTAATGCAAGGTATTCGTCGCAGATTATGCCTTCGAACCTGTTTTCTTTGACGTACTGTTGTTGCAGCTGGCCATAGCCCTCAGACGCATGTTACGTAGTTTCTCAGTATCTGGCCTATGAACTACATGTAAGCTAATTTTTGAAGTTCTGAGGATAAAGATCCTTTAAGTTTTTATGGTTTATTGACATGATGACTTCCTGCAAAGAGATAATTTTTTCGGCCCAGGGCAACCGGTCGAATGGCATTCTCCACAAGATTATTATCTATAAGTAGATTTTCATCGTATAGGTATGCCGACAAAGCGTCCCATCTATCATATGCATAAGACATTGCTTTTCCGATCTGACTTTTTGGAAGTGTCGCTTTTATCTCCTCAAAGATCCATTTACCCATTTCGTTGATAACGGGTAAAGATTCCTGTAGTCGCAACTTCTTGATCTGTTCTGCTGTCAGATTATCTTGTTTGGCTTTCCGCTCCAGGGCATAAAGCTTTTGGATCATCAATAATGCCTTTTCAGCTCTTGGTTTATCGTTATCCAATGCTTTTTCAAACTCGCGGCGCGCATGTGCCCAACATGCTAGATGAGTGATTTCTTTCTTTTTAGCATATTTATCGTACACCGCATAGCCATCTGTCTGTTGATATCCTTTAAAATTCCCAAGCATAGGTGCTGCAGCAATACCACCACGGGTGGGACTATAATCAAACAGCACGATACCCTCCAATGGAGCATGGTATACCCAATAATACCCTTGGTGGGCAGCGCCTTTCTTATCGCTATCCAGTACTTTTATCGGTGTTTCGTCTACCTGTAAATAGCCCTGCGCGCTGGTATCGAAGATGAGCTGCTCATATAATGGTTCCAGTTTTTCTAGCGCTTGTTTGGTCCATCCTTCGATCGTTGATGATGGGATTTGTATGTTTTCCCTAGCAAAGATCTGTTTTTGTCGAAATAGCGGGAGATGATCCATGTATTTAGCGGTAAGGATCATCGCTAATAGGCTTGCCCCCGGTATTCCTTTATCAATTTTACACGCTCAGGAAGATTGGCAATAGCTACGCCAGACTTATCTTTAGCAACATATTTATAACGGATGTAACGTTTGATGTAGAATTTAGCTGGTTCGCACTCTATTTCTTCGGTAATTTCTTTACCAATACATAGCATTCGGGATAAATCCCCTTCGGGGTGGATCTCGATTTCTTCTACAGGAAGGTGTGCAGGCAACTTAGCACATCCTTTATGGTTAGAACGTTTATGGATATACTCGATTTTTTCTTTGACCTCTTCTTATTGCTGCTCTATTTCTGCAGGCTCCGCATAAAAAGGAAGCATGGTCTGATCAGGATCACCTTCAAAGCGCTCCCGCTTCTGCCCGAACTGCATACGCTTGTACATCGCGAGCTGCGATTCCAAATAATCTATTTTTTCATCTTTTACAGAGGAACTTTTGGAAAGGTCAGTAA
>JAGKSB010000003.1 GCA_017942165.1 Rhinopithecimicrobium faecis | reverse complement strand
TTGCTGCTAAATCCTGGTTGGACAATTGGACCAACTTATCTACTTTTTTCGAGTACGATGAACAAGTTCGTAAGACTATTTACACCACGAATCCTATTGAAGGAATGCACCGTCAGGTACGCAAAATCACCAAGACTAAAGGTGCATTCAGCTCTGAGCAAGCTCTAATGAAATTAATATTTTTAATTATAAAGGACATCTCAAAAAAATGGACATTGCCAATGCAAAACTGGGGCTTGACTATATCTCAACTTTATATTAAATTTGGAGATAGACTCAAGCTCGAAAGAAACTTTTAGAGCGAGCTTAATTATCCAATGACACAGTTTGAGTTACACTCCCCAAGGGTATTACTATTACAGTTTCATGAAGATGAAGGAGGCTTTGCCACTATTCCTGCAAGCACGTGCATGTTTAAATACCATGGATTGGAAGGATGTCCAGGCCCCGGAAAAGACTTTTCAATATCTTTCTTTCTATTTTGGAACTATTGGCGAGACGCAATTAAGCATTGATTTCTTAGAATTTGCAAAGAATGTAGCCCCTCCTAAATCAAATCAGCTGCCCATCATCTTAGATAATTTGGGTCTTCTATACTTGCAATTGAAGGATACCACGTATGCTATCACGATGTTTAAGCAGGCTGAGGCTATTTCATTTGAATTAAAGGATTATGCACGCTTAGGTCGTGTATTGGGAAATATGGCCGAAATTCATAAAAAAAGAGGGGAAATAGATTTAGCTATAGCACTGATTAAGCAGGATATTGAATATTCCAAAACTTATCAAGATGAAATGAATTACATGTATGCTAATATTGCCCTGGCAGACTTATATCTGATTAAGAAGGATTATACAACCGTACAAGCGATTATAGATAAAATAGATAAAATTGTTATCGCCAAGAAAAACTTTTGGGGCTACCAGCTACGGATATACCAATTAAAACTAAAATTGGCTACCGCAAAAGGGGATTATGAAAATGAGTTGTTAATCCGTCGTAAAATAAGTGCTATTACTGACTCTTTAGACCGATATAACGGAGACAATACCATCAAAGATATGAAGTGGGCTGCTAAAGTAGATTCTTTAAAAAATAAGCAGGAACGACAACAACTGTTCTCCTTCAACTTGTATACAATCTCCTTTCTGCTTCTAACTGGCGTAGCAGCATGCTTTTACCTAATCCAAAACCGCAGAGTTCGGAAGGTTGCTATAGCGTTAGAAGAAGATCATGTAGAAGAAAATATTCTCCCTTCCTATGCCCCTATTGCCCCTGAGCCCATAATCGATAAATATCAATTCCTAACCGAAACCCATTTAATGACCGAAGAGGCATGGCACGATTTCAAGCTTAATTTCAGCCATAAATATCCGCATTTCTTGCGAAATATAGTCCGCGAATTTCCGGAATTAACAGAAACAAATTTAAGATATATTACCTTGGAAAAACTGGGCTTCAAACCTCAAGAAATAGCAGGTATCCTGGGCATTACCCTAGATGCGATTAAGAAAGCTAAGCAGCGCTTAAAGAAGAAATTAGCACATAGATACCGCCAACTTGAAGAGTACCCGCTGAATTCTTAATTCCTTGAAGCCTTTAAAAATTGAAAATAGCTGTTAGCGTCTATTCATACGCTAACAGCTCTAACCTATTATGCTAACAGCTCTTGCTTATTAAAATTTACCCAAAAGCCAATAAAGAATTATAAAAACAATAACGGTTCCCACACAGCCAAAACCGGCTTTCTTAGCTCCCCATCCGGCTAATAATACTTTAAAAAAATTATTCATAGTTGCTACGTTTAAGTTTCTATATGTATAGTGACAATTGGGAAGGATAAAAGTTTTATTTTTCTAAAATATCTCTAACTGACAACTTGTTTTCAAAGTATGCCTGCAATATTCTTCCATCCCCATGTAAAGTCCATATTTCGCGAGGCTGCACATCAGCGATATATTGGAGAATATCCTTCCAATCCACATGATCGGAAATATAGAGAGAAATATCATTCTGACTTTGTAGGCGCTTCCAGCCGGAAGCAAATGCCCGAAGCACATTCTTAGCACGGATATACGAGTTAAAAGTCATCGGTGGCACCAAATAGACTTTATTCGCTTCCCCCTGCTTCATCTCACGTCGATTATAGCGCTCATAAGTCATTTTTTCGGAAAGCTGCGAATCGTAGATTTTATGAAAAGGCATAATACCATGGTGAACTAATACTCGTAACTCAGGACAATGCTGATTAAGTAAGGCCGTTAATCGCTGCGCCTTTCCCAAGGCGTAGGTTCCTAACATAATATTGCTATTACGACCTTGCAGTTTTTTTATCTCCGCGACCGGATCGGGATGCTCCACGCTAGGATCTGCAAAGGTACATTCCGTAATTAGCACATCCGCCTGAGCTATTTCTAGGGGCTCACAGGTGCTATCTTCCTGCATCTTATAATCGCCTGTATAGAGGTATTTTACACCTTTATAGGTCATTAAAATCTGCGCTGACCCTAAAATATGGCCCGCTGGAATAAAAGTTATAGCGACACCTCCAAGGGTAAACTCTTCTTTAAAAGCCTTCAGCTGGTAGCTGCTGGCAGGTTGGCTGCTGTAGCGATGCTGCATAAAAGCGGCAGTCATAGCTGTGGCGAATATCTGTTGATGTCCTGGGCTGGCATGATCCCCATGTGCATGGGAGACTACGACCTGTGATACCGGCTGTAGGGCATCGATATAAAAATCCCCATATGGACAATAGTAACCTTCCGGTGTACGCACTAGAAAGTCAGCTAAAATTGTTGACATGTTTACTTATTTAGAAATTGTTGATGCAAATTAAGTATTTGCGGTATAAGCGCTACTTTGCCATCGTTAATAATAACAAAGTCTGCGAGTTTTATTTTCTCATCATCGGACAGCTGCTGCGCAATGCGTGCTTCCACCTGCTCACGCGCGGCATGATCGCGCTGCATGACACGTGCTATACGTGTTTCCACAGGCGCTGTAACCAAGATTGTATAATCTAATTTTTTGTAGGAGCCTGACTCAAATAGTAGTGCTGCTTCTTTTAGGGAATAAGGGGATTTCTGCGCTGCCGCCCAATCCGCGGCTGCCTGAATAACAGCGGGATGCACAATACCATTTAATATTGACAGCTTCTGGGCATCTTGAAATACCTGCTGCGATAGAAAAGGTCTATTTACCTCCCCATTGGGGAGGTAGGTATTTGCACCAAAGGCTTCAATTAACTGACGTCGAACTGCTGCTGACTGCGTCATAATTAGTTTTGCTTCGAGATCCGCATTGTAAGTTGGCACTCCCATAACAGCGAATATTTGGCAGATTAAGCTCTTTCCTGAGCCTATTCCACCGGTGATACCTATTTTCAAACTCATTATTTTCGAACAAAAAAATCTATATTCTGTGGTTCTACGGATAGCACCTTACAGTATTTAGGAACTTTAGTAATTAGCACAGGCAAATATTGTACTTGGTTGTCCTCCCAATTTTCCAGATCTACGGCAGCCTCAAAATCACGTGGTGTCCACTTATTATAGTCTTTTATAGAAACCAATAGCGTCAGCGTTACTTTGGAAGGTAGCGTACGTACAGAGGTAAACTTCTCGGCATTAACTACTTTCAGGGGAACTTCGAGAATTTTCTCTGTCATTTCACCTATGGGTACTACGACTTGAACATTCGAAGGGTAGAAATTAATATTTGTACGTTGTGCTTTATTCAGGTAGGAAGCTGTACGAATATCGACGCTTACATTTGTCCCCCGTATGGTATCTGTCTCAATATATTCAATCTTGGCGACATCCTCATTAGGCCCAGAAATGGTCACATACTTTGGCGATATCAAAATATCATCGATAATATCAAACTGTTTCTTAAATTGAATGCTTGTAATAGGCTTTATAGGCACCTTTTTTTGAGATTGCTTAGAGAAATCGAAATATAAGGTATCAGGTCGCACAGCAAGCACACGTTTCTCCGAAGGAAACTGTCGATTTATAAATCCTATTTGATTGGAAAATACAATCCAGTTACGGTTCTTTAAGCCTGAAAGGTCTACTTGAACCTTTGGCGTATCGTTCTGGAACTTCGTCATCAGCACCTGCCAGCCCGTCATAGAAACTTTCAGACTGACGGTATCCGACTGCTGTGGATGAAAGGCCTTATTCTCAGGAAGGTTCACGTAGTCTAAAGACGCCCGCATTTGATAAGTATACTCATTGGAAACCGCAAAGAATGTCCATGCCAAAAAAGAGATTAGCATACACTTGGCAAACATCGCCAGCTTTCTCTTTTGTGATTTGTTCATTCTATAGATCGACATAGGTACGAAGTTACTAAAATGCTGTTAAATTGGCGTGCGCCGAGCTTAAAAAAAAGAAACCGTTTAAGCGAGTCGTTAAACGGTTTCAAAAATGCTTAGTGTCTAAAAATTAAGCGGCAGTGTTCGCAGCTTTAGAAGCATCTAAAGCAACAGCAGACTTATCAAAACGGATACGTACGCCAGAACCTACATCTACTAAAAATGTCGACTCAGAAACTTCTACAATACGACCGTGAATACCTGCCGTAGTAACAATTTTAGAGTTTACATCTAATTCTTCGATATATTTTTTATGATCTTTTTGTTTTTTCATCTGTGGTCTAATCATAAAGAAATAGAAAACAACCACGATTAGAATCATTGGTAAAAAGCTCATTAAACCGCCACCTGCAGCTTGTAACATCACTGTATTCATAAGTTATATAATTATTATTTTTTTAAAACTTCACCCTTTAATTGCACCGTAGTAATTGCATTTGAAGCATTTGAAGCTACGGTAATAATCTTTTGTTGCATACCTACTTGACCATCGGAGTTGAAGGACACTTTAACAACACCTTTCTGTCCTGGAAGAATCGGATTTTTAGAGAAGTCTGGTGTTGTACAGCCACAAGAAGCATTGACCTTCGATAAAATTAAAGGCACAGCACCTACATTAGTAAACGTATAATCATGTGCTACAATTTCACCTTCCTTCACTTGATTAAAGTTAAATATAGGTTCTTCAAATTCAATAGTTGCAAAAGCTGTTGCTTGCGAAGCTAATGTATCAGCAGTAGAGATTTCTGTGGTATCCTGTGCTGCAGCATTTCTTTTCTCCGATTTGGAGGTGCATGCAGCAAATAAGAATAAGCCACATACGGAATGTAATACGATGTGTGTCAGTTTCATATATTAATCTTTTAAACCGCGACCTTGCTTACGGATACGTCCATCAGCGTTAAGGTCACTTAAAATTTTATCTAATATACCATTAATAAATGTATTTGATTTCAATGTAGAGAATACTTTTGAAATTTCAATATACTCATTCATAGTAACTTTTACGGGAATAGAGCTAAAGTTAATCAATTCACAGATCGCCATACGCATTAAAATAGTATCGATTAAGGCAATACGGTCTGCTTCCCAGTTTTTAGTTTTTTCAGAAATTAATTGTTGATATTCCTCACCATAGCGGATTGCTTTAGCAAGAAGCTCCAAAATAAATAGTTTATCATCAGACCAGTTTTGCGTCAGATCAGCTAAGTTATTAGCGCGGGGATCTTCTGAACTAAAGTTTTTAAATGTTTTGGCAATAAGAGCTTGTAAAATCTCTTTATCAATCGGCCAGTTGATGAATTTCTCTTCAAAAACCTGCTCAATGGAAGGGGACTTTAAAATAATTTTTTTGAAAATGTGTTTGATAATATCTTTTTCTGCAGCGATGGAGCGGTCAGCTAGGTTTAGATATTCTAAATAAGCTTCCGAATTTTTTAACTGACTAAAGATAGAACGTACGATTTCAGGATCAAAGCCCCAAGAAACTTTATATTTCTTTACATGGTCAGCGTATTTCACATTGACACGTAAGGACTCAATAAAGGTATTTGTACTTAATTTTGTCGTTAAGGCTAAGTCTTTTTCTGTAGGTAGAAATTTATTAGCACGACCTTCTGCATCGATTAATGCATAATCCGCAACCTCATCCAAGAGATTTAATGTCCAAATGTACATTTCGTACACTTCTTCGACATTGTTTAATAATGCGGTTTCATAGTTTTTAACGAGTTTATCCTCTGATAAACTGTACGCATAAAGCGTTTGCATGACTTTAACCCGAAGGTGTCTTCTATTAAGCATATTTTAAAGAACGATTGTGTTATAAGAACGATTGTGTTTTTTATCTTTTTATTTTTCGAATGTCAAAGATACGCTTTTCTGCGATTTTATTAGCAGCTTCCATCGAGGAAATTTGCTCTTCTTTAGATTTCTGTAGTACAGAGCGTGTTGCGCTATAAATATTTTCTATTAAAGCATCTGTACGCTCGTTTCCGTAACCTTGGATTTCGGAATAACAGCTTATTAATGCGCCTGCATTAATCAGGTAGTCAGGTGCATATAAAATTCCTTTTTCATTAATCAATTTCGACGTCTCCTCTTCATCACGCAGCTGGTTATTTGCAGCTCCAGCAATAATCTTACACTGCATAATCCCTACAGACTCTGGATTAACAGTCCCTCCTAGCGCGCAGGGTGCATACACATCCACATCTAACTCATGCACTTGCTGGTAGCGTACAGGTTCTGCACGATACTTCGCGGCAATCTTCAACATACGCTCTTCGGTGGTGTCGGCAACATACACGCGTGCATTTTCAGTACGCAATAGGCCCACTAACTTCTCTCCAACAGAACCTACGCCCTGCACCACAATCTTACGTCCTGCGAGGCTATCGGAGCCGTACAACTCTTTTAGGGAAGCTTTAATTCCATAGTAAACTCCTTTTGCGGCAAAACCAGTCGTATCACCTACACCATTTAAATTATTCGGTAAGCCTGCCACATAGTTCGTTTCGGTATAGATATATTCCAAATCCTTTTGCGTGGTACCCACATCAATGGAAGCAATAAAAGTGCCGTTCAAACTTTCTACAAACTGACCCAATCGGCGTAATAGTGCTTCATTTTTCGCAGTCCGATGATCCCCAATAATAATGGCTGACCCTCCTCCGAGATTTAATCCTGTAATTGCAGATTTATAGGTAATCGCTTTGGAAAGTCTCAGCGCATCTTCTACAGCTTCTGAAGGATCCGAGTACGGCAGCATACGCACCCCCCCAATTGCTGGACCTAAGGTGGTATCGTGAATAGCAATAATTGCTTGAAGGCCGACTTCCTGATCATTACAGAAATAAAGATTTTGATGGGAGGATTCGCCCATTAACTGGAATATTGAGTTCATAATCTGCGTACTAGGGGTTTTACTTCGCTAAATATAGGACTAAAGAATTACTCAGCAAAATTAGTAAATATTTTTTTACAATTTCCTTTCCTTGTAACGAGTGCACACAAATGATGACACGATGACTTTATCTGATTAAAAGGCTATGTATAATTCAGTATTTAGCCTTACTTTTGTTATCACATATGAAGGAACTAGCCTACTTAAATAAATACTTTTATAAGTACCGATGGAAATTAATTCCCGGGACTATTTTCGTTATTATATCCAATTACTTCGGCATTCTTCCAGCGAAGGTTATCCGCGAAGCTTTTGATCTTGTGCGCGAGAATATCGACATGTATTATCTCTATGATGGCTTTGACAGACAGAAAGTAGTCTATGATATTTTCGGCAGCTCCTTACTATTTTTCGGTTTTTTAGTACTTGTGCTAGCCATCTTACGAGGGATTTTTCTTTTTATGATGCGTCAGACGATAATCTTAACATCACGCCATATTGAATATGACCTAAAGAATGAGATCTACGCACACTACCAACACCTAGACTACGGATTTTTTAAAAAGAATAATACCGGGGATTTAATGTCCCGTGCTACGGAAGATTTAAATCATGTACGCTCCTATTTAGGACCTGCAATCATGTATTCTATTAATACAATTGTACTTTCCATTATGGTTGTGTACGCCATGTATGATGTCAATGCACGATTAGCTACCTATGCCCTTCTTCCCATCCCCATTCTTTCTATTGTCATCCTTTTTATCAATAAGATTATTAATAAACGGGCGACACTTATTCAGAGACAGCTTGGTGCTTTAGCATCCTTTGTTCAGGAAACTTTTGCCGGTATACGTGTTATCAAAACCTATAATAGAGAGCAGGATAAGATGGATACCTTTGAGCAGGAGTCGAACACCTACCGTTCAGCATCCTTAAATTTGGTGAAAATTCAGGCAATCTTCTTTCCCCTTATCCTATTATTAATAGGCTTAAGTACCATTATCACCATCTATGTCGGAGGGCTAGAAGTTGCTGAAGGGGCTATTTCTGCTGGAAATATCGCCGAATTTATTATCTATGTCAACCAGCTTACATTCCCTGCAATGTCTTTAGCATGGGTGACCTCTTTAATTCAGCGTGCTGCAGCATCACAGAAACGCATTAATGAATTTCTGCTAACGGAACCTGAGATTACCAACGGCACGGATACGCGCACGATTCAAGGGGCTATTCAAGTGCGCAACTTAAGTTTTACGTACCCACATACGGGAATTCAGGCTTTAAAGAATGTATCATTTGATATCCCTCAAGGGAAGACCTTGGCGATTATTGGGCGCACAGGGTCTGGAAAGTCTACATTGGCAAACTTACTACTACGCATGTATGACGCGGATGCTGGAGAAATTCGTATCGATCAGGTTCCCCTAAAAGAGTACAACTTCAGCAGTCTACGAAGTCAGATTGGTATTGTCCCACAAGAAGTATTCTTATTTTCAGATACTATTCGTAACAACATCGCCTTTGGCTTAGACAATTTTACCGAAAACCAGGTGATACAAGCAGCTAAAGATGCGGCTGTGTACCAAAATATTTTAGGCTTTGAAAATGGTTTCGATACATCCGTGGGAGAAAGAGGCCTCACACTCTCTGGAGGGCAGAAGCAACGCGTTTCCATCGCCCGAGCTTTAATAAAAGCGCCAAAAATACTTATTTTTGATGACTGCCTTTCTGCAGTAGATACGAAGACTGAGGAAGAAATCCTAACGGGCTTACAGCGTAATATGGCTGATAAGACCTGTATATTTATCGCTCACCGTGTTTCCACAATAAAAAATGCCGACCATATTCTTGTCTTAGATCAAGGCGAAATAATCGAACAAGGTTCACACGAAAAGCTGATGAGTCTACAGGGAGAGTATTATGAGTTGCATGAGAAGCAGTTACTAGAATCTGCGCAAGCATAGCGCGCAGATATTGCGGTATATTTAGAGCCTAATATATTTAGAGCCTAAAAAGCGGCCCAATAAGTAGTCTAAAAAAAAAGGCGTTTATCAAAGATAAACGCCTTTTTAATGTTTTTAGCAAAAAGCTTATGCTTGCTCAGCAGGAATTACTGAAACATAAGATTTGTTGTTTGCTTTTTTACGGAAAACTACTTTACCGTCTACTAGAGCAAATAACGTATGGTCTTTACCAATACCAACATTTAAGTCAGGATTGTGAACCGTACCACGTTGGCGAACAATAATGTTACCAGCGATTGCAGCTTGACCACCAAAGATCTTGATACCTAGACGTTTCGAATGTGACTCACGGCCGTTCTTGGAACTACCCGCACCTTTTTTATGTGCCATTTCTTTATCTTAATTAAAGACTATTGTCTGATTAAAAATTCAATTATAATGTAATACCAGTGATCTGGATTTTAGTGAATTGTTGACGGTGACCGTTTTTCTTTTTGTAGCCTTTACGACGTTTCTTTTTGAAAACGATTACTTTATCGCCTTTTAAATGAGACAAAATTTTAGCTGAAACTTTCGCACCTGCTACATTCGGTGTACCGATTGTAAAAGAACCACCATTTTCTGCTAACAATACATTGTCAAATTCAATACTAGCGCCTTCTTCTCCTTGTAAGCGGTGCACAAAAAGATGTTGGTCTTTTGCAACCTTGAATTGCTGTCCAGCTATATTTACTATTGCGTACATTGTTTAAAAAATTTGTTAATTATTTTATGAATCGCAAAAATAGTTATAATCTTTGAATCCTACAAATAGAATTTTATTTTCTTAAGCCCCAAGTAGCACACATACCTAATAGCACTTGTCTAAATAGCACTTGCGCGCGCGTGTACATGTTCGTGTACATGTGCGTATACATACACCTGTGCATATATTAGGAAAGCGATAAAGAGAAGAATGATAATATTTGTTGCAAATATCCAAAGTACTTCCTATCTTTGCAGTTCCGCAGAAGCGGAATATTAAATTAACATAATTATTTAACAAAATGCAACAGTACGAATCTGTAATCATTCTTACCCCGTTGCTTTCTGAAGATGCTGCAAAAGAAACTATCGCGAAGTTCAATGCAATCTTAACAGAAGGTGGAGCCGAGATTGTCGCTGAAGACAATTGGGGTTTGAGAAAATTAGCGTATCCAATCCAAAAGAAATCTACAGGATTTTATCACTTAACTGAATTCAAAGCTCCAGGTGAGTTAATCAAAAAGTTAGAATTACAGTACAAACGTGATGAGCGTGTAATGCGTTTCTTAACTATCGCTTTAGACAAGCATGCGAAAGCATACTCTGAGAAAAAACGTAGTGGAGCGTTCAACAAAAAATCGGAAACTAAAACTGAGGAGGCAAACTAATGGCAAACGAAAATATCCAATACGTAACTGCTCCTAAAGTTGAGGACAATCGTAAAAAATACTGTCGTTTCAAAAAGAACGGTATTAAATACATCGACTACAAAGACGAGAAATTCTTATTGAAGTTCATTAACGACCAAGGTAAAATTTTACCAAGACGTTTAACTGGTACATCATTAAAATTCCAACGTAAAGTAGCTCAAGCCGTGAAACGTTCTCGTCACATCGGTTTATTACCTTATGTAGCTGATTCATTAAAATAAGGAGGAAACGACATGCAAGTTATTTTAAAACAAGATATTAAACACCTAGGTGAGCAAAACGACATCGTTGATGTGAAACCAGGTTACGGTCGTAACTACTTAATCCCTCAAGGATTTGCTATTCAAGCGACTGAATCAGCAAAAAAAGTATTAGCTGAAAACATTAAACAAGCGCAATTTAAACAAGAGAAAATTAAGAAAGACGCTACTGAATTAGCTGCTAAATTAGAAAATGTAAAATTATCTATTGGCGCTAAAGCTGGTGAGTCTGGAAAAATCTTCGGTAAAGTTAACAGCATTCAAATTGCTGATGCTTTAAAAGCGCAAGGTTTTGATGTTGACCGTCGTCGTATTACTTTCGAAGTTGAGCCTAAAGTTTTAGGTGAATATGTAGCTAACTTAAACTTACATAAAGAAGTTAAAGTTCAAGTTCCTTTCGCAGTAGTAGGAGAATAATTCTCTACGACTTAACATTTAAAAGGAGACAATTTCGATTGTCTCCTTTTTTGTATTTTAACGCTTAGCAAGAGGGCTCCTACCCGAGTCTGACGGAGTAAAAGAATTATGAAGATTAAAACATTTTTATTAGTTGTATTAACGATCGTTATCACAGTGGTCTTAATGAAGAATACGGAACTTATCAACTTCTGGTTTTTCGGTGACTACACATTTTCCAAATTAAGTATCCTCCTCGCATTCTTTGCTTTTGGCGTACTCTTTGGTGCTGTAGCATTCCGTCCGCGTAAACGGAAAGATCAGGAGCCTCCGTTAGATACTTATGTAGAAGTGCCTACAAAGGAATCTCCCCTATCCGAGGAAGATCGCAAGTTTATCAACTAAAGGATAGCTTAAACTGATGCTCCCCAGGACTGGAGTATCTATAGGAAATATCGCCACCTGCAAGCTTCACAATAGCGTGCACAATGGCTAGACCCAAACCTGTGGAGCTGCTATTCGAAGACTCCTTATAGAAACGGGAAAATATACGTGCAGCATCCAAAGCCTCCATTTTCCCAGTATTACGAATGGAAAAGCCGTCAGCTGTAATTTCCACGTGAATGCTGCCTCCCGCAGCAGCGTTATGCACCAAGGCATTCTTGAATAAATTCGTCACTAACATCCTCGCTAAATCAGGGTTAAACCGTCTAAGAAATATCCCCTTCTCCAATATTTCTACCGTAATCGAACGGTACGCTGTAAGCGCTGAAAAGTCCGCTATCGCCTGTCGCCATAAGCTCGTAAAGTCCACAGGCTCCAAATCTATATATTGCTTATTTTCAATTTTGCTTAGCAAAAGAAGTGTTTTATGGAGGGTGCTCATGCGCTGCAACTGCTTTAACACGTCATACAGTTGCTCTATAAGCTGCTCATTATCTTGGCTCTGCTCCATTAGCATTTCTACCTTATTCGTAGTAATGGCCAAGGGAGTCTGCAATTCATGGGAGGCATTATCTATAAAATTCTTCTGCTTTTCATAAACCTGCATATTATCAGCTAGTAAATTTTCAATCGCCTTATTCAAAGAGTCAAACTCTTTAACGGAAGTGTAAGGTGCCTTAAAATCTCTTGTATGCCCCAACTTAAATTTCCCTAGCTCCTGTTGCAGTTTATAAAAAGGATCCCAAATCTTCTGCACAATAAGCTTGGTAATAAAAAACATAGAAATTACCACCACTACAAAGAGGAGTATGACGGCATAAGTTAAGCTTCGGATAAGGTCGTCCTCCTCCACCATCGACTGAACGACCTTCAGCTGATAGTAACGGTCGTTATCGGCCTTGAAATAGGTGGTCAGCAAACGGACGGGTTCAAAATCCATTTCCGCCTCCATAAACATGGTAGAGTCTTTATATTCCTCTTTTGCTGTAAGAGCTACATTTTCCGCAACCTCCAAAAGCTGGTAGTTACTCTCCTCAAATTTTTCCTTATTCAGGATATAGCGGTCATCGTGCGTCTTCCGGATAATAAGCAGCTTATAGTTTGCCAAACCATCGTCCAAACTATCGTATACCTCCTCCATCATCTTAAAATAAAAAGCAACCCCCCAAACAGTGAGAATTACCACTAAGGCTGCAGAAAGATAGGTGATAGTACGATTTAAAAGTGTCATTTAGTGTACGATTAGTTTATAGCCTATCCCATATACGGCTTGAATCTCGAGCTGCGCCTGACTATCTTTAAATTTCTTACGTAAATTTTTTATTTGTGAATAGATAAAATCAAAACTATCCGCGGTATCGGTGTGATCACCCCAAACATGCTCGGCTAAAGCTGTTTTATGAATAAGCTTATTCTGATTTAAAAGGAAGAAGCTCAGCACATCAAACTCCTTTCGATTTAAGGTTAAATTGGTCCCTTCGACAAAGGCTTCGCGGGATTCAAAATCCACGCGCAAGTTGTTAAGCTGCAGAAGTTGACTCCCAGAGAGTTGCTTTCTACGTAAAATAGCTTTTACACGCGCATTTAACTCCGCCAAATGGAAAGGCTTTGTTAAATAATCATCGGCCCCCAAATCTAAACCCACAATTTTATCATCGAGGGAGTTCCTCGCAGAAGTAATAATTACGTTATATGCCACCTGGGAAGCCTGCATCTTCGTAAGCAGATCTAGCCCCGACCCTCCGGGGAGGTTAATATCTAATATTATGCAGTCATATGCATAGAGGTACAACTTTTCTAAGGCCTCCTCATAATCTCGGGCCACCTCCACGAGATACTTCTCCTGCTGAAAAAAATGCAAAATAGTATTCCGGAGATCCTGCTCATCTTCAATCACTAAAAGTTTCATACTAGTACGCTTATTACCAGTTAAAGTTCGCCTTTAATTCTGTAAAGATTTTGGCAATAAATAAATATAAAAATTAAGTCGCTGACAATCAACTTAATTTGTTTTAAATAGCTGAAAATTCATGTATTTATTTGGTTTTACATATTTTTTTTCTACCTTTGCATCACTCCAAACAAGGAGAAAAAGATTCCGTAGCTCAGCTGGTAGAGCAATACACTTTTAATGTATGGGTCCTGGGTTCGAATCCCAGCGGGATCACAAAAGCTTCACAGAAATGTGAGGCTTTTTTTTTTGCCCTCCTAATGCCCCTCAAGCTATATTTTAGGGATAATAACCAAAAGTTGTGGAGCACAGATTATTTTAGGCATGTAATTTCGCCAATCTAAAAAGAAAAAAGTCAATGTTACGGTATACTTCATGTTTGATTTACTCCGTGTAACAAAGAAACACTGGTTGCTGTCCAAAACGTTCATCCAAGCATAATCTACATAGCCTCTATCGACAACCAGTACAGAGCCTTTAGGAAATGAAATGGTCTTTGCTATCTTAGATTCATGCTGTTTGCCATCGGTTATATGTACAAAACTAGGCATGCAGCCTTCATAATCAAGTATAGTATGTAGTTTAACAGCTCCTTTGGTACTACGGAATTTCGCCCAGTCGAAGACATTTTAAGCATAAAGGAATAATAGTAGCATCCATTAAAAATATCTTTCGCTTCAGTCTATTTAATTCAGATCTACGTACCAGCGCTCTATTCCACAAATCGTCTAAAAGTTTATAGTAGAGATCTCTGAATAAACCATGGTCGCGATGTTTGTTGATGTAAGATAGATTAGATTTACTAGGTGTTCTAGAAATCCCCATATGGCTCATATTACCTGTAGTACTGCGAAGACCATTAGAAATATCACGAACTGAATCCGCTGAGGAAAAATGACAAAAAAGCATACTTACAAAGTGAGTCCAACTATTGACTCCTTTGTTATGCTTATCCGATTGATAATTCTTAACTAAATAATTGAAAATATCTCGGTTTACTAGACCTAGAATCTGAGAAAATACATTTATATTTAGTATGGTGGCGGTATAATTTTTGCGAATTAAATATAGCAATCTCTGCTAGGTTAAAACACCGCCTTTTTTCCCTATTTAGGACCCTACTGCATTTAATATCTTTTAACAAAAAAGATAGCTTGCCGCGTAACAAACTGATAAACAGTGTAAAAAAAATAAATATAGCTTATTAAAGCACGAAAATTTTTTTCAAAATCATGAACGCAATAGTTCACTATATTCTGAATTTTATCTATCTTAGAGTAAGAAATGATAATCTTTTAAAACATGAAAGATCAAAAATTAAGTACCCAAGAAGAGTTAATTGAAAAATTAACAAAAGAGAATCCCAATGCGCTAGAAGCCCTTAAGACAATTTATGGCTTTGGGTAAGCTTCAACTGCGAGTATTACTATTCCTAAAATTACATCATGGCCTGAATCAACATTTCATGATGTTCTTCCTCCTATCACAAAATAATTTTAGGATGAACAGAGCTAGGATAATTGGGACCTATTATCCTAGTCTTTATTAATATTATTCGTTTGATAAATTTATGAATATAAATTCTGTAGTTTTAAAAGTCGCCAGTAGATGCAATCTAAACTGCTCATACTGCTATATGTATAATCTAGGAGATCTTACCTACAAGAATCAACCAAAAATAATATCAGATGAAGTTGTTGATAGTTTTCTGAAGAAATTAAAAGATTATTTGGAGAAGAATAACGGTACACATTTTCAGTTTATTTTTCATGGAGGTGAACCTTTGCTCGCTCCGATGGAATGGTATAAATACTTCATTAGTAGTGCCGAACAGATGCTGAATGGCGTAAAGATAAGGTTTACCTTACAAACGAATGGAGTGCTTTATAATGAGAAATGGGCCAATTTTCTTCAAGAAAATAAAATATATTCATCATTTAGTTGGGATGGACCAAAACAAATCCATGACAAATTTAGGGTTTATCACAACAATAAAGGCAGTTACGACGAAGTAAAGAGTGCACTCGCCCTTTACAAGAGTAAATTCGGACATGTTAGTGGTCTAACGGTTCTTAACGATGAAGTTACTCCTTCGGAATATTATACAAATGTTAAAGAATTAGGGATAACTCATTTCACGATAATATTTCCCCAATTGCACCATGATACTGACGAACAGTTCAATCATTTTGAAAACAGCAAGACCTCTGGTTTCTTTGGTAAATGGTTAGCTGAATTATTTGATATTTGGTGGTTTGATAGGGATAAAGACAAACCAGTTATTCATTATTTTGCAAATATTATAACTTTACTTCTTGGTGGGGAAGCTACCAGTGAAGGACTAGGGTCAGGCGAAAATAACGTAGTTGTATTGGAAACCAATGGGGATATTGAAACTACTACTGCTTTAAAATCCTGTGGACCGGCCTTCACAAAAGAAGGGAACAACATACTAACTCATACTATTGAAGAATCCATAGATTCAGACCTGATCAAGTTGTTCGTTTATAGTCACAAAGAGGTCAGTCAAAACTGTAAGGAATGTTCATTACTTAAAATCTGTGGCGGAGGACGGCTAAATGAAAGGTATTCCTATCAGAACGGGTTTGATAATCCATCAGTTTACTGCAATGATTATAAGGTCATAATTCATCATATAAAAGAAAGGTTATTTTCAACTCTTACTAAAGAAGAGCGAGAATACTATGAGGTTGCATATTAATTTTATGAAATTCACTTATTTTAAAATATTCTACTTATTATCCGTTTGCTTTTTTTTAAGCTGCAGTCATACAGGAAATTATATACATATTAAGGACAATCTTTACGTGGTACCGGCCTTAAAAGATGATGCTAAGGAACGAGGATTGGAAAGCCTGCTTATTGGTTCGCAAAAAGGGAAGCCGTTAATAATTTTTTTGACAGGGTCTGGAAACTACCCTCTAGCAGTGCATGCTAGTGATTCCAATTATTATTATATGTTCGATCCCGGAATAGTTGCAGATACGATTAAATATAATTATCTATTTGTTTCAAAACCGCACATTCCAGCAGTAACAGAAATGAACGCTATAGATCCAGTCTCAAAATATTTCTCGTTCAACAATGATAACAGCCTTTTTGCAAAATTTTCCAACAAGAATATTATCGAATATTATGTAAATAATCTACCAAAATTGATTAAAACTGTGAAAAAACAACTTTCTCCTAATGAAATTATACTTATGGGGCATTCTCAAGGCGCTCGGATCGTAGCAGAGATGATCGACGAAAAAGAAATTGACAGATTTGTGTTTTTGTCAGCTTCTCCATTGGGGCGGATGTTTTATACAGGCGTAGACTCTTCTACTTACGATAAAATCTTGTACAATAATATTTCTACTTCGGAACTTGAGGAGAATTTTCACAAGGGGGACTCCTATAAGACCTGGAAATCATTTTCTTATTCTCCAATTATTTCAATTGCGAAAACCAAGAAACCATTTCTAATATTATATGGCGAAGAAGATAAGTCTTGTATCCAATGCGATATTTTTTTCTCGTTGAAATGGAAAAATCCAAATATCGTCATAAAGAAATATAAAGGTCTGAATCATATGTTTTATGATTCAAATAAGAAGTCATATTGGAATAAGGTGTCTTCAGACATTGATAGTTGGATACAGAATAAATAATAAAGAATGAAGTTTCCGTTTTTTAAGCAATTTGATTCCATGGATTGTGGGCCTACATGCCTTAAAATGATTTTAAAGTATCATGGAATAGATAAATCTTTAGGGTCTCTCCGTAACGATTGCTCTTTAAATAGAAAAGGAAGCAGCCTAATGAATCTTGGTGTTGCTTCAGAAAAGAATGGCCTTAAAAGTATTCCGTTAGTTGAAATAAGTCTCTCAGAAATCATTTCTGGAAACTTTTATCCTTCGATAATTCCTTGGCAAGGAAACCATTTTGTTGTCATCTGCTCTATTAAAAAAAAAAGGTAATAATAGCCGATCCTGAATACGGAATAATAAATTATACTCACGAACAATTTATTAATCATTGGACAAATCTATCTTATAGAGGAGGGAAAGATATAGCGAGAGGAACGATTTTGTATTTTAAACCCTCCGATATTCCATTAGCTGAAAATGATTCTGAAATACAAGAGGAATCTTTTAAAGATATTGTGAAAAATACCCTTAGAGGAAATTTCCGTTCCCTTTTTTATATACTTATCTGTATACTTTCGTTTAGCCTTATTCAGTTTTTATTTCCATTTCTTTCTCAAGCAATTATTGATCTTGGAATAGGAAATGGAAATGTTAAATTTATTTATACCATTCTAGTTGCGCAGTTCTTTCTTATGATAGGGAAGTCATTTTTTGAAATGAGCCGAAGCTGGATTACCTTGTTCCTTAGCAATAAAATAAATCTTACGATGATATCTGAGTTTATTTTGAAAATAATGAAATTACCAATACAAACTTATGAAAACAAACAGCCTGGGGACATTTTACAAAGATTACAAGATCATCATATCGTGGAGAATTTCATAAGCAGAACTTTAGTAGATTTCGTTTTTGCTATCTTTTCTGTGTTTGTATATGCAATATTCCTCATAATATATGCTCCAATGGTAACGGTTGTTTTTATCTCTCTAACTGTTGTTTATGTTATATGGACGATGTCGTTTCTAAAAAAAAGAAAAAGGTTGAACTTGGATCGGTTTCAATTAGCAAAATCAGAAAATAGCAAATTATTAGAGATTATTTATGGAATGAAGGAAATAAAGGCACTATCCCATCAAGTGTGTAAGTTAAAAAGTTAGGCTTGGATTTTATAATCTGAGCCTTTTGTCAAAAATAAGCATAAATTGGTTTAAACAATTCCCCAATTATGAATCGGCATTGTCCTTTTTTTCCTGCTTTGCTTTTCATGCCTTTGATGAGATTGGTTTCCCACTTTTTTACTAGGTCATCTATTTCAGAGAGACCTAAATGAACCCCACAAATATTTCGAAATTGAAGCCAGTTGCAAGACTCATTGGGACACTTGACAACCTTTTCTCTAATGAGTAGATTGGTCGTTTTACATTTTGGGCAGGTCAACTCAGGATGTTTTTCATTTGCAATACTCACACTCAAAAGTTCTTGTTGGTTTTCTTTTCCAATACTTCCGAAGATTTTATTTTCAGCTCATCACCAACTCTTAATTCAGTTAATTCTTGTATTGGCTCGTTGTCTTCTTCTGTGAAATTCCCCCTGATACCACGCCAGATACTGCTTCCAGTAATCGCAAAGCAATAATATCGTATATGGCAGCCTCCTTTGCAGGTAATGCAGATGGATTTTTTTCGGTTATAAGTAATCCGTGATGGTCAGTTACTTTTATATCGTTTACGATACGCTTGTTGAAACGTCCCCATTTTACTTTTCCGACTGCTACTTCGCAGGATGCTTTTATCTCTAATGCCCTTCAAGCTATATTGTATATATAATTGTTACTCCATAAGAGATATTTTGCATTAAGACTACTTGGATTTCTGTCAATAATATACCTATCTTATGCCTGTTTATTTCACCTAAATATCGAGTTGCTATTAAGTAAACTTCAGAAGTTAGCATCTTTGCTTTTACTTAGTACACTCCTACCTAAAAATCATGAAATATTTACCTGCTTACCTGCTAAGTTTATTGTTTATGCTGTGCTATCTTTCGGGCTTTGCGCAGAAGCGTGTTGCGTGTATAGGAGATTCTGTCACCAAGGGCTATGGAATAGGGCTCGCAAATGATAGCTACCCGGCACAGCTCCAAAAGTTATTGGGCGAAGGGTATCTCGTAGGGAATTTCGGCTTTAATGGCGCCACCCTTTTAAATAAAGGTCACCGCCCCTATACGCAGACAACGAGCTACCAGGAAGCCTTAGCATTCAAACCGGATATCATCGTCGTTTCCTTGGGGCTCAATGATACGGACCCTAGAAACTGGCCGAACTATCAGGGCGATTTTGAAAGAGACTACCATCGGTTGATTGCCGCATTTAGGGCTGAAAACCCAGCTTTAGAGGTTTTCATTTGCACCCTTACCCCAATTTTTTCAGGTCATAGCAGATTCCTTTCAGGTACGCGCGACTGGTTTGACCAGCTGCAAGCAACGATCCCCGCAATAGCCAAAGCACAGGGAGCAACACTTATCGACAACCATAGCCCCTTGGCAGCAAGAATAGACCTTTTTTCAGATTTCCTACATCCCAATCAGCAGGGGGCGCGCATCCTCGCTACGCAGGTCTTTCAATCCATCGCCCCACAGCAAGCAGCACCAAGATCCCTACGTATCGACCGCTCCCTAGGTGCACATATGGTGCTCCAACGTGGCGTAAAAAACCGTATTTCAGGATCCGCTAAGCCGTTCGAAAAAATACAGCTCACACTGGGAAAATGGAAGCTGGAAACAGCGACTACAGCCAAAGGGTCTTGGGAAATCTATCTACCTAGCATCCCCGCAGGAGGCCCCTATACGCTAAAGGTGCAGGATTCAGCGAACGACCTTATCCTGGAAGATATCCTCTTTGGCGATGTATACCTCGCCTCAGGGCAGTCCAATATGGCTTTCCCGCTAAAAGGAGCGCTCGCAAGCGACACGTTAATTGCGCAGGCAGCAGCAAAAAGTCAGATACGTATTTTCAAGGAAACAGCCATCGTGGAAACAACAAATAGCCGCTGGGACTCCCTAACATTAACACAAGTTAACGACCTCCACTATTTCCAAGGGCAGTGGGAGCGCGCCACAGCAGCAAATATTGGAAACTTCTCCGCCATCGCCTACTCCTTTGCTGAATCACTGCAAAAGGAAGCACAAGTTCCCATTGGTATTATTGAATTAGCCGTTGGAGGCTCCAATACGGAATCTTGGATCCCCCGAAAGACGCTAGAAGATGACAATCTGCTAGCCCCCTATATACACAATTGGCAAAAATCTGATTTTATCCAAGAATTCTGTCGGGAGCGGGCGGCAGTGAACCTCGCCCTTTCAACAAACCCCAACCAACGGCACCCCTATGCGCCAGCATATAACTTCGAAGCAGGCGTAACACCCTGGTTATCGACAAATCTAAAAGCCGTACTCTGGTACCAAGGGGAGTCGAATGCCCATAATATTACATTACATAGCCACCTATTCCGCACACTTGTACAGTCGTGGCGCACTACATTTAAGCAGCAGCTCCCTTTTTTTGTGGTGCAGCTGTCCAGCTTAAATAGACCTTCATGGCCCGAATTCCGGAATCAACAGCGCCTGCTAACGAATGAAATTGCAGGAACCTACTTAGCTGTTTCCACGGATCTTGGAGACTCCACAGACGTACACCCACGCCATAAAATTCCCGTAGGACAGCGTCTTGCAAAGCTCGCACTGCAGCATATCTACGGCAAAAAAAATCAAGCAAATTCCCCGCAACCGGTAACCATAAGCCAAGAGCCCTCCCTATTGATCGTAACTTTCAATAACTGTGAAAAATTAGAAACCACCAGAAATGAAGCGATTAAAGGCCTACAGCTCATCGACTTTAAAGGTGAAATACATACCCCTACAAACGTTCAGATCACGCACAATAAATTATATATCCATGTAAACCCTAAGCTATTTTCAAAAATCCAATACGCCTACGAGCCTTTCACAAGAGCGAATCTACAGTCAAATACAAACGTTCCTGTTGCAACATTTAAACTACCTATTCACTAGCCATGCATCTAAAAGTTCCTATATTATCGATTATTATGCTTTTTCTAGGCATGACTTTAAACGGTTATGCTCAACAGCATTTAATTCCACTACCTACGGAAGTAACATGGCATCAGGCATCCTTATCCCTGGAAAATGGAATCCACCTGCGCCAAGTCCCAAAAAGCTTAGCAAAGGAATTTGCCTTAGCGCAATCCATTATTTCATCCTGGGAGGGAAAATTACAGAGCTCCAAAATTCAGAACAAAAAAGCATTAAAAAAGAAACCGCATACCGACATTCCTACTTTTATCTTATCGCTAAAACCAGCGAATACAGAAAATACAACAGCCCCTAAAGCAATGCTTGAGGATGAAAGCTATACGCTACTTATCAATGAGAAAGGCATACATATTCAGGCTACACAGGCAAAGGGTATCTTCTATGGCCTTCAGACATTAAAGCAGTTTGTCCTAGCAAATGGGCATCTCCCCTATTGTACGATCCACGATAAGCCTGCATTTGCATGGCGTGGATTCCTGGTAGATGTAGGGCGAAATTACCAATCTATGGAACTTCTTAAGGAGCAGGTTGATATGATGGCGCAATATAAACTCAATGTTTTACATTTCCACTTTACAGAAGATTTAGCTTGGCGCCTAGCCAGCAAGAAACACCCTGGACTTACAGCCGCTTCGAATATGAAGCGATGGAAAGGTGACTTCTACAGTGAAGCAGAATTCAAAGATTTAGTAAACTACTGTCAAGAGCGACATATTATGCTTCTTCCAGAGATCGATATGCCAGGACATAGCGCTGCCTTTGAGCGTTATTTTGGGGTTAACATGCAGTCTGATTCAGGTATGGCTTATATTAAAGAACTACTTCAGGAATTTACAGACACCTACCCCAACCTTCCATACCTGCATATTGGGGGCGATGAGGTAAAGATTCGTAACAAGAATTTTATGCCTGAGATCACCAAATTTGTGGAGGATTTAGGTTATAAGACCATGGCTTGGGATCCAGGATCTAATATTCTCCCTAGCACCATTCGTCAGCAATGGATGGGGGGACCGCAAGTAATCCCTACAACGGGCGACATTAAATATATCGACTCCAAGCATCTCTATATAAATCATATGGATCCTATAGAGACCGTTACCACATTATTCTTCCGTCAGCTGGGTGCCGCGGATCGCGGACATTCTAACCTGTTGGGTGCCATCCTCTGTGCATGGCCAGATCGTGCTGTAGCAGAAGCCCGGGATATGTTTTTACAGAATGCCATCTACCCCAGCATGATAGCCTTTGGCGAGCGAAGTTGGCGCGGTGGTGGATTGCCTCATTGGGTAGCTAATCTACCGGCTAAGGGAACACCCGAATATGCCAGTTTCACCGCCTTTGAAAGCCGCCTTCTGGATCACAAAAATCGCTATTTTAAAGAACTGCCATTTCCTTACGTTAAGCATAGCCAGCTGACATGGGAATTAATAGGCCCCTATAACCATGAAGGTGACCCTGCTAAACATTTTCCAATAGAAGACAAGCCATTTGATAAGACTTTCATAGCTTCAGATACCGTATATGGAGGTACGATCATCCTGCGTCACTGGTGGAATGACGTTATCAAAGGAGCGCTAGCAGCTCCCCAAGAGCATACTACCTGGTATGCACGTGGACGATTTTGGTCGGAGAAAGCTGGCTTACAACCCTTCTGGATAGGCTTTCAAAATCTTTCTAGAAGCTATGAATCAGACTCTCCAAAAGAAGGCACCTGGGACAATAAGGCATCCAAATTATGGGTCAATGGGCAGATTATTCAGCCCCCTAAATGGAAGCAACCTGGCTTAGTAGGGAGTTTAGAAAAACCCCTGTTGGATGAAGGGTATAGTTTTCGCGAACCCACACTAATAGCCGTTAAAAAAGGATGGAATAACGTATTTATAAAAATTCCTGCCCCTACCTTTGCGGGTGAAAACTGGCAGAATCCGATGAAGTGGATGTTTAGTTTTATGCCCCTAGAAACCGAAAAAAATAGCCAAAACTAATGAATTTATCAATCTATAATGACTATAATTAACTAAAAACTATGAAAAAATTATTTTTAAGCCTTTGTATCGTTTCCTGCTCTTTAATGAGCTTTGCCCAAGAAGTTACTGTTTTCAAATCGGGACAAGATGGCTATGCCAGCTACCGTATACCTGCGATTGTAAAAGCTAAAAATGGTGATTTATTAGCCTTTTCTGAAGGTCGTGTAGACCATGCTGGAGATTTTGGAAATGTAGATATAGTCTATAAAATCTCCAATGATGGCGGAAAGACATGGGGTAAACTTTTAATTGCTGCAGATTATGAAAAGTCCCAAGCGGGGAATCCTGCACCCGTTGTAGACCTTTTAGACCCTCAATTTCCAAAAGGGAAAATATACCTTTTCTATAACACAGGAAATAACCATGAAGGGGATGTTCGCAAAGGTGTAGGCTTACGTGAAAACTGGTATGTTGCTTCTACAGATGGTGGAAAGACCTGGTCCGAAGCCGTGAATATCACCACGCAGACGCACCGCCCGAAGCAGCCGCAAATAAATCCTGCATACAACTTTGCTGAAGATTGGCGCACCTATGCGAATACCCCAGGTCATGCCTTCCAATTTGTAAAAGGCCCAAATAAAGGGCGTATCTATGTTGCGGCAAATCATAATGCCGGCAACCCGCAGCCAAAGAATAAAGACTGGAATGCCCATGCCTTCTATTCTGATGACCATGGAAAGACCTTTAAACTGTCCGAAAAAGTACCGTTCCCAGGAACAAATGAATCCATGGCAGCACAGATTGATAACAATAAAGTTTATATGTCTTCGAGAAACCAACAATATGTGCCTAAAGCGCGCATTATATCCATCTCTGAAGATGGGGGACAATCGTGGGTGAGCTCTGAAGGAGATTTGAATTTACCGGATCCTATTAATCAAGGTGCCGTACTTTCTTGGTTAAAAGGAGGGAAATTTATCTTAGCACATATCAATGCTGCAGATACGGAATTAAGAAATAACCTCACCCTACGTCTGTCGAAAGATCAAGGTAAAACTTGGTATTACAACAAATTAATTGCAAAAGCGCCAGCTAATTACAAAGGTCCTCATGGCTCTTATGCAGCCTACTCAGACATCGTACTTGTGAAGAAAAATACCATCGGTATCCTATATGAAAAAGACAACTATCAAGAGATTGTCTTCACCTCAGAAAACGTAAAATAACATGTATTAAAACAATAAAAGGAGCCACTTCTTGATGAAATGGCTCCTTTTATCTATACATAACCCCCGTTAGAAGCCGTAGCGTAATCCCAATTGGAACTGATATGGATTTCCTGAAGGATTGGCAATTCCGGTGTTATTTAAGCGGTAATTATACTGTGCACGCTGTGCATCAAAGCGAGGCACTCCAGCTGCTCCACCAAGCTCATATAAGGCTTGAGAACTTAATGAATGGTTGGTACCCCAATCTTTATTGAATAGATTAGCGAGGTTGAAAATATCCGCTGAAACCTCAAGAGAATGTGTTTTGTAAACAGCAAATTTTTTCGCAACACGGATATCTAAGATGCCGTAAAACTTATTAATACCGCCATTTCGCTCCGCAATCTGCCCCTCATAACGACGGATATAGCGCTTTAGACTTTCACTCGCTTCGGGATTCGCTAATAAGGCTTTTAAGGAAGAAGCTAACGCATCAGGTGTACTCGCAGCATTGGAATCGAAGATAAATGCAAGGTCGTTATTGCCAGCCACAAAATCACCATTCGTATTGCCCCCGGAAAGTAGGCTGTAGCGTGTACCTCCAATACCTGTATAGCGTAACCCTACTTGCACACCATAGAAGCTTGGAAGCGTCCCAAAGAAGACTACTTTATTGCGAAACTGACCATTCGAGTAACTCATCGTTGAAAGATCTCTAGGGTCATCTTTTACTGCCAAGGAAAGGGTGGCAGAGTTGGCGACATTCCCATTAAACGATGTATTATCACGCGCATCATTCCAGGTGTAACTCGCTGTAATAACACCATCTTTATAATACTGGTAGGAAGCATCGAGGACGACGGCAAACTGATTAAGTTTTCCCTTAGAATTAAGCGTCAGCACACGGCCGAATTTTTCTGAAATACGTCCCGCCTTCCAATCAGCAACACCATCGACAATAGCATCTACAGGCACATACACCCCACGCTGCCCCTCATTCGCCAAGCGGAAGAAAGGGTCTGCCACCATATTACGGTCCTCATACATATAGTTGTTGCGTGCTAAAGTCATATAACCAGCAATGCCTACGCGAAATTTGTTCGTAAAAAAGTGGCTGTAGGAAAGATTTGCCTTATAGATAACAGGGATTTTAGCATCTTCAGCATAGGTATTTATGGTAGGCACCTGATGCGCAGCAAGTGTAGGAATGCTGTTGGGATCTTTGCGGTAAGCTAAGAAATCTGGTTTTGGAACATCAGCGCCACGAACATCCACAGTAGCAAAATGCTTTCCATCAAATGTCAGGTTGTTAATCGTCATATAATTATTAATATCCGATGCAAAAACGCCTGCTCCAAAGCGGATAAAATCTTTGTGCTTATCATTTACATTCCAGGTAAACTGCACGCGGGGTTGTACCACAAAAGACTGTAAGCGGTAGTCTGTGCGTACACCTAAGGCATCTAATAAGTCTTGATTCAGCGGAGATTTTGGGTAGAAGCCATAATCTAAGCGCAAGCCTGCAGTCATCTCTAACCCTTTTGCCAGGTTAGTTTGCAGTTGACCATAAAGGCCTGCATTGACAATAGAAGCATGCACTGTCGGGTCAGCGACTAAGGGTACTTCACGGTAGAATGTCTGCGCACGCTGTGCGGCTAAATTTTCCAATGCGCTGTACTGCTGACTGGCGCCAAAGGTAAATCGACCATTCACCTCTGACCCATATAAAGATTTAGCCTTTGTATGCATAACATCAACCCCAAAGACATATTTAACCTTCTCAGTGTTATAGTACAGGTTATTTACCAACTGCAGCACATTATTGGTAAAGCCCTCCTGCGCAAAGCGATGTCCCCCAAACTGCACATTGGTAGCTAGATTACTCGCCCCCACGGTGGAGGTAACCCCATTGATGATGGCACGCGGAATATTGGCCGCAGGAAGCTGATCCCCAGGACTACTTAACTGATAGGTGTAAAGATGTTGAACCTTCAGCTCATTTGTTAGCTTTGGAGAGATTGATGTACGTAGCGTAGCAAGCAAGCTATTGTCAATATTCTTATCATTCGCATAAGACTCATAGAGGTTGATACGGGTATTGTCCTCCAAGCCTAGGTTGTTGCGATCATTGGTGTAATTATTTCTAATGGTCAATAGATTGCGTTCATTGATCTGCCAATCAATACGGGCAAAAGCGGCATCAGAATTTCGTTTTTTGGGAAATGAACCATACTGCGCCCCCCCAGCCATGCCGTAATTAGACTGTGCTATTCCTACTAAATTGTCCAATGTAGCATTCGTAATATTAAAGCGTGCCTCATCTGCTGCCGATTGGATATCCGCAATAATTAAAGGACGCGCATCACGCTGATGATCCCAAGCTACAAAGAAGTGTACTTTATCCTTGATAATAGGGCCTCCTAAGGTGAAGCCATACTGATTGGTAGAAAATTCATTCTTTCGTTTTCCTCCAGCAATATTATAGGGGCTAGAAAGCCAGTCTGCACGCATATAGTTCCAAGCAGAACCACTTAGTGTATTTGTTCCGGACTTTGTAACCGCAGAGACCGTACCGCCACCTGCTCTACCGAAGGTTACATCATATTGATTGGTGACAACCTTAAACTCACGAACAGCCTCCATGGAGATGGAATATGGCGCTCCGGAGCGACTTGTGGTTGCACCTGCTGAGGTGGGATTTTTTGCGCTCATACCATCAATGGTATAATTTGTTGAAGACCCCAATTGCCCCGCAAGACTTCCGCCGCCAGAACTTAATGGAGAAAGCTCCATAAGCGAAGTGAAGTTTCTTCCATTCACAGGAAGGGTGGTCATCTCCTTCGCGGAGATGGCCGTCGCAGCACCCAGATTCTCGATTTTATTCTTCATCCCTCCGGCCGTAATAGTCACAACATCTAGCTGCTGACTACGCTCAAAGAGCTGCACATCGACACGGATACCGTCGCCTTGATTTAATGTGTAGCCCTTTAAGAGCTGCTCACCAAGACCTACATAAAGCACATGCACTTGATAAGGCCCACCCAAAGGGAGCTCTTGGAAGGAATATTCTCCTTTTTGAGAAGTTGAGGTTTTCGTGGTAAATCCCGTAGACTCATTGCGCAGTTGTACCGTAGCCCCAGGAAGAATCTTCCCTTGGTTGTCTACAACGCGGCCATAGATGCTCGCCTGCGTTGTCTGCGCGAAAAGGCTAACGGGAATAAAGATAAATAGTAATACATGTAGAAGTAACGTTCTCATCATAGTTAAGGATTAATAATTCCCTAAAAATAAGCGTCATATATTACCTCAACCTACTTATACAGATGAAGTTATTATTAATAAAAAAAGGACCGTAGTAAACAACGTTACTACGATCCTTTTGTTGGTGGTTGGAAAAGTACCCTTGTGCCAACCTATTTAATACTGAAACCCTTATTTAATAATAGCTTCAATTTCTGAAATAATTTTTTGAGCGATTGCTTCAGCAGCTTCAGGCGTAGGCCCCTCCGAATAAATACGGATAATAGGCTCTGTATTTGATTTACGTAAATGAACCCATTCATTTTCAAAATCTATTTTCAAGCCGTCAATCGTCGTATGATTTTCATGCGCATACTTCGCTTGCATTTTCGCCAATAGATCATCGATATCTAGGGTTGGTGTCAGCGTAATTTTATTTTTAGACATAAAGTACTGAGGCAACTCCGCACGGATCTCAGAGACTTTCTTTTTCTCTTTTGCAAGATGCGTTAAGAAAAGTGCTACCCCTACGAGGGAGTCACGTCCGTAATGAGAAGCAGGATAAATAATACCGCCATTACCTTCACCACCGATAACAGCATGCTCAGCTTTCATTTTGGTAACGACATTCACCTCACCTACAGCAGCAGCAAAATACTGACCACCATTTTTGAGGGTTACATCCCGTAGCGCACGTGTAGAAGATAAGTTGGAAACGGTGTTTCCAGGTGTATTTTTTAAGATATAATCTGCGACAGCGACTAACGTATATTCTTCGCCAAATAGATCCCCATCTTCCATCATAAATACAAGTCTATCGACATCAGGGTCTACAGCGATACCTAAATCCGCTTTATTTGCTATGACAGCAGCAGAAAGATCCGTAAGGTGCTCTTTTAGCGGCTCCGGGTTATGTGGGAAATCCCCATTTGGCGTACAGTGAATTTTGAAAATTGTCTCCACACCTAAAGCCGTCAATAGTGAAGGAATAAATGTTCCACCTGTACTATTTACAGCATCTACAGCCACGCGGAAGTTTGCCGCCTTAATAGCCGCTACATCGACAAGATCTAGTGCTAAGACATGCTCTATATGCTTTTGCTCATACGCGGTATTTTTGGTCACCTTTCCAAGGTCGTACACTTCTGAAAAGTCGAAATCTAAACTTTCACCCAAAGCCAATACTTCCTGCCCTTGGATATCATTTATAAATTCACCTTTATGATTCAATAATTTCAGTGCATTCCATTGCGCAGGGTTATGCGATGCGGTCAGAATAATTCCTCCTGCAGCCTGCTCTAAGGGAACAGCGATTTCCACCGTTGGCGTCGTCGAAAGACCTAGATCTATTACGTCTACACCTACAGATTGCAGCGTACCGATTACTAAATTACTGACCATCTCCCCAGAAATACGGGCATCACGACCAACTACAATCTTTTTGTTTTCACTTTCCGCAGTCATCAATTTAGCGAATGCTGCTGTGAATTTCACAATATCAATAGGCGTCAGCGCTTCTCCTGCACGACCACCAATCGTTCCGCGAATACCGGATATAGATTTAATTAAAGTCATTATCAATAAGTAATTGTTATGCTGTAAATTTAGTTTATTAATCATATAAATAATAATTTTTATTTCTTTTTACACATGAAATAAGTTAGCTTTGTTGCAACAATGTTTCTTTTAAAAGAACTATGCACGAAGGTTTAATAATTTTAGTATTTTCGTTTTTTAGAAAAGAATACGACAAAACTAGGTTATCAAAAAATTTACCATGTTAGAACATATTATCAATTTAGATAAAGACATTTTTTTGGCTATTAATCAAGGGCTAAGTAATCCAGTTTTCGACTGGCTGCTGCCAGTATTAAGAAACCCCTACACCTGGTCTCCACTCTATTTATTTCTTATCATTTTTTTTATAAAAACATATGGTAAGACAGGAATTATAATCGTAGCGATGACCTTAGGAACTTTTGCAATTGCTGACTTCTCCTCTTCCACGCTTATTAAAAAGTCGGTGAAGCGTGTACGTCCATGTAATGATATTGAGTTTAAGGAAAATGTTAATATACGTGTACGCTGTGGTTCAGGATTTAGCTTTACCTCCTCCCATGCTACGAATCACTTTGCCTTAGCTTTATTTTGGATTGTGCTATTTCGTCGTAAATGGAAACATGCACTCTGGTTAGGAATTACTTGGGCGGCATTGGTATCCTTTTCACAAATATATGTCGGCGTTCACTACCCCTTTGATATTGTCGGTGGCGCCCTGCTAGGGAGTCTTATCGGATTTTCTATGGGTAACCTATTTAAAGTTATACAACCACAATTTTTTAAAGATAGCGAAGAAGTCTAATGAACGCATATATTTTAGTAAGCATCTTATTTATTTCAGCGCTAGCTGCTGGAATATCAGTCTTCTTTGTGAAACGGAATAACACCGATTTACTGAAGCTTATACTCTCCTTTTCCGGAGCCTACTTATTTGGAATTACCGTACTGCATCTTATTCCACATGTCTATGCCGGAAATAGTTCAGACTTATCTACGATCGGTATCTATGTGCTTGGAGGCTTTCTTTTTCAGCTGGTATTGGAGCAATTCTCCCAAGGAATAGAGCACGGCCATATTCATCATGATGACCACAACCACCACCGGTTTCCACTAGGAGTGATGGTAAGTTTATGTCTTCACGCCTTTTTAGAAGGGATGCCTTTAGCCGCTACACACCAAACGGAGTTGGTATTTGGAATCGCTATTCATCATATTCCTGCAGCTTTTGCCTTGGGAAGCTTACTTATCGTGACCACCCTGAGCAAACAGCGAATTATCACTATTTTAGCGATATTTGCAGCGATGACTCCACTAGGATTTCTACTAAGCAAAGCGATAAGCACGGGTGAAATAGGAAATATACAGCAGTATTTCGATAAGATAATGGCGATTGTGATAGGTATTTTCCTACATATCTCCACGACGATCTTATTTGAGTCGGGATCTGCAGATCACCATAAATTTAATAAGAGAAAGATGATCGCCGTATTTATTGGCGTTGCTATCTCGCTTTTAAATTTCCTGTTTGATGGACATGATCATTCAAAGCATCCGCATAATCATGAAAATGGTCATGATGTTGAACACCATGACCACGCACATTAATCGATAGAAAAAGGTATTGGTAAAGCTACTATCCGCGAAATTTATCTAGTAAATCGGAAAGTAGCTTACAATCTTTTTCCGTAATATTTTTCGGAAGAATATCAGCCATTAGCATCTCACTATCCAAATCTTCAAGGATTTTCAACCCTTCCTCGGTAATCAAAAGATCTACCGCGCGCTTATCACCATCTGACTTACAGCGTGAGACATGTCCTTTTGTAACCAGCCGATCAATTAGGCGCGATATATCAGGCGTATTGGTTAACATACGCTCTTTCAGTAAGTTATTCGTTGCTGGATTTGGATACTGCCCACGTAGAATACGCAAAACATTAAACTGCTGCAATGTAATCTGATGACGGGAGGCTCGCTTTTCCAAGGTGAGATTAATCCAGTTTGTTGTGTAAACCAAATTCACGGTAGCTCTATGCCACTCGTTCTTGAACTTAGTGACTTTTACGGCATCTTCAATTTTCATAAATTTTAGATCTTGAATTAAATCTTCCTGATAAATACAAATGAATGACATTAGATTGATTCTAAATCCACAAAATGTAGTAACTTTGGAAGATTATAAATATAAGAATATATATACGATATGCAAAGCAATATAAGCTTGGACAAATTAAAGATTGGTGAAAAAGCCTATATATTAGAATATTTGTCTACAGAGATACCCGCTAAATTTTTTGAGCTTGGCTTTATTCCAGGCACTGAAATTGAAGTGAAATATAAAGCTCCTTTCAACGGGCCTATTGGGATTCGCATAGTGCATAACAATGCCTTAATTGCTATTCGAAAGTCAGAAGCCGAAGTTATACTTATTGATACCATCTAATGAATAATCCTATAATTGCCTTACTGGGTAATCCCAATGTAGGTAAGACATCTTTATTTAACCGACTTACAAATCTAAATCAGAAAGTCGGAAATTACCCTGGAATCACCGTTGACAAACGTGAAGGAAAGTTAACCAAAGGTGCTAAGACCTACCGCATTGTCGATCTTCCGGGAACCTACACCCTCTACCCGAACTCCTTAGATGAGCAGGTTGTCTTTAATATTCTTGCCGACTCCAACCATACAGACTACCCAAATTTAGTCGTTGTCGTAGCCGACCCTGCACAGCTTAATCGTTCCATTATCCTTTATCAGCAAGCACGAGAAATAGGTATTCCTGCAATCTTTGTGGTCAATATGATAGACGAGGTCGAAAAGAAAGGCCTTGTTATAGACTTCGATAAATTAGCGAAAAAGTTAAATACTAAGATTTTTCAAACCAATGCCCGTACGGGAGAAGGGCTCGAGCAGTTGATCGCCGCCTTTGATGAAAAACCGCCTTTATACATCGGGGATTTTGCTGTTCCTACTGCTTTTAATAAAGCCCTAGAAGAAGCTAAATCACTCTTCCCTTTACATACAGAATATGCAACCTGGCAGTTTCTAGCACAGGAGCATATTTCATTTATTAGTGCTGAAAAGAACAACGCTTTAGCGCGCATTCGTGAAACGCATAAGCTCACGACACAAGCCCTTCAAAAAGCGGAATCCCTAGCAAGGAATAAGCGGCTGAGCATGGATGATTCCATCGTTCGTACACAAGCTGACTCTTCCAAAGGGGATCCTACGCATGCCATCGATAAGATTTTGTTACACCCCGTTTTTGGGTATGTACTCTTCTTTGGACTGCTATTTTTTATATTCCAAGCTATTTACACATGGTCTGGCCCCTTTATGGATGCTATCGATGAGTTCTTCGGCTACCTAGTGAGCGAAATTCATACACGCCTACCAGAAGGTCCCCTTGTTAATCTTTTGACCGATGGTGTGGTAGCAGGTATCGGTGGAATTGTGATCTTTATCCCTCAAATTGTTATTTTATTTCTATTTATCTCCCTGATGGAGGAAATAGGCTATATGAGTCGGGTGGTATTTCTAATGGACCGTTGGTTAAGACCCTTTGGATTGAATGGGAAATCCGTCATTCCATTAATGTCTAGCGTGGCCTGTGCTGTGCCGGCAGTGATGTCAGCACGAAACATTGAAAATGCTAAGGAACGGTTGGTGACCATGCTCGTTACGCCATTTATGACCTGCTCAGCAAGACTCCCAATTTACATTGTATTAATTGGGCTCGTGATACCCGATACGACAGTATGGGGTATAGGCTTACAGGGGATGACGCTATTCGGCTTATATATTCTAGGCATTGTTGCCGCCTTATGCTCCGCATGGATCTTAAATAAAATTATTAAGAATACCCATAAATCGTTTTTAATATTTGAACTACCCACCTATAAACTACCCGATTGGAAGAACGTCCTATTGAATGTTTGGGATAAGACTTCAGGCTTCGTAATCGATGCCGGTAAAATTATTCTTTCCATATCCATTGTTCTATGGGTCTTAGGGAGCTTTGGTCCTGGAGAGAAGTTTAATAACGCCGAGGAGCTTATAAAAGCGGAGTACCCGACACTCTCCGAAGAGGAACTTAGTAAAGAAATTACCTCCTATAAGGTTGAGCATTCCTACTTAGGCTATATAGGTATGGCTATTGAACCCGTAGTAAAACCATTGGGTTATGATTGGAAAATGGGTATCGGATTAATTGCTTCCTTCGCAGCACGCGAGGTCTTTGTAGGTACCATGGCCACAGTGTACAGTTTAGGGGACGATGTAGATATTGAAGAAGAAAGCCAAAAAGCTACGGTGCTCTCACGCATGCGAAGTGAAATTAATAAAAATACGGGTCTTCCAGCCTATAATTTTGCTTCCGGAATATCCCTGCTGTTGTTCTATGCGTTTGCAATGCAATGTATGAGTACCATAGCGATTGTTAAAAAAGAGACTGGCTCTTGGAAATGGACTTTAATACAAACTGGTTTTATGACAGGACTTGCTTACTTTGCAGCCTTTGTCGCCTACCAGCTTTTAAAATAAGCGTTATGGAAAATTTGACAATACAGTATGTCCTTGTTGGTATTATCGTCCTTCTGGCGATTACCTACTTAGTAAAACAAGGGAAAAAATCCCTGAAAGGAAATAGCTCCTGTGGAAAAGGATGTGGATGTGCGCCCTTAACAAATTGCAATACGAGTCAGAAAAAATAAATAAATCAACGTGGATCAGAACAACAACGATTCGAAAGAACTCAAAAGAGGCCTACAAAATAGACATATTCAGCTGATCGCTTTAGGAGGCGCCATTGGTACAGGTTTATTCCTAGGTATTGGTCAAGCAGCGATCTTAGCAGGTCCCTCTGTGATATTAGGCTACGCCATAGCAGGTATTATCGCCTTTTTTATAATGCGTCAATTAGGGGAAATGGTTGTTGAAGAGCCTGTCTCGGGAAGTTTTTCCTTCTTTGCCCATAAATATTGGGGACCATTTGCAGGCTATGCCTCCGGCTGGAATTACTGGGTACTCTATGTCTTAGTAAGTATGTCAGAGCTGACTGCTATTGGTGTATATGTTCAGTTTTGGTGGCCAGAGATACCGCTATGGACCTCTTCCCTATTTTTCTTTTTTGTGATTAATGCCCTCAACTTGGCCTCCGTTAAAGTGTATGGAGAAGCCGAATTTTGGTTTTCCATAATAAAAGTTGTCGCTATTATTGCCATGATTATATTTGGCGCCTATCTCTTAGTTTCCGGTACTGCCGGTGAAGGAGCTACGGTACAGAATTTAGTAAATGATGGCGGTTTTTTCCCTAAAGGGTGGCTTTCCAAAGATGCTGAAGGAAATTATCAAGGACTCCTCGCGGCACTCTCTTTAATTATGTTTTCATTTGGAGGCTTAGAGTTAGTGGGAATTACGGCTGCTGAAGCCGAGAATCCGGAGAAGAATATCCCCAAAGCGACGAATCAAGTTATCTACCGTATACTTATCTTTTATGTTGGCGCATTAGTGATCTTATTCTCCCTTTCACCATGGCGTAATATTACGGCAGAAACCTCGCCTTTCGTTATGGTCTTCGATAGCTTGGGAGGCTTAAATTTCGACATCTTCGGACAGCATGTATCCTTCAATAAGTTAATCGCTAACGCCCTTAATATTATTGTATTGACAGCAGCGCTTTCAGTATACAACTCCTCTGTTTATTCCAATAGCCGCATGTTATATGGCTTAGCAGAACAAGGAAATGCGCCTAGCTTCTTAAAGAAGTTAAATAAAAACCATGTTCCCATTATGGCGATTTTAATATCGGCTATTTTTGCGGCAATCTGTATTGTTGTCAATAAGATAATTCCTGAAAAGGCTTTGGGAATATTAATGTCACTGGTTGTATCTTCCTTAATTATTAATTGGGTGATGATCTCTATCACACATCTATTTTTCAGGAAAAACAAAGATAAGGCGGCTATTAAAACGAAGTTTCCATCCTTTATCTTCCCTCTTTCCAACTATATATGCTTAGTCTTCCTAATTGGGGTCTTAGGCATGCTTTGGTTGACAGGCATGAGAGTATCTGTGGAATTGATACCTATTTGGATGTTGCTGCTATATGTTAGTTATAGACTGACGCGAAAACGCAGTTAACACGAAATAATACCATAAAAAAAGAGACTTTTGAAGTCTCTTTTTTTATGGTATTATTTTTATGCATCCTGATCCGTGGGGTCGTAATTCCAGGTCAACAATTTTTCCTGAAGAATACGGGATATTTTATTGAAATATCTTTTCTGTTTATAGCCCATAACCCATTGAACGCCTTGTGTAGCATTCGTACAGAATATCTCATCAGCCTTTTTCATAATTTCTTTGGAAATCTGTGCTTCGATTACTTCGATACCCTCATCACGTGCCATATCGATGACCACCCTACGCATGACGCCTTCGATACATCCTTCAGATAAAGCTGGGGTATATAAATTCTTCTCAAAATAAATAAAGATATTCGAATTTAGAGATTCACATAGATAGCCATCTTGATTTAACAGAAGTACATCATCATAGGCAAACTTCTTCTTATAAATTCCTGCCATCACATAGATCAAAGCATTTGCGGATTTTATTTGTGCTAAAGCAGAATAGGGTTTTCGATATTCAGCGTATAGATCCACAATTAAGCCTACTTTTTTATCCCGTAAGTTACTTTCCATACGGGAGACATGCATGACAAACGAAGGTTTGTTAGTCAGAGGACTGTACATCCCTCCGCCAGAACGAAATACGATCAAACGGACACGCACTTGCTGTCCCAGCATATTATTCTTACGAATTAACTCCTCGGCACGTGTTCTAATAAAAAATTCATCGAAGATATTAATATCATCCATATGCAGCATTTCCATGCCTTTCTGCAAACGCTCGACATGGAAATTTAGGAAACGCAGGTCTCCATCTTTCCAGAGCATGGTTTCAAATAAGCCGTCGCCATAGCGGAAAGCTCTATTTTCGACGCTTACGAAAGGTTGCTCCTCCGTAATTAAATTTCCATTAAAATTGATCAATGTAACTGGCATAAGTAGCTTTAAACTATTATTCGTTATGTGTTGAAAATGTATTTGAATACGCGCGCCATTTTTCTAGACCTTGACGGAAATCCTCAGGCATAGGCACTTCGAAAGATACTAATTCTTTTGTACGTGGGTGAATAAAACCTAAACTTTTAGCATGCAGCGCCTGTCTTGGTAATAATTGAAAACAATTATCTACGAATTGTTTGTACTTCGTGAATACCGTACCTTTTTTTATTTTCTCCCCACCATAAGCAGCATCGTTAAATAAGGGATGACCTATCGATTGGAAATGCGTACGAATCTGATGCGTACGCCCAGTTTCTAGTTCACACTCCACTAAGGTTACATACCCTAAACGCTCAATAATTTTATAGTGCGTTACGGACCAGCGTCCATTTTCCGGAGCATCGTACATATCCATAATACGACGATCTTTCAGATGTCGCCCAATATATCCCGTGATGGTGCCATCTTCTCGGAGGTCTCCCCATACTAAGGCTACATACTTACGGTGTATACTGTGGTCGTAAAACTGCTTTGCTAAATGTGTCATTGCATATTCAGACTTTGCAATCACCAATAAGCCTGAGGTATCCTTATCAATACGGTGTACTAATCCGGGTCTTCCCGTGTTACCGGGCATCGTTGGCAGCTGATTTAAGTGGAACGTTAAGGCGTTTACTAAGGTTCCCGTATAGTTATTGAAACCTGGGTGAACCACCATGCCGGCAACTTTATTAACAATTAATATGTCATCATCTTCAAAGACAATATTCAACGGAATATCTTCAGGATATACTTCAGTATCTCGCGGAGGGTCAGGTAATACGACGGTAATAATGTCTAGGGGGCGCACACGGTAGGAAGATTTCACCTCATTGCCGTTCACCAATACAGATCCTGTATCGATGGCATTTTGTATTTTATTTCGGGAAGCATTTTCTACCCGGTTCATTAAAAATTTATCAATACGTAATAAGGCTTGTCCCTTATCTACTTCTATGCGTAAATGTTCAAATAATTCTTTTTCGTCTTGCTCTAGCAATTCTATATTTTCAGCCATTATACAAAATTACGGTTATTCAGAGAAATTCCACTAAATTTGCGAATAAAGTGTATGCAATCTTTTGATTTTTATAGTCCTGAGGAACAAATTTACCGTGCAAGCTTTGCTGAGGCGGGCTTATCAGTGTATTTTAAGCGGGATGACTTAATACATCCTTATATCTCGGGTAACAAGTGGCGTAAATTAAAGCATCAATTGCTGGCCGCTGAGGCAGAAGGAAAGACGGCGCTGATCACCTTTGGTGGGGCATGGTCCAATCATATCCTTGCTACAGCTGCGGCAGCGGCAAAATTCAACTTCCAAGCGACCGCCATTATACGTGGGGAGGAAGTGTCCAATCCTGTACTATCCTTATGCAAAGTCTATGGTATGCAGCTAATTTTTGTCTCTCGGGAAGATTACAAAGACAAGGAGGCGCTCTACAGGCGCTATGCAACCGAGAGCAGCTATTTTATCGATGAAGGAGGCTACGGTGCTTTAGGGGCCCTTGGCTGTAGCGAGTTAATTGCAGAGCTTACGGAGAAGTACGATTATATTTTCTGCGCTGCAGGCACAGGAACCACTGCGGCGGGCTTGGCTTTAGGAGTGGAAAATAGTTTACTGACCACCCAGATTCATGTTATCCCCGTATTGAAGGGAGGGGAATTTATCCAAATGGAGGTTCAGAAGCTTGCTCCCTCAGCAAAGGATGTCACCCTACATGTTGACTACCATTTTGGGGGCTATGCGCGTACGAAACCTGCCCTACTAACATTTATTAAAGATTTCGTGGCCGATACAGGGATTCTTATAGAGCCTACGTATACGGGAAAACTCTGTTATGCCGTTGAAGATCTCGCGCAGCAGGGCTATTTTCCCGCAGGATCCCGCATCCTACTTATTCATACCGGTGGATTAACCGGATTTATAGGTATGCATGAGCGTTTTTAATGCATTTTCTACAATCCGTTGACAAGAATGTCTTTTAAAAATTATAAGTTTGAACATCAAAATAAAACAATTTACAGGATGAATATTTTAGCTTTCGCGGCGAGCAATAGTTCGCAGTCTATCAACAAGAAATTTGTTACTTCAGTATCCAAGTATTATAAAGAGCCTGAGGATGTCATTGAAATTTTAGATCTGAACGATTATGAGATGCCCTTATTTTCCATCGATCGTGAGCTTTCAGAAGGCATCCCACAAGCGGCCAAAGATTTTGCTACGAAAATTGACTGTGCAGATTTTCTCTTAATTTCCTTAGCTGAGCACAATGGGAGTTATTGCGCAGCCTACAAAAATATTATCGACTGGGTATCGCGCATTCCAGGGCGAAAACTATTCAACAGCAAGCCCGTATTTTTATTAGCGACTTCTCCGGGCGCAATGGGCGCAGCAACGGTATTAAATACTGCGGTAAATCGAATTACCTGGGATGGCGCGAATGTATTAGATTCCTTCTCTTTACCAAGTTTTAAGGACAATTTCGAAGAAGGAAAAGGAGTGATAAATATGAATATGCGTGCTGAGTTAGAGGCGAAGGTTCGTAAAACGAAACGTAGTTTAAAAGAATTATTTGAACAAGCATAATTTAAAAGTAATAAAATTATAATTCAGCAGTTTATAAAAAGAAGGTGCAACAAAAATTTGTATCTTGTAACTATATAAACTATAGAATTATGGCTAAAAAAGTGTTATTACTTGTAGGCGATTATGTCGAAGACTATGAGGCAATGGTTCCCTTTCAAGCAATGGGAGCGATCGGAATTGAGGTTGACGCAGTAGCGCCAGATAGAAAAGCTGGGGATGTTGTCCCTACGGCAGTGCATGATTTCACAGGCGATCAAACGTATAAAGAATTAAGAGGGCATAACTTCGCCATCAATAAGGATTTTGACGCTATTAATGTAGCCGACTATGCAGGCCTATATATTGCTGGTGGACGATCAGCGGAGTATATTCGGTTAAATAAGCGTGTTTTGGAAATTACAAAATCATTCTTTGATGCGAATAAGCCCGTAGCAGCCATTTGCCACGGAATACAGGTACTTACAGCTGCCAAAGTGTTGGAAGGACGCACCCTGACAGCCTATGTCGCTGTTGGACCCGATATTGAACTGGCTGGTGGCACCTGGAAGAATATCCCTGCAGATCAAGCGGTAGTCGATGGAAACTTAGTTACCTCCCCTGCATGGCCAGGTCATCAAGCAATACTTAAAGAGTTTTATAAACTGTTAGGTATTCAAATTATAGTATAATAATTATATGTTAAAAAGTAAAAAGGCACTTTTGCTGCTGATCCCTTTAGTATGTTTGGTTTTCTTTATGCTCAAAGACTCCTTCACGCAGAAAAGTGTGGAAGATATCCCTGGAGAATTTAAGGAAGCTGCATTTATTCGCAATGAGCAGAATAAAGGGGGTATTATTCGGATCTATGCCGTTACGGTAGGTGATCCTCAAAATGCCAATTATCAAGCTGCAGCCGACTTATTTCCCGTCAATGATTATGGCAGCTCGACGACGATTTACTTTTTTGATAAGACGCAACCTTATCCGACAAGTTTATCCCTGGAAGCACCCCATTTTGATGGAAATTTATACAAGAGTATTCATATCGTAAAAGTAAACGGTAGCAAATAAAAAAAGAGGCTGTCTCAAAAAGGCAGCCTCTTTTTTCGTTTAAAAATCTGATAATTTAATATATAGGATATAAAACTGTCATCAATTTATTCAGCGCTTTTGTATGCTTTAGAATATCCATATTTTTTAGATGCATTACTTTCCATTGAACAGAAGGTAAATTAGAAACTTCATCTAAATTTTCTAATCCCAATAAATCCCAATTGGGATTTCTATTTTTAAAGTTTAGTTTTATGAAAGCTGAATATAATTTCTTACTCATTTTTTTGAATTTGCGATGAGCGAATGAAAACAGGTTGAAAAGCATAGCAATAAGCACCATTACTATATCGTTACCTTACTTTTTTGATAATATTTATAAAAACTTAGTATCCAAGCGACACAGCTTTTTCCTGAAAACTTTAAAATATAACAGCTGTAGACACCTTTACTTTAATTAATTTTAATTAATTTTAATGAAATAAAGTTAATATATGCATAAAGACTATGAAATTCTTCAAGCTTCAATGGAGAAGCATCTTAAATTCAATAAGGAAGAATTTGCGACTTTTAGCAGGTCTTTCCAACGACACCATATTCCCAAGAAGAAATTTATATTAAATGCCGGCGAAGTTTGCAAATTTGAAGCTTTTGTTGTGAAAGGTTGCTTTCGCGTGTTTTATCTAGATGAAAAAGGAGCGGAAAATATTTTATATTTTGCGGTTGAAAATTGGTGGGTAACGGATATCGCTAGTTTTACCAATCAGATTCCTACAGAATTCTATATTGAAGCGCTTGAAGATTCTACGATACTAAGTATTTCATACGAAGAAAAACAGCGCCTATTTGTGACTTTACCAATGGTAGAAAAGCTCTTTCGAGTGATGACACAGAAAGCCTTTGCAGCCCTTCAGAAAAGGCTGCTAGCCTCCTTAAACAGTCATGCTGACCAGCGTTATTTAGATTTCAAAGAGAAATATCCAACCTTAGTAAATAGGTTGACTCAGCAGCATATTGCCTCTTATATCGGGATTACGCATGAGTTCCTCAGCAAGATAAAGCGGAAGCTCTTATTTAAAGATAAGCAGTAAAGCAAATTCGCTAAAAGACAATTAAAAATGGGGTATAATCTACTGATTATACCCCATTTAAGTTATGCTTTGTATTTTCCTTAATCCTTAGCGATTATCCTCTACTGTTGTAGTTTGGAGCTTCTTTAGTAATGGAAATATTATGTGGGTGAGATTCACGTAAACCTGCTCCTGTAATACGGACAAATTGTGCTTGCTGTAGCTTCGCAATTGTTGCAGCACCACAGTAGCCCATCGAAGCGCGTAAACCGCCGATATACTGGTATACAACCTCAGCTAAAGTACCTTTGTAAGGAACACGTCCTACAATTCCTTCAGGAACTAATTTCTTGATATCAGCTTCAACATCTTGGAAGTAACGGTCTTTAGACCCTTTTTCCATCGCTTCAATCGACCCCATACCGCGGTAAGATTTAAACTTACGTCCTTCGTAGATAATTGTTTCACCAGGAGCCTCTTCTACACCTGCGAAAAGAGAGCCTGCCATAATGGTGTCAGCACCTGCAGCAATGGCTTTTGCGATATCTCCTGTTTGTTTGATACCACCATCAGCAATAACTGGAATTCCGGTGCCTTTTAAAGCTTTAGAAACCTCATATACAGCATACAATTGTGGAACTCCTACCCCAGCAATAATACGTGTGGTACAGATAGATCCAGGACCGATTCCTACTTTTACCGCATCAGCACCTGCTTCAGCTAATGCTAAAGCTGCTGCACCCGTAGCGATGTTACCGATAATAACCTGCAGATCTGGATAATGCTGCTTCACTAATTTCAACTTGTCAATAACACCTTTAGAATGACCGTGTGCTGTATCGATGGTTACCACGTCAACACCAGCCTTTACTAAAGCATCTAAACGCTCGATGGTATCAGCAGTTACTCCTAAAGCAGCACCCACCAAGAGACGGCCATGAGAATCTTTAGCCGCATTCGGATAGTGTCTATATTTCTGAATATCTTTGAATGTAATTAAGCCTTTTAGGATACCGTCATTATTTACGACAGGAAGCTTTTCAATTTTATAATTTTGTAGAATTTCTTCGGCTTGCAGTAAGTCTGTACCTTCAGGAGCAACCACCAGGTTATCTTTGGTCATTAAGTCTTTAATGGGACGGGACATTACTTTTTGAAAACGCAGATCGCGGTTCGTTACGATACCTACCAATTTACCTTGTTCATCAACAATTGGAATACCCCCAATCTTGTGATCACGCATAATCTTAAAAGCATCACCTACAGTAGCATCAGCTACTAAGGTTACAGGATCTTGAATCATACCACTTTCGGAACGTTTCACTTTACGTACTTCCGCTGCTTGCTCAGCAATGGTCATATTTTTATGTAACATACCGATACCGCCAGCTTGTGCAATTGCAATAGCTAAATCAGCGCCCGTAACCGTATCCATAGCCGCAGAGACCAATGGAATATTCAATTTGATTTTTTTTGTTAAGAAAGTACTGGTATCTACGTCACGAGGTAATATATCAGAATAAGCTGGGATTAATAATACATCGTCGTAGGTAAGACCTTCTGCTACGAATTTTTGTGGATCTAATTGCATGGCAAATATGTTATTGAGGTTCTTATTTGCCGGACAAAATTAACAAAAAAATCCGGAATATAAAATTTATTTTTATTACTGTCAACTATTTAACGAAAATTTAATAGATCTGAAATCATTCTAAACAATTTGGACCAGTTAGTTGTAGTTGTACTATAATATGTAACTACTACAGAAATAACATTTAGGGTTACCCATTTTTGGCAAGCTATTTGCTTTGCTTATTTCAGATTAAAAAAATAATTAAATTCGAAATATTAACTAAAATAATATCCATATGAAAAAGTATATACTTTCTTTCGCTGCAGCCGCAGTCTTAGCATTAACAGCTCAAGAAGCTAAAGCACAAACTCCGTACAAATCAGCTATTGGTGTTGTTTTTGATGGTTATGATGGTGCGAATGTAGGTGTACAATACAAAACAGCTATTTCAAATTCAACAGCATTACAATTCCAAGCAGCTTTTGGGGATTGGGTAACTTTAGGAGCAGATTGGCAATATGAAAAAGCAATCCGTGGAGCAGAAGGATTAGCATGGTATGCAGGTGTTGGTGCTCAATTAGGCATCCCTACTAAAGATCATTTGAAAACAAACTTCGGTCTACGTCCTCAAGTAGGTTTAGAGTGGAAAATCCCTACTATTCCAATTGGCTTACACCTAGACTACAAACCTTATTTCCGTTTAACGAATAATTCTGGTTTTGTTGGAGATGGATTTACATTCGGTATTAAATACGTATTAAGATAAGATAAACGCTAGATAGCCTTATCTATCTAACGAAATCTTATTTAACGAGTTTTACCCACGCGGAAAACTTTGTATATCAAAATGAATTGGGTTGACAGGTCTTGTCAACCCAATTTTTTTTTGTGGCAGCAGATTAATTCTCAACCCCTTACCTATCAGATTCAAAAATTATCAAAAAAAAAGCCCAAAAGCCTACCAAAATATCGAAAATATAAGGTAATATTACAAGCTATAAAGTATAATAGCCTGCTTTCTAAAAAATTTTATACCTTTGCCATTCTTGGTATCGGGTAAAATCCACAGGCAGGAACGAATTATAAATTAAACACATAAATATCAAATAATACACTAATAACAGACAATGCAAGGTAAAGGGCTGATTAAATTTTTGGTAATAGCGGTATCCATAGCGTGCCTTTATTCCCTATCATTCACTTTTGTAACCCGCAAAGTTGAAAAAGATGCTGAAAAATATGCTAATGGCGACATGGCAAAAGAAAAAGCATTTTTGGATTCTGTAGCCGGAGAAGTTGTATATAACTTGGGGTTTGCAAAATACACGTATAGAGAAGCAAAAGCTAATGAATTAGCTTTAGGCTTAGACTTAAAAGGTGGTATGAACGTGACCATGGAAATTTCTCTTGAGGAGTTAGTTCGCAACTTAGCGAATAACCCGAAAGATGAAAAATTCAATACTGCGTTAGCCAATGCTTTAAAGGATAGCAAGACAAGTCAAAAGACTTTCGTAAGCTTATTTATAGGTGAATACAAAACGTTAGGTGGTTCAACTCCATTAGCAACATTCTTCGCAACGAAAGATAATGCTGCGTTAATTAAAAGTTCAAGTTCGGATGCTGAGGTTGAGCGTTTCTTGCAAAAGGAAGCTGACAATGCAATCGACAATTCCTACAAAGTACTTCGTACGCGTATTGATAAATTTGGGGTAGCTTCTCCAAATATTCAAGTACAGCAAGGAACTAACCGTATCTTAATTGAATTACCAGGTGTAAATGATGAGAAACGTGTACGTAAATTATTACAAGGATCAGCGAAATTAGAGTTTTACGAAACACATGATAACTTCCAAGTATATCCTGTATTAGAAAATATTAATAAAATCCTTGCTTCAACGTTAGTAGCAACGCCAACGTCCTCTGAAACAGCCGTAGCTGATACGACGAAGAAAGATGACAACTTATTAGCAAACTTAGGTGCTGGTAAAGGCGCTGTAAAAACAGACTCTACTTCAGCATCTGATGCTAAAGTAGCAAAAGAAAATCCGTTATTCGCCTTGTTAGCTCCGGCAACATATATGGGCGAAAACCAACAGGTTTCCTTAGCGCCAGGCCCTATGGTAGGCTCGGCTTTATTAAAAGATACTGCGAAAGTAAATGCTTTATTAGCACGTCCTGAGGTACAATCAGCAATCCCTGCAAACACAAAATTATTGTGGGCAGTGAAAACTGAAGCACGTACGCCAGAGCGCCTATCGTTATATGCTATCCGTCCATCAGGAATTGAAAATGGCCCTGTTTTAACAGGTGACGTCATCACCAATGCAAGAGAAGAATTTAATGAGCGTAATGAGCCTGTGGTTTCTATGCAAATGAATTCTGAAGGTGCACGTGACTGGAAAAAAATTACTGCAAAGGCTGCTCAAAGTAGAGAAGCTGTAGCAATCGTACTTGATAACGTTGTCTATTCAGCGCCGAATGTTAATGAGGAAATTCCAAATGGAAATTCTTCTATCTCTGGTTCCTTCACTGTTGAAGATACCAAAGATTTAGCGAACGTATTAAAAGCTGGTCGCCTTCCTACTACAGCGAAAATTGTTGAAGAAGCGATTGTTGGTCCTACATTAGGACAAGCGGCTATTGATGCGGGTGTGAACTCTGCAATTATTGGTTTAGTCGTTGTATTAGTCTTTATGATTGGCTACTATAACCGTGCAGGTTGGGTAGCAAACATTGCTGTAATCTTCAACGTATTCTTTATAATGGGGGTATTAGCCTCGCTGAATGCCGTGCTAACGCTTCCAGGTATTGCTGGTATCGTCCTTACGATGGGTACCGCCGTAGATGCTAACGTACTAATTTACGAGCGTATACGGGAGGAATTAGGCCTAGGTAAGAATATTAAGCAAGCTATTGCAGATGGTTACAAGCATGCTATGCCGTCTATCTTAGATTCACAGATTACGACTTTCTTAGTAGGTATCGTATTATTCTTCTTCGGATCAGGACCAATCTTAGGTTTTGCTACGACATTAATGGTCGGTATCGTTACTTCCCTATTTACAGCGATCTTTATCTCTCGTTTAATCTTCGAATTCATGTTAGATAAGGATATGAAAATATCTGTTTCTTACAAATGGTCGGCAAATACTTTACGTAATGCTAAATTCCAATTCGTAGAAAAACGTAAACTTTTCTATGGTGTCTCTGTACTTTTAGTACTCTTATCTTTAGCTTCAATCTTCACAAAAGGCTTTAGTCTAGGTGTAGATTTCCAAGGTGGACGTACTTATACGGTACGTTATGACAAGCCAATAGATATTGAGCAAGTACGTAAAAACTTAGATGAGACATTTAATTTAACAACAGAAGTTAAAGTATTCGGTTCAGCAAATCAATTGCGTGTTACTACGACTTACCATATTGAAGAGACTTCAGATGCTGCGGATAAAGAAGTATTAGATAAATTAAATGGTGGTTTAGCAAAAGTTGATGCTAGCAACAAACATGAGATATTATCATCTCAGAAAGTTGGTCCTACGATTGCTAATGATATCAAGTCGAGAGCAATTTATTCAGCCATCTTCTCGATTATCATTATGGCGATTTATATTCTAATTCGTTTCCATAAATGGCAATATTCTGTAGGTGCTGCAATTGCAACCTTACACGATGCTATTGTCTTATTAGGATTATTCTCGATCTTAGATGGTATTGTTCCATTCTCACTAGATATTGATCAGCACTTTGTGGCAGCGATCTTAACGGTAATTGCCTACTCAGTAAATGATACCGTGGTCGTATTTGACCGCTTAAGAGAGTCTTTAGCACGTCCTGAAGCCTATAAAGAAGACTTAGGAGGTCTTATTAACCGTGCGATTAACGTAACCCTATCGCGTACGATTATTACTTCCTTAACGATTGCCTTTGTACTAGCCGTATTATTCTTATTCGGTGGTGAGGTAATCAGAGGTTTCTCTTTCGCTATCTTAGTAGGTATTATCGTGGGTACGTACTCATCGATCTTCCTTGCTGCTCCAGCTGTATATGACTTACGTAAAGGTAAGCACTTAGCAGAACCTGAAGCACCAAAATTAGTAGTAACTGAAAGACCATAAGTTCGAAAGACTATAAGTTTTTTCTACCATAATATAAAAGAGGCTTTCCGAAAGGAAAGCCTCTTTTTTGTGCTGCAAAATGCCAATAATAGAAATCTATGCACCTGCTGGCAATAAAAATTCATTCCTCTGCTGAGGAATAGCTCCCTACTGTTTAGTTGATAGCTCTGAAGAGCACAAAAAAAGGCCTTTAACTGTGGAAGTTAAAGACCCTCAAACCAATTTCACTAACCTATGAATGCCCAAATATACGATATCATTAACATGAAATTTGGAGGTATCTAAAGCTTAACAAATTCTTAATAGCAACTTTATATAGGCCCGCGACCGCCCTTTAAAAAGATCCTATTCGCGGTATACTGCCAATGCAAAAAAAAGTGCCCCCAGAAAGTGTTTAACTTTCTGGGGGCACTGCAGATAGACGGTATAAGTTATTTATTATTGAAACAAAGTTTCTTTAACAATCATTATCAAGGGCATTGGAATAGCTGGCGTATTGACAGTGGACTTCACTGGAATCTTAATTCCCTGCACCTCCGCATACTCATCATACGTAATTTCACCCGTTGTAGTAGACTGAGATTTTAAATTTAATCCCGATTCAACGCTGTAGTATTCATGGGAGATATCTCCATCGTGAGCTACTTCAAGATGGTAAGCATCTTGACCATTTACAGGTTCAATACCTTTTAGTGTCAGCTTATAAGCTGCTGTAAGATACTTTAGGTCTTTCGATAAGGACATGGACGATAACAAGCTTTTTTTCAAAGCAGCATCCACAGGTTGCTCTTTACCCATTGCTTTCATGGTTATTTTGTCTCCTACGATATTGATCTCCGATAGCAATTGGCCATTCATGGAAACAGCCAATGTATAGGTTTTAGCTTTCTCATCAAGACTTTGTTTTTGCTGAATTTTCATTCCTTGGATTTCAGCTTCCGAAGTTTGCGTGAATTTGCTAAAAGATTTTATTTTTTCCTCCCCTCCTATGGCATCAATATATTTTCTAATAATTTCTGCAGGTGTGATGGTAACGTTAGAAATATCTTTCTTTACGAGCACATTCGCATTTGCATCATAATTCGTTACCTTACCAAAGCGGGCTACTTTATCAGCAAAAGCCGCGGTATTTCCAACGACAATAATATGCGCTTTTTCAGGGGTAAAATATTTTACGGCCAACTCCTGGAGCTGTGCTAAGGTGACGTTATTAAGATTCTTTAAATAGTTCTTATAGTAATCAGCAGGCAGATTATTCTTCGCGATATTTTGCGCAAAATTTGCTAAGGTGTTTGGAGACTCTAAGGAACGGCCAAAACTTCCGCTTAAGTAAGCTTTTGCTTCTTTTAATTCCTCCGCAGTGATGCTATTCTCACGGATATGCTTAATCTCATGGATAATTTCATGAATAGCTGAATCTGTAACTTCCGTACGAACGGATGCCGAAGCTGTTACATCACCTACATAGCGGTCTGAGCTGACACCACCATAAGCACCATATGTATAGCCTTTGGACTCACGTAAATTTAAAAATAAGCGTGAGGATGAGCCTCCACCAAAGATGTAGCTTAATAAAGAAACTGCAGGAAGATTAGGATCATTCAACGCTAGCTGAATTGGATAGGCTACGGTGATCACAGATTGCACGGCCGAAGGCTTATCAACTAAAGCTACTTGTGGACTTGCTGGTGCCTTTACTTCCACTAAAGTATGGGAAGGAACGTCCTTTTTTTGCCATTTTCCAAAATTTGCATTAGCCAATTTCTTCGCATCAGCCAATGTGATGTCGCCAACGATGGAAACATAAGAGATATTCGGACGGAAATATGTTTGGTAATAAGTGCTTAGATCCGCGGAAGTGATATTCTCCAAGGTCTTTTCTGTCGTCAACTCTCCATAAGGGTGCTGCTTAGAATATAATAATGCTTTGACCACATTACCAGCGATCTCATCAGGGCTGTCTTTACTAGATGCTAAAGCAGATATTAGCTTTGTTTTTTCCTTTTTCAGTTCATCTTCTGGGAACGATGGATTTAACAAAATATCAGAGAAAATAGCTAATGCTGCAGGCTCATATTTCTTTAAGTAGGAAATATAACCACCTGAGCTTCCCACCGAAAGTCTGGCTCCAATGCGATCGATGGACTCATCCAACTGATCTTTAGTCTTTGTCTTTGTGCCAGATGCAAATACAGCACTGTAAAGATCCGTTAAACCAGCCTTTTCGCCCTCAAAATAAGGGGTTTTTAAAAATGAAAAAGAGATCGTTACACGGGGTAATTTATGATTTGAAACCACAAATACACGTAAGCCATTGGCTAAGGTAAATGTTTCAGCATCTTTGATATTAATTACAGGTGCCGCCTGCGCCGTAGGGTACTTGGTACGATCTACCTGTGCTTGCGCTAGCTGTGCTAAACTTAAGGCTACCAAGGATAGGCAAGCCACTTTTCTTATAATCGTCATTTGATAAATTTCTTAATACAAGGATCTATTAGTTCTTCTCTGCCGTTTTTGGTAAGTAATATAATACGACGCGGCCTTCTTTCGTAAAATAGGTTTTCGCAACACGTTGAATATCTGCCGCAGTGACCTTATTATAATTTTCCAACTCTTTGTTCACGAGGTTAGCATCCCCAAAGAATACTTTATTTGTAGCTAAATTTGTCGCTACACCTTCCATCGTGGCATTGGATGTAACCACCGCATTTTCAACTTGCGCTTTCAACTTCTCAAAATCAGCTTGGGTAATACCTTGATTACGCACATTTTCAATCTGTACATCAATGGCATCCTCTAAATCTTTAGCGTCAACACCGAGATTTGCGATTCCATAGAGAAGGAATAAACCGCCATCTTCGAGATCCAATGGAATGGCAGCTACTTGAAGCGCTTTCTCCCCTTTACTTACAATCTCTTTTGTAAGTAATGAACTTTTTCCTCCTGTAAGGTATGTTGACAACATACTTAGCGCGTAGGTATCGGCATGCTTCTGAGGAGGTAAATTATAGGCTTGAATAACTGCTGGAAGCTGAATATTATCGTATATAATATCACGTATTTCTGCGGTACGCTTAGGCTCCAAGATATTCGGGCGAACAATCTCCTTTGTACCTCGTGGGATCTCAGCAAAATATTTCTTTACCCACGCTTCCGCCTGTGCATAATCGATGTCTCCAGCAATTGTTAAGGTCGCGTTATTCGGCACATAGTAAGTCTTATAGAAATCTATAAACTCCCCTAGCTGAGCAGCATTTAGGTGATCCATCGATCCAATAGGTGCCCATCTATACGGGCTTTTTTGATAAGAGCGTTTTAAAATTTGCTCTAAGATCGTTCCATAAGGCTGATTATCTACGCGCATACGCTTCTCTTCTTTCACGACTTCACGCTGTGTGTTGACGCCTACGGTGTCAATCTTAGCATGTAAAAGTCGTTCAGACTCCATATATAACACGGTTTCTAACTCATTAGAAGGAACAATTTCATAGTAGTACGTCTGATCATTCGATGTAAAAGCATTTAGCGAACCCCCAATACTTTGAACTTTCTTCATATACTCCCCACGGCCAATATTCTTTGTACCTTCAAAGAGTAAATGCTCAAAGAAATGGGCAAATCCTGTACGCTCTGTAGATTCATTTTTGGAACCTACATGATAGAGTAAAGATACGGCAGCAATTGGCGTGCTATTGTCCTGATGCAGAATCACCTGCAGTCCATTGGGAAGGGTAAACTCTTTAAATTCAATCGCTTTTTGAGCCATTGTCACCTGGGATAGAAAAAGTCCTAACCCTAAGAGCGTCATAATTTTTAGTCTTCTTTTCATTAGTTATTGCTTTATTAATTGGCTTATTTAAAACAAGACCAAACATTAATCCAGAATTAATTTGTTAGCAATTTAAGGAAAATTTGTAGAACTATTTATAATTTTTTTTACGTTTTATAACCCTAACTATGCCGCATAGTATATCCCATTGTATAATTAAAAGGATTGAGAGAAGCTGGTAGGAACACCGCTGTAATTAAATAGCTATGCTCCCATTTTGATAAATAAATCGGGTGCCTACTGAAGGGCGATGAATTTTAGAATATAAAGCGAAAAAACATTTAAATTTCTGAAAACAAATATGATACGACATGCCATAATTTGATATTTTTTTATTAAATTCTCGAAAATATAGATAAACCGCATGCTACTATAAACCAATAAAAATTTTAAAAACTTTTTAATACTTTTTTATACTATATTTGAGACTACAAGTACATTATTACATTAATATATTTATGAAGATTTCTATTATCGGTGCTGGCATATCAGGATTAGTAGCCGCTTGCTATTTAGCAAAGCAAGGGTATAAAGTACATATTCTAGAAAAGAATAGCAGCATTGGCGGCAGAGCTAGGCAATTTCAAGCTGAAGGGTTTACATTTGATATGGGACCTAGCTGGTATTGGATGCCCGAAGTATTCGAAGAATTTTTTAATGATTTTGGAAAAAAAGCATCCGATTACTATGAGTTAATACGTCTATCGCCCTCTTATAAAGTATATTTTGACAGTCAGGATGTGGAAGTTTCCGCGAGCTTAGCGCGCCTTGAGGAAACCTTTGAAGCGATTGAACCAGGCGCAGCAAAGCAGCTTCAACGTTATTTAAAAGATGCCGCAGAGAAATACCGTATCGGCATGGGTGAGTATGCTAGAAAGCCTTCATTGTCGATTACAGAATATTTAAAGAAAGACATCTTGAGTGCAGGCTTAAGGCTCTCCCTTTTAGGAAACATGGAAAAACATGTAAACAGCTATTTTAAGCATCCTATCTTACAGAAAATAATGCAGTTTCCGGTTTTATTTTTAGGCGCCTTACCGAAGCACATCCCTGCAATGTATAGCCTTATGAACTATGCAGACACCTTATTAGGCACCTGGTATCCCAAAGGAGGCATGTTTGAAATTATTCAAGCCTTTTACAGCTTGGCGCAAGAGTTAGGGGTAACCTTCACTTTTGACACAGCGATTGACGGTGTTGAGATTATGGATAATAAGCTGACGGGTGTAAAGGCTGGGAGCAAAACATTTTCCAGTGATTATGTAATCTGTAGTGGAGATTATCATCACTTTGAGACCATCCTTCCGGAAAAATTTCAAAGCTACAGTCCTGCCTATTGGGATAAGCGGAAAATGGCGCCGTCCTCGGTAATTTATTACTTAGGATTTAACAAGAAATTACCCTTAAATCATCACAGTTTATTTTTCGATTCTGATTTTAATCAGCATGCGAAAGAGCTATACGATGCGCCTCAATGGCCTTCAGACCCTATGTTTTATGTGTGTGCCCCTTCTGTGACAGATGCTACAGTAGCCCCTGAAGGGAAGGAAAACCTCTTTATTCTTATTCCTATTGCTGCCGGCCTTCCTGAAAATACCAAGGAAGAGGACCCCTATTTATCCCAGGTAATTCAGCGATTGGAGAAGAAAACAGGTGTTTCTATTGCCGAGTCGATGTGCTACAAGCGTAAGTTCAGTATCAGTGATTTCCAGACAGACTATTATGCTTTTAAAGGAAATGCGTATGGACTGGCGAATACCTTAGATCAAACTGCATTTTTCAAACCACGTATTAAAAGCAAAAAAATACGTAACTTATATTATACTGGTCAATTGACAGTACCTGGACCGGGCGTACCTCCTGCTATTCTCTCTGGGAGAATGGTAGCACAAAATTTAATTTCATCTCTAAAGAAAGGAGCTACCTATGAGTAATTTAGCTATTTTTGAAGCCTTAAGTATTGACTGTAGTAAATCTGTAACGAAGAAATATTCAACTTCTTTCTACACTGCGGTCAATCAATTGCACGTAGATTTGCACCGTCCTATCCATAGTATATATGGGTTTGTACGTTTAGCAGACGAAATTGTCGATACCTTTCATGCTTTTGAAAAACGAAACTTATTGGATTCCTTTCAGGTGGATACAATGCGCGCAATAGAAAAGAAAATAAGTATAAATCCCGTGCTAAATAGTTTTCAATGGGTAGTCAATGAATACGGTATTAAAAAGGAATATATTGAAGCTTTTTTTAATAGTATGTATGCCGACTTAGAACAAAAAGAATGGCAAACGGCAGCGGAGTTAAAAGAGTATATTTACGGTTCCGCGGAAGTCGTAGGCCTGATGTGCTTACAGGTATTCTGTGCCGGCGATCAGCAGCGTGTAGAGCGCTTAAAGCCCGCAGCTGAAGCATTGGGCTCAGCATTTCAAAAAATAAATTTCCTCAGAGACCTGAAAGAAGATATGGATCAGCTGGGAAGAAAATACTTTAAGGATGTAGACTTCAAGAATTTTGATCTGGAGACTAAGCGTAAGATTGAAAAAGAAATAGATGACGAGTTTACCAAAGCCTATCAAGGGATAAAAAACTTACCTCCGAAAGCAAAATTTGGAGTTCTGCTAGCCTATAAATACTACTATTGCTTATTTCAGAAAATTCAGAAATTAGCGCCCCATCAGGTGATGGAAAAAAGAATTCGTGTAGATAATATGCAGAAGATGCTGCTCTTAGTAAAATTGAAAGTTCGGAACACCCTTAATTTAGTAGACTAGTCGAGAGATGATAAAAGAATATGTTGTTTTAGTGGATGCCAACGACTGTCAGATAGGTACCATGGAGAAGATGGAAGCGCATGAGAAGGCCTTACTGCATCGTGCATTTTCCATTTTCTTATTTGATAGCGAAGGACGCATGTTAGTGCAGCAGCGGGCCTGGGATAAATATCACTCTGCAGGCCTTTGGACCAATGCCTGTTGCTCCCATCCGAGGCCTGAGGAACAGGTGCTAGCAGCGGCACAGCGACGCCTGGGGGAAGAGCTGGGCATACAGACGCCTTTGGAGCCTGTATTCAGCTACACCTATCAAGCGGATATGGGTAATGGATTAATAGAACATGAATATGACCATATATTTATAGGTCAATATGAAGGAGACTTCGACCTTAATCCATCAGAAGTAGCGCAGATAGCCTATCGGACGATGGACTCCATTGCCGAAGATATCAAAGCTAATCCGGCAGCATTTACCGCCTGGTTTAAGGCATTATTTCCCCAAGTTAGTAACTATTTAACGCAAGTAACTATATGAATTGGATTTTAGGAATTGGAATAACTCTCCTCGTATTTTGTTTGATGGAGGGCATTACCTGGTTGACGCATCGCTATATTATGCACGGCTTTTTATGGACCTTACATCGCGATCATCATCAGCCTTCAGAAGGGCCCTTGGAACGTAATGACTTATTTGCCATTATCTTTGCCATCCCTTGTATATTGCTCTTTTATTTTGGAACTTACAGCGATTACACCTGGCTTACCTACATTGCTTTAGGCATTCTACTCTATGGCATCGCTTATTTTGTGGTTCATGATATTATTATCCATCAGCGTGTAAAGTGGCTTTCAAGATCAAAAAATAAATATGTGCGTGCGCTACGGTGGGCGCATAAAATGCACCATAAACACACGGGAGCTGATCCTGGGGAGTCTTTTGGCTTCTTATGGGTAGAGTTCAAATATTGGAAGAAAATATTAAAAGACGACGCTAGAAATAAATCTTAAAATGCATAAATACGATTATATAATTATAGGTGCTGGCCTCTCAGGGTTGACTTTAGCGGCAGAATTAGCCGATTATTTATTGGATAATAATAAAACACTGTTAATTATAGATCCTGACTTCACGCATTTTACAAATCGTACGTGGTCGTTCTGGACGCAAGATCCAGCGCCCTATGCTGACATAAGTTTACAAACCTGGGATCATATACGCATAGCACATGGCCGACAGGAGCTGTGGAAGCCCATAGCTCCCTTCACCTATGTTTCCATTGATGGCTCTTCTTTTAGAAGGCAAAAGCTGGAGGAGCTTGCCAAAAATCCACAAATATCCTATCAGCAAGATACCATTGTCAATCGGATGCAGCAGCAAGATAAGCTGGTTTCACTAAAAGGTGAGCAGCATACCTATATCGCTGAATATGTCTTTGATAGTAGCTTCGATATACAGCAGCTGAAGGACTATGAAGGCGTGCAGCTCTATCAGCAGTTTGTAGGCTATTTTATCCGCAGCAAAAGGGGCTTAGGAAATCAGAAAATGGTGGATATGATGGATTTCCGCACGGAGCAGAAAGAGGCCATCGCCTTTTTTTATGTGCTTCCTTTTAAGGATCAAACCCTGGTAGAATATACCTTATTCACGGATACCATCCGGGAGCGTAGATTATTTGAGGAAAAACTGGAAGCTTACTTAGCCAATAAATTTGATCCCGGAGCGTATACCATCGTGGATCAAGAAGAAGGGATTATCCCCATGTCGTCTTACAGATTTCGCTCCAAGCATTCGCATATAATACCTATAGGCACCGCTGGCGGCTGCAGCAAGGCTTCCTCGGGTTACACCTTCACCTTTGCGCAGCGTCAAGCCAAGCGCATTGTGCGCAGCCTGCAAGCCAAGAAATCCCTGAAAGGGAAAGTCTTTTCGGGCAGCGGAAGGTTTGATTTCTACGACCGCACCATCTTACGTATATTTTATAAACACCCGGAGCGTTCGGCGGCAATATTAACGCAGTTATTTGCTTTAAATCCTACAGAACAAGTTTTAAAATTCCTAAACAACGAAACGTCCATCTGGGAAGAGATCAAATTATTTAGCAGCCTCCCTATCCCATTATTTAGCAAGTATGCACTGCTAGAGCTGCTGAAACCGGGAAGGAAATAAGGCTATTTAACGGTTATTGTAAGATGCTTTTCTTTAGTCTTTACAGGAAAGGCTACCTCCTCAAACGTTGGAGCACGGAATTTCGGCAACTTCGCTGCAGAAAAACCATAGGCTTCCTTTGGGATTCCGAGAAAATTCGTGTCTAACTTTTTATTCGTATTCCCATCCACAAAGACGGCAATTGAATAGGTACCATAAGGAATATCGGCAATTTTTATTTTGGAAAGATCCAACCCTTTTAAGGGGAGATCAACCGTCTTAAATACTTTTTTGGTATCTAGGAAGGTCTCTTTACTATTGTAAAGCGCAATGCAAAGATTTCCTTTCGTGGATTTGACCCCTGTAATTGTCAACGTTAACGTTGCTTGAGCCTCCTGCGCCCAAAGGGATGTAGCCCCTAGAAAGAGGCTGAATGCGAGAAGTATACTTTTTAGATACATACTGTAATTTTCTTGAAGATAGCTAAAATCCCTAAATTTTAACTAACTTTGCAGTCTCAAAATTATTTACATGTCACTTCAAGTACCCGAAGACGGAACATTATTACCTTTGATGGAGGAATTTTACACCATTCAAGGAGAAGGTTATCACACAGGAAAAGCTGCTTATTTTATTCGCTTAGGTGGCTGCGATGTGGGCTGCCATTGGTGTGACGTTAAAGAAAGCTGGGATGCTTCCATCCATCCACTGACGGCTGCCGATACGATTATTGAGCATGCAAAGAAATACCCTGCAAAGACCGTAGTGATTACCGGTGGGGAGCCTCTAATTTACAATTTAGACTACTTGACGCAAGGCCTACAGGCAGCGGGCATCAAGACCTTTATTGAAACTTCAGGAGCCTACCCGATGTCCGGATCCTGGGATTGGGTTTGCTTAAGCCCTAAGAAATTCAAGGCACCACGCCCTGATGTGCTTGCTGCTGCAGGAGAGTTAAAGGTAATCGTCTTTAATAAATCTGACTTGAAATGGGCCGAGGAGCATGCGGCTTTAGTTCCGCCATCTTGCAAACTATATCTACAGCCAGAGTGGTCTAAAGCTTCAGAAATGACGCCACTAATTGTTGATTATGTCATGGAAAATCCGCAGTGGGAAATTTCTCTGCAGACGCACAAATTTTTAAATATTCCTTAGTAATTGCTTTCATAGCACATAAACTAACGCTATAAAGCGGCTGTTTAACTTAGTTAAACAGCCGCTTTTTTTATATCTTTAAAAAAAGTCAATGCTGTGCAGATACTACTAGTCGAAGACGACACCAGAATTTCAGATTTTATCGTAAAGGGTTTACAGGAAAATGGCTATGCCATCCAGCTATGCCCTTCTGCGGAGGAAGCACGCCTATGCTTGGAAGATCATAGTTTTGACCTCCTCATTATAGATATTATGCTGCCCGGAATCGATGGCATCCAATTGACTCGCCTCCTGCGTTATAAAAAAAATAGGGTGCCCATATTAATACTGAGCGCACTATCGGATACCGTAGATAAGATTCAAGCGCTGGATGCTGGAGCGGATGACTACTTAGTTAAACCCTTTCACTTTCAAGAGCTCCTAGCACGCCTTAAAGCACTCCAACGACGTAGCTCCTACCAAGATTTTGAAGATAACTCCCTTTCTGTAGGGAATTTAATCTTTAACTTTGATCAGTATACCCTCACTCAGGATGGAAGACCGATTGAACTATCACCTAGAGAGTTTAAACTAGCGCGCTACTTAGTGGAGCATAAGAATAAGGTGGTCACACGCAGGCAGATTTTACTCGCCGTCTGGGGGCTCAACTTTGACACCAACTCCAATGTCGTTGATGTCTATATCTCTTATCTACGCACAAAAATAGATGAGTCACAGCAACAGTATATCCACACGGTAAAAGGGATAGGATATATGCTCAAAGGGTAGGCAAGAATTATTTAAAACTCAATAGCTATGAATTTAAGAAGACGCTTAACAGTAATATCCTCCCTCGTATTTGGAATTATCTTCGCCTGCTGCTCCTTAATTATCTATACCCTATTTTATCAGACCTCACAGCATGCACTGTATAAAGATCTGCAACAGACTACCCTACTTACTGCAATCTATTACTTAGAGAAAGATGAACAGCCGCAACAGCAGCATCAACTGGTAAAAGCGCAGTTTGATGAACTTCTACAGAGCACACAGGTAGCTATTTTCAATCAACTGAACCAAATAGAATATGGCGACTTAAAGTCCGAAACCGCGCTTTTAGCCTCTTATATAGCCAAAGTTAAAAAGCAAGGAAAGCTCTTCTTTAAAGGGGAAGATAGCTTCTACTTCGGCCTCTTCTATAAGGATAATCAGGGGGATTTTGTGGTTTTCATAAAAAAAGATTCCCAGTTATTCCAAAGTCAGATGGAGCTGCTCCTTGCGATCCTTATTATTGTGCTACTAGTGGGCTGGATCTCGATTATTGTACTCTCCAAATACCTGACTTCTATCGCTTATAAACCCTTAAGACGTATTATTGCGGAGGTTTCCAATAAAGAGCTGAGCAAGCTCCAAGAGCCTATCGCCATTGCTAAGGCTGAAGACGAACTCCAAGAATTGCTTATTACGTACAATAAATTACTGGCGCGAGTGGCAGACACTTTTAGCATTCAGCATAATTTTGTAAACTATGTATCGCATGAATTCCGTACGCCCCTCGCCGCAATCCGAGGACAGATGGAAGTATTTTCACAAAAAGATAGAACACCTGCTGAATATCAAGAGGTAACACTATCCGTCTTAGCGCATATAGATTTTCTAACCCAGATAATCAATAATATGCTCTTACTGGCTGGCTCAAATAAGCCTCAGGAGCCACTCCAAACGGTACGCGTCGATGAGCTTCTCTGGGATTGCATGGATCGCTGCCAACAACTCTTTCAAGCGACCTTCACCGTTGACTTCCCCCCCCTTCCTCCGACATTACTGCTGCTGAAAGCGTTGGAATCCCCCATGCAATTAGCCTGCTATAATATCCTGGAAAATGCCGTGAAATATAGTGATAACAAACCGATACATATTCAATTTGAGCGTGTTGCTGAGCAGTTAAAAGTGAGTATTTATGATCAGGGTATAGGTATTGCTGCGGATGAGTTGCCCTATGTAACAGACACCTTCTACCGCGGAAAACAAGCCCGCCAATTCAAAGGGTCAGGCATCGGTCTCTCGCTCACAAAAAATGTCTGTAAACAGTACGATATCCAGCTCCTAATAAAAGACAAAGCTACGGAAAGAGCTGCGGGCAACAATACCTTCAAGGGTACAGGCACCGTCGTAGAATTACTGTTTCCCATCTACAGTAAATAACGGAAACACCGAATTAGGAAGCTCTAATCAAATTCTAATCTAACCTAAATACCCCCTTAATAGTCCCCCCCTATCTTTGCAGTAAAATAAAAACTGCTGTGAAGAAATTAGCTATTATCCTCTTATTTTATTGCCTCTACCAACAGGGAGCCTGTCAAGAAAAAAGTCTCTCGAGCCAACAACTTACCAATAAGGAAGTGGAGGAAATCTTTCTGACACAAAACCTCAGCCTGCTCGCGGAACGCTATAAAATTCAACATGCCGAGGCCTTGAAATTACAGGCTTCATACTGGCCCAACCCTGAATTTGCGGTGGAGGAGATTAATCTATTTTCCAATAAGACAGCGGAAAAGCTCCCTTCTTTAATTGGCTCCTACGGCCAAAGGCAGCAAATTTCTATCGCCGTAGAGCAACTGATAGAAACTGCGGGAAAAAGAAAAAAACGTATCGAGCTCCAAGACCTGCTGCTGCAGTCTGCAGAAATAGATTTTGCAGAGCTCCTGCGTAACCTCAAGTATGAGCTCCGCATTATGCTTCTGGAACTTCAGCAAACGCAAGCGGAAGAATCCCTTGTCAAAGAACAGGTACAGCTGCTGGAAGAGCTTCTAAAATCCTATGAAAAGCAAGCTGCAGCGGGAAATATCGCTGAGGTAGATGTCCTACGTATAAAAACTGAAAATCAACATATAAAGTTTGAGCTACAGGAAATCTCCAACCGAAAGATCCTCCGCTATACGGCACTGAAAAATCTTATTAACCTACCCGCGAATCAAGATATCACCTTAAATAACCTCCTAGTAATAGACCAGTATATCCCCATAAATCGCCCTGATGCCTATATCCATGAAGCCCTACTACAGCGCTCCGACCTACAGCTTGCAAATCAGGAAATAGCCATTGCCAAACAGCAGGAAACGATAGCGCGTGCGGAAGCGAAACCCGACCTCAGGCTGGGGGTTGCTTATGACCGTGGTGGCAATATAATGCGTGATTTTATAGGGCTCTCACTGCGCAGTGAGCTTCCGATATTCAATAGAAATAAGGGCGCTATTAAAGCGGCAACCCTCGCGGTACAGCATAAGGAGCTGCTTAAAGAAAAGCTACAGCAACAGCTTAGCAACGAAATTACGGCCACCATTAGCAGGCTTGCGCTGCAGCAAGCGCACTTAGAAAGCTGGGATCCTGCGCTACAACTGCGTATGCAGCAAACCCTACATAGCTACAGCAAGAACTTGCAAGCAAATAACCTTAGCTTATTAGCTTTTCTAGATTTTATGCAAGCCTATAGCACGCATCAACGTACGCTGCTAACTGCACAAGAAGAATATCTAAAAACAGTAGAAGAGCTGCAGTTTACCATTGGAAAAGACATTTTATAAGTACGCCATTAGCCCCCATAATATTGATAATTTATGCTACCATTAAACGCCAAAACAGGAAAATTCACCTATCTCTTAAAAGCCTGTAAAGGAATTAGCTTTGCGCTATTCCTCCTTGCAGTTTGCAGTTGCCAAGGAGGCCTAAAGCAGCGGGAAGCCCCCGCAGCAGACAGCCTCTTCTGCCTTCCTACGGAGTTTAAGCCCCTGCTACAAACTATAAGCTTGAAGAAACGCCCCGTAATGGAGCAGCTAAACTTCGTAGGGCAAGTCAGCTACAATGAAAATGAAGTCGCTTCTATTTCGCCAACGCTCTCGGGCGCTGTCCAAGCAGTCTATGTAGACTTAGGAGACTATGTTAAAAAGGGGCAGCTACTAGCGAGCATTAAATCCACCGCTATCCATGATTTAGCGCAGGAGCAGCAGCAAAATAGCAACGCCCTGGTTGGTGTTCAGCAACGTCTGAAGCGTCAGCAAAGCATGCTTGAAGACGGATTAATTGCGGCGGCTGAGATCGAAGAAACACAGGTAGCCTTAAAGAATTTACAGGCAGCAGGTAAGCAGCTAGCGAAAAATACGAACTTCTACAACGCGCTTCCCGCGCAAGGGATCTTTGAAGTGCGTGCACCAAAAGATGGATTTATCGTGGAGAAATCCATTAGCCCAGGCCAGACATTGGAAGCCCTACAGGAGCCTATATTCGTGCTTTCCAACCTCCATGAAGTTTGGGTGATGGTCAATATTCACGTGCGTGACCTAAATGCCGTCACAGTCGGCGCTGAAGTGCAGGTGGAAACAGTAGCCTTTCCGGACAGTCCATTTTCCGGGAAAATAGCGGCGATCTCCAATGTCTTCAACCAAGATGAACATGTGCTCAAAGCGAAGGTGGTGCTTTCGAATACGGCGTTAAAACTAAAGCCTGGCATGAGCGCAGAAATTCAACTGCTCACGCCACATGCACAGGAAGAACTTATAGCCATTCCCAATAGCCATATAATATTCTATCAAAATAAGCATTTTGTGCTGCGCTATAAAGATGACTGCCATATCGAGAAAATTGCTGTAGTAGCGGCCTATAAAAACAATGAATACAGCTACGTCAAAGAAGGCTTTGAAGTCGGCGATCGCTTGATTTCCGCCAATGAACTCTTAATTTTTGAAGCCCTGAACTCTCACTAATATGCAAAAATTTGTTCAAAATATAGTCTCCTTCTCGCTCAAGAACTCCCTCTTTATACTCTTAGCGACCTTAGGCCTGTTAGGCTATGGTAGCTATGCTTATATGCATACGCCCATTGAAGCTTTTCCAGATGTCACCAACACCCGAGCGCGAATAATCACACAATGGCCGGGACGCTCCGCAGAAGAGATTGAGAAATTCATTACCCTGCCCATCTCCAGAGCTGTAAATACCATTCCTAAAAAATCGCAGGTACGCTCTATATCCTTATTTGGACTTTCCGTGGTAACGGTACAATTCGAAGAAGAAGTAGATGACTTCTATGCACAGCAGTATGTCAGCAATAGGCTTAACAATGTCGCACTTCCCGAGCAGGCTGAAGCACGTATTGAGCCGCCCTATGGTGCTACAGGTGAGATATTCCGCTACATTATTGAGTCGGACTTACCTATTAAGGAGCTATCTGCCACCCAAGATTGGGTGATTGAAAGGGAGTTGCTCGGCGTACCCGGGGTGGCGGATGTCGTCAGCTTTGGTGGGGAGGAGAAGATCTATGAAATAAAGATAAACCCCACACAGCTGCACACCTACAATATCAGCGCTTTAGAGGTTTTTGAGGCTGTTTCAAACTCAAATATCAATGTCGGTGGTGATGTTATTCAGCAAGGGAAGCAGGCTTATGTAGTCCGTGGTGTAGGGCTATTAGATAAAAAAGAAGATATTGAAAATATCTTCATTCAGAAAAATGGAAGCACACCAATTCTTATTAAGCATGTCGCTGAGGTAGCTATTACGGCAAAACCGCGCCTAGGACAGGTAGGCTATAATGAGCAGGATGATGTCGTAGAGGGAATTGTGGTGATGCTCCGTGGGGAGGACCCTGCTCAAGTAATTGCGAAGTTAAAATCAAAAATTGAGGAACTCAACAGCCGTATCCTGCCCTCGAATATTCAGATTAAACCCATCGTCGATCGCAGTACCCTTGTAGATACCACCGTGCGAACGGTAAGCCACAACCTTGTGGAGGGTATTGTGCTGGTTTCCCTAATTGTATTTATATTTCTCTACAATTGGAAGACGACATTTATCGTAGCCTCCGTTATTCCCCTATCCTTTCTATTTGCAATTATTATGCTCAAAATTCAGGGCGTTCCTGCAAACTTAATATCCTTAGGCTCCTTAGATTTTGGGCTCCTGCTGGAGGGAACATTAGTGATTGTGGAGCATGTGTTCGTCGCCCTAGAAAAGCGGGCCTCTCAACTCGGGATGACAGCCTTTAATAAATCATCGAAGATGGGTTTAATAAAGCAGGCTACGGGATCTGTGGCGCGGTATATTTTTTTCGCCCTCTTGATTCTAATTGTTGCGCTATTTCCCATTTTCTCTTTTGAAAAAGTGGAGGGGAAAATGTTTTCCCCACTCGCATACACCCTAGGTTACGCCCTTATAGGGTCACTGCTATTGAGCTTAACTTATGTGCCTGTTATGTGCAACTACTTGCTTCAAAAGAATATTGTGGAACGTGATAATAAAATAGCGCGTTTCTTTAAACAGGCGGTATACAAATTATATCAGGTAAGCTTTTCTCGCAAGAAGCTTACCCTAGGTATCTTTGTAGGCGTTCTCTTGGTGTCGGGGGTAAAATTCTCAAACTATGGTTCAGAGTTCCTTCCGAAGTTAAATGAGGGTGCTATTTATGTGCGCGCTACACTTCCGAACTCCGTCAACCTCACAGAGTCCACACGTCTAACAAAAGAGATGAAGACCATGCTGCGAGCAGAATTCTCGGAAATAGACTTTATATTCACGCAGACGGGGCGCCCCAATGATGGTACCGACCCTACGGGATTCTTTAATATAGAATTTAATATCCAGCTTAAGCCGCAGGAAACATGGGATAAAGGTCTTTCCAAAGAAGACCTTCTGACACAAATGCGCGCTAGTCTTCAACGCTACCCTGGCGTATCATTCGCCTTTAGTCAGCCTATCCAGGATAATGTCGAAGAGTATGTAGCGGGTGTAAAATCAGCTCTTGTAATAAAAATTTTCGGTCACGATTTAGCAGATTTAGAAAAAATGGCTGAGCAGGTTTCCGATGTTATTACGGAAGTTCCAGGTATCACAGACCTTACTATTTACCGAAATATAGGTCTTCCAGAGTTACGCATTCAGCTGCACGATTCAAAAATGGCGCGTTACGGCATAAATACCGCAGACGTGCAGGCCATCATAGCGATGACCATCGGTGGGCAGGCAGCATCGAAATTCTATGAACAGGAGCGCATATTTGACATTCAACTACGCTATCAAGAAGCCTATAGAGACAGCCCCGAGAAGATAGGTAATATTCTAATTCCCACAAAAGAGCAACAAAAAATACCTTTAAAAGAAATTGCCAGCATAGATTATGTCACAGGACCTGCATTTATCTATCGCGAGGGAAATGCGCGGTATATCGCCATAGGATTTAGTATTGAAGGGCGTGACTTAGGCTCCACCATTGCTGAGGCAAAAAGCCTGGTGGCTAAGCAGGTGCAGCTTCCTAAGGAAAATAACATGGTGTGGGCGGGAGAATTTGAATCTAAGGAGCGCGCCGCAAAGCAGCTGATGACCGTTGTTCCCATCTCCTTACTCCTTATTGTACTGCTCTTATATGCTAATTTTGGCAATTTTAAAGATACGGCAATTGCTGCTATTACTCTCCCCTTTGCCTTTGTTGGCGGGTTTCTATCGCTCTGGATTTCAGGAACTATTTTTGGTATCTCTGCGGGTATAGGCTTTATTATTCTATTTGGTGTGGCCACGATTGATGGCATAGTCCTTATCGGCGTTATGAAGGAGCACTTAAGATTAGGGATGCCCTTAAAGATAGCGATTCAGGAAGCCGTGATTTCGAGGATTCGCCCGGTATTGATGATTGCGCTTATGGGATCTGTAGGGCTATTGCCAGCAGCTTTATCGCAAGGTATGGGCTCAGAAATTCAGAAGCCTTTAGCAATTATGATTGTCGGTGGCTTAATAGCCTGCCTGGTCTTATCATTTACGGTGTTGCCAATTGTATTTTACTACAGCTATAAGAAAGCTGCGAAGTAAACTATTTTCCAATATTAAAAAGCTAAAAATGCCGAAAGAAATTTTCGGCATTTTTAGCTTTTCGTATTTTAAAGAATAGATTTTTAGAAAAAAATGAAGTTATTAAGAATTTATGCAGTTATTAAGAATTACTGCAGTTTTCTTAGATTAATCCAGTTTAAATAATTTAAAAAACGCTTCAATGGATGTATTTTGTGTTGCTTTTCCTGGAAGCTGATAATTAATAGAAAGCGCCTTTTCAGGGTCACCATAAGGCATATTCAACTCTGTGAATGTCGGCTTTAGGAGCTCCACAGCATCCTCAGAAAGGATTCCATATTTTCCATCGCGCTTAAAGATATATTTCCCATCTTGGATATAATCAATTTCTGCGATATGCTGTATTAGATATTCTCCCGTATTGGTTAACACGCCCGAGTTCTCTCCATTAACAAAAACCAAATTATTATTTCCAAGGGCGTAAACTTGGTCGAAAGAATCTTTATTACGCAGCTTTACCGACGGATCTATAAGCCAGAATTTATTGTCCGTATTCATTAGTAGGGCGCAGTCTTCACCAATCTTTTCTAAGGAATAAAAGGTACCCTCAAGCACCGCCTTTCCATTGGAATCCTGTATACTAAATACGGGGCCATAATTTGCATCTTCGGTGTAGTGGTAACGATATCCTGCGGCAAGCGGAAATATCGTGCTATAGTCTTCCGCTTCAATAGAATCGTCGACGCTGCTTAGCAGATCTTCCATTTCTAGGATATCCATATCTTTAGGAAGCTCAAAATTAGTGGGCGTTGAAGGGATCGTTTTCACCTGTTCAGCAAAATAACCAACATCAGGCCTATCGAAAGGGAGTAGTTCAATACCTAAAACAGCCCCCTCCACAAATTCCAGAAAAGGAAGCTGCGTTAAGGTATAGCTTGGAAGTGCTGTGGTATGCCATAATTTCACTTTAAGAGACCCATCATAAGGGATCCCTACTTCAAGTTCTGTGAGGTTGCAGGAGTACCCTGCGATTTCCTTGGTATCACTTAATTTATTTATAAGTACAAAATTAGGCCCATCAGAAAGAAGGTTTCCCTCCTTTGCGGGTTCAAAAACCTTGCTTATGCTATCACCTAGGATCACGTCGTCCCCAAGGTGATAGCTATAAAATTTCTTAGTTGTATAATTAAAATGCTGAATTAATCGGTCCATGGTTGTTTTAGCCTGTCCTTTAGTTAGGATTACAGCAATAGAGGAGGGTTTATTTCCCGCTAGAAATGGACTTATATAATCGTTTGAAAATTCAGGTGAATTTTCTTTGGCTATAGCTAAGTAAGACTCAGAAACTGCTCCCTGCGGCTTTAATTCTATCTGCCAAGTTTTATCTTGCGCAAAAGCATGGAAGTTTACCAATAGAAATGCGGCTAAAAAGGTACAAAATATTTTCATACAACATGGATTTAACCAAGTCGATGCAAATTAAAGACCAAAATAGCGTAGCAAGGTTAAACACCAGCTCTTTTATACAATATACATGCTACAAATTTCCTTTTTGCATCTCTGAGACTGCATAGTCTACAGCTCGTGCTGTTAAAGCCATAAATGTTAAAGAAGGGTTTTGTGTTCCCGTTGAAGTCATACAAGCGCCATCAGTAACAAAAACATTCTTACAGCTATGAAGCTGATTAAACCTATTTAAGAGGGACGTTTCAGGATCATGCCCCATGCGTACGCCGCCCATTTCATGAATATCTAAGCCTGGATTTTGCTGTGAGTCATAGGTACTAATATTTTTGACTCCGACGGCATCGAGCATCTCCTGTGCTTGCTTGAAGAAATCATCCCGCAGTTTATAATCGTTTTCCTGATAGGCAACGGACGTTATTAATTGCGGCATATCGTAGGGATCTTTAAGATCTTCGGACAGGCGAACATGATTTTCAGCAATAGGAATGGTCTCCCCCTGCATCATCATCCCCACACGCCACGGGCCAACGTCAGCCAGACTATCTTTATATGCTGCACCTATGGAAGCACCATCATTAGGAACCCCGGATGCACGTGAAGCATGAAAGAATGATGCATATCCACCCAAGAAGTCGGTATCCTGCTCCTGCAGATTTCTAAAATTTGGAATAATAGGGTTCGTAGGTCTACGGCCATAGTAATAGCTGTCTTCATAGCCGGGCATATCTCCAGAAATCGTTCCTAAGTAATTATGGAAGGCGATGTATTTTCCTAAAACACCGGAGTCATTCCCTAGGCCCTTAGGAAAGCGTTTGGAGGTGGAATTCAACAGGATAAGATTCGTCCCTAAGGTAGAGGCATTTACGAAGATCACGCGTGCATAGTATTCTGTTATTTCTTTAGTTTCGGCATGCATGACACGTACACCTACAGCTTTATCTTTATGTACATCATAGATAATGGACTGCACAACGGCATTAGACTTTAGGGTTAAATTACCTGTTCGCTGCGCCCAGGGTAAGGTGGAGGCATTGGAGCTGAAGTACCCCCCAAAAGGGCATCCCCGCTGACAGAGTGAGCGAGCTTGACATTGCGTTCTTCCCTGTTCGATATGTATCGGTTCGGGTTTAGTGATATGTGCACATCGACCAGCAATTACGGCACGGTCGGTATAGTGATTTTTTATTTTTCGCTGAATATCTTTCTCCACGACATTCAGTTCCCAAGGAGGTAGAAACTCCCCATCAGGCATCCCTGGGTGGTTGTCCTTATTTCCTGAAATTCCGACAAATTTCTCTACATAGGCATACCAGGGAGCTAAATCATCATATCTGATAGGCCAATCTACGGCATAGCCAAACCGCTTTGGGGCTTCAAAATCTAAGGCTGACCAACGCTGTGTCTGCCTTGCCCAGACCAACGATTTACCGCCTACTTGATAGCCGCGGATCCAATCAAACGGTTTTTCTTGAATATAAGGCTGCACGGCATCTTTGGTAAAGAAATGCTGTGCATCCTCCTTAAAAGCATAGCATTTGGATACGATAGGATTAGCTTGTGCGGTAGCTACATCGAGTGCACCACGGTGCTTGAGCTCCCAAGGGTCTAAATTTGCTGTAGGATAATCTTTTATATGCTTGACATCAGCACCTCGTTCTAATACAAGGGTCTTCATCCCTTTATCACAAAATTCCTTTGCTGCCCATCCTCCAGAGATTCCTGACCCGATAACAATGGCATCAAATTGTGGTTTATTACTCATTATGTTTTTCTTAGTAGTTCGGCTTATTAATAGTAGTTCGGCTTAAAAATAGTAGTTGGGCTTATAAATTATCTTGAAGGCTTACCGAAAGCCCTGTTTTTACAGACTCATCACAGGCTAAAGCTATTTTTAGGCTATTTACGGCATCAGCCATCTGCTTGGAAAGGTTTAGATCCTCCAAAATAGCCTGTTGAAAGAATAATTGTTCGCGGTTACATAGTTCCTGATGGTCAGGTTCATCCGTCAGGTCTATCCATTCATCAGGTTTTGTGAAATTATTGTCAGCATCAATTGCAGCATGATGGACGCGTATAGATTCGGTCTTTGTGTGCGCGGCAACAGCATCGGACTGCCCTTGTTTTGAAGCCTCCTTAGCGACAATCGATACAGCTCCCTGCGGGCCAAAAACATCTTTCACAAAAAATGCTGTTTCGGAAATCATAGGCCCCCATCCTGCTTCATACCATCCTACAGAACCATTTTCAAAGCGTATTTGCAACTGCCCATAGTTATAGTTGTGCGCAGGAATATCAGCACTTAGGTTAGCACCTATGGCCGTCACGGAAATGGGTTTAGCATCCACCATCTGGCACATCACATCAATATAATGCACACCACAATCGACAATGGGACTAAGGCTTTTCATTAAATTACGGTGCACATCCCACATAAATCCATGGCTTTGCTGATTCAAATTCATACGCATTACCAAGGGAGAGCCCATGCTGCGTGCTACCTCAATAAATTTCTTCCATGAAGGGTGATACCGTAAGATATATCCTACCACTAATTTCTTGTCCGCCAACTTAGCAGCTGCAATAACACGTTCTGCGCCTATTACGGTATCCGCTAAAGGCTTTTCTATAAACACGTGTGCGCCAGCTTCAAACGCTTGTATGGCATAGGCTTCATGGGTGTCGGGATAGGTGGCAATACATACGGCATCGGGATTGGTATGCTTTAAGGCTTCAGCATAATCGTTGAATAAAGGGTAATTGGCTTGCAGTGATTCGTTCAACTTAGCATTACTTGACCCTCGGGCAACTAAACCTACGATTTCGAATCCTGCTAATTCCTGGTAAGCCTTCGCATGGGAAGCGCCCATATTACCGCATCCAACGACTAAAACGCGTATATTTTTCATATTGATGGTTTCTTAGGATTATATGTAGGCTAATTTAATGATTTATAATAAACATTACAATGCAGTTGATCATTAGGAAGGATTAATTATCCTATTAAATAATAGTACTAGGTTTGAACTGCTGCTTACTTTGCTTGGAAAAGGCTAAAACGGGGAAGAAAAAACAAGTTAATTTAAAAGATTTATAGTTAAATATAATTCCTGAAAAAACCACAAAATAAAACTGAATTAAAAATAGGATTAGAAAAAATTAAAAGCGCACAAAAACGCATTCCATAAAAAAGAATAAAAAATGTTTTTTTTAGTTCTATTTTTATTTACCTAAGAGGATAGAAAGGTAAAAAACTGAAAAACAATTATTTAAAAACAATATAAATAAGAAGATAATTTTATTATAATGTCTTATATTAGGGATATTTATGTAATTTTGAATATTGATTTTGTCTAACTACCTATTTAAACATACGAAGAGCCCAATTTGAAAAAATTCGGCTCTTTATTTTTTTTCAGTCAGATATTTCCAATACCTACGGGGTACTTCTTGAATATGAAGCTTCATGTTTTTGCGTTCCTTGATATTTACCGCGCGAAAATATCGTTTCCATAAGTCACTATATAGCGCTTCCTCAGCATCCCAACTTATCGCCCGTACGGCCTGCCCTTGATCCCCATCTTCAAGAATTATCTCCTCCACAGTATGTAGATTATAATAGGCGCCAAAGTTTCTTTTTACATCATATATCAACCAACACTGATCCGTATAGCGATCCCTAAAATGCTTTATAATTAAAGGCAGCACATTAAAGTCAGGGGCAATAAAAGCGACATATAAGCCATCGTTCATTTTTTCAAACCGTATAAAAGCTTTCATGCGATGCCGCTCACGGGAAACAGAGCGACCGATTTGCTGAACCTGCAAGACCGTATCCTCAGCATAATTATGGCGAACGCCTCCTCCCCCCGCTTGAGTCCGGAGGTTGCTCCCTTTTATATTCTTTTGATAGTTCGGGTCTTTAGCTTTAGCGAAGTAAAATTGCACCGCTTTCAAGAGCAGCAAATCTGCCTCAGGCAATTCTGAAAGAAATACGTAATACAGTTCCTGTATTAGCTCATTACCAAAAGACTCCCTTAAGCTTTTGAGCACGCGATTAGCGAGCTGCTCATCGGTAATTACGGTTGTAATATCCGCAAATAGTTGAGCCTGCACTTTTTCGGAAGACTTCACAATTTCCTTTACATCCCAGCGGTGTGCATACACCTGAAATACAAGGGTAAACACGCCTAACCAGGAGCCATCATATGTCACTATTATTCCAGCACGCATGGGACCTATTTCTTTGCTATTAAAATAAACTTAACTGATTAGGGGCAACTTTCAGATATTTACTCGCTGATTCAGCAAGTATATACGACTTAATTCGTTCTGCAGGCTTATCAGATACGGTTGGAAGATATCCTCTGCAGCTGATAAAGTACTTCGCACGATTGACAGCGACGCCAATTTTCTTAAGATGCTCTAAGCCTAAGGCTGTAAATTTTCTCGCTGCGACTAACTTCTTCGCGGAGCTCACTCCGATTCCAGGGATCCGTAAGATCAATGCATAGTCTGCCCTATTAATATCTATGGGAAAGACATGTAGATTCCGCAGTGCCCAACCTAATTTAGGGTCTATATCTAAGTCCAATGTCGGGTGACTATCATTGACTATTTCATTGGCCTTAAATCCATAAAAGCGCATAAGCCAATCTGTTTGATATAACCTATTTTCCCGTACCGTAGGCACAGCTGTGCCAATGCTTGGCAATCTGCTATCCATACTAATAGGAACATAGCCCGAATAGTACACGCGCTTCAATTGGAAGTTTTTATAAAAATACTGTGCTGTCTTTATAATATGCTGATCCGTTTCACCTGAAGCTCCAATGATCATCTGTGTGCTTTGTCCTGCTGGAGCAAACTTTGGTGTAGAGCGAATTATTTTCTTTTCTTCGCTAGTACGAATTATTTCGTTCTTCAAGTAATCCATCGGCTGTATCATCGATGCCCGTGTCTTATCGGGCGCCAATAGTTTCAAGCCTTCTTCGGTAGGAATTTCTAAATTAACGGACAACCTATCCGCCCAGAGGCCTGCTTCATGCATCAGCTCATCGGAAGCACCAGGAATTGTCTTCAGATGGATATAGCCGTTGAAGTTATGCTCCTGACGTAATTTTTTCGCCACTAACACCAGACGCTCCATCGTATAGTCCGCATTCTTAAAGATGCCTGAACTTAAAAAAAGACCTTCAATATAATTCCTGCGGTAAAAATTTATCGTGAGATCTACGACCTCTTGCACCGTAAATGCCGCGCGCTTAATATCATTACTCTTACGCGTAACACAATAGGCACAATCATAAATACAATGGTTTGTTAACAGAATTTTTAATAAAGAAACACAGCGGCCGTCCTCGGTGTAGGTATGACAAATCCCAGCCCCGGTATTTCCTAAGCCTCCATTTTTGTTTTTCCTGTTGGAACCGGAAGAACTGCAGCTGACATCATATTTCGCAGCATCTGCTAATATTTCTAATTTCTCTTTGATACGATCGCTCATAATAACTAAGAATAATAGCAAATATACTAATTTTATTAGTTAAGTAAAACTATGCCATCAAGATGTACCGTTTACCGCTTTGAATGTGTTAGCACAGCTATTATTTTGTAACAGTAGGTGGTGTATTTCTTAACCTAGATCAATTTTTTTTAGATATATTGTGGTGACCTTTGCAGTAGAAAATACACAGATTTAATAATTAAAAAATAAGCGTTATGAATAGATTTATTTCCTTTCTTTTTGCCGCAGTTTTAAGCTTAAATTTTGCTTATGCGCAAACTACATGGACCGCAGACCCTGCACATACCAATGCAAGATTTAGCATTAACCACTTAGGTATTAGTTTTGTCGATGGGGAGTTTACAAAAGTTAGTGGTGATGTAATAGCTCCATCAGCTACGGACTTTTCTGCGGCGAAGGTGAATTTCACCATCGATGTAAACAGTATTAACACACGTATTGAGGCACGTGATGGTCACCTAAAATCGGACGATTTTTTCAATGCTGAAAAATTTCCTACGATGTCATTAAAATCTGTATCATTCAAAAAAATTAAAGGCAATAAATACCTCTTAATAGCTGACTTAACAATTCGTGACCACAGCAAACAAGTAACGTTCGCAGTAACACAGAATGGAGGCATTATTACTGACCCTTGGGGAGGTACACGTGCGGGATTTACAGCTACGGCAAAGATCAATCGTCAGGATTTTGGATTGAAATATAACGATAAGCTTCCTTCAGGTATCGAAGCGGTAGCTTCAGAAGTTGAAATAACAATAAACACCGAATTGGTGAAAAAATAAACTTTCACCTAATTTACCCATTTCAATAAACTCCTCCAAAGTTAGTACTTAGCGAGGAGTTTATTGTTTTTATAGGTTCCGCAGCGGTAAATCTTGTAATAAAAATATGACAATTGAGCTATAACGGAATGATTCTATATATTTGCTATTATGTGGTCAAAATTGATTGTTTTAGTTACACTTTTATTTTATGTGAATTGCATTGCATATCACGAAAGTAGCGCCTACAATCATAAAACACATACTTTTTCCCAAGGCGAAACGCTGGTAAACTTCTTCCTTGAAGATGTTTTAAACTTTCCTTCAGGAGAAGATTCTGAACCCATAGAGTTCCCCTATGACGATTACCGTTCCCTACAAATTTTAAATTTGACGCTGGTCGTATCTACGATTTTCCTGCTTTTCAAAGTTGTATTTCCACAATTAGCTATAGCGCCACGCGTATTCAAAAATAGCCGTATAATTCCACTACAGATAGGCTATTATCGATTCCTATCCTTATTAAAACCCTTCTAGCATACGTCAAAACTATTATTCCCAATAGTTTACAGATTTACAATGGTTCTTTGTATAAAAGAATTATTCAGTTGTGCTTATAATTTATTTCCGAAACAAAATTTTTATTAAAAAACGTAAGTTAAAAATGAACAATAAATTCATTCTTTACCCAAGCTTGTTATGTGCTATTTTATTGGCTTCATGCAACAACAATAAAGTAGATGACAAAAAATCTACGGAGCCTCTTGCGGTTCCTGTGACGACAGTAGAAGTCTTAGACACTATTGTTGCCAACGAGTATATCTCCGATATACAAGCTATCAAAAATGTAGAAATACGTGCTCGCATCAATGGTTTCTTAGAGAAGATATTTGTTGATGAAGGTGATATCGTAAAAAAAGGACAGCTCCTATTTAAAATTAATGACCAAGAATTTCAGATTCAATTGGCCTCTGCAAATGCACTCCTAAAGACCGCTATGGCAGAAGCTAAGACGATTAGTTTAGAAGTCGAACAAACGAAATTACTTTTTAATAAGAAAATAGTTTCGAAAATAGAATTAGATCTTGCCGACGCAAAATTAGCCGCTTCACGTGCTAAGATTGACGAAGCAAAAGCACAGGTAAACCTTGCTCAGACACGTATTAACTACACCAATGTGCGTGCTCCTTATGATGGCGCTATTGACCGTATTGCCTTAAAAGAAGGCTCACTAGTAACAGAGGGCACCTTCTTAACGAATATCTCGGACTTATCGCAGGTATATGCCTATTTTGATATCTCCGAAAAGCAATTTTTAGAAATGATGCAGGACTCAGCTTATAAGAATGGAAACTTTAAAAAGCCTGTTTCCCTAGCATTAGCGAATGGCCAAACGTTTTCACAGACGGGAATTGCTGAATTAGCGGAGTCTCAATTTGATGGAAATACAGGATCTATTTCCCTACGTGCCAAATTTAATAATACCGGGCAGACCCTACGTCATGGCTCTTCGGGAAAGATTATTTTCCCTACAAAGCTTGATAACATCGTCGCTGTACATCAAAAGTCAGTGTTTGAAATTCAAGATCGCACGTTTGTATATGTCGTAAAAGCTGACAACACAATAAAAATGACGCCTTTCACTGCCGCAGAGCGCATAGGCCATTACTATGTGGTGGAAGAAGGGCTACAGCCGAATGAGAAAATTGTCTATGAAGGTACCCAGGCTTTAAAAGATGGGGAACGTATTAACCCGAAAGCAGCAACCACCACTGTGCAAGCAACTAAGTAATCGTTATTAAGGAAATTCTATGTTCGATATATTCATTAAAAGACCCATACTATCCCTTGTGATATCGTTGTTTATCACAATTATGGGGATCTTAGCACTCTTAACACTTCCCGTCACTCAGTTCCCTGATATCGTCCCTCCATCGGTGGTCGTAACAGCGAATTACACGGGAGCAAATGCCGAGGTAAGTACCAATGCGGTAGCTATTCCCCTAGAAAAAGCCATTAATGGTGTCGCGGGAATGACTTCCATGTCCTCGGTATCTACCAATAACGGTAGCACCTTAATTCAAATCTTCTTTAAAGTAGGTACTGATCCTGATATTGCTGCCGTAAACGTTCAAAATCGCGTGACGACGGTATTGGATGAGCTTCCTGAAGAAGTTATTAAAGCAGGTGTAACCACCGAAAAAGAGGTAAACTCCATGTTGATGTATTTAAACATCTACTCGGATGACCCGAAAGCAGACGAGCGCTTTATCTACAACTTTACAGATATCAATATTCTAAAAGAATTAAAACGTATTGAAGGGGTCGGTTTTGCCCAGATTATGGGTATGCGTGACTACGCAATGCGCGTGTGGTTAAAGCCAGACCGCTTAGCAGCCTATAATATTTCTACGGAAGAAGTAATCAGTGCCCTGCGTCAGCAGAATATCGAAGCTGCCCCTGGTCAAACGGGGATAGGTTCGGATCAGATTGTAGCTATGCAACAGTTTGTACTACGCTACACTGGAAAGTTTACGGAAAAGAAAGATTATGAAAATATTCCTATTCGTGCCAATGCAGATGGCTCGGTATTGCGCGTTAAGGATATTGCTTCCCTAGAGTTTGGTTCCCTAGATTATGAGATGCTTTCCAAAACTGATGGACGCCCTTCGGCCTCTATTATGATGAAGCAGCTTCCTGGATCCAATGCGCAGGATGTTATTAATAATGTAAAGAAACGTATGGAAGAGCTGAAAGCAAGCTCCTTCCCTTCCGGCATGACCTATAGTCTAGGCTACGATGTATCACGCTTCTTAGATGCCTCTATTTCTTCCGTAATATACACGCTAATTGAGGCTTTCTTACTTGTATTCTTAATTGTATTTATATTTCTTCAAGATTTCCGATCTACATTAATTCCTGCATTGGCAGTACCGGTATGTTTGATTGGGGCTTTAGGGTTTATGCAGTTATTAGGCTTCTCGATTAACTTACTGACACTCTTCGCCCTGGTATTAGCCATAGGTATTGTGGTAGATAATGCGATTGTCGTCGTCGAGGCCGTCTGGTCAAAGATGGAGGAGGAACACCTTTCCCCACGGGAAGCGACTTTTGCTGCGATGCATGAAGTTGGAGGTGCTATTATCGCTATTACCTTGGTGATGTCTGCGGTATTTATTCCGGTATCCTTCTTAGATGGACCTGTCGGTATATTTTATCGTCAATTCTCCTTAACGCTAGCATCAGCAATTGTTATCTCGGGTATTAACGCCTTGACATTAACACCTGCTTTATGTGCGCTTATATTACGGTCACCACACGACAAAAAACGTTCAAATTCGTGGTTACAGAAATTCTTCGACGGCTTTAATAAGGTCTATAACAATACGTCCAATGGATATGCGCGTATCGTGCGTACCGTTGTTAATAGACGTACTGTAACCTTGGGCTTATTGGTTGGATCCTTCGTGATTACATGGGGAATGTCAGCTGTCTTACCGGGAGGATTTATCCCTACAGAGGATCAGGGTATGGTTTACGTCAATGTTACGACGCCTCCTGGAGCTACGGTAGACCGTACTGAAAAGGTCATGGATGCCATTGATGCCATTGCCCGCAAAGAGAAATCTGTGGAATCTATGTCTACGCTTTCGGGCTATAGTTTAGTTTCTGAAGTTTCAGGTTCTTCCTATGGTATGGGGATGATCAACTTAGCCCCTTGGGACAAACGCGATGAGTCCGTTTGGGAATTAATCGCCAAGTTAGAGGAAAATACCAAGCATATCATGGATGCGAAGATCGAATTCTTCCCTCCCCCAACAGTACCTGGTTTCGGTAACTCTTCAGGTTTTGAGTTGCGCGTATTAGACCGTTCTGGAAAAGATGATATCAATGAATTTTCAAAAGTTATCAACACGTTTATGGAAGATCTTGGAAAAGAGCCTGAATTAGGATCTATTTTCACTTCTTTTGAGACGAAATTCCCACAGTACATCTTACATATTGACTACGATCAAGCTGCTAAGCAGGGTATTACGGTAGACAATGCGATGTCTAACTTACAGACCTTAATGGGATCTTTCTATGCGACGAACTTTATCCGCTATGGACAGATGTATAAAGTCATGGTGCAGGCAGAAGCTTCCTACAGAGAAAAACCGGAGGATGTGTTAAAACTTTTTGTAAAGAACGATAAGGGTGAGATGGTGACCTACTCAACCTTTATGCGCATGGAGCGTATCTATGGGCCAGAACAAATCACGCGTTTCAATATGTACCCTTCAGCGATGTTGAATGGTGATGCGGCGGCAGGATTTAGCTCTGGACAGGTTATTGAAGCGGTAGAACGTGTCGCTGCAGATAAGCTTCCTCAAGGTTATACCATTGAATGGTCAGGAATGACTAAGGAGCAAAAAGCTTCCGGAAATCAGGCTATTTATGTATTTGCCATCTGTCTACTCTTTGTATATCTATTATTATGTGCACAGTATGAAAGCTTTACCTTACCACTACCGGTATTACTTTCACTTCCAGCGGGTATATTTGGGGCCTTCTTATTCTTAAAAGTATCCGGCTTAGATAATAATATTTACGCACAAGTAGCCATGATTATGTTAATCGGTCTACTGGGTAAAAATGCCATTTTAATTATTGAGTATGCCATCATTAAGCATAAGCAGGGTCTTTCCATTCGGGAAGCTGCTGTGGAAGCTGCTGTAGCACGTCTGCGTCCCATCTTAATGACATCCTTTGCTTTTGCTGCCGGCTTAGTGCCTTTAGCAATGGCACAAGGAGCCGGTGCTATTGGCAACAAATCAATTGGTCTAGCCTCCTTAGGTGGTATGGTTATAGGTACTGTATTTGGGGTAATTATTATCCCTGGTCTTTATGCTTTATTTAGTCGTGATAAGAAAATGGTGAAGAAAAATATTCAAGGTGGAGCACTTATTATTGCCGGATTATTTTTATTTGGTAGCTGTAAGGTTCAATCTGATGTACGTGATCAATTTAAGCCTACGGCAGTAGCCGCTGATAGTCTTCAGACGGATACCCTACTTCGGGAACGTATGGCGTGGCGTAATTACTTTAAAGATGAAAAGTTAAAGCAGCTTATTGACACGGCTTTAGTGCACAACTTAGACATGGCTGAAGCGGTGCAGCGTATTGAATATAGCCAAGCACAATTTCGCATTCGTAAAGGAGCAATGGCCCCTACGGTGGATGCTAAGGTCAGTGGTGGAGTAACTAAGTTTGGCGATTACACCATGGATGGAATTGGTATTTTCGATCAAAACCTTTCGGAAAATATTTCGAAAAAACAAGTTATCCCTACGCCTATGGCGGACTATTACATCGGCCTTCAGGCAAACTGGGAGATTGACCTTTGGGGAAAATTAAAAAGTTTGAAAGGCGCTGCATACTATGAATTCTTAGGAACACAGGAAGCACGACACCTAATTCAATCGGAGTTAATAGCACAGCTAGCATCCCGTTATTACGAACTGATCACCTTGGATGCCGAACTGGCATCCATCCGTGAGAATATCGCTATCAACAAGGAAAGCTTAGCGATCATTCAGGTGATGAAAGAAGCAGGAACAACCAACACTTTGGGAATCAACCAGTTTAACGCAGCACTTTCCAATGCCTTAGCGGAAGAGCAACGTAAGTTACAGCAATTAGCACTTACGGAGTCTGATATCAACCAACTGGCAGGACGTTATAAGTTAGATATCCCACGTAGCTCTTATGAAATTGGGCTGAATCAAGTCTTCAACAGTGTGGATATTGCCAATCCAGATAAGATGTTGGCACACCGCGCAGATATCCGTCAAGCAACCTTAACGTTGCTTGCTGCGGGTCTGGAAGCGGATGCGGCAAAAGCGAATTTATACCCTTCTTTAGTGATCTCTCCACAGATTGCGTTAAACTCCCTACGCCTAGATAAAATGTTTAACAGCTCTTCCTTTGCATACACTATTTTGGGTGGCTTAACTACGCCGCTCCTAAATCGTTCGGCAGCAAAAGGAACCTATGAGCAGTATAAAGCAAACTATGGATTAGCTTTTATAAACTATGAAAAGACAGTATTAAAAGCATGGCATGAGCTTTACAGCCAATTGGAAACTAAAGAATTTGTCAAAAATCGTCAGATACACTTCAGTCAGGAGGCAGCGGTATTAAAAGAGGCTGTAGAAACTTCGAAAGCATTATTTATAGCTGGTAGAGCTTCCTACTTAGATGTATTATCGGCACAGAAGTCTGTTCTTACAGCGAAAATAAATGCTATTGAGAGTAAAAGAGACAATATTCAAGTAGAATTGAATATCTATAAAGCGCTCGGTGGAGGTTGGTAAGTACCTGATACACGGGAATATTTAGTATATTTAGTCTTATTTAAAGAGCAAAATATCCTGAATTAAACCGTAAATAGGCTTTCAACTTAAAGACTTTGACAAATGGAATATAGAAAAATAAATGATCTTACACTCTCGACGATTACCTTCGGCGCCTGGGCTGCTGGAGGATGGATGTGGGGAGCTACCGATAGAAATGAAGCTGTAAAAGCGATACAAGCGGGGTTAGATGTAGGCATTTCAAGTATTGATACTGCCCCAATCTATGGTCAAGGTGCTTCTGAGGAGATTGTCGGGGAAGCAATAGCCAACCATAGCAGGGATCGTATTCAGCTGTTGACAAAATTTGGCATGCGCTGGGATAGCACCTTAGGGGAGCATTTCAGTCCTAGTAAAAATAATGCCGGTCAGCCTATAGAAATCTATAAATATGCTGGTAAGGAATCCATCATTTATGAATGTGAGCAGTCTTTAAAAAGATTGAAAACAGATTATATTGACCTTTATCAAATTCATTGGAATGACCCTACTACACCGATAGAAGAAACTTTCGAAGCAGTAGCGCAACTTATTCAACAGGGAAAAGTTCGCCATGCTGGCGTTTGCAATTATTCTGTAGCGCAGCTAAAGCGCGCGCAGTCGGTATGTCCTATTGTCTCCAATCAAGTTCCTTACTCCATGATTACACGTGGTATTGAACAAGATGTCGTACCTTATTGTATAGAAGAGAATATCGGTATTTTAGCCTACAGTCCTTTGGAACGCGGTTTGCTTACCGGGAAAATACATAAAGGATATCAATTTGCTGAAGGAGACCACCGTGCTACGCACCCCTCCTTTAATGCAAACGCTGTTGAAAAAACGAATACTTTCATAAAAAAGATTCAGCCCATAGCAGACATCCACCAAGCAACTGTAGCGCAGCTGGTACTTCGCTGGACTTTGGAGCAGCCAGGGATAACAATCGCACTTGTAGGTGCGCGAAATGCTACGCAGACTTTATCAAATGCTAAAGCAGCCCAGCTGAAATTGTCCCATACGGAGTTAGCATTTATTTCTTCCGTGATTTAACAAGCTACAAAGGGGCGTAATAGCTATACTACAACAATCCCACAACACTCACCTGTTGTGGGATTGTTGTTTTTCTAGACCTTATTATTGTTTTTCTAGACCTTCTTGAAAAATGCTATTTATAGTCACTTCGATTTCGTCCGCGAAGCATGGAGAGAAAAAGATAAGACATAAGCACAGCATTTACGGCCATGATCACCCACGCAAGCACTGGGATGCCATAGAATTCAGGGCGCACCTTAGCTAATATAATCATCCCTGCCAGCATACTTAGGGCTAAGAAAATAACCGCTATTACAATCTTATTTACGGATCGCTGCAAATGAAAATTCAAATCTTTTATCCCTTGAACCTTATGGCTAAGGGTAAAATTACCGGATCTTGCTTGCTTCATTAAAGCGCGCATATCTACGGGAATATGTTCTAAATCGCGCGTTAGACGGCGGAATTTCTTAAAGCCTTCCTTTGCTATATTCTTCGGCTGTAGGCGTTCTTGAATAATTTTTTGCGCGAAAGGATTGATGGCATTTAAGATATTTAACGATGGATTTAGCTTTCTACCAATTCCTTCGATTAAGGCTATGCCACGCAGAAGTTGGTAGACATGTTCTGGAAAATACATTTCATTGTCGCCAATAATTTTCCATACTTTGGAAAATATCTGCTGTAGATTTAACTCCCCAATAGCGACATCCTCCATAATAGCGAGCAACTCCGAAAGCTGACGCTCGTAGGCTGTGCGGTCTTTAATTACCGCATGAATTGCCATCTCTTCGAGGGCCTCGCCCAGAAGTTCAGCATCGCGCTCCATAGAAGACGTAATAAAATCTTCCAATTGCTTTCTGTCTACGGGTAACATACGCCCCATATTTCCGAAATCTAAGAAGGCGATCTTACCATCGGGCATAACCATAATATTACCGGGATGTGGATCCCCATGGAAAAATCCGTAGTCAATAATTTGTGATAGGTATAAATCGACACCCCTATTCACGACCTCAACAATATCAAAGCCCTGCTGCACCAATGCTTCTACATCAGTAACTTTTGTGCCGTTCAGAAATTCCATACATAGCACCTCGTTGGAACAAAGTTCAGGGTATAGTTTAGCAACGTAAATAGCGGGGTTATCTTGGAAGCATTTTGTGAAGCGCTCCATATGCTGCCGCTCTGTAGAAAGGGAAATCTCCTCCTCCAATGTAATGGCAAATGAGTTTACGATCAACGGTAAATTCATTCGCTTTAGTGCGTCAGAATAATTCGCTAGCACAGCGGCAAAATCCTTCATTAATGCTAAATCTATCAGCAAAGCCTCATCAATCTCCGGGCGTTTAACCTTAAGCACCACCTCTTCTCCGGTGAATAAACGACCACGATAGACCTGCGAGATGGAGGCTGAAGCAAAGGGCTGTGGATCTAACCAAGCAACTTGTTCTGTAAATTTATCTCCAAATTGCGCTAGCAGATAGCTGTGTACATCCAAGTCCAAAGGCTCAACCTGATCCTCCAACTGCATTAAAGCCTCGACTAATTCCGACGGAAGGAGCCCCTCTCTAGTCGTCGCTGTCTGTCCCAACTTGACAAATGCAGGCCCCAACTCTTCCAAGACCATACGTATACGTGTATATACAGAGATTGGATCCTCCCCTGTATCGCTGCTCTTCGAGGGTTCAGTTTTTCGAGATAGTCGAGCAACTAAATCATGAAAGCCATATTTTGCGAGGATAGAAAATATTTGTGAAGCACGCTGTATTTTTTTTGCTGGATTTATCATAATCTTGATGGGTTAACCTAATATAGCAATAGGTATCTAAACCTATGCAAATATCTTGCTAACTATACAAATATCCTGCCTAAGGGAAGCACGGAGTAGCAGAAATAACCTGCAGCATAAAATAAAAAAAGCTTTCTCGCAGGAGAAAGCTTTTTGAAATCTGTGCTTTTAAAGCATATAAAAACTGCTAATAAGCTGCTTAAGTCACTTCTTCATATGTTAAGCTACTTCTTCATACGTTAAGCCACTTCTTCATACATGAAGCTACTTCACATCAATACTGCGACTTACGACTTTTGCTTCTTCTTTTTTAGTAATTGTTACAGCTAAAATCCCTGCTTCATAAACAGCTTCAATTAAATTAATATCGACTGTTTTAGGTAAGGTAAAAGAGCGTGTAAAAGTACCATATGCATACTCTCTACGGTTATATACTTTGGTCTCCTCTTTGGATTCTTCAGAGCGCTCAGCAGAAACTATTAAGGTATGGTTATCGATATTTATTTTGAAATCAGATTTTTGTAATCCTGGAGCTGCAAATTCAATATGAAAAGCATTTTCTGATTCCGCTACATTGACTGCTGGAACGCGCGAAATAACGCGATCGTTTAAATAAGAATCGTTAAAAAAAGAATCAAATACACGATTTACAAAAGGTGCAGTTTCATGATTGCTTGCGTTGTGTGAAAATTTTACTAAAGCCATTTTTTGTTCTCCTTTATATTTTTTAATAAATGAATTATTCGTTTAACGGAAGAATTTTCCAGCGCTATTACAATGCTTTAATTCCCCCAATTTTCAGTAATTATTCAATTTATATACCAAGCACAAAATCAAGACATTATGGCGTGAAATTATTTTATATAATGACAAAAAGTCTACTAATAAAAGTTAAAAGCATGAAATTAAGTCAGTTGAAACTAAAAAAAACTAACGCACATAGGTTAACTTGACTTCAGAATTTGCTAAATCCCCCCCAAATGCTGGATTTAACTTTAAAATACCCACCTCAATAAAATCCACAAAGTCGAACCCTTCGTAGACTTGAATAAGCATCTCTTCCACCGCAGACTCTAAGAGTTTTCTTTTAGGAAGCATCACTGTCGTTATAATCTCATATAATCGCTCATAGTTTATCGTGCGATTTAACTCCTCACGATCACCCATAGGAGCTTCAAATTCCACTTTTATGGATACCAAGAAGTGATTACCTAAAATTTGTTCTTCAGGATAATATCCAATAGGAGCAAAAATCTTAACATCAGATAAGGCAACGGTTTGTTTTAATTTTAACATAAGGCAAACATATTAAATTTTAACGTAAGGCAAACCTACCTATTATTTCCCAAGAGCAAACATTAATCTAGTCTATACTTCGGTAAAACAAACTTTCAGGGAATAGAATAAGGTTATTTTTTTTGTAGTTTTGAGCGAATAAATTTTAAAGCATGAAAAAAATAGCCTTTTTATTTTTACTCTTAGGTGGCAGCAACGCCTATGCACAGCGTCATTTCACCTTAGAGGAAACGGTGTTTGGCTCCCGAAGTTATGCACCACAAAGCATAAAAGGTCAACAGTGGATCCCTGGTCAGCAGGCATTTTCCTATATTGACATAGATTTACAAGGACGTAAAGCCTCCAACAATTGGAAATCCGAAGTCTTACTTACCACTGCGGCATTAAATAATGCCTTGGCAGCAAAATTTCCCGACAATACATTTTCCTTAAAAAATTTTCCTGCTTCCTACCGTTGGAAAGATGCTTATACAATCAGTATGACAGTTTCTGTAGGAAAACAAATCGTCGCTGTCGAATATGATTTACGGAAGAAGACAATGCTTAACAGCATTGCTGCACCGGCAGATGCCGCGGAATATTTTTTCTCTAAAGACGGCAGAAATTCAGCCTATTTAGTCGCTAATAATATTGAAATACAATCTGCCGATGGGCAAAAGTGGCAAGTTACGACGGATGCAAATACCGCTATTGTAAATGGATGTAGTGCCACACATAGACAAGAATTTGGTATTGATCGGGGGATGTGGTGGTCACCTAACAGCGAATCCCTCTTATACTACCGAAAAGACGAAAGCATGGTCGCTAAGTATCCTTTAATAAATTGGGGGACGCGCATGGCTCAGACGAATGAAATCCCCTACCCCATGGCTGGAGAAACGAATGAGCAGGTGAGCTTACAGCTATTTAATCTAAAGACACAGCAAACGATAAAGCTGCAGACGGGTGAACCATTAGATCAGTATTTAACATCAGTAACCTGGGATCCTTCAGGGAAATATATTTACGTAGGACTCTTAAATCGAGGCCAAGATCATATGAGGTTAACAAAATATGCTGCAGCTGACGGTCGTTTTGTCGCTACGCTATTCGAAGAAAAGCTTTCTTCATGGGTGGAGCCGCAGCATCCCTTATTATTCTTACCTACACAGCCTAATCAGTTTTTATACCAGACAGATCAGCATGGATATAATCAATTTTACCTCTATAATACAGAAGGTAAATTACTGAAATCTTTAGGATATAAAGATGTTATCGTAGATCAAATACTATCATTCTCCGAGGACGGCACAAAACTTACATATATAGGTATTACGAATAATGGTTTAGATAGACAGGCCTTTGAGTTGGATTTAAAAACCTTCCACACGAAAGAATTGACATCCCTCAGTGGTACGCATCAGGCAAGCAGCAATGGCCGCTACCTATTTGATCAATATTCCAATACGACGACAGCCAACAAAGCTGTTGTAAAAGATTTGAAATCAGGAAAGACAACCGAACTACTTAACGCTTCAAACCCCCTAGATGGCAAGATAACGATGCCAAAGATGGAGTTTATAACGCTGACTTCTGCGGATGGAAAGACGCCTTTAAATGCACGTATTCTATACCCTACAAACTTTGATGCTTCGAAGAAGTACCCTGTGATGTTTTACTTATACGGAGGATCTCACGCGCAGCTTGTGACAAATAAATGGTTAGGTGGAGCAGGCTATTTCGATTATTACATGGCACAGCAAGGATATATCGTCTTTACCATGGACAACCGCGGGTCAGATGCCCGAGGAAGAGACTTCACCCGTGTTACACACCGCCAGCTGGGACAGGCAGAGATGGCTGACCAACTTCAAGGAGTGAGCTACCTACAAGCGCAGTCATTTGTGGATACAAAGCGCATGGGTATTTTCGGATGGAGCTTCGGAGGGTTTATGACGACTTCATTAATGGTCAATAAGCCAGAAATATTCCAAGCGGCTGTTGCTGGAGGACCGGTGATCGACTGGAAGTACTATGAAGCGATGTATGGTGAACGCTATATGGATACGCCACAGGAAAATCCTGCAGGCTATGCGCAGAGCTCCCTGTTAAATAAGGCAGAAAAACTGAAAGGTAATTTACTAATAATTCACGGTGCGCAGGATCCTGTAGTCGTACAGCAACACTCCATGGCTTTTATCGAAGCTTGCATTAAAGCTGGAAAACAGGTAGACTACTTCTTATACCCTACACATGAACATAATGTATCCGGCAAAGATCGTATTCATATGTATGAGAAAATAGCACGTTATTTTGATTTACACTTAAAGAAATAGCTGTTTTCAAACAGCTAGACTAGCTGTCAAAGCCTACAGGCAGGCAGCAGACTTCTAAAAGGCCAAAGGGCCTAAAGCAGGAAAGGGAAGATCTACGACCTTCCCTTTCCTTTAAGCAAAAAACAAACAATTAACCCACTACCACATCTTTAGCCTTTTCATAGCTTTGCTCATGTACTGCAGCAACAGCACGTCCCGAGGGATCGTTTAAATTTTGAAAAGAAGCATCCCAAAGAAGGGCTTCTGGCGTACTACAGGCAACGGATTTTACAGACGGTACTGTCTTTGCTGCTGTTTCCGACGGAAAGTGAGATTCAAAGATAGATCGGTATAAGAATTCTTCTTTATTTTTGGGCGTATTAACAGGGTACCTCTCCGCAGCTTTAGCAAACTCGGCATCTGTAACCTTGTCCTCCGCTTGCTGCTTCAAGGTATCTATCCAGCTGTAACCTACACCATCTGAAAATTGCTCCTTTTGTCTCCAAGCGATGCTTTCTGGTAAATAGTCTTCGAACGCTTTGCGCACAACCCATTTTTCCATACGACCATCTTTAATCATTTTATCGGCAGGATTTATTGTCATCGCAACATCCATAAATTCCTTATCTAAGAATGGCACCCTCCCTTCAACGCCCCATGCTGCTAATGATTTATTAGCACGTAGACAATCGTACAAATATAATTTCTTCAATTTACGAACCGTTTCCTCATGAAACTCCTGTGCATTTGGCGCTTTATGAAAGTATAAATAACCACCAAATAACTCATCTGATCCCTCCCCTGAAAGCACCATTTTTATACCCATAGACTTAATCACCCGTGATAATAAATACATAGGTGTAGATGCACGTACTGTGGTAACATCGTAAGTTTCCAAGTGATAGATAACATCTCTAATCGCATCTAACCCTTCTTGGATTGTAAAGTTTATCTCATGGTGAATGGTGCCGATATGATCTGCTGCCTTCTTCGCAGCGATTAAATCCGGTGCCCCTGTAAGCCCTACAGCAAAGGAGTGCAGCTGTGGGTACCATGCTTCCTCTTGATCTTTAGATTCTATACGCTTGGAAGCGAATTTCTTAGTGATGGCAGCAATCACGGAGGAGTCTAATCCACCGGACAACAGCACGCCATAGGGCACATCAGACATCAATTGACGATGCACAGCCGCCTCTAAAGCGTCACGTAATTTAGCAATATCTGTATCGTTGTCTTTTACCGTCTCAAAGGAATCCCAATCTCTTTTGTACCAAGGCTGTAGTGCCGAAGATTCTGCAGAATAGATATAGTGACCTGGTGAGAACTGCGCTATTTCCGTACAAAATCCTTCCAAGGATTTTAACTCTGAGGCCACAAAAAACTGACCTTTGGCATCTGTCCCATAGTATAAGGGAATAATTCCCATATGATCACGTGCAATAAAATAAGCGTCGTTTCTAGCATCATACAGTGCAAAAGCAAATATGCCATTCAGGTCCTCAATAAATGAAGGGCCCTTCTCTAAGTACAAGGCTAAGACTACTTCAGAATCAGACTGCGTAGTAAAGGGGTAATTAGGCAAAGAATTACGTAGCTCTTGATGATTATAAATCTCTCCATTTACAGCTAATACAACCTGCCCATCTGGGCTAAATAACGGTTGAGAGCCTGACTTTGGGTCTACAATTGCTAAACGTTCATGCGCAAGGATCGCTTTATCAGAAGTGAATATCCCTGACCAATCTGGTCCACGGTGACGAATTCTCTTTGACATCTCTAAGACTTGAGGTCTTAAACTTTCCGCTCCTTCTTGCAAGTTAAATGCTCCAATAATACCACACATATATTTGTATTTTTATGTTCAATTTTAATTACTTCACAAATATGAATAATTATAAACAAATTTCATAATTATTTTTAAAAATAATTATGAAATTAACATCAAATACAGATATTACTTATCAAATACTCAATTCAAACACTTTAATATTGCTTAGCAGTCAAACTGAACCGTGCACATCCTGATTTTCATTCATCCCCTTTCTTATAAGCCAGCGGAGCGGTGTAACTTGAAGTCATCGCTGTGGCCATTAAGTAGTCAAAGGTGTATTTTCTCATAACACAAAGCTACTTAACATAATAAGTTTTTAAATAATTCCAAACAGCGATCCACCTTTTGCTCCGAGGGCATCAACACGCTTTTCTACAGCAGGATCTTTAATAAGATCTGGTGCATGGTGAGGTTTTGCTCGCGCATCAATAATTAAAGGACCATGGCAACCCCAATGCTTAAACTTTGTAAAACTGCGAATGCCATATAAATCAAAAGCAGGGTTAGAGCGTGTAAAAGTAACCCATACAAAATTGTTGTCATTCGCCGCTGTGAAACTCGCATCATCGGCTATAACGATTAACTGAATACCTGTGAAGTCTACATCTTTCGCCGCTTCACACCAAGCAGCAAAGCGCTCCTCCTCCTCAGCATAGGAGCTAAAAGGCATCCCATCTACCACAATAATACCCGGCATAGCTAATTTCGCATGCTGAAAGGGACGTGGCAATGTAAATCCTGCAGGCAACTCCGTTGCTAAACGACGTTTAACAGGTCCTGCGGCGGCCACGACCACCTTAGAGCCCGCATTTAAGCCATCTCCGGAATAGTCTAAGGTATCAATGGTGGTATTTGTATGAAAATGTAAATCTCTAGAAAGATCAATGCGTTCCAATATATGGCTGAAAAATCCCTGCACATTATGAATATCTAACTTGGGGTTATCTTCATAAGCCGAAATAAAGAGATACTTAGCCAGTGAAAGTTGATTTTTCCCTAAGGTCTGATTAGCAATCGTAAGAATTTCTTGTGGACGCTCAAGCGCTTGATAAGGAGTATAACGCTCGGAGCCTATCGCAAATAACAAGGGGTGCACACCCGCAGCATCCACCGCATGTACAGCATGAAGACCATTGATTTCCTGGGGAATAGCATCGCCCGTAATTTCATGAATTAACGCCCCAAAGCTGGTATCCTCCTGGGGAGGTCTTCCAACAACAGTAAATGACCAGATAGGATTCTTCTTATGATAGACTTTATGAACTTTCATTAAAGGGAACTCATGCACCAAGCTATAGTAGCCGATATGATCCCCAAAAGGGCCTTCGGGTTTTGTTTCATTCGGATAGACCGTTCCTGTAATTACAAAATCAGCATCCGCAGAGATACAAAAGCCTTCCTCATCATAAAAATAACGGAAGCGTCGATTTCCCAAGGCTCCGGCAAAGATCATTTCAGAAAGCCCCTCTGGCAAGGGCATTACAGCAGATAAAGGGTGTGAAGGAGGGCCTCCAACAAAGATACTTACCTTTAAGGGGCGCCCTAAAGCATTCGCTTTAGTCTGATGAACACCAATTCCACGGTGCAACTGATAGTGTAGCCCTATCTCCTGATTGGGAATATAGTCGTTTCCTGAAAGCTGTATTCGGTACATGCCCAAATTGGACTTCATAATTCCAGGCTTGGTGATATCTTCCGTATATACCTGAGGCATCGTCACAAAAGACCCGCCATCCATGGGCCAATTAACGATTTGAGGCAGCTGATCAATGGTCGTCTGACCATGTAAGATCGGGGCATTACTTTTCTTCTTCCAAGGGAGTGCACCTAAAGCTACCATCGAGGAGGAAGCGTATTTAAGGGGATTCTTTAACACTTGAGAAGGGTCCATCTTCACGTCTACTAACTTCTTAATATGCGCTAGCGTATCTCGAAACATAAATTTAGAACGATCTAATGTTCCAAATAAATTAGATACCGCAGGAAAAGGTGACCCTTTAATATTTTCAAAAAACAACGCTGGACCTTCCGCATCAAAAACACGCATATGAATAGAAGCCATCTCTAAATAGGGATCAACTTCCTCTTTAATACGTATTAGATGACCATGATTTTCCAAGTCTCTAACACATTCTTCTAAACTTTTATAACCCATTTTTCTTGCAATTGTTAACGCACAAATTTAACTAATATCTTCTTGGAAGCACTATTTTATGGAAAATGTATTTAGCTGTTTGGAAAGATACTATCGAGCGTCCTAAAGGTGAAATCTAGGGATACTTTCCAGTCCCGATTATCCACAGCACGCTCTGCACGAATGACTTTTAAAAAATTTTCTAAGCTTTCATGATTCATGCGATAGATATTCTTGTAGGCTATTTTTGCTAAGGGCTCTGTAAGGGTTATTTTCACAGGAGTTGACCCCTTATTATAATTTCGCGCATAGCAACGATACAATTCACGGAAAGTGCTCTCTTCACCTCCACCAAGTTCAATAATCTGCCCTGCAAAATGTGTCTCCCAGGGCATTTCTCGCAGCCATCGTATAAGATCATGAATCGCCAATGGAGTGATCACCTTATCGGCGATCTCTGGATTATAAATCAATACGGACTTGGTCGTAATTTCTTTAAAAAACTGATCTAAAAGAGTGCCATACCCAATGGAGGAAGCTTTTAAAACTATGGTAAAAGCAATATTATAAGCCTTAAATAAGGCCTCTATAGGCGCTAGATAAGGCCTATCCATCAATCTTGCTAAATATATAATACGATTACAGCCGTTTCTTTTAACGATTTCTAAAAAATTGTTTAGCGTCAGCAACTCCATCCGTAAATGAATATCATCAGAAAGGTCTACAACTTGTGTAAAATAAAAAGCGACCGCTAGATTTGGAACATAGACATGCTCATGACTTGGGCTTTTCCGCAGCAGATCGACCTCTTTAAGTCTTGCTGTGACAGGCTCTGGGACCAGCTTATTCAATAAATTTATATTTCGCGTAAGCGCGGTAACTTTAAAATCAGGGGTATTTAAAAGGCATACTGCAGCCCGCCCAAGATAACTATTTAACCCACTAATTAATACCTCCATGTATGCATATCTTCAAATAAATCACAAAGAAAACAATCAAAAAACTATTTAGTTCATATATTTTCGAAAATCATTGAATTATTGTAAAGCGCCATTAATTATTAAAGTGCCAAAAAAAAGTTTTGATTTACAATTAAAAGAAATAAAAAATTTATGTATTATATTTGTAGTTATTACATATTATAAATAGAGTAACCACACAAATTTATTCATCCTATATGGAAAAGAGGGTAACCCTAGTTTGGTTTAGAAACGATTTACGATTACACGACAACGAAATTCTTTTAGAAGCTGTACAGAAAAGTTCGTTTATTATTCCAATATACTGTTTTGACCCTCGATATTTTCAAAGGGATAGTTTTGGTAATCAAAAAACGGGGATTCTACGTGCCGCATTTCAACTGGAAAATGTGCGCTATTTAAAGCAGAAATTTCAATCCTTAGGTTCGGATATTATGACCTATGTAGGAATTTCTGAAGAGGTGATCCCCCGTATTGCACAGAAGTATCAGGTCGATGAGGTGTACCATCACCGTGAAATCGCGCGTCGAGAGACCACCATCTCCGATCGTGTAGAAGCGGCACTTTGGAAGTCCAAGATAAATTTGAAGCACTTTATTGGACATACCTTGTATCATAAGGAGGACTTACCATTTCCCATCAAAGATATTCCGGATGCTTTTTCCGTCTTTAAAAAGAAAATTGAGCGAGAAAGTTCCGTACGGGCGGCATTTCCTGCAACGGAGGAGCTGAACACACCCAACGTAATCGAACTGACGGAGCTCCCTACCCTGCTAGATCTGGGCTACACACAGGCAGAAATTGACGCTTGTAAGGAGCTTCCATTTGCTGGTGGTGAGGAGGCTGCATTGGCCGTCTTAGATCAAGTGCTTACGGCGACGAATCAAGATGAGAACAACTATATGCTGCTAGCACCCTATATTGCTGTAGGTTCACTTTCTCCCCTGGAACTTTACCACAGCTTAAAGCAGGCGGAAACAGCAAGCAACAAAAAGTATTATGATAAGATTCATGATAAATTACTGTGGCGGGACTATTACCGTTTTATGCTGAAAAAACGTAGCAATGTATTTTTTAAGATCCATGGTGTTGGAGAGCATGCTTACAGCTATGTGGCCGATGAGGATCAGCTCCTATTTAACAAATGGAAGCAAGCGGAGACGGGCGTTAAGGAAATCGATCAGTTGATGGAAAAACTTAATAACACCGGATACATTAGTTATAAAGGACGCATTCTTTTAGCCAGCTACTTAATACAAGAGTATCAAGTTAATTGGTTGGCCGGTGCTTCGTGGTTTGAAGAAAAATTAATTGACTATTCTCCAGCTACAAACTACGGAATCTGGGCGCATGTCGCAGGCGTAGGCACGAGCAAAAAGGAAAATAAGGCCCCATCATGGAAAGATCAATTGGCACATATTGTGAAAGCCGAACCTTCATAAAAAAAAGGGCGCTATTGATTAGAATATAAATTTGGCATCAATGAATAACCCATTTTTAGGGTAATTTTTCCACAAATAATTTAACTGTAATTTTTTTAATAAAAATAGCCTTAACGGGTACTAATTTATTCAAATTCAGTACCCGTTTAGCTTTTTTATTTATAACTTTGGCACAAAATCTATATTTAGTAACTAAATGGATAATTTAACATATTTGAGTAACGCCGATTCAAGCTATGTAGACGGCTTATATCAATCCTATAAGCAGGATCCAGCATCCGTAGACTTTGGATGGCAAAAATTCTTCGAGGGTTTTGACTTTGGTCAAAATGCGGGAGAAAGTTTAGGGTTGACTTCAGAAGCAACTCCTGAGCATGCAATTAAAGAAATTAATGTCCTTAACATGATTCACGGATACCGTGACCGTGGACACTTATTCACACAAACGAATCCTGTTCGTGAGCGTCGTAAATACTATCCTGGAAAAGAATTAGAAACATTTGGTCTTTCTGAGGCTGATATGGAAACAATCTTCAATGCAGGTGTTGAAGTTGGTATTGGTCCAGCGAAATTAAAAGATATCAGACAGCTTATTGAAGATACTTACTGCCGTACCATAGGTGCTGAATTCAAATATATCCGTAACCCAGAGAAAATTAAATGGTTGCAAGACCGTATGGAATCTGCGCGCAATACGCCAAAATTTGCGATAGACACCAAAAAACGTATTCTTAAGAAATTAAATCAAGCCGTAGTGTTTGAATCTTTCTTAGGAACGAAATTTTTAGGTCAAAAACGCTTCTCTTTGGAAGGTGCTGAAAGTTTAATTCCAGCCTTAGATTCAGTTATTGAAAAAGGTTCGGATCTAGGAATCCAAGAGTTTGTAATCGGAATGGCTCACCGTGGTCGTCTGAATGTATTGACAAACATCATGGGTAAATCTTACAAAACAGTATTCTCTGAATTTGATGGTAAGACTTACGCAGAAGATCCTGAAGTGAACTTTGGTGGTGACGTAAAATATCACTTAGGCTACTCTACAGATGTGAAAACAGAAAAAGGTGCTAATATTCACTTAAGCTTAGCCCCTAACCCTTCACACTTAGAAACTGTAAATCCAGTAGTTGAAGGTTTAGTACGCTCTAAAATAGATATGAAATACGAAGGTGATTCTTCGAAAATTGCGCCTATTTTAATTCACGGTGACGCGGCTATTGCAGGTCAAGGTATCGTTTATGAGGTAGCTCAAATGTCTAAATTAGATGGTTATAAAACAGGTGGTACCATCCATATTGTTATCAATAACCAAATTGGTTTTACGACAAACTACAAAGATGCACGCTCTGGAACCTATTGTACAGATGTAGCAAAAATCACCTCTTCACCTGTATTCCATGTAAATGGAGATGATGCTGAAGCGGTCGTATATGCTATAAACTTAGCCGTAGAGTACCGTCAGAAATATAAAACAGATGTTTACATCGACTTATTATGTTACCGTCGTTTCGGTCATAATGAAGCGGATGAGCCTAAGTTTACACAACCTTTATTGTACAAAGCAATTGAGAAACATCCGAATCCAAAAGAAGTCTACGCTAAGAAATTAGTAGAAGAAGGTTCGATTGAAGCGGACTATGCAAAAGCAATTGAAAAAGAATTCCGTAGCGAGCTGCAAGGTAAACTTGAGGAATCTAAAGAAGTTGTTAACTTAACGGAAGAGACTCCAATGTTTGCGGGTGCTTGGAAAGGTCTTAAACCTGCAAAAAAAGCAGATAATTTCCTTCAAGCTAACACTGCAGTAGCGGCTGATACGTTCTTAACATTAGCAAAACAAATCACAAGCTTACCAGCAGATAAAAAATTCTTCCGTAAAATCTCTCGTTTATTCGAAGATCGTGCGAAGATGATTGAAACAGATAAGTATGACTGGGCTATGGGTGAATTGATGGCATACGCAACCTTATTAAATGAAGGTAACCGCGTACGTTTATCAGGTCAAGATGTGCAACGTGGTACATTCTCACACCGTCATGCGGTATTAACATTAGAAGATTCTGAAGAGAAATTTGCTCCTTTAGGTCAAGTAAATGGTGGCGACAAGTTTTCCGTATACAACTCCCTACTATCCGAATATGGTGTTCTAGGATTTGAATATGGTTACGCTTCAGCGAATCCAAATGCTTTAACGATCTGGGAAGCTCAATTCGGAGATTTCTACAATGGTGCACAAATTATTGTAGACCAATATATTACTTCGGCAGAAACAAAATGGAAACGCTCTAACGGCTTAGTAATGATGCTTCCTCACGGTATGGAAGGTCAGGGTCCTGAGCACTCTTCAGCGCGTTTGGAACGTTTCTTAGAGTTATGTGCTGATGAGAACATCATTATCGCGAACTGTACAACGCCAGCAAACTACTTCCACTTATTACGCCGTCAACAAGTTCGTGACTTCCGTAAACCACTCGTGGTATTTACACCGAAATCATTGTTACGTAACCCACGTGTAGTATCCCCATTAGCAGACTTCACAGGCGCTTCTTTCCAAGAAGTAATTGATGATGCTACTGTAACTGCTGCAGACGTGAAACGCGTGTTATTCTGTACTGGTAAAGTATATTACGACCTATTAGATAAGCAAGAAGCTGACAACCGTAAAGATGTAGCCATCGTTCGCGTAGAGCAGTTATTCCCAATCCCTACTGACGCTTTAACAGCTATCCGCACGAAATATGCAAATGCGACAGAATTTATCTGGGTACAAGAGGAAAATGAAAATATGGGTGCTTGGTCATTCCTATGCCGCAAGTTAAGAAGAACAGAAATCGAGTTTACAGATGTAATCGCTCGTAAGGAGTCTTCTTCAACAGCAACAGGATACATGAAACAACATGTGGCGCAACAAGCGTATATCGTTAACAAATCATTTGAATAAAAACAATTTAGTCCAGGTAGGCGTTTATTCTACAAACGCCTACATAGACTAGCAACAATATTATATATGAGTTTAGAAATTAAAGTACCAACCGTAGGGGAATCCATCACTGAGGTAACCTTATCACAATGGTTGAAACAAGATGGTGACTTCGTTGAGATGGACGAAAACATCGCGGAATTGGAATCTGATAAAGCAACATTCGAATTGCCAGCTGAAAAAGCAGGTATCTTACGTATTATTGCTCAAGAAGGTGATACTTTAGAAATTGGTGCCATCGTTTGTACGATCGAAGAAGGTGAAGGTGCAGCAGCAACTCCAGCGGCTCCAAAAGCTGATGCAGCGCCAGTAGCGGCAACAACAGCAGCTCCAGCAGCTGATGAAAACCCAGATTCGTATGCCGCAGGTACAGCATCTCCAGCAGCAGCAAAAATCTTAAGAGAAAAAGGTATCGACCCTGCGACTGTAAAAGGTACAGGTAAAGAAGGCCGTATCACGAAAGAAGATGCTGAGAAAGCACAAGTTGCTCCTAAAGCAGCAGCAGCGCCAGCAGCAAAAGCGGCTCCAGCAGCAGCACCAGTGGCAGCTGTAGCAGGTGCTCGTAATGAGCGTCGTGAGAAAATGACAAACCTACGTAAGACGATTGCTAAACGTTTAGTAGCCGTGAAAAATGAAACTGCCATGTTAACGACTTTCAACGAAGTTAATATGCAGCCGATCATGGACTTACGTAAAAAATATAAAGATTCTTTCAAAGAGAAACATGGCATTGGCCTAGGTTTCATGTCTTTCTTCACGAAAGCAGTGACCACAGCAATGAAAGAATTCCCTGCAGTAAATGCGCGTATTGAAAACGGTACTGAATTAGTATATTCTGACTTCGTAGACGTTTCTATCGCGGTATCTGCTCCGAAAGGATTAGTTGTTCCAATTGTACGTAATGCGGAATCTTTATCTTTAGACGGTATCGAGAAAGCAATTGCTGGCTTAGCAGCGAAAGCACGCGACAATAAGTTAACAATTGAAGAGATGACTGGTGGTACATTTACAATCACAAATGGTGGTGTATTTGGATCGATGATGTCTACGCCAATTATTAATGCTCCTCAATCGGCAATTTTAGGTATGCACAACATTATCCAACGCCCTATTGCTGAAAATGGTCAAGTGGTTATCCGTCCGATGATGTATATCGCATTATCTTACGATCACCGTATCATTGATGGACGTGAGTCTGTAGGATTCCTAGTTCGTGTAAAAGAATTATTAGAAGATCCAGCTCGTTTATTATTAGGTGTTTAATTAAACCCTACTATTAGCTATAAAAAAAGCTACTCCGAATTGGAGTAGCTTTTTTTATAGGTAAGAAGATGAATATAGCCAAGTGCGAAAGACACCACCTATCCCCTATTCATCTACCGTCAACTGATTCTTAATCATCCGGTTATTATACTGCTGCATAAAAGCCTTTAGCTTCGTCTCCATCGTATCTAAGATAGCAGGTTTACCGCCAAGCAGATCTTGTTTCATAAGCCCATCTGTACGTAAATTGTGCAATGTACGTGCCTTCTCGCCGCTATGTGTCATAAAATAATCCTTGTAGTAAATATTAAATGTACCTGCATTATTATTCACCAAAAAATTATCCCTACCCGGCTGAAAGGCATCAAATCCAAAGGATAAATAAGGCTTATCGTAGTGCAAATAGTTTAATACCGTAGGGAGAATATCTATCTGCTGCACTAACTTATCAGCTTTCCCCACTAAGTCGCCCCCAGGATGATAGAATATAATCGGTATAGCATACCCATTCGCTACCGTCTTGTAGGCAGGAAGATCTGCTGTAGTAGCATGGTCGGCACAGATTACAAATAAGGTATTATTATACCAGGGCATCTTTGCTGCCGTAGCGAAAAACTTACGTAGAGCATGATCGGTATAGCCAATAGGCTCCTGAACAGGTAAGGTCCCCTTCGGAAAAACACCCTGATACTCTGCTGGCACTTTAAATGGATGATGTGAAGACAAGGAGAAAAAACTACTGAAGAAAGGCTCTTTAAATCCGTTCATCTTCTGCGCCATAAATTGCATAAATGGCTCATCCCAAATGCCCCAAATACCATCAAAATCAGCATCGTTATTATATTCATCCTTCCCATAGTACTGCGCTATGCCTGCTAACTTCGTATAGGCCGAAAAACCCATAGACCCATTCGGTGCTCCATGGAAAAAAGCCGTCTCATAGCCCTTTGCAGCAAGTACCTTAGCGATACTCGTCGTCTCATTGCCCGCATAGACAGAAAGCACAAATGGCTCCCCAACAGAGGGAATGCCGGTGATGACAGCAGGTAAAGCATCAATAGACTTCCGCCCATTAGCAAAGGTTCCTGAAAATGTATAGGAATGCTGAATTAAGGAGTCCAAAAAAGGTGTAAAACCACGATATTTCCCCCCTTCAAGCGTGGTATTCAAAGCACCAATATGCTCTTTACCAAAACTTTCTAAAATTAGAAATACAACATTTAAAGGTTTGAATGTTGCGCCTGCTTGAGGGCGATGTATGGGATCATAAAGTGCTGCTAGCGTCTTTTCATCGTAGGTAGCAAGGGGCTTTAAATTAACAGCTCCCAAAGTCTTCAGAATAGAAAATGGTGTATTCAACACAATACTCATCTCCTCGGGACTTTCTACATAATCCCCGGCATTACTCAGCGTGATAGGCCGTGTACTATGTGCCCATCCCCCACGAACGCCACCGATAAATAGAAAGACCGTAAGCAAGAGGCCTGCACTTTGAAACCCCACGCCCTTCCATCCGAAAGAAGCTGGCCGTAGAACTTGAACGCTATTATAAATCCAGCGTAATAGATAAACACATGCAATTAATAATACCGATAGGTACCAATAGTCGATTAAAAAGTCAGCGGTTAGTTTTAATAAATTACTCTCATTAGAAAATTGATCTATCACCGTTCCCGTAGTACGCTTTAATGTAAAAGGATAATATACGTAGTCTACAAAATTTAATGCGATGCCAATACTATTTACCAGCAGGAAGATAATCTTGGAAATACGTTCATAAACAGGATTGTACTTAAAAGAAAATGGCAGAATCTGCAACAGTATAAATGGGCTGTTTAAATATAATAAAGCACAGATGTCAAACTTAATTCCCCCTAATAACATCAGCTGCAACTCCTCAAAAGTAACCCCAGGAAACAGGGAGCTGTTTATCCAATAAAATCCGATCCGTAGAAACGTATATAAAATTAATAGGGCTAAAAAACGCACAAAAAGTGCTATAAATGAATTTAATATAGATCTCATTTTAATAAATCACGATTAGTAGGAAAGAAATTTTCGGTAAACTTCTTGATAGTAAGCTTTAGCCTTATCAAGTAATTCCTTATTCGCCGCCTCAGAATGGTTCTTCTCACGTTTGTAAGAGACGATATTCCCAACGGCGTTAAAACTAATATCTTGCGTATTACTACGAACCCCAAAGCCATCTTTAGAGTTGAAAAAAGCATACTCTTTTACGGTAGGATTCAGCAGATCACGTGACCATGGATAGCGCTCCGTAGGTAGGTCCAACTGATGAAATAAGGTAGCCACTAAATCCGTCTGATTTCCTAAGCGGTGCATAACCCTACCGCGCTGAGCTGGTTTTAACACCTCACCAAAAAATAATAAGGGAATATGAAAACGCTCAGGTTCATCTAAAGACCACTTGGAAGTAGGTAGCCGATGACCATGATCTGCAACAAAGACAAAAAGAGTATTACTATACCAAGGCTCCAACTTTGCCTTCTCTATAAAATCGTATACGACAGAATCTGTATAGTAGGCTGTACTTCGAAATTTATTAACAATCGTAGCCTCCCCAAATTTATAGGCTGTCTCCAATTCAAAGGGCTCGTGATTCGTGATCGTAAAGAGCGTCTTAAAAAATGGTTTTTTTTCCGATGAAGCATCCTTTAGTAAGCGGTCAAATACTAAAGCATCATAGACTCCCCAAGAGCTATTAATTTCAGACTGATTAAAACTTGACTGATCGACAACTTTCGCATTTCCATGTGCTAGCATATAAGATTTAAAATTATAAAACTCAGACTGCCCACCGTAATAGAAGGAGCTGGCATAGCCCGCAGCAGTCATCTCCTGCCCCATACCTGGAAGATTTTCATGCTTAATAATATGCTTAATAATACTCTCAGGCCCCTGTGCTGGAAAGCCTGAATAGATGCCTACAATCCCTTTATCGGAGCGATCTGAAGCAGCATATATTCTGTCAAATAATAACCCTTGGGAACGAAGTTTCTCAAAATTGGGAGTTACCTGGGTTTCCCCGCCCAAGCTCTCAATAAGTCCTGCCGTGAAACTCTCCAATATCACCAATACAACATTGGGGCGCTGCGTGGTAAGGATACTTTCAGAGGAATCGGCTTCAGATGCAAATACAGGGGCAAGGATTTTTTCCGCTTCCGGCTGTTCAAAGTATTTATATGGATTAACAGTACGATCTACAGCAATTAAATCTTTCATAAACGCCCAGTGGGTATTGACAGCGGCATGGTTCAGGAATGCATTTTCACTAAAATAAGCAACTGTAGAGTTTAAAGTCGCACGGCCGTAGCCCCCACGAATGCAGGAAAATAAAAAGACGCTTATCACTACAAACCTGATTAAAGCTGTTTTCCAAGATCCCTGAGGTGCAGGGGACTTTTTAGAAGTCAGCAGGTAATACAAGAATCCCCCAAAGACAATAATAAGTAAGATTAATAGGACCGAAAATAGGACGGGCGAAGAGCTTGTGGAAGCAATAGCCTCCTTCGGTGAGATAAAAAATGCTGCAATGGCACGTTCAGAAATCTTATCGCCCCACTCCCGATAGAGGTTTAAATTAATGCTCGAGGTCAGTGCAAAGAACACCAAAAGAATTCCCGTATAGACAGAAAGCCATTTTCCCGAAACCTTAAAAGCGGGAATAAAAACAGTTAAGCTATACACTAAAAATGGAAGTACAGACATATAGGCCGCAAGGGACAAGTCCATTTTAAAACCATGGTAAAATATTTCCCCAATAGTTGAAAGAGAAAAATCGGTGATCTTCTCCCGAAAATAACTTATAAAGAGTATCCGGTCCAGGGCAGACATCAGAATCCAAAAAGTAAAGTACCCCAAAAGATTCCAAATATTTTGGCGTGATGTATATATTGAAGTGTTCAAGCTATTTAAAAATTTCCCAAAAGTACATTAATTTTCATAATCCCTATCCATCAAATATTTACAAATGTTGCTTTCCGCTATTTACCTTCGCTAAATCTAGTAAAAATGCGTATTTTTGTATTCTATTTACTTTACATAACAATGAGCATAGCGAAAACATATAATCCCAAAGAAGCTGAAGACAAATGGTACAGCTATTGGATGGAGAATGGATTCTTCCGTTCAACACCTGATGAACGTGAACCCTACACGATTGTAATGCCACCTCCAAATGTGACGGGTGTTTTACATATGGGACACATGTTGAATAATACCATTCAAGACGTCTTAATTCGCCGTGCACGTATGCAAGGTAAAAATGCTTGTTGGGTACCTGGAACGGATCATGCATCCATTGCTACGGAAGCGAAAGTCGTAGCTATGCTAAAAGAACAAGGGATTGATAAAAAATCCCTAAGCCGGGAAGATTTCTTAGCCCATGCTTGGGAATGGAAAGAAAAATATGGCGGTATCATCTTAAAGCAATTAGAGAAATTAGGTGCCTCATGTGATTGGGAACGCACGAAGTTTACCATGGATGCAGACTTAAGTGAATCGGTTATAGATACCTTTATAAAATTTTATGAAGCAGGCTATATCTACCGTGGTGTACGTATGGTGAACTGGGATCCCCAAGGAAAGACTGCCCTTTCTGATGAAGAGGTAATCCGTAAGGAAGTAAACCAAAAGCTCTATTATATTCGTTACCAAATTAAAGATTCGAATGAGTATTTAGTAATTGCTACGACACGCCCAGAAACAATCATGGCCGATGCAGCAATCTGTATTAACCCGCATGATGAGCGCTACCAGCACTTGAAAGGGAAGACAGTAATTGTCCCTTTAGTAAACCGTGAAATTCCAATTATTGAAGATGAGTACGTAGAAATGGAATTCGGTACGGGATGTTTAAAAGTAACGCCAGCACACGACTTGAATGACTACGAACTAGGTCAAAAACATAACCTTGAAGTAATAGACATCTTAAATGATGACGGTACTTTAAATGAAAAAGCCCTGATATTAATCGGTGAAGACCGCTTTATTGCGCGTAAAAAAATCGGTAAATTGTTAGATGAAGCAGGCAATATTGAAAAAGTAGAAGACTATAAATCTCAAGTAGGATTCTCCGAGCGTACGGATGCTGCCATTGAACCAAAGTTATCGATGCAGTGGTTCTGTAAAATGGAGAAAATAGCTAAGCCTGCATTAGATTATGTCCTTTCAGGTGAAGTAAATCTCTTTCCTGATAAGTTTACCTCCAGCTATAAGCACTGGATGGAAAATGTTAAAGACTGGTGTATCTCCCGTCAACTCTGGTGGGGACAGCGTATTCCAGCATTCTTCAATGAGAAAAATGAATGGGTAGTTGCCAAGACCGAAGCGGAAGCATTAGCTAAATTTGAAGAACAAGGAAAGTCTACTGCTGGCATCCGCCAAGAGGAGGGTGTCTTAGATACTTGGTTCTCTTCAGGCTTATGGCCAATGTCCGTATTTGACGGCGTGCGTAACCCTGAAAATGAAGATTTTAAATACTACTACCCGACCAATGACTTAGTTACAGCACCGGAAATTTTATTCTTCTGGGTAGCGCGTATGATGATTATGGGCCATGAATATACCGAGAAAGCTCCTTTCAAAAATGTATATTTAACAGGGATTGTACGTGATAAATTAGGCCGTAAGATGTCTAAATCGCTCGGAAACTCTCCAGACCCTATCCAGTTAATGGAAGAGTATGGTACAGATGGCGTACGTGTAGGTATGCTCTTAGCATCACCTGCAGGAAACGACCTGATGTTTGATGTTTCTTACTGTGAACAAGGACGTAACTTTGCAAATAAAATTTGGAATGCCTTCCGTTTGGTAAAAGGATGGGAAGTTTCTGATGAAGCAGCTTCCTCGGCTCAAGAGTCTGCAGCGATATGGTTTGAAAATAGATTCAACCAAGCAGTCGTAGAAATTGAAGAACACTTTAATAATCTACGCCTTTCGGACGCTTTAATGGCAACCTACAAGTTAGTATGGGATGATTTCTGTGCTTGGTACTTAGAGTTAGTGAAGCCCGCATATCAGCAGCCTATTGCGCGCGCTGCATACGAGCAGACTACAGCATTCTTTGAACGTATCTTAGCGCTTATACATCCATTTATGCCTTTCCTTTCCGAAGAGTTATGGCATGATGAGATTTTTGGTGAACGTACGGAAAAAGACTGTGCTATTGTTGCAGAATACCCGAAAATCAACCCTTTTGATGAGGTTATAATCAAAGAATTTGCTTTGATAAAACAGGTGATTTCCGAAGTTAGAAATATCCGGAATGCCAAAGGTATCTCTCCGAAAGTAGCTTTACCTTTAGCAATAAACGAAGCCGCAAGCATCGACTACAAGAAATTCGTAGACTGCATCACAAAAATTGCCAATGTTTCGGAAATTACCTTCGTAACAGAAAAAATCGCTGGAGCGACTTCCTTCTTAGCTGGAAAGGATGAATTCTATGTAGCCCTAGAAAATAATATCGATGTGGAAGCTGAAAAAGAGCGTATCACCAAAGAGATTGACTATCTACAGGGTTTCCTAAAAGCAGTTTCGGCAAAACTTACTAACGAGCGTTTTGTTCAAAATGCAAAACCTGAAATTGTTCAAAATGAAGTGAACAAAAAGGAAGATGCGGAAGCAAAAATAAAAACTTTACAAGAGAATTTAGCAAGCTTATAAGCACACTAAAATCATATAAAAAAGGCTATTCGGAAACGAATAGCCTTTTTTATTGGACTTATACAGGGTTAATACTCCAAATAATAAGTCAATATATTTAATAACGAAAAAATAATCAGTAAATAATAATAGAGTATCCTTTTCCAAGAAACCTCCACGGAAATAGGCTTCTTTAAGACAAAAGCGCGTACCGTATACCTTATTAAGCCTAGCAGAAGAAAGCCTCCAATAATAAGCAATGTAATTGCAAGAAATTCATAGTGAAGCATCTTATAAAGCATAGAAAAAATAAAGAAAAGCATGTAATAATTTAAATCACAGCTAAATTTATCTAAGCGATTTACTATCTGTTTATTTTCCATCTATCATAATTTTAACAAAAGTATACAGCAGATTAGCTAAATTAGCCCTACTTAACATAAGTTTCCTTAGGCGGCAACTTCCATAAAGCTAATAAATATTCATCTTATTTAAGAAATTCTCACTAGCAAGCACGCTTACTTACGATCGTTTGGAGAAACATAGAAAGTCTATTAAATTTTAAAAAAACATATTTTTTTGCGCTATTTATAAACATTTTTCTCGAAATTGCGTTTTCATTATACTTATAATGACTAAATCGTAATCATACATTTTGAACAAATTTGGCCGCATCGCTTTAAAAACTCTTTTATGGATTATTGGATCCATAATTACTCTTCTTTTGCTTGTTATTTTCTTGATAAGAATTCCTTCCGTACAAAATTTTGTTGTCGGAAAAGTTACGAACTATGTAGAAAAAAAAATTCATACGCCTGTACGTATAGGCTATATAAATATTGAGTTTCCTACAAAAATAGTACTGGAAAATATCTATTTCGAAGATCAATCTAGGGACACACTACTTGCCGGTGAAAAACTTAAGGTGGACATCTCCATGTTTAAGTTATTAAAAAACACCGTTGAAGTACAGGATATTTCTTTGCATGGAATTACGGCAAAGATTAACCGTACGCTGCCCGATTCAACATTTAATTTTGATTATATCGTAAACGCCTTTGTCACCCAAAAGGAAAGTACCGTTGCTGCGCCAGATACAAGTTCGGCCTTAGTGATAAACTTAGATAAAATCCTATTTGAAAAAGTACACTTCGTCTATAACGATGAAGTGATTGGTACGGCAGCAGATATTTATTTAAAACAGTTTAAGACGGAAATCCGACGCTTTGACCTCGCTGCAAACATGGCTTTCGCCATGCCTAAGGTGAAGATTGATGGCCTGAATGCCACGATTAAACAATGGGCTCCCATGACGGCAGCAAATGCACCTAAAGCTGCAGACTTTGGCCTTCCTGCTCAAGAAAAATCCAGCGCAGACCTGCTGCCAATTATAGATATTGAAACCGCAGATCTATCGGATATACTCCTGCGCTATGAGGATGCTTCCTCCAATATAAAAACGAAGTTTATTGTAAAAAAACTCCTTGCAGATATTAATTCCATAGACCTCAATAAAGAATTCGTAGAGATAGATAACATAGAACTAGACGGCTCAAATTCAGAGATATTCCTCGGAAAGATCGCCAAAAAATCTTCCACAGATACCAACAGTACACCCGTGAATTGGGTCGTATCGGCAAGTTCCATAAAAATTAATAATTCAGACCTTTGGTTTAAAGATGATAATCAAGCCCGGATAAAAGGCTTTGACTATGGAAATATAAATATCAAAAGCCTGACAGCGGATCTCCAAGACCTCTATTACGCCACAGATTCCATTGCTGGTTCCTTAAAAAATCTTTCCGCAAGAGACCATTCAGGCTTTCATTTGAAAAAGCTGAAAGGAGACTTCTACTACAAGGAAAATGGCGCTGAGATAAAAAATCTTTACGCCGAAACGCCAAATACCATTCTACGTGACTATATCCGTGTTTCATACCCTTCGCTAGCTATAATTACGGAAAAACCTGAACTTATAAAAGTTGACGCACGTATTAATAAAAGCCGTTTAGGCATGAAAGATGTCTATTACTTCGCGCCTTTTCTAGATACCATGCAGGTCATGAAGCCGCTGATGGCTAAGACCTTCTTTATCGATGGACGTGTTAATGGACAGATGAATAATTTAAATATTCCTTCCGTAGAATTTAAAACACTGAATAATACACATATCATAGCCTCGGCCAAAATTGTAGGCCTCCCAGCTATGGATAAGCTAAAAATAGATTTAAACCTTAAGAAATTAACAACAGGACGTGGCGATTTAGAGCAGCTTATTGCCAAGTCTATGCTTCCATCCTCCATCCAACTACCTAAAATTATAGGGTTGAAAGGGACTTTCAATGGAGGTCTACAAGGCTTTAAAACGAATATGGCCCTGAATACGGAGCAAGGTGCGGCCACCGTAAATGGGAATTTTAGCACCGCAAATAGAGATACCATCTACGATGCTGAGCTTACGCTACGGGACTTTAATATCGGCAACTTCCTAAAGCAAGATTCTGTGCTTGGCATGCTCTCTTTCGATGCGCGCATCAAAGGGCGCGGCTTAGACTTAAAGAAAGCTACGGCGGAGATTTCAGGTGAAGTACTACGCCTGGATGCTATGGGCTATAAATACCATAATATGCTCCTTGATGTCCAAGCAAATGCGGGAGATATTATCGCAAATGTTAAATCCGATGACCGCAATATAGACTTTGACCTACAGGCGCAAGCGACGATGATGGATAAGTATCCACAGGTAAATTTCAATTTAATGGTAGACTCCATCAACCTGAAAAGCTTAAAGTTGATGGATCAGGAATTACGCTACCACGGGAACCTTAAAGGCTCCTTTGAAACAGCAGACCTCAACTTTCTAAACGGCCGTGCAGATATCATAAATTCTTCCATAGCATACAATAATGACCGCTACCAATTAGACAGCATTTCCCTGATAGCAAAAGCCGATTCAGCAAGTAACTTAATTATGCTGCAGTCAGATTTCCTAAAAGCCCATCTCGTTGGTAAGTACAAACTAACGGAGCTTGGAAATGCCGTAGAAGATATTATCCACACCTATTACGAGCCTGCGGACACCAAACCTATTGCTCCCTATGCTGCTCAGAATTTCGAATTTTCAGCACAGCTTTCGCGCACAAAATTTATTAGAGACTTCCTCCCAAGCTTAACGAAGATGGATGATATTACGCTCGATGGAATCTTTGACTCCGAGAGTAAAACTATCCTTGCGAAGCTAAATGCGCCAAGTATCACCTATGCTGGAACAGAAATTAATGAGGTGAGTTTTGACATCAATGCCATGGATACCACCATGTATTACTCGGCTCTTGTCAACAAAATTAAAGTCAACAAAATTGAATTAATTAATACCGTACTATCAGGGAAAGTTATCCACAACAACCTAGATTTTGGACTTTGGATTAAAGACAAAATGGATAAAGAGCAGTATCATTTAGGCGCATCCATGGAAGCAAATAAAGGGGACTTCTTCTTTAGACTCTTGGAAGATGGGCTTGTGCTAAACTATGATAAGTGGAATGTAAGCGATGAGAATCACCTACACTTTGGGAAATCAGGAATTCATGCCCATAATTTCGTTCTCTCGAATGCCGGTCAGCAGTTGGAAATAGCTTCCCAAGACTCCCTTCCCAACTCTCCCTTGGATTTAACATTCAAGAATTTCCGCATTGAGACTCTGACAGAGATGATTGCTGCCGATGGACTAGAAATGGGCGGCGGAATCAATGGGGCAGCGACCATTTCACGCTTGGAGTCAAAACCAACTTTTGTGTCTGACCTGCTTGTAGAAAAATTTTATTTCGGTAAGGATACCGTAGGAAATATTAATATTAAGGTGGATAATGAGAAGGAAAATACCTACGCCGCAGCAATTTCTATCTCCGATAATGGCAATGATGTGCAACTCCTGGGCGAATTTATATCCCCACCTGTAGGTGAATCTACCATTGATGCCACACTCAGCTTGAAACCCCTCACCACAAAGACGATTGAAGCCTTTAGCTTTGGCTATCTGAAGGGCTCAGAAGGTGGACTCTCGGGTGATCTGAAAATCACAGGAACAATGGACAAGCCTGCCATAGCGGGAAAAATAAATTTTGAAAAAGTAAAATTTAATGTAGCCATGCTCAATGCTGACTTCAAGATCGATCAGCAGGCGATAGCCTTTAATCAAGAAGGACTGCAATTCATCAATTTTGATGTTCATGATAAGAAAGACAATGAGCTGAAAATTGATGGTACCATAAAGACTAAAAACTATATAGACTATGCCTTTAACCTCGACCTTACAGCCAATGATTTCGAAGTTGTAAATTCTACCCGCGTCGATAACGACCTCTTTTTCGGGAAAATGTATATCTCCTCGAAACTTCGCGTTACAGGGGACTTGGACAAGCCTGTAGTCGATGGTAATATTGTGGTAAATGAAAATACAGACTTTGCTTTTATTATCCCCAATGATGACCCCGGTATGGTGGAGCGTAAAGGGGTAGTAGAGTTTGTCGATAAGTCTGATACCAGCCGCGCCAATGTATTTGCGAAGCTAGACTCCCTGACGACGACAAAATTAACAGGCATGGATGTCACCCTAAATTTGCAAACATCAAAAGACGCCAAATTTAAAATTATTATTGATGAAGGGTCTCAAGATGCCCTAAATATACAGGGGGTAGCGGAAATTAACGCCGGCATTGACGCCTCAAATAAAATTACCATGTCAGGGACTTACACCGTAAATGAAGGCGATTACTCCTTTAATTTCGGCCCTGTAAAGCGCGTATTTAACTTTAAATCAGGTTCCAGCATCACCTGGGCCGGAGATCCCCTCGATGCCCGATTAAATATTACAGCCTCTTATAAAGTCAAAGCGCCAACATTAGAATTAGTGCAGAATCAAATTGGTTCAGCTTCATCAGGTCTCTATAAACAGCGTATTCCTTTTGATGTCAACTTGCTAATCAGTGAGCAGCTCTTTCAGCCGAAATTAGATTTCGATATTACCATTGATGAGAAAGGAGCAATCGCCTCCCAAGATGTTATCTCGAAAGTAAATACCGGCCTTTCTCAACTGAAGGAAGATCCCTCGGAGATGAATAAGCAAGTATTCTCCCTTATTGTATTAGGTAGATTTATGGCTTCGAATCCTTTCGAATCGGTATCCGGCGGTGGAGGTGTAGAATCGATGGCTAGAAACTCGGTATCCTCACTCCTAAGCTCACAGCTCAATAAATTAGCGTCAGACCTTATTCAAGGTGTGGAACTAGATTTTGACCTGCAGTCTTCACAGGATTACACAACGGGAATAGGTCAGACACGGACGGATTTAAATATTGGTATTTCAAAAATGCTTTTTGATGATAGACTAAAAGTAACCATAGGCTCCAACTTTGAGATTGAAGGAAAGTCACGCCCTGGAGAACAGTCTAATAACATCGCTGGAGATATTTCCTTAGATTATCAACTTTCCAAAGATGGCCGCTACTTTGCACGTGTGTACCGTAAGAATCAGTATCAGGCAACCTTACAAGGGCAATTTGTGGAAACAGGCATAGGTTTCATTATCAATATGGATTATAATAAATTTAAAGAGATATGGATGAATTCCAAAAAAATCCAAGCCTTATATAACCAAGACTCCCGAGGGTTTAGAAAACGCTTCGATGTAACGCGCATGGATACAGACTCCCTATACCGTGATAGTGTGCGTCTGATTATTCGCGACAGCTTGATGAAAGTAGATCCCGAATTCCGTCAACGCATAGAAGAACGTGAAAAACAAGACAGCCTTTCCAGCACACCAAGTAAGACTACTGTGCCTAAAGACACGTCTCAGAGATCACAAAAGACAAATTTAAATTCAGGTATCGTAGCATTTAGAACTAAAGAAGAAGGGCAAAGCCATGAGTAAGAATATACGTATAAAGATCCCCTATTTGCCCCTTTTAGGTAGCCTAATAGTAGGCCTCCTAGGGATGTCTTGTAATACGACTAAAAATATTAAAGATGGAGACTATCTATACTTAGGCGCTGACGTCGCAATCAAAGCCGACAGTATGACGAAGGATAATAGAGAAGCTTTTGAAATTCATCTCCAAGAGCTCCTACAGCCGAAGCCCAATAAATCGCTCTTCGGCTGGCGCTATAAATTAGGGTTCAACAACCTTGCTGGAGATTCCGTAGGCAATAACTTTGTCCGTAAAAGATTGAAAAAAATGGGTGAAGAGCCTGTGCTTTTAGGTGATGTCAATAGAGAGTATAATGAGAATATTATTCGTAATAGGATGGAAAACCTCGGCTTTTTTAATGCCCAGGTAGTTTCAGATACGCTTATTGATAACAAGACGGCAAGAGTTCTTTATACAGCGACGCCAAATAAAATATTCTTAATTAATTCCGTCACTTTTGATATTGACTCTACGACAGAAATAGGGCGTGATATCAATATATCTAAAGACAAATCCTTACTTAAAGTTGGGAAGAATTACAGTCTAGACGTGATTATGAATGAACGTGACCGTATTGATAATGAATTGAAAAACAGGGGTTACTACTACTTCTCGCCAGACTATGTCTTGGTACAGGTAGACAGTGTAAATAACAATAATAAAGTCGACCTTTTTGTCGTACTTAAGCCGGAGACCCCTGCTTTAGCAAAGGTCCCTTCCACCATAAATAATATTTACATTTACCCGAATTATACCCTAACAAATACGGGGTACCAGCGTGCACCGCGCAATGCACAACTGATAGATAGCAACTTTTATTTCGTAGATGGAAAGCGTACTTTTAGACCTAAGGTTATTACCAACCATATTTTCTTTGAAAGAGGCGACACCTACAATCGGAATAGCCACAATAAAACGTTAAATCATCTGGTGAACTTAAACTCCTTTAAGTTTGTCAAAAACAACTTTGTAGACGCTAAAGATAAGCCCAATGCACTCGATGTATACTACTACTTAACGCCACTTCCAAAGAAATCACTGCGTCTAGAGCTTCTAGGAAAGACTGCTTCCGTCTATAATGGGTCAGAAATTAATGTCAATTGGCAGTTGCGCAATGCTTTTAAAGGTGCTGAACTATTAAATATCAATGTCTTCGGGGGCTATGAGTTGCAAACGGGTGGAAATGTGAATTTAAACTCCACCTACTACCGCTATGGTGCCGAAGCATCGCTTATATTTCCACGTATCCTCTCTCCCTTTAACTTAGAAGTTACGAGAAAATACATCCCTAAGACCTATATTAAAACAGGCTTTGAATACCTTAACCGTACATCAGCCTATAAATTAAGATCCATCAATTTTAATTTTGGTTACACCTGGAAAGAATCAGAATTTAAGCAGCATGATTTCGGTTTACTCGAGATTGTCTATGTGCAGCCTCAGAATATTACAGCAGAATATCAGGCACAAATGGATACCGTACCGACCTTAAGACATGCCATTGAGCCACAATTTTCTTTCGGTCCTACGTATAATTTTACTTTTACGAATAGCGCAGAAAAAGACAAGAAAAATACCTTCTATTTTAAAGGAGGACTTGACCTTTCAGCAAATACATTAGGCCTGATACAAGGGGCAAATATCAATGAAGGAAATCAGCATAAAATCTTCAATGCTTATTACTCGCAGTACGTGAAATTGCAGGCCGACTTAAGACATTATAGAAAGCTTGGTCCCAATACCGTGTGGGCTTCCCGCATAAGCTTGGGATACTCCTACTCCTATGGAAATTCTAATACCCTACCCTATTTAAAGCAATTTTTCGTAGGAGGACCTAATAGCATTCGTGCATTTAGAGCTAGAGCCATAGGTCCAGGTTCTTTAGCACCACAAAATATTGGGGAGAATAATTTTTATGCCGATCAAACTGGAGATTATAAATTAGAGATGAGCACAGAATACCGTTCAAAACTCGCTTCCATAATCCACTGGGCAGCGTTTATTGATGCCGGTAATATCTGGCTTCAGAATGAAGATGTCGATAAACCAGGGGCTAAATTTTCCAAAAACTTTATTTCGGAGCTAGCTGTTGGAGCAGGTGTAGGTCTACGTTTTGACTTTACCTTCTTAATTTTACGTACAGACTTCGCAATCCCCCTACGTGTTCCCTATTTAGAGAAATCCGAGCGTTGGGTGATTAAAGATATCGATATCGGCGATAAGACATGGCGAAAAAACAACCTGATGTTTAACCTTGCCATAGGCTATCCATTCTAATATAAAAAGCTGTTAAAATAGGCGGCAAAGCAGCCTATTTATTTGATTTATTGGAATTTAATACTTAAATTGTTTATGTTAATAACACATAAACTTTAATCGTATGAAAGTAACCATTGTCGGTGCTGGAGCGGTGGGTGCTACCACTGCAGATAACCTAATTCGTAGAAATGTTGCCGAAGAATTAGTTCTATTAGATATTAAAGAAGGAGTCGCAGAAGGAAAGGCGCAGGACCTTGCACAGTCAGCTGCTCTGTTAGGCTTTGAGTCCAAGATTCTTGGTGTAACCAATGACTACGCAGCCACAGCGAACTCCACTGTAGCCGTAATTACTTCAGGTATTCCTAGAAAACCAGGAATGACACGCGAGGAATTAATTGGCACCAATGCTGCGATTGTAAAGTCTGTAGCCGAAAATTTATTAAAATATTCTCCAGATATTATTTTTGTCGTCGTTTCAAATCCCATGGATACCATGACTTACTTAGCACTAAAAGCTACAGGCGTTCCTCGAAACCGGATTATTGGCATGGGGGGAACCTTAGATTCAGCACGCTTTAAATACCAACTGAGTCTTAAGCTGAATGCCTCACCTGCAGACTTAAATGCCCTAGTTATTGGGGGCCATGGTGACACCACCATGATCCCTTTAATTAAACATGCCACTTGGAACTCTGTTCCTGTGAGTCAGCTCCTAACGGAAGAAGAGCAAGCAGAGATCGTACAGAAGACAATGGTAGGCGGCGCTACGCTAACCGCGCTAATAGGAACGTCAGCCTGGTATGCACCAGGAGCCTCCTCCGCAGCAGTTGTAGAAAGTATCGTGCGCAATCAAAATAAACTCTTTACAGCTTCTGTATATTTAAACGGTGAATTTGGTGAGTCAGATATTAACTTGGGTGTACCAGTGCTTATTAATAAGCATGGCTGGGAAAAAATTATTCCCCTAAAATTATCTACTTCCGAGCAAGAGGCTTTTCATAAAAGTGCTGCCGCTGTGCGCGCCATGAACCAAGTATTAACAGAGATTAATGCAATCTAAGTCGTAACGGAGATCAATAGCGAAATTATTATACCTACCCCCAAAAAGTAATTTTTGTATCCTATTACATGGATTCATTTATACTTCTTGGGGGTATTTTAAGTATATTTGAAGCTATGATTAAAATTCCTTTAACAAAACTAACCTTACAAGAAGAAGGTGTTCACCTTATCCTAACGGTAATAATTTGCGATCAAAGCTATAAAATGGTCTTGGATACAGGTGCTTCAAAAACGGTGTTTGATAAACATAGCTTAATGGAGATTCCATCCTTAGCACCCCTCCTAGAGTCCTCCACAACGCTATCCTCCGGCTTAGGCACCAATAGCATGGAAAGCTATACGCTAAAACTTCCAGAATTAAAGATGGAAACATGGGTTTGCCGCCATACTACGTTCGCCGTATTAGATCTTACCTCGATCAACTATGCCTATGAGCAGATGCACTTTGATCCTGTAATTGGGGTATTAGGAGGTGATATCTTAGCACAATACGAAGCCAAGATTGATTACAAGAAAATGTACCTTTCCCTACGAAAGACTAAATCCAAAAAATAGGGTTATTACGCTTTTGGCGCTGTAATATCTCCCCCTATTTTCAACTTGAAAAGCCTTTTATTTACATGCAATCGTAAGTATATATAGAATACTATAGCAATTAAACAGCCGGAAAAACCCATTATATATAAGGCATTTTTCAGACCTATTGCTTCAGCAATAGCGCCCGTTAGTAAGCTTCCAAGTGGGAATACTCCTTGAAAAGCCATCACATAATAAGAAATAGCACGTGCCCTATAGGCTGGCACGGCATGTGTCTGCAAGTAGGTGTTAATACTTGAATTTTGCATCATCATCGCGAAGGATACAACCACCGTATAAAGTAAGGCCCCTACTAAGAGTTTCGAATGTGCCAAGAGCAGCAAGCTTACCCCCATAAAGAGTGCTGAAAATAAGACTACATACCGTAAATTAAAACCTGCTTTTAATCGCGCCATATTGATCGCTCCTATCATGGCTCCAAATCCTGCAGCAGACTCAAACCAAGAGAATGTCTGTTCATCCCCAGAAAATAAGTCTTTAGCCACAGCCGGTAGTAAAGAAGTATATGGAATTACTAAAAGACTAGAAAATGCTAACAAGAGAATTAAAGTCGATATATGAGGCGAGCGCTTCAAGTATTTAAAGCCTTCAATTAGGCTCTGTATGCTGGATTCTTTTACGAGCTTAATGGGCTGTTCGGTTACTTTCATCAGCAGCAAACAAGCAATAACAGGGATAAAACTTAAGAAATTTAATGTAAAGCATATAAGCTCCCCATAGCTGCTTAGTAGAAATCCCCCAATGGCAGGCCCCAGCATACGGGCGGCATTGAATACCGAGGAGTTTAAGGCTATCGCATTGGGAAGGTCCTTTCGATTATCCACTAAATTCACCATTAACGATTGTCGTGCAAGCACATCAAAAGCATTTATTACACCTTGTACAAAACCCAAAATAGAAAGCCAAACGACTGTTTCTGCTTTGAAGTAAACTAACAAGGTCAATAGACCTGCCTGCACCATTAAGGCTACTTGCGTCACGAATACTAATTTAAATTTCGGATGCTTATCTACAAAAGTCCCAATAAAAGGGGAAAATACTAAAGAAGGTAGCAGTGAGATAAAGGATACAAAGCCCAATAAAAAAACAGAATCTGTAAGCTTATATACTAACCAGCTAATAGCTACACGCTGCATCCAGGTTCCTAAAAGAGAAATTGCCTGTCCGATGACATGAAGTCTAAAGTTCGGATAACTAAGGGAGCGTAAAAGTTGCATATAGTGGATTTAATAGAACGTATATTTTCCTAGCAAAAGATATTCCATTCCTATGAAAGTAGGTTCATAGCAGGATAATAGTAGGTTCATAGCAGGATAATAGCAGGCATTAATTATGCGAATCCCCAAAAACATCTTTTATCCACATTCCATGATATCTTTTTCAACATCAAAGAGATATTCTAAATTAAATTATACATTTGTACTGTTAACACAAATTGAACTAACATCATTAACATTCAATCCAATACAAAATGAAATTTTTTATTGACACAGCAAATCTTCAGCAAATTCAAGAAGCTCAAGATTTAGGCGTTTTAGATGGCGTAACTACTAACCCGAGCTTAATGGCTAAAGAAGGCATTACAGGTGATGAGAACGTAAAAAATCATTACAAAGCTATCTGCGCAATTGTAGATGGAGATGTCAGTGCGGAAGTTATTTCCACAGACTACGAGTCAATGATTAAAGAAGGTTTGGAATTAGCAGCTTTAGATAGCAAAATCGTAGTGAAAGTTCCTATGATTAAAGATGGTATCAAAGCGATCAAATATTTCAGCCAACAAGGAATACGTACAAACTGTACCTTAGTATTCTCTGCAGGTCAAGCATTATTAGCCGCTAAAGCGGGTGCAACGTATGTATCTCCCTTTATCGGACGTTTAGATGATATCTCCGTAGACGGCATCGGCTTAATCGAAGATATCCGTTTAATCTATGACAACTATGCTTACCCAACGCAAATCTTAGCAGCTTCAGTACGTCACTCAGCACACATTCTATCATGTGCTAAAGTAGGTGCTGATGTTATGACAGGACCTTTATCAGCGATGTTGGCTTTATTAAAACACCCATTAACAGATTCAGGTTTAGCAACGTTCTTAGCAGATCACGCTAAAGCTTCCGGAAAATAAGTAGGCGGATTAACGCCCTTTAAAAGCCGAATGTACAGCTTGTACATTCGGCTTTTTTTATTATTTTAATATATTTAATTATTTTGCAATCATCTTAAAGACTTATAGTCAATCAGTTATGAGTTTAAAAAAACACTTTTTATAAGTTAAAAATATCTTTTATTTAAATTGGTGTTTTTTTATTGGTGTTTTTAATTCGCTTTATTGTGAGACACAAACAAAAGAATTCTATGGAATCATTAACTTTACATATCAAAAAAAGGAATTCTGCCAAAAATTTAAGACCATAAAAAATACTTATAAATTTACTTTCGAGAACACCAATTACATATCGATGATTTTGTAATTATTTAAACGGTCTGTTTTATCATGTAATTATCATTTTATGATAATTATCCAAAAATGATAATTATCATTTTTGGATAATCTCTAATTTGTGCTATCTTTATTGAAAGATAATACTATATATTAGATATGACCGTAAAAAAACATTAACCCCATTTAGTAATGGTAGTAAAATTTCAGGATGAGCATCTAGGTATGCTTGCAGAGAACAAAGCAGTAGGTAAAAGTAAATTTCCAGTTGAAACAATTAAAAAATTCAAGCGACGAATAGCTTTGATTAAGGCTGCTAAGAGCACTCAAGATTTAAGAGCATTAGGCTCTTTACATTTTGAAAAGCTCGTTGAAAAAAGATACGAAGGATTATACTCCATCAAAATTGACTATAGCTATAGGCTAATATTTCAAATTGATAAAGAAGACAATCTCGAGATAATGATTATAGAAGAAATTGCTAATCATTACGCTAAAAAGTAAATCTTATTTCCGTTGTAGCTTGCAACTACAACAGAAATTAAAATCTATAAATATATGAACAACCAGGTCTTTAATTCTAAAGGTGCTGAAATCGAAATTGAGGCGTTTCATCCAGGAGAATTCTTGATGGAAGAAATTGAATTTCGCCAAATTCTAAAAAAGGATTTTGCTAATCAAATTGGCATATTTCCTAATAACTTAAGTCTCATTTTCGCAGGAAAAAGAGATATTTCCGCACCGCTTGCCATAAAAATTGGTAAGGCCCTTGGCACCTCAGGGGAAATGTGGTTTAATATGCAATCTGCATTTAATTTCAAAAAAGCAATGCAGGAAGAATACGAACAGGCTTACCGCTCTTCGAGCAAGTACTCCCTTTAGTCGGGCTTTTAAAGTCAAAAATCGAAGATTTTTATCCTAAAAAAAAATACTTAATTTTGTGCTATGAAGACAGCGGAAGAATTAACGAACAACCTGATAGCACAAGAACCCTTTGTGCAACTTTTAAGACAGTTTAAGTTGAAAGTTACACAGCCTCGTTTAAGTGTGTTAGACATTATCTCCAAGAAGAAGTCTGCAATCTCCCAGCCAGAGTTAGAAAAACTATTAGGCAACCAGATTGATCGCGTTACATTATACCGCGTGCTAGCCAATTTTGAGGAGAAAGGTATTTTACATAAAATCTTCGATCTACAAGGAACGGCGACCTACGCCCTATGTTCCACAAGCTGCACAGAACATGCCCACCATGATCAGCATGTCCACTTTATTTGTTCTATTTGTAATAGTATTTACTGCTTAGATGAAATTGCACTGCCTCAATTAAATATCCCTGCAAACTTTCAACTCAATGCCATTGCCGTAAATGCCGTAGGCATTTGTGAACAATGTCAACAAAAGAAATAATTCATCTTTTTTTCTTATCTTAGTTGTATTATTGGAAAGCACAGCCTTTAAGGAGTGTCTTGGAATCGTAGATACTCATTCTCCCCTATTGCTTCTTTCCAAATTTACATTTCAAGATTAGAAATATGACTGCTAAAAAAGAGCGTACTTTTAAAGAGGTATTAACTCAACTTATCATAGATGTTTTTGAGCGATCAAACAACAAACCCCTGAACTACAAACAAGTATCTTCCAAGTTAAATATAACAGACACGGATTCAAAAATTGCTATTGCCGATATTCTCAATGAAAAAAACGCAAGAAGCCAGTTTTTAGAAGTCGAAAAAGGAAAATTTAAACTGCGGCAATTAAAAGTATATATCACAGGTAAAGTAGATATGACCGCAGATGGTTCTGCCTATATCGTACCCGAAGATGAGTTTGAAAATGATATTTATATTGCTCCCCGTAAATTACGTAATGCCCTGCATGGGGATATCGTAAAAGTACACTGCTTTGAAAAGAGCCGTGGACGTAAAAAAGAAGGGGAAGTAATTGAGATCTTACAACGTGCGAAGACCGACTTTACAGGGGTCATGAGTATCGCTGATAATTTCGCCTTTTTTATTGCCGATGATCGGAAGATGCTGCACGATATATTCATCCCTTTAGACCGCTTAAACGGCGCTAAGAATGAAGAAAAAGTCGTTGTTTCCATTACTGATTGGCCCAAAGGAGCAAAAAATCCGGTAGGGACTGTAAAAAATGTCCTTGGTAAAAAGGGCGAAAACAACACGGAAATGAACGCGATCCTTGCCGACTTCGGCTTCCCCTTAGAGTTTCCTAAGAAAGTAGAAAATGAAGCAAACCATTTTTCCGAACTAATTTCTTCGGAAGAGATCTCTAAACGTCGTGACTTCAGGGCTATTACAACATTTACCATTGACCCGGCAGATGCGAAAGATTTTGATGATGCCATTTCGTTCCAAAAACTGGACAATGGAAATTATGAAATCGGCGTGCATATTGCCGATGTATCGCACTTTGTGCGCCCAGATACAGCATTGGATAAAGAAGCTTTTGATAGAGGAACTTCCGTATACCTTGTAGACCGCGTGATCCCTATGCTTCCAGAGCGTCTTTCGAATGATTTATGCTCCCTAAAGCCGCATGTTGATAGACTTAGTTTCTCCGCCGTCTTTGAGATGGATGAGCAGGCGAAGGTTGTCAATCAGTGGTTTGGACGTACGATTATCCACTCCGACCGTCGCTTTGCGTATGAGGAAGCACAGGAAGTAATGGACAATAAAGCCGGTGATTACGTCGAGGAGCTGTTAAAATTAAATGAACTAGCCTATATTTTACGTGAGCGTAAATTTAAAAATGGCGCTATCTCCTTTGAATCTGCGGAAGTAAAATTCATCCTTGATGAAAATGGTAAGCCTACAGGCGTTTATACGAAAGAACGTAAAGATGCCCATAAGCTAATTGAGGACTTTATGTTATTAGCCAACCGTAAGGTAGCGGAATATATTGGCCTTCAAGGAAAAGGGAAAGCAAAGCTGCCTTTTGTTTACCGTGCCCACGATGCCCCAAATGAGACGGTATTGACAACATTTTCACAGTTTGCAGCACGCTTTGGCTATAAATTAAATACTAAGACAGAAAAGGAAACAGCGAAATCAATTAACGCCATGATGGTAAGCATCGAAGGTAAAGGGGAGCAAAATGTGCTGACGACCTTAGCGATACGCTCCATGGCGAAAGCAATTTATACCACAAAACGCTCCAGCCACTACGGCTTAGCCTTTGACTATTATACCCACTTTACTTCCCCTATCCGCCGATACCCGGATGTGATGGTCCACCGTTTGTTACAATTCTACCTAGATGGTGGAAAAGGTCTAAACGCCGATATGTATGAAAAAATGTGTGAGCATGCTTCACAAATGGAGAAAAAAGCTGCCGAAGCAGAGCGCGCATCCATTAAATACAAACAGGCAGAATACTTAGAAGAGCAAATTGGCACCGAATATACAGGTATTGTATCTGGTGTAACTGAATGGGGTATGTATGTCGAGATTCAGGAGAATAAATGTGAGGGTATGGTACGCCTACGCGATATCACTGACGACTTCTATGTCTTAGATGAGAAGAATTACTGTATTATTGGGCAGCGTAAGAAAAAGACTTACCAGCTGGGTGATCAGGTAAACATCAAGGTCAAGAAAGTAGATCTTGACAAGCGTCAAATCGACTTCACTTTATTGACCTAATCTATTTTCACAGAATAGGGTGGAAAAATATTTTCACACAATACTTTAGAGTTTAAGATTAAATGAATATCTTTGCGAACTTAAAATAATTTAAGAAACAATTAAATAACAAAAACAGGTCAATGCCTACTATTCAACAATTAGTTAGAAAAGGTAGAGTAGCTCTGGTTGACAAGAGTAAGTCACCAGCGTTGGACTCATGTCCACAGCGAAGAGGCGTGTGTACTCGTGTATACACTACTACCCCTAAGAAACCAAACTCAGCAATGCGTAAAGTAGCTCGTGTACGTTTAACAAACGGTAAAGAGGTAAATGCTTACATTCCAGGTGAAGGTCACAACTTACAAGAACACTCGATCGTATTAATTCGTGGTGGTCGTGTAAAAGATTTACCAGGTGTACGTTACCACATCATCCGTGGTGCATTAGATACTTCAGGTGTAGCAGGTCGTAACCAACGTCGTTCAAAATATGGAACTAAGCGTCCTAAACCAGGACAAGTAGCTGCAGCTCCAGCAAAAGGTAAAAAGAAATAATTAAACGGAGGAAAGAGAAATGAGAAAATCAAAACCGAAAAAGAGAATCATTTTACCTGATCCAAAGTTTAACGACGTTCAGGTAACACGTTTCGTAAATAACATGATGTATGATGGTAAAAAATCTATCGCATACTCAATCTTTTACGATGCAGTAGAATTAGTAGAATCAAAAACTAGCGAAAATGGTTTAGAGACTTGGAAAAAAGCTTTAAACAACGTTATGCCAGCTGTAGAGGTTAAATCTCGTCGTGTTGGTGGTGCTAACTTCCAAGTTCCTATGGAAGTTCGTCCAGAGCGTAAAATTGCGTTAGGTATGAAGTGGTTAATTTCTTATTCACGTAAACGTGGTGAGAAAACAATGCACGAAAAATTAGCAGGAGAAATCATTTCAGCTTCTAAAGGTGAAGGTGCTGCTGTTAAGAAGAAAGAAGATACGCATAAAATGGCTGAGGCTAACAAAGCGTTCTCACACTTCAGATTTTAATTTTGAAAAATTAAAAACACCATATGAGTACACCGACTTTAGAGGATCGATCTTTTTCTTTCCACTAGGTCGGTGTACTTGTTTAAGTTACATTTACTACAATAATCTTTCGAGATTAACGGCATAAAAATAATATGGCAAGAGATTTAAAATTCACTAGAAATATCGGTATCGCTGCTCACATCGATGCGGGTAAAACTACCACTACAGAGCGTATTCTTTACTACTCTGGCGTAAACCACAAATTAGGTGAAGTTCACGAAGGTGCTTCAACAATGGACTGGATGGAGCAAGAAGCAGAGCGTGGTATCACGATCACTTCAGCTGCAACAACAGTTTTCTGGCAGTACCGCGATAACAAATACCAAGTAAACGTTATCGATACGCCAGGTCACGTGGATTTCACGGTTGAAGTAAACCGTTCATTACGTGTATTAGACGGATTAGTATTCTTATTTTCAGCAGTAGATGGTGTTGAGCCTCAATCTGAGACTAACTGGAGATTAGCGGATAACTATAAAGTTCCACGTATTGGTTTCGTAAACAAAATGGACCGTTCAGGTGCTGACTTCTTAAAAGTTGTAAAACAAGTTAAAGAAATGTTAGGTTCTGACGCGGTAGCGTTACAATTACCAATCGGTGCTGAAGATACATTTACAGGTGTTGTTGATTTAATTAACAACCGTGGTATCGTTTGGAACGAGCATGATAAAGGTATGACTTTCACTGAAGTTCCTATCCCTGCGGATATGGCTGAAGAAGTGGCTGAATACCGTGAAAAATTATTAGAAGCAGTAGCAGGTTATGATGAGTCTTTAATGGAGAAATTCTTCGAAGATCCAAATTCATTAACAGAAGCTGAAATCTTAAAAGCATTACGTGCAGCTGTTTTAGATAACGCTATCGTACCAATGGTATGTGGTTCATCTTTCAAAAACAAAGGTGTACAAACGATGTTAGATTTAGTAATGGAGTTATTACCTTCACCAATGGATTCCGAAGGTGTTAAAGGTACTGACCCACGTACAGATGCTGAAATCATGCGTAAACCAGATGTTAACGAGCCTTTCGCAGCATTAGGATTTAAAATTGCTACCGATCCATTCGTAGGTCGTTTATGTTTTATCCGTGCGTACTCAGGTAAATTAGACGCTGGTTCTTACGTATTAAATACACGTTCTGGTAACAAAGAGCGTATCTCTCGTATCTTCCAAATGCACGCAAACAAACAAAATCCAATTCCTTTTATCGAGGCTGGTGATATTGGTGCGGTAGTTGGTTTCAAAGATATCAAAACAGGTGATACACTTTGTGATGAGAAACACCCAATCGTATTAGAAACTATGCAGTTCCCTGAGCCGGTAATCGGTTTAGCGATTGAGCCTAAAACTCAAGCTGACGTAGATAAATTAGGTATTGGTCTAGGTAAATTATCTGAAGAAGATCCTACATTCGTAGTTGAATCTGACGAAGAAACTGGTCAAACAGTAATTAAAGGTATGGGTGAGCTTCACTTAGAGATCTTAATTGACCGTTTGAAACGTGAATTCAAAGTTGAAGTGAACCAAGGAGCGCCACAAGTAGCTTACAAAGAGACAATCAAAGGTACAATCGAACACCGTGAGGTTTACAAAAAACAATCAGGTGGTCGTGGTAAATTTGCGGATATCAAAGTTGTTATCTCTCCAGTAGATGAGGACTTCGATTTAACGAAAACTCCACTTCAATTCAAAAACGAAATCGTGGGTGGTTCAATCCCTCGTGAGTACATCCCTTCAGTAGAAAAAGGCTTTGCTGGTTCTATGAAAAATGGTGTTCTTGCTGGTTACCCACTTTCAGCTATGAAAGTTCGTTTAATTGACGGTTCATTCCACGCAGTCGATTCAGATTCATTATCTTTCGAATTAGCTGCTCGTATGGCATACCGTGAAGCATTACCAAAATGTCAACCTGTATTAATGGAGCCTGTGATGAAAATCGAGGTATTAACTCCAGAAGAAAACATGGGTGATGTAATGGGTGACTTAAACCGTCGTCGTGGCCAACTTCAAGGTATGGACACACGTAATGGTGCACAAGTTATCAAAGCATTAGTTCCTTTATCTGAAATGTTCGGTTACGTAACTCAATTACGTACGATTACTTCAGGTCGTGCAACTTCTACAATGGAATTTGACCACTACGCAGAAGCTCCTCGTAACGTTCAAGAAGACGTTATCGCTAAAGCAAAAGGTAAATTAAAAGGCGAATAATTCCCCTTTTTTAAAGATAAACCGACCAGCTGTTACAAATAGCTCTAATAGCTGGTCATTTAAACAAAAACAAAAATGAGCCAAAGAATCAGAATCAAATTGAAATCTTACGATTACAATTTAGTTGATAAATCAGCTGAGAAAATCGTAAAAACAGTAAAACCTACAGGTGCAGTTGTTTCAGGACCAATTCCTTTACCTACTGAGAAAAAAATCTATACCGTTTTACGTTCACCACACGTTAACAAAAAAGCACGTGAGCAATTCCAATTGTGCGCGTACAAGAGATTATTAGATATCTACTCTTCTAACTCTAAAACTGTTGACGCATTGATGAAACTTGAATTACCTTCAGGTGTTGAAGTAGAAATCAAAGTGTGATAGATCTCACTTAGAATGACAAAAGGCTGAATAGGTAACTATTCAGCCTTTTGTTGTTTAATGCCGCTCCGGCTCTTAAAGCCGATTTTTTTCGGAAAACTTAAATAAGGCTTTTTAAGCGCCTGTAGTTTTATTCTCAGGAAAATACACTCGCCCCGTAGGATAAGCGCTAAAAAGCGCTTAAAAAACCGTTAGCCCCTATGATTTCTCCACAGGTGGCTCTTGAATAATAACATCTGGCGCATCCTTCTCTGAAGCTTCCTCCCCCAGCAAGAAACCCCAAGGCGCTAAATCCGCAATGCGATCGAAGATAATTTTTATAATCGCTAAAATAGGTATTGCCAAGAACATCCCTGAAATACCCCAGATCATCTCCCCTAAAATAATCGCCATCATAGCGAACATAGAATTAATCTTCACCTTAGAACCTACAATCTTAGGAACAATAAAGTTGGAGTCAATCATATGTATAACACAGATAGCTACAGCAACAATAATTACGTTCGTTAAGGAAGATGTCGCAAATGTAATAATCGTGATAATCAATAGCGAGGAGAAAATACCGACATAAGGTAAGATATTAAAGACACCTGTAATCACCGCTAATAAAAGCCCATACTTCACCCCTACCGCTGTCAATGCGATAAATACAAGGATAGAAACCAACAGCATCTGTATTAAAAGACCTATTAAGTACTTCTTAACTACATATTGAATCTGATGAACAATATCTAAAATATTCTTATGATACTTCTCATGGTTTAGAATCATTAAGAAACGAACTAAATGGCTGCGATAGATCAGCAAGAAAAAGGTATATAGAAATGTAAATACCAGCAATATAAATAAGGATGATAGCGATAATAAGGCTGTCCCTAGCAGCATAGATCCTGCGTCTACAGACTTTTGGGCCGTTGAACTCAAATATTGAATCTGCTGCTTATACTCAATACCAAATTGCTTAGAAACGAAATTTTGCAGCTGCTGTCCGACATCGGTAAGCTGTTTCTGAAAAGCCGGAAAGTCTTCTTTTAAAATTGTTAATTGGGACGCTAGAATATAGAATCCTGTAATAATAAGCCCAAAGAAAAGGATGGTTGATAGAAAGCTAGCGAAGGTACGGGGCAACTTCAATCGTTCCAAGAAGCGACATAAAGGCACTAGTAACAAGGCAAATAAGGCTCCCAATATTAAGGGAACGAGAATTAAATCGCCTACTTTTGCCAGATAGCCAAAAATCAGAATACTGATTAATACGCAGGCTGACTTTAAGTAGAAGGGTAAAGAGTACCATCTGTCCATAAACAAAAAAATTAGTTGAATTGCTGTTATTTAACAAATGTAAGATGCATAAGTTTTAAGTTTACGATATATTTTACTTTCGTTTAATAGCCATTAATTTTACTTCCATAAAAATACCCCCAAAAAGTAGTTATACTTCTTGGGGGTAAATGCATTTATCAATGCCTAGTGTAGAGGTATAAGCTTATAAGCCAAATCCAATACCTACAGACCACACACGGTTTTTGATTTCATTGGAACGGGATTTAGCCCCTGCAATATTTACTAAACCTAAGCCGTAACCACCGTTGATAGAGATCCCTGATTTAAACTGATAACCTGCTAAGAAGTTTACCCCAAAGTCAGTACCTTTTAAAGTCTCATCTTTACCAAATTTAAATTTTGTTTCTCTGGACGTGTTAGCGTTTGAGTTATTGGCGTTATCGTACTCATATTTATTTTTTCCACTTAAACCAAAGGATACATAAGGTCCAGCACCAACAAAAAAGTTACCCGTTTCACCCGTAGGAATTTTAGCAACTAAATTTACTGGAATCTCTAACCACATGGTATTTTGCTTTTCAGTGAATGTGCTATTACCTGCTTCAATTACGGATAATTTTGCACCTTTACCTTGTAGGGAAACTCCAGGTTGAATGGAGAAATATTCCGATGCCTTCACATCTAATAAACCTGAAACGTAAAAGTTTGTTGTCGATTTAGTATCCGAAAGGTTGTTAGTGCTTCCATAACTATAGCTTGGAAAATTAACACCAGCTTTAATTTGATAACCTAAAGAACTTTGTGCGAATACACCAGCAGTACATAAGATCGCTGCTGCAGATAAAAATAATTTTTTCATTTTCGTAAATTTTGTTCTAAATTTTCGTGAATTAATGTTCTAAAAAAACCTTTTCCTAAAAAAAGGAACTAACTATCTACCCTACACTAGGCAACTACTACGCCAAAAACAAATTACACCCGTTAAATCACTGTTAATAAACATCTTAATAAAATTCTACAGCTTATAGAGCTGTCTAAAAAAATATACAAAACGAAAAACACAGACCTACGCCAATTTCTAGCGGCCCAAATGCGATAAAAAAATTAAAAAATTAAGTCCTTGAAAATAAAGGCAAAAGAAAGCTACCTGAAAATAATCTATCAAAAGCTTTCATAATCCAAATATTAATTTTACTTTTGCATTCCCTCAGGGGACAAAGGGTCGGATGGCCGAGTGGCTAGGCTGAGGTCTGCAAAACCTCCTACAGCGGTTCGAATCCGCTTCCGACCTCGTTTTTTTTTAAACATAAAAAAATATTAAAGAAAATGGGAGTTACACGCTTAAAAAGAAAAGATAGAAGAAACAAAACTGTAGCACGTGTTGAAGTTCAGTTTTTAAAATTAGGTTCTAACGTAGAATTAGGTTCTCGTTCGAAAATGCCTAAGCACAGTCAAATCGTTAAAAACGATGCTATCTTAAATGTATTAGCTTCAGAAGCTAAATAAGAAATTTTTTATTTTTCCTATAAAGTTGCTTTTAGCAACTTTATAGGTTTTTTAGGATGTCTGCCAATTGGCGGACTTTTTCTTTGGAGGTATACCAGGTATCTTCATTCATCCCTGAAATAGCTGGCTGATCAAAGGTCATAGCCGAGGGCTGCACCATCTTTGCTGAACTATGTATAGCGCGGGCGCCAGTATAGGCTAGTAGTGAAGCAATATTCTCTGCATCGACACCTGCACCGGGCATAATTACGATTCGCTGATCCGCATTTTCAATTAATAACTTTAAAAGATCTTTTCCTGCGTAAGCATTTTCCTGCTGACCAGAGGTAAGTATCCTGGAAACGCCTAGGGCGATTAACTGTTCCATAGCTACTAGCGGATTCAGGCAGCGATCAAAGGCGCGGTGAAATGTGATATGAAGACCCGCAGCGGCGTCAATCATTTTCTCAAGCTGTTTAATGGCTAAGGTGCCATCGGCGTTTAAAGCGCCTATAACGACCCCATCAATCCCTATTTCTTTACAGCAACGGATATCGGCTAACATCGCTTCCAACTCAGAATCGTTATAAAGAAAATTTCCTCCACGTGGGCGTATTAATGCGTGAATACCAATGGAGAGTTGCGCGCGCGCACCTTGCAGCTGCCCATAGGAAGGTGTGGTACCACCATTTTCCAAATTTTGACATAACTCAACACGGCTTGCTCCTCCCTCTTGTGCTTGGAGGGCTGAGAAGATGGAATTCGAACAAATTTCTAAGCAGATACCATTAATAGATTTTTCAGACATAATTGACTAATTAGGTTAACGAAGATAAAGAATTTCCCTATTTTTACCCCTGCATATTTTTAAATGCCTAAAATTTATATACCTATAATTTACGCATTCATTTAATACATTAAATTTCAACATGAATAAAGGACTTATTGCCTTAGCCTTTGGCGGACTAGCCATTGGAATGACTGAGTTTACCATGATGGGAATTCTCCCGGATATTGCTAAAGATTTAAATATTGATATTCCCGCAGCAGCGCATCTTATAGCGATCTATGCGATGGGCGTAGTCGTTGGCGCGCCAACCTTAGTACTATTTACCAGTAAATATTCTCCTAAGCATGTATTACTATTTCTGATGTTATTATTTTTTGTGTTCAATGGCTTATTTGCTATTGCTCCAAATCACGCAACCTTGATGATATCTCGTTTTATGGCCGGACTCCCACATGGGGCATTCTTTGGCGTAGGCTCCGTCGTGGCGGCGCAGCTAGCTAAGAAAGGTAAAGAAGCGCAAGCTATTTCTATTATGTTCACAGGGATGACCTTGGCAAACCTTGCGGGCGTACCGCTGGGCACCTATATAGGGCATCATTATTCGTGGCGTTACACGTATATCGTCATCAGTCTCCTAGGCTTACTAACCTTTCTGGCGATTTACTATTGGCTTCCAAAAAAAGCTGATAAGGATTCAAATACAGCAGACAATCATATTTTTAAGCAATTACGTTATTTCAAAACGTGGGAAGCCTGGCTTTTAATTGCCGTTATTTCCATTGGTACAGGAGGCTTATTTGCATGGATTTCATATATCGCTCCCATGGTTGTACAAGTTGGTGGGCTGTCCGCAGATCGCGTCCCTTTAATTATGATATTAGTGGGCCTAGGTATGTTTTTCGGAAACTTTATTGGCGGTAAGTTAGCCGATACCATTTCGCCAACAAAGGCTAGTATTGCCAGCTTCGCGACCATGGCCCTATGCTTAGTCCTCGTCTATTTTACAGCCTCAAACAGCACGATGTCGTATGTGATGTCATTCTTTACAGGTATGCTTTCCTTTACCATAGGACCGCCATTACAAATGATGTTGATCAATTCCGCAAAAGGTTCTGAGACATTAGCTGCCGCTGCAGGGCAAGCCAGCTTCAACCTCGGTAATACCTTAGGAGCCTTTATTGGAGGGATTCCGATTATCTATGGATTAGGTTACCACAGCCCGACTCTTGTGGGCGCAGTAATGGCCACATTGGGTGCCCTATTAGCTATCGTACATCTGATTTACTTTATTAATAATAGATCAAAAAACCTTATTTAAAATAGTATAACTTTACGACATGGAAAATTTAATAGGTAAAAAAGCACTTATTACTGGAGGAGGTAAAGGGCTTGGTAAAGCAACGGCAATCGCCTTTGCACAAGAAGGAATGGATGTTGCTATTACAGGGCGTAATGAAAAAAACTTGCAAGAAGTAGTAGCCGAACTTACCGCTTTAGGAGTGCATGCTACCTATGAGGTATTTGATATTACAGATCTTCAGGGAGTAACGCAAGGAATTGAAAATATTCTATCCACCTTTGGCACCATCGATGTGTTAGTAAATAATGCTGGAATTGCTTCATTCGGAACTTTCTTAGACATGGATCCTGCGACTTGGCTCTCCATTCTAAACACCAATGTGATTGGCACTTACAACGTCACTAAAGTTGTACTTCCACATTTAGTTGCTAAGAACCAAGGAGATATTATCAATGTCTCTTCCACAGCAGGCTTAAATGGAGCGGCGACTACTTCGGCTTACTCAGCATCCAAATTTGCTGTGATAGGGCTTTCCGATTCATTAATGCGTGAAGTACGGAAATATAATATTCGTGTATGCACCTTAATGCCAAGCACCATTGCTTCGGATATGTCCATTGAACTAGGCCTGACAGATGGTAATGAGGATACCGTATTACAGCCTGCGGACTTTGCGGAATTAATAGTCGCTAATTTAAAGCTACCACGTAGAGCGCTGTTGAAGACTGCCTCGCTATGGTCTACAAATCCATCCTAACTATATTTATTCACAATTTTTTTATATTTATTAGCATTTTTTTCTAGCTGATATAGTTTTAATATTTAAATCAGTATTTCTTGCCGCAAGCTTTTACAAAATTATTAGCACAAGTCAAACAAATAACGCATGTCTTTTGTTTACAATAAGTTACCTAATACAAAACTTAAAAAAATGATGTAAGTTATGAGTTTAATATCGCGGGAAGAAGAAGTCCAGGAACGGATGCTGAAAGTAATCGATGCCTTAAAAAAAGAAATCGAATTATTACGTGTTGACTTGGTGCAATGCTGTGAGCAGTTTAATGAAGTTTGTAACCAGCATATTGAATCTGGCTACGCTGAAACAGAAAAATTAACTTTAATTTCCGATAAGCATCAACAGAAGTTTAACGAATTTGAGATTACGAATAAGCTCCTAGAAATTACCGCTGACTACACAGACCTGCAAGGCCATATCCCTGAATATCAAGACTTAATTACACAGTTAGAAAATATGATGCTGAGCTACGCAAAATTAGAAGAATATGAAGTCGCAGCTGTCATCAAAAAATGGTTGTTTTCCATGGAAGATGCTACCGCATTTACCCTACAATATTGATGATAATCAGTAAATTTGCGATTCTTAATAAAATATGAGCGCATGAAAAGACCACCTTCAGAAGTAGATTTACACAGCCAAGCAATTCTGCGAAATACAGCAGGCTTCACGGCTGAAGAAATGATCGATGAATCCATTGAGAGGTTACGTGACTGTTTAGATGCAGCAATCTATCACGATTATGCTGAAATAAGATTTATTCATGGTCGTGGAAAAGGCGTCTTAAGAGCTCGCGTTTATGATGAATTAGCTTATTATAAACGGGAAGGAAGAATTGCATCCTACCATCCTTCCTTTCAAAATAACGATGTTGTCGTAGTTAACTTAGGTATTTAAATAGGTGAGCGTGTAGCTTATCATTGGCTAATTATGCTAACCCTAAAAGCCTCTTTGGGGCTTGAGTCTATCTCCAAATTTAATATAAAGTTGAGATATGGTCAAGCCTCAGTTATGAATTGGCATAGTCCATTTTTTAGAGATATCTTTTATTACCAGAAAGATGACACCCTAATATAGTTGATAGATTTCATGGTTGTGAATATATGATAATCGGTATAAAAATAGGATAGTTATAAATAACACGAATTAAACATCATATAATGATTAATCACATTCGTTTATTAGATTTAGAGTATACTGTATATTTAGAAACTTTACTATGAACGATAGATATCAAAAAAATAAAATACATATTAATGATCAACAAAAATGATAATTCTTCATTGTCGCAACAGCCAAAGTCTCTCAATTCAAACTTAATGCACCATATATTGCTACGTTAGTAGGCAAGAATACTGGAAACATTATTTAATATTTTTTCTTTTTCAAAGAGATACCTTACTTGATACACTCTTTGAAAAAGAAATTTATATATTTATAAACATAAGATAAATGACATAAATTCATAATTTACATGAAAAATTATATTATACCTTTTTTATTTATTTCCTGTATTCTAACTTCTTGTGCTAGTAATAATCTAGCATATATGAAAAATCTAAATATGAACAGGCTATCATTGGGCATGAATATTGATCAAGTTTCGAATCTGTTAGGTAAAAATTATGTTATTTCTAAAAAAGAAATTATCAACCAAGACACTCTTGAAATAATATCATATAGAGGATACCCAAATGATGATGAAGTTTATTTATTTACATTTAAAAACGAAAAGCTAGAAAAGTGGGAAAGAGAATTTATCCCTAAATACAGAGTTGTTGAACAAAAGTGATAAAATCGGTAGCGCCCACTAACTGTGTAAGTTTTCACTATTTTTAAACATTACATAATTATGATGGACAGAGAAGATTCATGTTTAAATAAAGAAGCCTGTAAGCCATTTTTTGTTCAAGCTACAAGAGTGTCAACTGAACCAATAAAACCTGTTACAATACAGGAAATAAACGTTATGAACAATATTTCAAAAACAGGCTAAAGAAAATCAAGATAGGGCTATACAGCATATTAATAAATCATTAGATGTTACTTTTTCTAAAACAAAAAGCAACAGAGCAGATAATAATGAAAAACCTTTACCTAAGAAAAAGAGAAGGCTTCCAATAAATTGGAAGCCTTCTCTTTTTAAAATCTATTTTCGAATACGCTTATTTTGCAGGCGTAATGACAAGTTTTCTAAATTCAATAGGCGCATGATCTCCTTGCAGATAAATTGGTCCTGGCTCCCCTTCTTTACTATCGAGGGCGCCACCAGTAATACCTGGAATTTCTTGATTGGCAATAATAGTCTTACCATTAGCTACGACAGTTACTAAGCGTCCTACTAAGGTAACCTCATATTTCTGCCATTCACCAGCACCTAATGTTACCATCGCATTAGGAGCAATAAAACCGTAGATTCCGCCGAAGTATAAAGCCCCAGGGTGCTTATCTTTTGGAGAATCTTCAATTTGCAGCTCATATCTACCACGCAGATAGATCCCTGAATTACCACCTTCTGCATAACGGAATTCTGCTTCTAGCTTAAAATCTTCAAATTTCTGATCGGAAATTAAATTAGCTCCAGCCTTTTTGTTTGTTAAGATGCCATCTTTCACTTCCCATTGGTTATCTTCCGAAGAGGGTTTCCATCCCGTTAGATCTGTACCATTGAAGAGCGTAATCGGATTTCCCCAAGCGACTTCTTGCGTACGATTAAGATAAGGAGCTTTCTCCCCTGTGTAAGTGTAGGACTTCCCTTTGTCAGAAGAAATTGTACCCGTTAGCTTCCCAGTCGCTAGCTCACCCGTAATCTGGATATCTCCAGCTACACCTTCCCATTGTGGTGGTATCGTGAAGGAAAATTTTCCATTTTCCAATTTGATATGTGAAATAGGACGTTGGGAACCTGAGTCACCAACCCAAGAGCCTACTAAGGTGTTAAATCCAGAAAGTTTTATTTCTATCCAAGAGGGAACTTGCTTTCCATCTTTTTCAACGACTAAATCCCAGCGACCGAGTAGATCTTTCGCTTCTTCAGGAATTGTTTGTGTTGCAGGATTATGAACTTCTTCCTTTTTATTCTTGTAGGCAGCGGATTTTGGCGTGCAGGCGATAACACCAGAGCTCAATATGAGAAATAGTGCTGCATAGGATATATTTCTTTTTAACATTTGGATAGTTAGTTGGTTATATAATGTAGTTGCAAGATATAAAATTTTGCTTATTATTTATGAATGTCCGTAGTAAATGAATAGGGAAAAGATTTATTTTCTGTGCCCCGTTGCTTATTTGGTTGTGCAGACATTTCTACGGACAACTTCCCTCCTTGCATAATTTGCTGATGCTTAATATAATTTAAATCAAAGGACTTCCCATTTAAGCTTGCAGATTTTATGTAGCGATTGTCAGCCGAATTAGAAGGCGCTTGAATGACAAACTGTTTTCCATTCTCTAAGTTTATAGTTACTTTCTTAAAGAGTGGTGCCCCCATAACATATTCATCCATCGTAGGACATACCGGATAGAAGCCTAGAGCGGAAAATATATACCAGGCAGAAGTCTGTCCATTATCTTCATCCCCACAGTAGCCATCTGGTGTAGGAGCATACATGCGGTTTAGCACTTCGCGCGTCCAATACTGTGTCTTCCAAGGTTCACCAGCATAATTATATAAGTATATCATATGTTGAATCGGCTGGTTGCCATGTGCATATTGCCCCATATTAGCAATTTGCATTTCACGAATCTCATGAATTACACCTCCATAATAAGTATCATCGAATGCAGGAGATTGTGTGAATACAGAGTCTAGCATCGTTACGAAGGTCTTCTTCCCTCCCATTAAATCAATTAAGCCTTGCACATCATGAAACACCGACCAGGAGTAATGCCAGGAATTACCTTCCGTAAAGGCATCCCCCCATTTCAATGGATTGAAAGGAGATTGAAAAGAGCCATCCTTATTCTTACCACGCATAAGATTGGTAGATGGGTCAAAGAGCTTTTTATAATTTTGACTACGCTGCGCATACAGATCTATTTCCGCTTTCGGTCTATTTAAAGCTTTCGCGAGGCGGTAGATTGCGAAGTCGTCATAGGCGTACTCCAGGGTACGCGCAGCATTTTCATTAATTCCTACGTTATAAGGCACATATCCTAAGTCATTATAGTATGCTACTCCCTTTCTGCCGACAGCTGTCAGCGGACCTTCATTATTTGCTCCGTGCAATAAAGCATCGTAGAGGGTATTAATATCATATCCTCTCAAACCCTTGAGGTAGGCTTCTGCGACTACCGATGCTGAATTGTTTCCAATCATAACATTGGCGTAACCAGGGCTACTCCACTCCGGTAAAAATCCGCCTTCCTTATAGCAATTTATTAGGCCTTCTTGCATTTCCTTATTTATCGCTGGATAGACCATATTTAACAGGGGGTACAAGGCTCTAAAAGTATCCCAGAATCCCGTTCCACCAAAAAGGTAACCAGGGAGTACTTCGCCAGTATAGGGACTATAGTGGACAATCTCTCCCTGAGCATTAATTTCATAGAGCTTATTAGGAAAAAATAATGTTCGGTAAAGGCAGCTGTAGAAGGTGCGCATTTCATCAATGGTTCCCCCTTCTACATGCAATTGAGACAATTTCTGATTCCACTGTGATTTAGCATCTTGTTTAATCTTTTCAAAAGAATTATTTGCAATCTCCTTTAGATTTAATTGAGCTTGATCAGCACTGATAAAAGAAGAAGCTACGCGCGCTTGTACGACGGTCTTCTTTCCGGCAGTTTTAAAACCTACGATGGCGCCTACATGGTCTGCTTGCAGTTTGAGTACGCCATTTTTCAATTGTTTTCCTTCCCATATTTTCCTGGTATCAAAAGGTTGGTCAAAGACAATAACGAAATGGTTCTTAAAATTAGGATATTTCCCATGGCTATGTCTGGAGGAATAGCCTATAATCATATTTTTCTCCGGAATTATTTGAACTTCCGAACCCTGATCAAAAGCATCTAGTACGACGAAGGCTGAATCTGTTGGATTAAAAGTGAATTTAAAGTAAGCAGCACGCTCTGTGGGGGTCACCTCCGCGGTCACATCATGGTCTGCGAGATAGACAGAATAATAATATGGGGTGGCTACTTCTGCTTTATGCGAATACCAACTTGCGCGACCTTCCTCATCAAAAACGGTCTTTCCACTGACGGGCATTAATGAAAATTGTCCGTAGTCATTCATCCAAGGTGAAGGTTGATGTGTCTGCTTTAGGCCACGAATTTTATCCGCGGAGTAGGTATACTGCCAGCCATCACCATTCTTACCCGTTTGTGGTGTCCACATATTCATCCCCCAGGGTAAGCCTACTGCGGGATAGGTATTACCATTGGATAAAGCGTGCTTGGAGTCTGTCCCCATTAAGGTATTGACGTAATCTACAGGCTCCTTTTCGTGGGAGCTGATCGCTAGCGCAGGTACCGCTTGCGCATGTATCGCTTGCGGCAAGGCGAATCCTAAAAAGCATAAACAAGAAAATCTACGGACTTCCGTAAACAGTGTTTTATAATTCATGGTATCACAATAAGTTGGTTAGTTTTACTTTCAAAGCTAATTCGATTTAGCAAAATTATTTAAAAGTGAAATAGCTTTCTATCAATGTTCTTCAAAAGGTGGATGCTTATTTCTAATCACTAATATAATACATTTTTAACAGTTTAGCATACTTTTTTAAAGCAATCGCTTTCAGGCTGAAAGCAACAAGTTGAGGGCTGTATCATATTGCATTTTGACTTTGCTTTGGCATTACTCCCTATCAGAACCAGTAACTTTGTTATAAGATCATACTAAAACAAGGCTGATGAAACATATACTAATTATTAATGCAGGACAACCTTACGGTCATTCGGGGGGAAGATTCAACACGACAATTGCTGCTGAGACAGCGGATTATTTTAAGCAGTTTCCATCGGTAAGCGTACAAACAACACACATTTCAGCGGGCTATCAAGCGGATGAGGAATCTGCTAAGTTTTTATGGGCGGACGTAATTATCTATCATACCCCTATTTGGTGGTTTCAGGTTCCCAATACTTTCAAACAATATCTTGATGAAGTACTTTCAGGGAGTCAGGCACTGGAGATGTACCATTCAGATGGCAGATCACAGACTAATCCAGCGATTAATTATGGTACGGGGGGTTTGATGCATGGGCGACACTATATGGTTACTACCAGCTGGAATGCACCAGAGGGAGCCTTTACATTACCAGGCGAATTCTTCCAACAAACTTCTGTCGATGCAGGACCTTTATTCGGCTTTCACCATATGAATGCTTTCTTAGCATTAGAGTCGCTTCCAAGTTTTCATTTCTATGATGTGGAAAAGAATGGTGATATCGCGCGCGATAAGATCGCTTACAGAAAACATCTGGAAAATATATTTCAGGACAAGTTGACGAACAATGGTTAACCTACTTGAGAAATGACCCAACATTCTCAAAAGCCTATCTTTTAAAGGTAAATAAATCTACATAACATAAGAATTACAAGTAAACGTTATCCGATAAATGGCATTTTCCATTTATCGGATAGCCTATACGCTTCAAAAACAATGTTTTTATAAATCTTTGAAATACTTTTGTACACAGCCTAACCAAGGTAAACCGAGTACGAAAAATTTTGAATTTAACCATTTATAAAAACGATATGAACAAAGAGAACAAAACAAAAATCCCTTATGTACCCCCAAGTATTGTTGTAACAATATTAGAACTAGAAGGCGGTATAGCTGCAGGTTCGGCAACTGTAAATCCAGTAAATCAATCCGGAGCTGTGTATCAAAGTTGGGAAGATGAGGCTGAATCTGATGACCGCGTTGTAATTTGGTAAACCTATATATAAACTAATAGTATGATATCTATAAAAATGTTCCGAAATAATTTTGGACAATTATCGCTTACTTTCTTTACGTTACTTTTATCATTCTTGTTTTTAACATCTTGTGATAAGAGTGGGAAGTTAGAACCTACTTCTGGAGAAGCAACGGTAGAAATTGATTTACAAGGCGTAGAATTTCAAGAGGAAGACGGCAATTCAAGTACTTCTTCTTCGGCAGCTGGTGCAAAGCTTGCTACAAATGCTGGAGCGGAAGCACCTCAAGTGCAAGTAATCCCTTACAGTAAAGAGTATGAATTGGTCGCTACATTGCAACCGATTTCCAATAATACGAAAAATGTAGACGGAAAGATCACTTCTAAAGATCTACAGGCAGCTACCGTTGTACGTGATCAAATTATTGCTAGAGATGTGAAATACCGCGTTGTCGTGTTTGAGACTGTTTCTGGGAGATATGTCACCCAACAACAATATGCTGCTCAAATCGATATCAATAAAAATATGATTTTAGATGCTGGAAAACAGTATACTTTTATTTCCTATTCTTTAGGTACCACAGCTAATATTGCAGCAATACCTACGACAAGTACTTTAAGCACTTTTTCAGCGCCATTCAGTGGAAATGAACATTTCATGATTTCGAAGAATACTTTAACGCCGACCTTTGGCAATAATAGGCTGTCAGTAAAGATGAAGCATCAACTGAGTCAGGTAACCGTATCCGTAACTTCTACAGTTACATCTGCAAATGTATTACAACCAATTGTAGCTATTGCAGGGTATATGAACTCGCATAATAATAATGTAAATATTAATTTTAATAATTTCGCTTTAACCTATACAAGCCCTGCAAACCCGGGTAAGACGATAGCTTTCACGACCAACAATACAGCGTCGGTAACTTCTACACCAACGATATTGGCAAGTCCGAATACCACGACTGCTATGTTTCGATTTACGACACTTACTATTGGTACTAATACAAGAACTAATATTGATGTTCCAAATTTAATCATCAAACCAGGGGTTCGTTATGAATTAAAACTAGCGATTAACACCGTTGATGATGGTTATGTCATAGGAGATTTTATTTGGGCTAGAGCAAATTTATTTAGAGGTTCTTCCACAGACTACCACTTCGTAGCTTCTCCTGAGTTAGAGGGACATTATTTTATACCAAATACACTTAATAATGTTACAGCTGTCTCTCCATCATCTCCTTTACCAGGTTTAATAAGTACTACAGACCCCTGTAGAAAAGTGCCATTTTATAATGCTGGAGCATTTATTCTTTGGAGAACACCTACGACTGCTGATTTAACGGCCCTTAGATCAAGTCCGCATGTAATTGGTCAATATAATAATGTATGGGGTATGTATTTTGGTACTACTGTCGTGCCAACTATTTCAAATCGTGATAAATATTTATTTTTACCCATTCACGGATATATATATTACGATGCCGCTCAAGCGCGTTCTGTAAAAAATACGACCCAAGGATCTTACTGGTCAGTTACGAATACAGACACTGCAAACAGATTATATTTCGACGCTAATAGTAATATTATAACCATTGAAAATAGAGGTTCTAGAGAAGGACATCAAATTAGATGTGTGAGAAATAGAAGTGGTTTATAAGGTACTTTATTTATTTAAAAGGGGTTTATTTATATGAATGTATAAATAAACCCCTTTTAAATTTTACGGTTAATATGCTCAAAGTACAAGCAACTGACTAGGTGAATTTTTCTTTTTTGAGTTGGCTTATAAAGTTCGTTGGAGATACCCCTGTAATACTTTTAAAATAGCTGGTAAATTTACTATGAGAAGAAAATCCTGCTTTTTCAGCGATATAGGCCAATTTAAAAGTTAAATATTCCGGGTCTGTCTGGAACTTTTTAATAATATAACGTATGCGCAATTCATTGATGTAGTTATTGAAATCCTTTGAAGTATTTCTATTTATTACATAGGATAAATATTTACTATTTGTATTTAGTAGATTAGCTAGTGCCATAAGGGTAATATCTCCTTGTAAATAGAAATCTTCCTTTTCCAATTCAATTAAACTAACTAATATACGTTCCTCCGTTTCCTTAGGAATAGAAATACCTGATTTTTCCTTTACTATATCTGGCTCAGGTACGATTTCCCTAAGCTGCTGAAACGCTAAATTATTATTTACGTTGTTTAATAATTCAGCGATTAATTTCTTTTCTCTTTGCTTCGTCATTCTTACCTTGAAAATTAAGAATATAACGGAAAGGACCGCAATCATAGCTAGAATAGCTAAATATGTATTTTTTTTACGTTGATCTAAATCTTTAGCAGCATAAATTTTCAATAATTCATTATACACTTGCATAGAATCCTTCCTTTTAACAGCTTCCGCATGAGTAGCCAATTCATCATGCGCTAAAGCCTCCTTATACTGATGTAAAGCTTTAAAATACTTTGAAAAGGTACGATTTATGAAAATACTATATTCTTCATTAGGGAACTCTTTTAGATAATTATTGCCTTTTGTGAGATAACTATATGCTAAGGAATAGTTCTTTCTCTGCAGTTCTACATTTGCTAACCCATAGTATGCATACACTAAGCCATCTCCAGCATACACATTTAATTTTCCATCAGCAGTATCCTCCATACTGTAACGAATGCTTTTAAAAAAATAGTGCTCAGCTTCAATATATTCACCCAATTCCAACAGACTTATGCCTAGCATTTGATAGGTAGAATTCAGTAACCTTCTTTGAGAGCGATTCTCTAAGCTTGCGATCAGCGTAATATTTTCAGTTAATAGTCTTTTTACTTCTTTATAGTTTTTAGACTGCATTTCGAAATAGGCCTTTTCATCAATTATAAAAGCCCTTTCTTGTTTTTCATTCGGAGATTTCGGCAATTTAGAGAGGGCAATTTCTGCTATTTTTATATGCTTTGAGGCCTCCTCTAACATATCTATAGCAATAAATTTTGTGGATACAAATCGTGAACATATAATTTGGAGTTCGTAATTATTCGTTTGTAGCGCTACTTTCTGAGATTCTAAAGCGTAAAATAAGGATTGTGATGACTCATTTTCAAACCCTTTTACCATAGACATCAATAGTAAGCTCTTTGCTTTTTGCTCTTTCGTGCTCGCACGCGCTATAAGCGAGTCTACTTTACTTTCTAATCCCTTATGGGCATAAAGTTCCACCTCGTATCTTAATTTATCGTAACCTTTGTTAAACTCACTTTCACTAGTAGTAGAAAATAGATTAAATAGAGAAAATTGAAGCGTAGCTATTAAGTACAAAAATTGAAACATTAGCTTGTATAGTAGGTTATATTTGTGGTTAATAATACAAAACAAAAAATCAATATACGTAAATGATTCTTAATTAAATTAATAATACCTTGTTAATAACTTAAATTAATTGTTGGTGTACATTTTGTTATTAATTGAAAAATTTTTAACAGCCATCAAGCTTAAAAATTATTTTTAAAGGGTAATAAGGTCGTAAATACAAAAAATAAAATTTGATTTTCAAGAGCAACACTTAATGATTAATAAGGATACAAGGAGGCTGACTCGATTAACTTCTATTTTAATGCAGCTACAGTCTAAACGACTTCTTACGGCGAATGAAATAGCTGAAAAATTCGCTATTAGTAAGCGTACAGTTTACAGGGATATAAAAACGTTGGAACAAGCTGGTGTTCCAATTATAACGGAGGAAGGTAAAGGTTACTCTTTGATGGATGGCTACCGAATGCCGCCCATTATGTTTACTGAAAATGAAGCCAACGCTTTAATTACCGCAGAACAATTGGTATTAAAGAATAAAGATGCTTCCTTCGTGAAGGATTATACTGACGCTATTTATAAAATAAAAGCTGTTTTACGGAATAATACGCAAGACAAAGCGAATTTACTTTCGGAAAGGGTTCTATCTGCGCAAAATTCTGAGAACAGTCGTACGAGTAGTAACCTGTCGGTCTTACAGATGGCATTAACAAATTTTAAGCTTGTTCATATTCAGTATTACTCACCTTATAATGGTCAAATAACAGAACGTATCGTAGAGCCTTTTGCTATTTATACGACACAGGAAAATTGGTTATTGATTGCATTTTGTAGACTTCGTAAAGAGTACAGATCATTTCGCCTCGATCGTATTAAAAGCTTACAAGTAATAAACGAATGCTTTGAAAAGCATACAATCACTTTTGAGAAATATATGGAGATGACTTTAAAAAAATGTGAAGAACCCTTGCCATAGGGTTGTCACTGTGATGTTTTATTTTTGCAGTATACTAAAATATAAAGATCTAAATGAACAATCTAACCATTGAAAAATTTCATATTATTGGAATTTCAACACGTACCATCAATACAGATGGACAGTCAGCAATTGATATTGAAGCATTATGGGTAAAATTCTGGGCTAACGAAATTCAAAAGCAAATTCCCAATACGCTTAATGATGATATTTATGCCGTTTACACAGATTATCAAAGCGATTATACCGAAGCATACACCACGATTATTGGTATGGCGGTAAGTTCATTGCTTGTTATACCTCAAGGTTTTGTAGGTCTAGAAATTGAAACATGCCGGTATCAGAAAATTCTTTCAAAAGGAAAAATGCCTGAAGCTATTGGAAACACGTGGCTAGAAATATGGGCGGATGGGCAATTAAATACGAAGCGTGCCTACAAAGCTGATTTTACAGTCCATGGGAAAAAGTATTACGACGGAAATAATGCAGAAGTAGAAACCTATCTTTCAGTTTTGTAGATATAGCCTGAAAGCTACTAACTGACCCTCGATTTCCCCCTGGGGTTAACAATTTTAGTGTCAAGCTATTTCAGGAGAAGACCCCTAGTAATATATGGAAATGGGCCATCAAGAAGCTGACAGCTACTTGGTGGCCCTAGCTAATGGCGTAATAATAACTAGTTGTGCAATAATAAATTAATAATAAGCCTGTTGAATATCAGTGATCATATGTTTCATGGAATATGTTCCTCCACCCGAAATATACCATATATTAGGATCTAGGTAATAGATTTGTTTATTTTTATATGCTTTAGTTTTCTGAATTAATGCATTTTCCACGTCCTTAGGATTCGTTTTCACACCGTCCATAATTTCATTTCTATCAATTATAAATAGGATATCGGGATTAGCCTTACTGATATATTCCGAAGAAATTACAGTGCCATGTGTGGAGGTATCTTCAGTATTTGCCGCGGATTTAGCCTGTAAATCATTAAATACAAAACTATATCTTGCTTGAGGGCCAAAAGTACTGAATGCACCAGAATTATACATTAAGAGCATAATTTTCTTTTGGCTTGGAGCAATTATTTTTTTTGCAGCTTCTAAGTCAGCTTTTAAGAGGGCTATTTTTTGATCTGTTATTTCAGAAACTCCAAAAATATTGCCAATGGTAGCTAGATTTTTCAGCACTGAAGCTGTATAATTTCTGCTGTCAACACCTAAGGAAACCGTTGGTGCTATACTCGTTAAAGCTTTATAATCACTGGCATGCAACGATGAAATAATTATTAAATCGGCATTTTCAGTACTCAATTTCTCTAGATTTGGTTGCAATATGGAACCAACATCTACGACATGAGTGTTTTCTAAATAGGACTTTAAATGAGTGGGCACAAAATCTTTAGGAATTCCGGCTACAGGAATCCCTAAATCAGCTAAGGTTTCCAGGCTTCCCATATCAAATACGTATACTTTTTGGGGCTCTTTAGGAACCTTACTATTTCCCAATTCATGTTTTACCTGTACAAGGTCTTTTTTACCAACTTGTGCCTTATTTTTAATTTCATTCTTACAGCTCATCATTAGCAATATAAGTAATGAAGCCAGTGCATAAAGTTTATTTTTCATCATTTTTGTCTTTTACATTGTTATTATTAAATAGAGCATATCCTTATTAAATAGAGCATATTCTTATTAAATAGAGCATATTCTTATTAAATAGAGCATGTTCTTATCGAATTATAGCTATTTTTAATTCTGAAGTTCAGCTTGTCGTTCACTATTTGCTAAAGTCTAGATTTTCCGAAATAATAATTACACATTACTGTAACGCCACTCGTTATAATTTGAAAATCTATATTAAATAATTTGCCCAACACATCTGCTTGAATTGCTTGCGAAGTGGGGAGCATAAATGCTAAATTCCCATCCTTCATGCCTACGATATAGTCAGCGTAATTGGCTGCAAAATTAATATCGTGCACTACGATAAGTATTGTCTTCCCCTGGGTGCACACTAAGTTTTTGCAATGCTGCATAATTTCTACAGCATGCTTCATATCTAAATTATTTAGGGGTTCATCCAAAAGTATATAGGGCGTATCTTGTGCTAAGATCATAGCTAAAAAAACACGCTGACGTTCTCCTCCCGAAAGCTCGTCAATAAAGGAGTTACGTAAGCTTTTTAAATTCAATTCTCCTATTGTTTGCTCGATAATCTGATGATCATTAGCTGTTAATCTCCCTTTACTATATGGAAAGCGACCATAAGCAACTAACTCCGCTACAGTTAATTTAAGATCTAGATGATTATGCTGCTGTAAATAAGCTAATTTCATAGAAAATTCAGCTAAACGATAGCTTCTTATATCCCTGTTATCCAACTCAATAACCCCTTTTTCGACCTTTTCAAGTTGCGCTATAAGTGATAATAAAGAGGATTTCCCAGCACCATTGGGACCTATTAAGCAGATCAATTTTCCTTCAGGAATTTTTAGATTTATACCTTTTAGAATAGTTTTATAACCTATTTTCTTGTGTAAGGAACTAATTTCAATCATATTATTTTCTAAGAAATTTGAAGAGTAAGAACATAAAATATACGCCTCCAAAAAGGTTTACAAGGACCCCAAGACTTTGCTTGTAGTTAAAAAGTCGTTCAATTAAAAATTGTGCGGAGATCAATAGTATTAGAGCAACGCCAAACCCAAAGGAAATAGTTGTACGATGACTTGCTTTAGTAACAAGCCTATAAGTTATTCCCGACACAAAAATTCCTACAAAAGTTATGGGTCCAATCAAAGCCGTAGAAACAGAAACTAAAATCGAGATGCCAGCCAACTGCCATCGAACTACACGATCGTAGTTTACGCCTAGGCCGCGCGCATAATTACGACCTAAGTTAATCAGATCTAAATACTTGAAATACCTCCATAATCCTATAAATGTGAAAAGCATCAGTGCAAAAGCCATAAATAATGTAGCCACGGACGTCCTTCCCAAAGATGAAAACATTGCTTGTTGTACATAAGCATATTCATTAGGATCAATGCGCATCTGTAAAAACTGTGTTGTAGAATGGAAAAATATACTTAACACTAATCCAATTAAAAGTATAAAGTAGAGCTTCTTATTTCTATTCTTAAAAAATCCCCTATAAAGTAGCGCAGAGTAAAGAATCATTAATACGGCTGCCAACAAGAAGTTGAAGGTCTTAGACGCTATAAGAATGGAATTTGCACCACATAGAAGCAGCAGAACAACTTGAATTAATAAATAGAAATGCTCATACCCCATCAAAGAAGGAGTAAGAATTTTATTGGTAGTAATACTTTGAAAAACTAACGTAGCATAAGTAATAGCAGCTGCAGTAAGCAGAAGTGCACATAACCGTTGAAGCCTCCCAAAAATTATAAAACTATGATTAAAAGAGACTCCATGCACCAAGAATAGAATGATTACAAAGCATACGATGCTGTATAAGATTATAAATTTATTCCTCATCGCCCCTTTTTTAATAAAATTATCAAAAATACTAGTGCGCCTAAAGAACCAATAATCATACTAGCAGGCATTTCGTATGGGTATATAATTAAACGTGCTATGCTATCACATAGTAAGAGAGAAATTGCTCCGTACACAGCAGTGAAAGGAAGATTTTTATGCATATTATCTCCATGAAATAGCGACACTAAATTGGGAACTACTAAGTCTATAAACGGTATACTACCCACCAATAGAACGGTGGTACTTACAGTAATTGCAGTCAACAAAATTCCTAACCCCATAAAGAATCGGTAATTAATACCTAAGTTCAATGTAAAAGACTTCCCCATTCCTAGAATGGTAAAACGATGGGCATAATTATAACTAATTACAACTATCGGAATCAGTAGGAAAATTAACTCATACTGACCTTGTAGACTTTTTGCAAAATTCCCTATGAGCCAGCCTTCCATATTCTGAATGATATTAAAATGAACGCCTAACATTGTTGTCAGCGCATTTAAGACATAGCCGTACATAACGCCAAAAACAGGAATTAAAAGGCTATCTTTTTTTACTATTTCTGCTACACTGAACGTGAAGAATGATGTTAGCGCGAAGCATACTAAAAGGCCTATCCCTAATTTCGGGAGCATACCTAGGTGAGGAAAAAATAATAATCCCATTAATATCCCCAGCTTTGCAGCATCGAGCGTACCAGCGGTGCTAGGTGCTAGAAATTTATTCCGAGTTAGCTGCTGCATGATTACACCTGCTACAGCAAGACCTGCACCAGTCAAAAGCAGGGTTAAGGTTCGTGGTATTCTACTGATAATTAAAAGCTTTGAACTTCCTGATGTTGCTGAAAATAAATCCTTAATCGTTAATTCTTCAACACCAATTTTCAAAGAAAAAATAACAGCGCATATAAAGATCATACTAATGATTATCCATCTTCGTTTATTGTTTGCTTTGAAAATACGCTCCTTGCTAATGGATAGAAACATGCTATATAGGATTAAAAACGTCGCTATTATCTTTCAAATAGTGACGTCTTAGTGTTGATGATAGAGTTTGGTATAGTAAGGTGAAAAAGATTATTTAGCTTCAAAAAAAATTAAGGTTGTTTCTTCTAAAGCATATGGCTTATGTCTTGACCCCTTAGGCATTACTATAAATTCACCAGCATGAACTACGAGATCTTCGGCATTCGGGAAGGCTATATTCAGCACCCCTGACAACACGTAAAACAACTTCTCACCATGCTCATGGGTATGCATTTCAAATTCACCTAAAATTTTCACCATATTTACTACATGATCATTGACTTGTGCTAGCTGCTGAAGTTCCCAATAGGTCGTTAATTGATCTTTAGTTTTTACTAGATTTACTTTAGTTAATTTCATTATTAAGTTTTAAAAAATTTCAGTATTCTGCTTAGTAGATTGGTATAGTAACGTTTCGCGTCTAAACTATTTTCCCGTTAAACGTATAAAACCTGAGGCTTCCCCTCCACGAACTACATTAAAAGCCTTCTCGGCTGTATGATTAGCAAGATTAACTTTATAATAACCATTTAGCCCCTCTATTCTATTAACTACACGTAGCAGAACCTGATCATCTACCACCTCAATATTACCCGTTGAAAGGCCAAATACAGTCAGAGGAACACCTTTAATTTCTGTAGCCTGCTTGGTATCAATTGAAACTTCAAAAAACTTATAAATATTGGTATTCAGATTTGCTAAAGATGGAATACTGATCTTATCTTTTGAGCAGTCTACATAAAGCTTTCCTTTATGTTCTCGGAAGCTCCATAGCAAGGCACCATCAGGCATGCCTAAATCTTTAGGCACCAATTTCCAATTAGTGTCGAACGCTGTTTCTCCAGCTTTAATTCTGAAAATTGCGGACTCTTCACCTTCTAAGATTTTTTGTTGATTTATATTCCATCCTGTGGTCAATAAATACAGGGCACCATCAGATCCTTTTATCCAAGCAGGAAATTCTGAGGAAGAATACCCGTGATTTTTAGCTGTGGGATGAACAATTACTTTCTCAACCTTTTCCGTGGCTATATCCACTACGGCTAAACGGTAATTCCGCGTATTATCATTATGTCCATTTCCCCCTTCCCTAGCATACGTAATATTCACGAATAACTTTCCTTCTTTAGCTACCAAAGTTTGATTACCGATATAAACATTGGTACTTATCCCTTGACCCTTATCCACGACTTCAGAAAGGTCTAATTCACCGGTCCTTTCCATGGTTGAAGGATTAAATTTTTGAACTTTCGTTTTTCCACGATCGGCATCGAAATAATAGCCTAAAGTTTCACTTACCGCTAAGTGCTGCGCTGAGGTACCACATTTTATAAATCCCGTTTCTTCGAATTTCCCAGAATTCCCTATTCCGTAGCGAACAATTCCTGTTTCACCGGACAATTTCTGTCTATTAAACATCCAGTTGCCAAAGGTTCTGAATCCTCCATGATTTCTAGATTGTAGTGAATATGCGCCAATATTGTCTATTTCTCCAGTTGGCATCTTATCGTAGGCGGCGTAATAGCCCGAACCATCTTTTACGGCCCATTCAGCTGTCAGCAAGACATACTTTCCGCTGGTAGATTCCGGGTTACTAGGTTTACTATTTGTTGGATCATTTTTATTACAGGAGGAAAGCATTGTACCTGTCAGCAGGATAAAAGCTAAAGCACTTAAGAGTTGTTTTTTCATTGTATGTTAGTTAAGTATTATATGTTAATAAGATTTGTAGTTTAGTCTTGGATCTCTTTATTAGAATTTTAGCCTAATAGGGCAGCGTATAGTTCAACTTAATATGAAAACTACGTCCGGCATTCTGAATTTTAAAGTTGTCATATACGTCCGCATCCAATAGGTTTTTGCATGCGATATTTAAGGTCCATGGAAGCGCATCTTTTGGTTGCCATAGAACGCCTATCGTGTGTACTGCTTGCGAAGGAATAATATTGGGAGCATCCACTTTCGATGCCCCCCATAAACCCAGAAAGCCTGCAGGTTCTGTATTTTTAGGGATATAATTCAGGTAGTATTGATGCACATAACTCAGCTGATAATAGCCTTGTAGTCTATCCGTTTTGGCAATCACATCCTGGAATTGCACGTTTGCTCCTAGGTTGCTAAAAAAATAAGGTGTATTACGTAATCTTGCCCCTTCTAAATAATCAATTAAGGGATTACTGAGCTTAAATAGTCTGAAATCTTGGTAGGTACTATTAGCGTTAAGTGTCAGCCAGGAAGCAGGCTGATAGCGCATATCTATTTCAAACCCTATTCCTTTTACTGATTCGACATTTATACTTTGCGAGTACAGTAAATTTACGGGAGCAGTAATAATCATATTCTTTGTAATGCGATAGAAGCTATTTAATTCCACTGCGAGCTTGTCATTTTTTGTTGCGGTATGAAAACCAATATTGCCATTACTGCTTGTTTCAGGTTGAATAGCAAAATTTGCGAGTATAAATGCTCCATTACCTAATATTTCTACTTGATCAGGGAGTCTAGTTGCTAATTCTCCAGAAACACGTAAATAGGTACGCTTAGAAAAATTGAATTTTAGGGCTTCCGCTAATCCAAATTTTGAGGTTTGCGCGCTAGAAGTAGTTTCATTTAGGTAACCAGTATTTACAGAAACTTCCTGTCCTTTTGTATGGGCTGTAAAGTATTTGACTTGAAATAGATTTTGTAATCTGCTGGCTAAGAAATTGCTTTTCAATCCCAGGCTAGCGATCAGCTTACGGTAGTTTGCAGGTAATGTTTGTAAATCTACCGGATTCTCTCCCGCTGTTGTAGTACCATAAGGATCTCTTCCACTTCTGCTGTAATCGTTAAAAACAAGATTTAAGGCTAAATTATGTTGATGAGACAAGCTATATTGTAGACCCGTCCTGCTAGTAAAATTCTTATAAGTATGGGTTGCTTGCGTAGGGTTTTCTGCTTCGCCACGGTTAGCTGGATCTGTGCTTGGATGAAAGTTTCCATACCAATCATAAGCGCCTTGAAGTGTATCCGTTTGCGTACCATGAATAGTGCTATAAACAATAAATTGATCTATAGAAAGCCGCTTATCCAAGAATTCTTTTTTGTAGCGAATACTTGGAATTACAGGAGCCCTTTCCGTGGATATAGAGGCACCAAAAGGTGTTTCCATCAAGGCCCCAAATTGATTATCGCGCTGAATATCAAAAGCAGTAATCCCCAGTTTAATTTCATCCGCCCACGAGAGGTTTTTTAAACCGGCATAAACCTCCCCATAAATTTGTTTAAACTTATTATGAAATAGCGTTACTTTTTGATTACTCACCGTAGCCTTATCAAGATCTGGAATACTTGCCGTCACGGAGTAGTTATTCTTAGCATAATTATAAAACGCATCTATCCCCCAGAAAAAATTTTTCTCAGCCTGTTGATCTCTCAGATTTATGGATGCACGATGCGTTTGGAAGGAGCCGATCTCATAGGATAGGGCCAAACTACGTTTACGCTCAACTCTTGACACCATATTAATAGCACCACCCAAAGCATCAGCCCCAATTTCTGTAGGGAGTACGCCTTTATATACTTCCACTCTTTCCAGCATATTTACGGGTGTAGCGGATATATTAAACGATGCACCTAGATAGTCTGTGGGTATGCCATCTTTTAATATTTTAACAGATTTACCCTGAAATCCATTGACCATAATATTTGTATTAGCACCTAATCCCCCCGACTGTCGTACTCGTAGCCCTGCAGAGCGGTTCATAAGTTCTACTAATGTTGTTGATTTCGCTTGTGCGGCCTTGGTATCAACAATTTCAGCTTTGACGACCTCTTTTCTTGCTCTCAAATTAACATTTTCAACATCTATTGTTACTTCAGTAAGCTGTTTATTACTGGCCTTCAGCACAAAATCTGCCGTTAACACTTCGCCTTTTTTTAGGAGTACAGACTTTGTCTGTGTTACATTACCAAGGCAGGAAACCTGCAATATATATTTTTTATTTTCAGGTAAGGAAAATGCATATCGTCCTTGCCGATCCGCTACCACTCGCTTTGCCGAGGAAAGTTCAACAATAGTTGCTGCTGCTATCGGAGCGCCATTTTCAAGAAATATGGTTCCTTGAATTGTTCCCAGCCTAGACTGACTGCTCACCAAATGAATAGTACCCATTAAATATAGTACCAGTAAAATATAGCGTTGATAACACATATTATTCATTTCCTTATTTAGAATTAGTTTAAATTAATATCAAAAGTATCTATATTTGGATACTGTATTAGCATTAATTAGTACAGATTTAGCAGCATCATCTGCAATATGCTTGAAGGAAGCAAAAAAGAAAAAAAATGAATATTGAGCTATTTAACTCCGATAGGAAACAATTAATTTTGATGGAAGAGCCTGAGGGATACCTAATTCCTAATCAGCAGACTATTATAGAGACGATTGATCTAAATAAAGGAGAGGAATTATATGAAGAACGTAGGCGTATACATTTAGATGGTGTTTACATAAATTATTATAAGCGCTCAATTGCACAAGAACGACAAATTTGGGTGCGCTCCGATGGCCCCTATATACAGATGCATTTTGAAATTTCTGGCGGGTCGGCCTATTATTACCATAAGAATAAGCAGTTTACTGTTCCTATAGCCACTGGAGAGTTTAGTCTTTTTTATGTACCCAATCTCGATGGAAAACTTGTTGATCCTCCTTGCAAAAATGCCGTAACTGTAGAAATAGAAATTTCAGAGTCATGGCTTCTAAAACATTTAGACTTACATGCAGGCTTGGTATTAAATTTTATAAATGATATTAATAATTGCACTCCTAGCCTGTTAGGTGGAAAAGTTCATCAAATAAATCCACAGATTTCGAAAACTATTCAAGAGCTTTTTGACTGCCCTTATACTGGGAGTATAAAGCGTCTATACTTAGAAGCTAAATTACTCGAGCTCCTAGCGCATCAATTACAGCAGGCGAGTACATTTTCCCCTACTAAATTTTCCTGTCCACTAACAAAAATTGATATCGAGCAACTCTATGCTTTAAAAGATCGTCTCTTAGCGGATCTTTCTATCAACTACACGATTGATGAGCTAGCCTATTTAAGCTATATGAACAGAACCAAACTTCAGGCTGGGTTCAAAGAGCTTTTTGGAAAGACCTTACATGAGTTTATTATAGAAAATAGAATGCTGCTAGCCTACAAACTGCTCTTAGAATCGTATGCTAACAACTGGAACATTGCAGAAATAGCAAAACGCGTAGGCTATAAGCACAGCAATCATTTTTCTACGGCCTTTAAAAAAAAATTTGGCAAGTCCCCTGCAGCATTTGTCAAACGATCATACTAAAAATTAAAAGACATGAGTTTTTTTTCACTAATTAAAAAAGCCAATAGTCTAACAATCGTTAATGACATCTACGAAAATATCTCTTCATATTTATAAATATTCAACGAGCTCATAGTTATTATTGAGCATTATTATTGAAATATCTGTGGAGGATTTGTCTGAATTGAATTGAAGCAATTCTAAGTTTTGATAATCGCTTAGATCTTCCGTGTAATTCGGATCTTTCTTAACATAAATATTTTTATCATAAAAAATGATGTACCCCACTGTTTCCTGATTCTGATTCATATGGTCATTCAAATACGAAGCATAATAAACTATCGAAGATTTATCTTTAAAACTTACATTAAATACCACACGCTGTTTGGTCATTGCGACACCTTCAGCACCGCGCACTTCCACCGAAGCAATCCACGTTGGATTTCCTGTCAACATGGCCCACAGGGGCAGTGCATAAGTAAATTTATCTTCGTAGTGTTTTTCAATTTTTTCTTTCGCGTATTGCAGCGCTTTAAGTTCCAGTGTGCTTTGTATACCCATCTTAATCTCTGTATTCTTTTCCCGTTTCAATATCGATGTAGAAATAAAGGCGTTCTTGATTTTCTTGATCTACCTGTACAGCTCCATCACTAGAAATCCATTGGTATGCAGAAGTGCCTATCTGTTGTTTCATTTTATTATTGTAAAGTTGGTACGTACCCTTTTCCACTTTTTGTAATGCGAAAATACCTTTTTTAGAATCTAATACATGGATGGATTGGTACTGAGGTTCTATTTCCCAACTTTTAGTATTTGAGTTCCAGAGACCTCTTTTTGACTTCTTCTCTGAATCGATTACCTCTACGAGAAATAATATTTCCGAATTGTTCACATAAAATATATTGCCTATTTTATAATCTTTCTCAACTTCATTTTTTGAAATAATCATCTTTTTATCTGGCCATACAGCACGACCTATTTGGTCTAAAATAAAGAAGTTTTTTACATTTATTTCCGTTAAAAGATTGCCATATTCATCCACATAAAGCCAATCATATGCCCAAATATCGTGATCATAATTAAATCTTCCCAGAATAAAATAAGGCGTGTTATTGACAGAATACAGCAACGACACATTTTCCAAGAAATTGATTTGTCGAGCACTGGCGTTTATAATTTCCTTTGGAAACACTTTATCATATTGCGGATACACATACACGTCGTTGGATTTAGTATCCTGTAAAGTTTTTGGAATCAGTGGTGCATAACGATCCATGTTAATAGAATCTAACACAAAAGCCTGCTTATTAACAGTCAGGTTGAGCACCTGTGTCCCTATTAAATTGCTTAGAAGAGGCTTTTTATTTTTTATAGAATGAATTTCAAAGGAGTTATCACTCGCTGGCACGTAGCGGCCATCTTCTAAAGTTAATGCAATTCTACTCTTTATTTTTTGGAACCTACTGTTTTTAATTTCGAATAAAATGTCATTCAACACCACATGATCCTCATCTAAGTGATGGATGTTGAAGTTGTACTGTTTATCGTGGAGGGGCACATCTTGTTCGAATAATACCTGATTGGTCTCTAAAACTCGAATTTCTATTTTCCTATAAGTTTGTGTTTTTTGGATGTCGCCTCCCATGATATTCCAATCCCATTTCCATAGGGGCATCTTCTTGTCATATTCCAGTTCTTTCATCATCAAGGTTACGTTATTCACCTTTTGGATTTCCACATCGTAATGAGTGAAGTCTAGCACAAATTTTCCCTTGCTATCAATAATAGCAATTTCACTCTTGTCATTCCCTACGAGGGCATATCCCGTTTCCGTAAATTTTTCAGCTTTAGTAAACGAATCGAAAGGTTGTTTTTTTAGATTCTTATCAACATAAATAAAATTGTTATTTTTAGTCAAATAAGGAATCCAATTGACGGCATCCGTATTTTTAGAAAAAGCAGTATTTTGAGCTAATGCTGTCATAAATAATAAGTTTAGACATATTATGAAGGCTATTTTTTTCATTTTAGTTTAAGATCATAATTAACTAATTTTTCAAATCCTCAGGCGTTGCATATGGATATCCCTGTATACAAACAAGATTGCGCAATGATAATAGCTACAATAGCTCCTTCTTAAGTGAAATTTTTAAGTAGGCAGTTTGTTGTTTACCCTCCAAGGATGGCCTAGCATTGATGTGGAATACCTCTACATAAAAAGTGTAATCATCTGTCCAAAAAGCCTTAACACCGCTATCTTTAATCTTAAAATTGGTGAAGTTTACATATAATAGTGGTCGCTCCTGGAGGCTTTTGCCAGTATATTCTTTAATGCAGAAATCACTCCCCACATCGGAATTATTTTGAATATAGCTGATCCATTGCTTGGCGCTATGAACATGAGGGAATCCCGTAGCATAAAAGACAATATCCCGCTGGTCCATATCATAGAAGCTATAGTTGACATACTGATCATGCGCCAACTTTTCTAAGAATATTTCTGCATTTAAAGGAGGAAAGCTTCCGCTATATTGGCGTGTTACCACTCCTTCTTCGTATATATCTTCCTTTTGCAAAATTCTAAAGCCTGAACTTTTAGGAGAATCTTTCGACCAGGCTTTACCATCAAATTTTAAGGCTGGATTTTTCTGAAAATTGTAGGTTATCTTATGTTTCGAAGCCATTGCAAAGGCTTCGGCACTAATTTCTTCAATATGACCAAATTTGGTGAAGGATTTGATTTCAAAATCATCGACACCATGCAGAGTACTACTCCGAATTTCTTGGAGATTTACACCTGCAAGTGTCAATTTATAGGCCGCTGTAAACTCTGATTTCAACACATATACCGCTTTGGATTGGGATAGATTATTTTCTACACTAAAATGTAGCAGGTAGAAGTCTTCTAATTCTTTAAAGCCATAATAATTGTTTAAAACCTCGTTTTTCACTTTCATGCTTGCGGCATATTTATCCGGTTGAGCAAAGAAATGTAGGCTATCTAATTTACTATATACAAAGAAGGGTACATCTTGCACGCTTGCAACGCCTTTAATGGATTTAAAATCCTCGAAAGTTAATTTCTTCAGCCCCTTTGGCGCGGGCTGCATCTCGGCGGTAGGTGATTCCTTTATTTGATCTGTTGCATTTTTTTTCGAAGATTCTCCTTCACAAGAGCTGAGCAGGATTACGCCTAAGGCTATATAAAAAGCTAATTGTGCTGACATGTTTTTTTTTCTAAAACTAAATTATTGTGTCTGCATTTAAAATAGCTGAATACAGTGAAATTCTCGGGCAAGGTCTATTTTCCACTAATCTCTTAGAGCAGCATAAATCTTAGGCGCTTAGCCTATCCGTTCAAGTTTGGGACTGACAGTCTATGAAGGTGCATTGAATATTTGAGCATAGTATACTCTTTATATTAAAGATTGATCGTGTTCTTAAAGACGACACCATCTTTCATAATTAACTTAAAATTATTTGTTGGATCTTCCACCAATTTAATATTTTCCAGCGGGTTTCCATCGACAATTAATAAGTCTGCATAAGCTCCTTCTTGAATGACACCTAGGGGATGTGGGTACGGGTTCCTAGCGCCACTTAATTGCAACAGCTCGGCATTGGTTGAAGTTGCCATCACCAGAATTTCCAGGGGTGTAAACCAGCGCGTCATCTTCGCCAGCTGAGCACCTTGTCTATTAGCCAGCTTGGCATCAAATAGGCAGTCCGTTCCCCAAGCTAACTTCACTTTATATTTCTTCGCTAGCTTATAGGCATTATCTGTTCCATTTGTCATGGCAATTTGCTTTTGCTTATTGATAGATCCAGCAGGAAAAGGAATTGCATCTTCATCATCTAGGAAAGGCTGCATACACCACCATACACCTTTTTCAGCCATAATTCTTACCGTAGCTTCATCCACTAATTGACCATGTTCAATACATTTTACACCGGCATTTATGGCCGATCTGATGGCCTTAGGGGTATAGGCATGCACCGTCACATAGGTACCCCAGTTTTCTGCGGCACTTACTGCAGCTTTAAACTCCTCATCTGTATATTGTGAGACATCTAATGGATCATAGTCAGAAGCAACACCTCCCCCCGCCATAAGTTTAATTTGCGTAGCGCCATTTCGAAGCTGTTCTCTGGTACGTAGAAGAACTTTATCAGCGCCATCTGCCACGATGCTCATCCCTCCTCTTTCAAAGTACGAGAGGCTACCATCTCGAGGGACATCAGTGGGAAGACCAAAGTCTCCATGACCTCCGGTCTGCGAGATTGTTGCTCCACTGGAATAAATACGGGGTCCTTGGGCTAATTGCAGATCGATAGCACGTTTTAAGCTCATGGAAGCTCCCCCCAAATCCCGAATGGTAGTAAAGCCCCGTAGCAGTTGTTTTGCTGCGCCATCTGCAGCAAATAGGTTGATGAAACCCATATCTGAGGCCATTATAGTGTTTAAAGGAATAGATTCCATCATCACATGGGAGTGAGCATCTATAAGTCCTGGCATCAGAAATTTACCCTTTCCATCGATCACCACCGTGGTAGCGCTCTTGTCCGTAGCGATGGGATTCGCAGATATTTTCTTAATTAAATTATTCTCAATAAGAATATTACCCGTCAGGAGTGTGGCATCCTTGCCATTAAAAATTTTGACATTATTAATAAGGGTATTATTCTGTGCCCAGGTACTGATACTACAGCATAGCAGGAAGGAGCAAAAGCTTATTTTCATGAAATTGAGGTTTTATGTAGGTAAACTTATTTATAATCAGATTATTATAAATAAAACTACTCATTAATTAGATAAGATACAATAGTAGTTTGGAAATTACTATTGGGGTTAGCTCCTAAATTTTTGTGATGTATTCCTGCTAATCTTTTATTATTTGCAGGTAATTTTTTTTATTTATGACAAGAATCTATTTTCTGGAACAGCGATTTATTGCAGCTGTAGGGTTAATCTTGAATATTTCAGTTTAAATCAGCTTATTCTATGTCGCAAGTTTAACTAATTCAATTATTTTTTGGCTCTAAATTTCTGTAATGGGTTTCTACGAGGCATTTCAACGGTAGTAGCGGAAATAAATAATTTTTCAGCAATTTCAGCAGAAGTAGCTCCATTCGAAATTGCTAATAAAATCTTTTGTTCACGTTTTGTTAATCGCGGCAATTCAAAATTGCTTGGAGATGGATGTTGCATAATTTCCTGTACTTCTTTACTCAAGGTTATATTATCAGCTATAGCCGTATCTATACATTGCAAAACTTCTTTCGCATTAGCATTTTCTAGGATATAACCGGCACCGCTATTCTCTAAAAACTGAAATATAATACATCGCTCTGCCTGATTATTTATTCCAAGTATGATTATTTTGGGAAATTTTTGTTTGATGCGTTTACAATAATCCATTACCATCATTCAGGGCAATGTCAGGCAAAACAATATCCATTTTCACCAATAAAATCTAATACTGATCTTCCCTTTGTGAAAGAAAAAATATAGAATTTTTCATTTTGATTTAGGAGACATTTTAATCTTTCCATAAACATATTGCCTCTTATTCTACTAGGCCTATGTTTAAGCAATTTCATGCTTACCGCAGGAAGACTTATTATAAACACTAAAAGCATAAGCACACCTATTAGCCAATACAATATAAGTTTAAAAATCTTAAGCTACGATTATAAAAATATACATCTAGACTACACCATAAACATCATCTTACATTAATAGTAACAATGTCATTTACTCTCATATTTAATACTTGCCATTAACAGCTCATTACTGCTTCCCTTATTTTCCTTTCAAATAATCATGCATTTTTAAAACATACAAATCAATATTAAAATAAATAATTTTGTGTTATGAAAATACTTATTTCAAGCCAAACTCAAATAGCAATAAAACAAAGCAATAGTATTGTCTGAACTAAAAGTTTTGTTTACACTAAAAAAATGAATATTTTTAAGGTAGAACCAATCTTTATAAAATGCAATTATGTGGAATGACAATGAAACAGAAGAGGATCTAATCGATTATAAATATCTAAAAGATGCTGTAAATAACATTATTAAACAAGACCATTTATTACCATGTACTATCGGCATCTTCGGTGATTGGGGAAGCGGAAAATCTAGTCTCATTAAAATGGTAGAATGTGATCATTCTCAAAATAATAATGAGCTTATTATTAAATTTAACGGCTGGCTATTTGAGGGGTACGAAGATGCGAAAGTAGCCCTTTTAGAAACTCTAGTAAAAGAACTTCTTAATGCTAGAACCTGGGACAACGAAGCTAAAAAGTATATAACTAAATTATTTAAACGGGTAAAGTGGCTAAAAACCATAACCGCAGCAAGTAAGTTTGGGTTAGGAATGTATTTAACTTCACAAACCGATCTCACATTGGAAGCATTAGGAATAGATAATAAACCTTTTGATCTTGATAATTATCTCACAGAAGAAAAAGATGAAAACCAAGGAATAATTGACAAAGGTAATAAGGAATTCCATAAAGACTTTTCAAATCTTATTAAAGAAGCTAAACTAGAGCGTGTCATCGTTATCATTGACGACTTAGATAGATGTACTCCTTCTACTGTTATAGCTACCTTGGAAGCCATAAAGCTATTTCTCTTTGTTGATAAAACAGTGTTTTTAATTGCTGCTGATGAGAGACTTATCAACTATGCTGTCAAAAGCAAATTTCCGAACCTACCTTCTTCGGATTACGATGTAAGTCAAGACTATCTAGAGAAGCTTATCCAAATTCCTGTTAGAATTCCGTCATTGAGTGAGCTTGAATATGAGACTTTCATAAATATGCTATTTGCTAAAAAGCATTTACAAAAAGCTGAATTCATTAAAACATTAGAGAAATCTTTTACTAATAATACTGATCCATACTCTTCTAAAATAAACTTTGACAATATCAGCTCACTTATGGTAGAGGTTCAAGATGAACTAAAAAACGATTTACTTTTAACAAAACAGTTGAATCCGATGCTGGTCCAAATTTTAAGTGGTAATCCTAGACAATGTAAACGATTTCTGAACATGCTATTTATGCGAATGAATATGGCGAAATCCAAAGGTATTGATCTAAAAAAAATCGTACTTGCTAAGCTAATGCTATTAGAATATTTCAAGCCAGAGTCTTTCAATTTATTGGTAAAAGAGTTTGGAAATAATGATAATAATATTTTACGAGCTCTTGAGGAGCAGAATAATAAAATACCAATCACTTTTAATTCATGGAAGAGTGACCAATGGTTAACAAAATGGCTATCCATAGATCCAAAATTAGGTTCTGAAGATTTAAATGATTATCTATATTTTACACGGACTAAAGTTTTAGAAATTAAGAAAAACAAGCGGCTTTCACCTAAAGCGAAAGAATTTTTGGTTGAGATATTAGGTGTTACTTTGATCAGTAAACAAGCAATATTAAGAAGCAAAGAATTAGCTGAGTCTGATAGATCTTCTCTTTTTAGTGAACTTTTGGATCGATATCATCAAGCTGAAAACAAACAAGATAGAGCAAATAAAAATAAGCTAATATTTAGTTTTGTACAAACCAACCCCGAATTGACTACAGAATATCTTGCTTTCTTAAACAACTTACCTGAAGAGAAAGTAATCACTCCTATGGTACCAAATGTTGTGCAATATTCAACTAGCTTTATATCTATAGAAAATAAAAAAGCTATTTTAGAAAAATGGGCAAAGTACGGTACTAAAGATATTTCTACAGTCGCCAAATCTAAACTTTCATCTTTATAACATGGGAACATCTAAACCAAATATAGGTCCTAAAGGAATATCATCTCCACTTCCATCGTGGCCAGATTATAATGATACTAATAATGAAGAAGGTAGCAATCTACAAGAAGAAATTAATAATGTCGAATCAGAAAACGAATTAAAACCTTGGAGCGACGTAAAAAGATCTTACACTAAGTTTATAAAAGATCCTTCAAAAACTTCTTTCAAAAAACTAACAGCAAATTATAGGAATGCAAATGGTGGAAATAAGACCCTAGCTAAATCATCCTTCGGCGGCCGAAAAGGAGCAAGGATATTATTGCGTTTTCTATCATCAGTCTCTCAAAAAGGATTTGAAGAAGCCTGTAAAGAATTCCATTTAGAAGATCTTAAAGGAGTCTCGACAGAAGACGCCATTAACAAATTATGCTTTCTGTTTGCAGATATAGACGGAACGGATGAAGGAAGCGCTGCAAAAGCTGCAGCAATTGAAACCATCAGTCTACTTTATGAAAACTATGAAGTTGACAGCAACAATATTAATGGTGTAGAAGAAGGACAAGTGTTAGAGTATTTAGAAATATATATATCAAATTATATTTTTGAGCGTTTATCAATTGAAGTTTCTCGTGCCTTAGAAAGCGATAAATTCACTAAAGATCAAGTAATAACTGCAAATGATATTTTAAAAGATTATATTCAGGCTGAAGTTGAATTACATTTTTCTATAAAAGATTTCTCATCTTCAACAATACGAGAGCAAAATACAATGGTAACAGAGATACTTACACAGGCTTACTCTATGATATAATAGTATGAAAATAAACATAATACTCAAAGAAAATATCAGGGATGAATTCGAATTATTAGATGATTACACATTCTATTTAGATTCGATATTTACAAATCCAGAAACTAGTAAAGTTAAATCAAAAATCGTTAGCCATGATATTTTCAAGTATCTGAGTGGTAAAAGAGGTTATCAGATAAATCCTCAAAATACTTTAGTTGCGGATTTTGCAAATATCGCTTTAACAACATATTCCATTGATCAAATAGCAGAGAGGGAAAAATACGGGGTACTTGGTTGGAGTCGTTATTTTAACTTACACATTCCTGTATATAATCTCGATAAATGGAATTTGGTAAAAAATGATCTCGAACAGACTTTATCATTCTTAAGTGGTGATAAATGGACAGTACATTTCAGAAAAACGACAGAAGCCTTTCCCCAATTACAAGACTCTGAATTTAAAGCCAAGAAAGTATGTCTATTTTCAGGTGGCATGGATTCATTTATAGGTATCAATGACTTGATCCATAAATATGATCGGATCGCTACAATCTCACATCATAAAAGTGGAAACTCAGGCGAATTATCTTTGCAAAAAAAACTAATTCAAGAAATTAAAACAGCCAATAAAAGTACGCTAATTACCCCATTCTACTTTTATGTACAGGGACTAAAAAATGATCATTTTAAAGGTGAAAAAACACAAAGAGCGCGCTCAATAATCTTTCTGGCACTTGGCCTTCTGATCGCAAACACGTCTAGCGATACAACGAGTGTAATAATCCCTGAAAATGGATTGATTTCATTAAATCTACCATTAACTCCTGCTAGAGGTGGCAGTCACAGTACTAAAACGACGCATCCAAAATATATCACGGGATTAAACGACATCTTTAAAAAGATTGGTATAAATAATAGGATCGAAAATCCTTATAGATTCAAAACAAAAGGAGAAATGTTGACGGAATGCGAAAACGCTGATTTCGTCAGGGAAAAAATTAGAAAAACTTTGTCATGCTCTAAACCTGGATACCATAAACAATGGACAAAGGTAGAAGATGACGGCAATAATAAAGATGTTTCAAACCAATGTGGATACTGTGTTCCATGCATCATTAGAAGAGCCTCTCTCTACACGAATGGGCTTGATAAAGAAACAGATTATTTTAAGGGTATAAGCGACAACCAAGGAGACTTTAGAGCATTTAATTATGCCATTTCGAAGTATACTACCAAACAAATAGTATTATCTGAATTTCTAAAAGCTGGTTCGATGAATCTAACTTCGAGGGAAATTAAAAAATATGTTAATATGTATATACGTGGTATCAAAGAAGTGAAAAAATTTATTCAGGCCTAATTTCATTAGAGTATTTTACGTTTGGATATAAATTACCTACAAAATAGAATCATTATAAAAAAAAGGCATCTTTAATACGAAAAGATGCCTTAATACACTTTAAAAACAATTATATCGTGTATTTCAAAATATCATTTGGATTTGTTACAGGTAGAATGAACCCATTCAAGTGAATATCACTCAATTAAGAGTAAATTAATTGTAATCAATATTATAGCCAGGAAGCCCCGCCATTTCTTTGTCAATGACCCACTCAGGAAGTTCGCCGATGGATATCCCGGAGCCATTCTCGGCAGCAAATGTCAAACGCGCCTTCTCTTATGCTGTACGCGTAACCGAACGCTTTCACGTTCAATGCTTAGGCATAGAAGTTCTGTAGGAAACGCATATTAAATATAGATGGCAGGCATTGGATGAAGAGAATATAGGAATAGAAAAGTGCTGACGTCAGAAAAAGAATATCTTACAGAAATTCAATCCTTTAACACCATATCAAAAACCATTCAATTGCATTATAAAACAATCTTAAATTATTTAGATAATCGGTCAACAAATGCCACGGCTGAATCCTTCAATGCTAAAATAAAATCCTTCAGAGCCAAGCTAAGAGGTGTCCGTAACATTGACTTTTTTCTTTTTAGATTGGCGAAATTATACGCCTAAAATAATCTGTGCTCCACAACTTTTGGTTATGATCCCTAAATACGGATCAAGCTGAATTCTTGGGGGGAGTGTTAAAAATTTCTTAGTTTAGCATCCTTAATACAGATATCCCTTGCAAGAAGCCGAACGTAAATTACTATCCCTATTGCTGCCCGAAGGGCTTTTGGAATACTTTCAGATTTTAGAAGTCGATCAAGTTGACAATCAACTCCATATTTATTTAGATGAGCTTAATATTGCTCCGACAGGCTATGAGAACAGCAAGTTGGAGTCAAAGGGGTTTATGCCTTCCACTGAAATTTCAGACTTTCCCATTCGAGGTCAGAAAGTTACGCTACATATCCGCCGTCGTCGCTGGACGGTACTGGATACCGGAGAGATCATCACAAGAGATTGGAACCTGGTGCGTGAGGGTGCTCGAATGACGACGGAATTCGGGATTTTTTTAAAGAAGATATTTGGATAATCATCCTGTAAGCGCCCAATTGGTCGGTCTTTTCTTCCAGATGGACGGCAAGCAACTACAGGATCAATACAAGAACCACCTCAGTGATTTCCATGATTGGGACCAAAAGTCTCATGCCGAGAACTGGACATTGTTCCCTGAAAACATCTCGGAACACCTGAGCATCGATGAGACCAGCTTCAGCAACGGTGAATTATATACCATTGTAAGCAGTAAATCGGCAAAAGGGCGTAAAGGAACGATTCTAGCAACTATTAAAGGCACTAAGGCTGAGGATATCATGGCTGTTCTTGAGCGAATACCCTTGCGCTCAAGGAATAAAGTAAAGGAGGTGACCATGGATATGGCTCCCAACATGGCCAAGGCTATCCGTAGATGTTTCAGAAATGCCAGACGTGTAGTCGACCGGTTCCATGTCCAAAAGTTAGCTTACGATGCCGTGCAGGAACTCCGTATCAAATACCGTTGGGAAGTATTAGATGCAGAAAGCAAGAAGATAATAGAGTCGCGAAAGCGAGGAATCCCATATGAAGCAGAATTGTTGCCTAATGGTGATACGCTCAAACAGCTATTGGCTAGATCGAGACACCTATTGTTCAAGCATCCAAGCCGATGGTCCGAAAGCCAGAAACATCGTGCTGAATTGTTGTTCATGCGGTTTCCCAAGCTAAAACAGGCTTATGATCTTGGAATTGCCTTAGGGGACATCTTCAACAAATGCAGGGACAAAAAGGTAGCATTTACCAAACTAGGCCTGTGGCATAATCAGGTTGAGAATGCGGGCATTACTTCCTTTGAGAGCGTAGCACGATCCATTGCAGCGCATCATCAATACATCCTACACTACTTCGACAACAGAAGCACCAATGCATCCGCAGAATCTTTCAATGCAAAACTCAAAGCTTTCAGGAGTGTCTTTCGTGGCGTAAGGGATACAACATTCTTCCTATACAGAGTGATGAAATTGTATGCTTAAAAATCTTTACCCCCCAAACTTTCCGTATGATCCCTAAATACCCCGTAAACAAAAAAAGCCACTGATTTCTCAATGGCTTTTTGTCGGGGTGGCAGGATTCGAACCTACGACCTCCTGCTCCCAAAGCAGGCGCGATACCGGGCTACGCTACACCCCGATTACAATGGTATCACCTTTGTTTTTTATTGTGATGCAAATATACAGCGTTATTTCTATTTCACAAACTATCCCATAAAATAAAATTACAACGAGCTGATTTATTGTTAAATAATTTTTTAAATGATTAAAAAATAAGTGAAAATACATGCTTTTCAAGATGAATACTCGGCTCATGTAATTTCTTTCTTAAGAATCTTCTTATTAAAACCTATCACATAAATAAACAACGTAATTTCAAATTCATACTAAACTAAGCTGCCAATAAAAAAAAAGCTACTAATTAAATATATTATTTAGAATTACTGATTTCAAAAAAAGAGATTACCACCTCACATATAAATCATAAATTACAACTAACCAATTACTTACAATACCAAAATTTATGCAATCACAAATAACAAAGACTGTTACCATAATTTTCATCACATCCTCCCTCCTTTTCTTTCAAAGCTGTACTAAAGGACAAACTGTTGAAGAGCGACCCATCATAGATAAGAAAATTCAAAAAATAATCCTTGGTAGAAGCATAGAAGCTGATACCCTAATGATCAATGCTAAGAATTGGACGATAGAATACATAAAAAACCCTGTTTCCGGTGAAATTTATAAAGAATCAAAAAAAAATAAGCAGATATTATCAGAATTCGGGGATATATATATTGAAAAACTAGCATTGTCACTCGTAAAAAATAGTGACAACACACTAACAATAAATTTGGCTGAAAATTTATCAAAAACACCTAAAAACTTTTTGATAGGAATTAAAGCAGGAGAGAATACTCAAAATATTCATATCCTGCAATCAAGAGCTGCAAATTACGAGCTTGTAAACATGGAGGTGAAAGAAATTCAAGGCACAACAAAGATTTACGACAGCGCTGAAGAATGTCTTACGGTTACGCCACCATATAACACAGCTAAAGAAACTATCGTAAATGAGCAAGCGATTTTGAAAAATGTTACTTCCACATCAGAATTTCAAAGTTCCGACATCTTAGCATTTGACTGGCTTGATGAGGAAGACAAAAGTATAAATATGCCTGAGGTATTAAATGAGAATGTAATCGTTTGGAATGGTAATATCCCCTACAAGGAAGGTGTATCCAAAACATTTCCCTATAATAACCCATATAATTTAACAAACCATATACTCAATAATAGCAGAAAGCAGCAAGTAACAGGAAGCGTAAAATATCTTGAACGATCCGCAAACTATACCTTCACTATTAAAAATGCTACCTATGGAAATACCTTTAACATCAAAGGAGTATGGAAACTGAAGATTCCATTATCCTACAGCATAAAAGTGAGTAATGTTAATTAACGTTTCAAAAATAATTATTTCCTCCTATGCTAAGACCTACTTAACATAATAGTAAAGCAATACCCTTTAAGTATACATCCATCGTATGATATATACCTAAAGGGTCGTTTATTAAATGGCTGAAAACCATTTTTGGTAAAGCGATCCTACGAAAGGTAATTCCTTTTCCTCTGCATTGATGGCAGAAATAATCCCTAGAATCAATGCTACCAAAATTATAAGACCGACTACACCAGCCAGCGTATTCCCTACTCCAGGAACAAACCGCAAGAGACTTGAAATTAATGCCGTAACGGTGATACCTAAACTTTGGCGGATATGAAAGCTACCTAAAGAGGTTTCATTTTTACTGTTTTTCACGTAAGCTATTGCCAAGCCTATAATTGTTAAATAGGCAATTATAGCGATATTCTTACCTTGGTTTCTCGCTTCTAAAGCTGTTTTATTTCTTTCCATACTAGTTATCCTGTTGTTACATCAAAATTAACGGATAACTTAGAAGTATTTTATAGCCGAAAAAAGGGATATTTATAGTACGCAAGGATTTAGTACGCTACCAGCGTCCACGGCCTTTTCCATGTTTGGGACGATGATGCTTGCTAGGTCCTTTTTTATATCCTTTTCTCTTCCCATACCCATTTCCATGTGGTCCCTTTTGATGGTAGCCGTGTGATCTATGCCCTCCTCTTCGATGCCCTCCTTGTTGGTCGTAAACAACGCAAGATGTCATTAATAGAATTCCCAAACCGATGCCAATTAAATTTTTCAGTTGTCTTACCATAGTGTATCTGTGATTTGAAAATTAGAAAACAACATCTTTGCCAAAATAAACACATCCTCCAATAAAAAACATAACCCACAGCATATCAATAACTTTCATTTTCGGCGTTATCAACCTTCTCACCTTAGGCTATCACAGCAGGGATGTTAATTTTATATAAATAAAAGATTTAATTAAGATATTTTATTAACTTTATGATAAACATTGTAACAGAGGATTTATTATGAGCCAGCAAAAAGAAATCAACACCATTTTAGATGACGTATTAAACGCCAACAGAATTTATGCTAATTACTTTGGAGATAAGAACACACTAGCCTTACCACCATCGCGTGAACTTGCTATTTTAACCTGTATGGATGCCCGCTTAGATCCCGCAAAATTTCTAGGCATAAAAGAAGGTGAAGCACATGTCATACGTAATGCCGGGGGACGTGCTTCTGATGACGCCATACGCTCGTTAATAATTTCACATAAATTATTAGGTACAAAAACATGGCTTGTAATCCACCACAGCAATTGTGGTATGCAAACCTTTAATGATAGCGTTATGCGCGATCTATTAAGAGAGAGTCTAAGTACGGCTCAATTATCCGAAGAGGGATGGAAAAATGTAACTCAAGATGGAGGATCTATAGCGGCAGATTTTGTGCCATTTCTAAGCTTCACAGATTTAGAAAAATCTGTTCGTGATGATTTATATAGAATCCGTAACCACCCCTTAGTAAATCCTAAAGTAACGATTTATGGATTTATCTATCAAGTAGAGACGGGAAAACTTATTTCCGTTCCTTTTTAACATAACAAAAAAAAACGTCGAAAGTAAAGACTTTCGACGTTTCCTTTAGGAATGTTGAGATTTCTTTAATCTGCTAACACCACAAATTCCGCTCCTGAAGCAAAATCCTGACCATTATGTGAACTTAGCGCCGTAAAACGGATATACCTTCCTGAAATAGGTTTTTGAAAGTTAACCGTCTTTAAAGATCCGCCGCGCTCAAATTCGCCTTCAACGACAGCTTCAGACCAATTGATACCATCTAAGCTAACTTGGATACGGTAACCCTTGATATGTCCATTAGGGCCATCTTGACGCGGTAAGTAGGTGAATCCCTTTAATTTCTTTACCGCAGCAGCATCAAAATCTACCCAATGGGGATACTGTGCTACCGTAACAGAATATACCGTATGCCAAATAGTCGATGGATCGCCATCGGTTAGATGTGCCGCATCTCCCTCACCAATTTCTTGGCTAGAAGCATAGACTACTTGCATAGGTATGGATTCAATTTTTGGGAAATTCGCAGTTACCTTTAACTTCTCATTCCCCATATACCAAGCAGCAATATTCCCAGCTTCACGTAAGTTAAATGACTTTGTATATAATTCAGGTTTATTTAAATTACGCTGAATCATAATCTTAGCATCATCTTTTGATGCCGCTACAGTCACATTCCCTATACGATCCCGCACAATACTTAAAGGCCGCTCACCGGCAACAGAAACTTGCGCCTGTTGTGCCGCATTATTAGTATGCACAGGACGGATTATAAATCCAAAATTATGTGCACCTGCTTTCACACGATCTTGTTCCAATGGAGGTCCTTGTCCACAGCTATTCCCCCCTAAGCCAGTGACGCCAGCCAATAAATAAAGGTGCGTACCCGTACTTTTTGGAAGTTGATGCTTATGAGGTGCAAAAGTCATTTCCATTTCTGACCAAGGGAGTACCGAAGCAGCAAAATTTTCCTGTGCGACAAATACAAGCCCATTTCCGTTTTTATCTGTTAACGAAGCCCATCTTACCTCTTCTCTATTTCCTGTTGACTGTGGCTTAGGCCAGGGTACAAACTGATCTTGAACAGTACTTTTATAAAGTTCTATATTTTGTGCCGTCTTTCGATCAGCATAGTTATTTACAGGGCCACGACCATAGTAATTATAATTGGAATACTTGGAAGGCAGCTGCATCGCAAAGCCTATATGAGGTAATACGAGACTCGCATTATTCGATGTGATACTGCTTGCTAACTCGATAGAACCATCCTTGTAAACTGTCCAGATGTAGTTGGACGTAAATTTAAAATCCTGCGCTGTAAACGGGCGTTTTAAATGCTCCTCCAAGGTGTAGGTTCCGGAACTTCCTCCGCGAATAGTCGCCCCATTTGGAGCTTGGGAGCTTACCTGATAAGCCAATACTAAAGCACCATCGGCACGTGTAAATACCGTTGCGGACTGCGACTTATGCTGTAAATTATGTAGACCTCTTTCAAACCACTGTTGGTACGCCCAATTGTCGTTGTCTAAAGGAGCACGAAGTGCATCTAATCGAGGTCCCTCACCGGCACGAATAACCTCTTCACCGGCGTAGCTTAATTGATAAAGCGTTCCTGTATTAGAGTCAAATTTAGCTGTAAAATTATCCCCTTGAACCACCATTTGAGCTCCTTCTACACGCGTTTTTAAAGCACTTCCTTGCGCCACCGTAGCGATACTAGGTCTTGCTGACGCCTGCTTCACAAGGAGCTGTTCTTGCATCTGTACCGTTCCTTGAGGGGCCCAAGGCATGTCCTCTTTTTGTAGAAACGCTATTTTCACGAAATATTCTGACTGTGCCGCTAGCGCTGACACATCAAAAGGCAAGGTTAAGACTACACGCTGACGGGCTTCAATAGCAGGTGTATCTTCCCTAAAGTTAGTGCCCGATTGCACCTGCACGCCATCCTTCCACAGCGACCATTGAATTTGATATGAAGCTAAGGAAGTAAAATAATTCTTATTGAATATCGCTATGCTACCGGCTTGCATATCTACGGCTTTTACGCCGACATTTTGATATACTTTTTGCACCTCATAATACTGCGGCTTCCGTCCTAAGTCAGCGAATATTAAGCCGTTCATCACAAAAGTACCATCATTTGGCTTCTCTCCGAAATCACCGCCATAGGCTACAAATCGTTCGCCCGTTTTCTTATCGTAGTAGTACATGGTCTGATCAATCCAATCCCATAGAGCTCCCCCCATAAAGAAGTTGGTGGACTCAATTGCTTCCCAATAATCAATTAAATTGCCCGAAGCATTCCCCATGGAGTGCGCATATTCAGAAATATGAAAAGGGTACTTAATACGATATTTTCCTTTCACAGCTTCTTTTACCCAGTCGATGGAAGGATATTGATTGGAGCCCATATCTACAATGGCATTGTTACGCTCATACTGTACAGGACGTGAATTGTCCACTTTTTTAATAGCCTCGTAAGCGGCTTCAAAGTTTTTCCCTGGCCCCGCCTCATTGCCTAGAGACCAGATCACAATTGAAGGGTGGTTTATGGTTGCGTGTACCATCTCTAGGTTACGCGCTACATGGGCATTACGCCATTCTGGAGGATGAGAGAGTGAAGCCTCCCCATAGTAATATTGGTGGCTTTCGATATTAGCTTCATCTTCTAAATAAATCCCATACTTATCACATAAGTAATACCAGTAGGGGTCATCAGGATAATGTGAGTTACGCACATGGTTGATATTCGCTTGCTTCATCAGCATAATTTCCTTTTCCATCTGTTCATGGCTCACGACTTTCCCTGTCTCAGGGTTTGTTTCATGGCGATTTACGCCTTTGAGCTTAACTGTCTTCCCATTGATATAGAAATAGCGTCCAGCAAGACCGAATTCATCTTCCTGCGCAGTAGCATCTTTTATCTCCACTTTACGAAAACCAATATAATTTGGAATTACTTCTACAACCCGACCTTTAGCATCTAGAAGTTCCGTGATTAAGGTATAGCGATGAGGAGTTTCAGCAGACCATTTCTTAGGGTTTTGAACTTCAAGAAGCTGCTCTACAACCGCTTTCTCGCCCTTTCCAAGAGCCTTAACAGCTGTAACAGCGTTTACATTGGCCACTTTTTCACTTTCATCAGCGTATAATTCATTGCTATATAAACTATGGCGCATGGTATATCCCTTAGCTATTTTATCGGCCGCATTGCTGAGCTCAGCAGTAACTTTTAGTGTCGCATTCTTATAGTTGCTATCTAAATCTGGTATAGCGACGACATTTCGCAACTGCACTTTTGGCTTGGCAGTCAATGCTACTGTACGAAAGATCCCCGGGAGTCGAAACATATCTTGTGCTTCTAAGAAGGAGGCGTCAGAGTTCCGATACACTTCCACAGCAACGCTATTTTCCCCTTTGGGATTCAAATATTTAGTGATATTAAAGGCGGCTAGATTACGCGAGTTTTTCGAGAAACCAACATATTTACCATTGATCCATAGATAGAAGAATGAATCTACACCTTCAAAATTTATATAGACCTCCTTGCCATCCCATTTTTCAGGAACTGTAAAAGAGCGTTTGTAGGAGCCCACTTCATTCCTATAAACATAAGTAGTCCAGTTTGTCGGAGGGGTACGCATTACACCACCACGCCAATCATCTACGGCAACACGGTGCTGAAAGATCACAGGCTGATTAACATACATAGGAACCCCATACTTTAGGGATCCATCCTTTTGAATACCTAGGATATTCCAACTCATAGGCACAGGAACGTCATCCCAGTGACTGCTATTAAAGGTCGTTTGAAAAAAATCTTTCGGTCTTTCTTCCGGTGATTTTACCCAATGGAATTTCCAAGTGCCATTCAAAGATTTCCAATTGGAAGAATTCGTCGGGAGCACTTTTCTCGCAGAATTTACATCATTAAATGAAAATTGATAAGCGTGTGGTAACTCCTTATTCCAAGATAACTCAGCAGGAGATTCCCATTCCTTACCTGTGGGTGCCTGTAAGCTCCCGTATCCAAAGCCTTCAATAGGCTGTGTTACCGCAGGACTTTGTGCCAAGAGCTGCATAGGTAATGCAAGTAGCAGCAAGAGCTTATAGTAGTTAGTAAAAGGTTTATGAATCATAATTATCTCAAAAATAGAATCTTTCATGGCAAATAAAAACCTTTTAAGGGCTAAAAGCACCCTTAAAAAAAGAAAATCATACTATTTCCAATAAACAATCGTTTGCGCTCATAAATTCTTTCAACCCCTTAATTGTTAGGGTTCCTATAGTCGATATCTGTAATCTTTCCAAACCCTGTATGGTGTAAAATATTTCTGCTGTCAATGCCACCATCATCTTTTAAATCTAACTGATAGATAGATCCCGCTGAGCCCTCATTGACAGCGACGATAATTTTCTTGTTGTATTCTGGCAGCTGTATAGGCTCCCAAAATTTAGACTTATGCACCCTAAGTTTTACAATTTTACTGCCTGCAGAAAACGTGTATACTAAGGTTGCTCTACCCCTATTGGGGTCGAAGAGATAGATTTTATTGTCTACAGCATAATACAATAGGGCTTTATCTGCACGCGCAGAGAAGGAGCTAGCACGCTCTAGCTCGGGATAGTCAGCTAAGGATAAGGCTTGTTTACCCTTCCCAATAGCAGCAACGAATTGGGCTATTTTCACTAGAAAATGTTCATTTTTATCACTCTTCATAAAGAACCAGCCATCGCCATTCTCAGCATAATCTGCCGCATAGGCTGTGAGTCCCACATTCGTGACATCGAACACATTGGCGATATGATTAATTAGCGGAGAGAATTCACGCGTATTATAGGGTAGACTTAAGAATTTACGCGTTTTATTGTCGTAGATAATGGAAGAGAAATTTCTATTGGTAAGCACGAGTGGAAACAGCTCATAAGGTTGATCGGCGGCAATGGCCACAGAATAAGAGATTGCTGAAGGCACAAAATTAGGTCCCGTATTGGCATATAGCTTTCCCCCATTTATAAAAAATATATCTAATGGGTAGTTGCTCGTAGTCCCTTTAACAAAATTCATGCTGTGCATAAAATCTCCCTGCGGAGTCAGCGGTTCCGTAAAAATTACGTCCTTATCAGCTTGTAGCTCAAAATCATCGGCATGGTAGCGATATACATTATCCTTTGTCGCAACAAAGACAACGCGCAAATTTTTCACAATAGCCGTCGATACGCGCAGCACCTCAGTTTCATACGCTTTACGGGCAAATGTTTTCTCCAAAGCATGGTACAAAATACCATCTGTGCGCAAGAAGCTTACGGTACCTTTTCCCTCTTTATTGGAAGTGACGTAATAGCCATTATATACTGCTCCACGAACTACAATTGGCGTTTTCTTATAATTTCGAACTTGAGTTTTCTTATTGGTCACCGTAAATACCAACGTATAATTCCCCGGTTTTGTCCTTATAGTATCCTTCAGGATAGCTTCACGCCCAATAATATCTTCGCTATTTCCAGCTATAATCTTCCATTCATAGGAAAATGTATCCGCTGCATCAAGCTGTATTTTTAGTGTGGGATTGATGGTTATCTCAGCTAAGTAATCTACTTCATAAGACGCCTTATCAAAGCCTATCGTTACTTCATTGATGGGAATAGTGGAGAGCTTAGCAGGCTCCTCCTTACAGCTTAAGGTCCAGAGAAGGGTCGTGATAACAGCCCCACAAATAGCAGTATATTTCATGTAATGGTATTTTTTATATTAGATAATAACACGCTGTCCAAATTCATCTAGCAAGGGGCCACCATGTGATAGTTCATAATTCTTTAAGCCTATGCGTAGGCGTTGCAGGAAATTTAGGATATCGGCATATTCTACTTTCCCCCCACGGGAGGTCGTTCTGAAATCGTGCATTTTTAAAACCTCCATCATAAATAAAAATTTAGCATTGGAGTAAGCGCCAAAATAATAGTCTGTCTCAACATTCCAGGTCGTAGGTTTTGCCAACACATTGGTAAGTTTTAGCTGAAAAGTAGGGAATGTATATACGAAATTCGGATCCCCATTCTGCGCTGTAGCGCCCAAATTCTGAAAAGATCCTGTTGCACCAAGTTGGAAATTCTTATTTTCCCGAAAGCCTATTTTAAGGGTTTTTGGTGCTTTAGTTAAGTCTGCATGATTATAGATAATAATAGGGTAAGAATAAGTCGTCGCCTTCGCAGGAAATAGCATGTCCGTCAGCTCATAGTGCTGCCCTTTAACGGCTGTAGACTGGGGTAATATTTCCAGTTCGAAGGCACGATCTTGATCGCTCAACAAACCCGTTAAATAGATCGGAATATAGATGGTGTCTACCATCCTCCCTGCACCCTCAAGCACAAAAGAATAGCTGAGACTATCTTCGGCATACATAAAAGATAAACTTGAGCCCCCACTGTAGCGTGGAATTTCTGCTTTCTTGCAAGCGGCAAAAATCAACAACAAAAAGATTAGTATTCTATTCATGGGAGTCAAAGCTTGGGTTAAATTCGAGTTCTGTTTGTGGGATATTCACGCGATAGTCTGCAGGAAGCATCGTCTTTTGGAGGAATAGCATAGACGGAGAGGCTATTCGTTTGTAGTAGAAAAATGTTTGCCCTTCGGCATAGAATTCCTTTTGATACTCCTTGGTTATCTCCGCGCGGAGCAATGTTGGGGACGCAATTATCTGGGGCGATAGATCTTCCACAATACCACGATGCTGGCGAACAGTATTTAGATATGTTAACGATGTAGATACAGAGGTAGCGCCTTCAGCAAGTATATAATATAATTCTGAAAGACGAATTAAAGGCACCGTTTGATCGAGGCGCCCTCGTTCTGTGCTCCCCACCCATGTTTGCCAATATTTAACACTAAAATACAGCGTACCATCTACTTCAATTAAATTCTTAAATCGATAGTCAGATTCTCCTACAGGGCTGTTAGCTTCAAAAAGCTGTCTGTACTGCTCGATTGTCAGCGTTAGATTTCCATAATTTACAGTACGATATTTAAAATATACAGGATAACCGTCACTTCCTTGGCTTACCCACTTATCCATTTCACGCACACGGAGCGCAAAGATAAGTTCAGAGCTAAATAGCCGATCTTTTAACCCTTCGTCAGAGGTGGTGATATCCGTTGACTTTACGAAATCAAAAATCTTGGCATCCAATACCGCCTGCGCCTTTTTTACTGCCTGTGCATCATTTCCCTGGTATTGAAATACGCGTGCTTGTGTAGCTAATACAGCATAGTAATTCATATAATAGCGGCGTGCTAGCTCACCAGATTTTATTGGATCATCTTCCAGTAAGAGCTCCGCTTCAGCGAGATCCGCTAAGGCCAATGCGAGCACGCGTTCTAAAGATATCGCTGGCGCTATCTTGGTGTCGAACGTCAACCTGTAGGGAATGGCCAACTGCTTTGCTCCTTGTTCATACTGTGGCCCAAATAGGCGCGCCAAATCAATATGCAGGTAAGCGCGTAGTGCTAAAGCCTCCCCTTTAACGAGCGCATACTGTCCAGCACTGAAGACATGCTGCTGCTGATCTATTTGACTGAGTAAATTATTTATTATGGCGATGGCGTTAAAACTACGATTCCAGATATTCGCCAAATAAACATTATCTACATAATTGAAATTTGAGAGTTGGAAGAAAGCATTTGAGGGGTCCGTATTATAATTCTGTGCTAGCACACTCAAGGCTCCCATCGTCATCTGCGCCCCATATAAATCATGGGAAGCCATATTGACATAGACACCTGTGAGGGCTTGTTGAAAACCTATTTCACTGGAAAATAGATTTTTATCCGAAACGGAGGATTTTGGCTCTACCTCTAAAAATTTTTTACACCCTAGGAAAGTTAGGAGCCCAAGGCCAATAAGCACTCCAAATATTGCTCTTTTCATATTAAAAACTTGCTCTTAGTGAAATCATAAAATTACGTGCGAAGGGGTTGTCCAGACCTCGCTCAATATGGATGCTACTTTTCCTGAATAAATCATTTGCTGTAGCCGTGAGTTTTAAGCTCTGTAAATTCCAACGACTCATAAATGCTTGCCTTAAAAACGTGTATCCTACGGACACAGAATTCAGCTGCAGTGTATTGTCATCTTGTACAAATCTAGAGCTCACGCGCGAGTTGAGGCGTCCATTATAAATACTGACATATCGATAGGGAGCGATATCTCCAGGCTGCTGCCAGCCGAGCTCAAATGCGCGCCTATCCACATTCATATAGACATCTGCATTTTCAATTTTATTCACTAAAGTAGCGTTGTAAAGCTGCCCCCCGAAGCGGTAGTCTACGATGACAGCGATATCAAAACCCTTATATAAGAAGCTGCTTCCAAAACTTCCGCGCCAGCGAGGATCCGTAGTTCCTACAGCGACTTTATAGGCTGAGCTCCACTCGGTAGTTGGATTTCCAAGATTGTCTAGGTAGAGTTCATTCCCTGAAACAGGATTTATTCCTAGCGAGCGGACTACATAAATGCTATTCATGGACTCCCCTTCACGAAACTGTATATTAGGTATTGTTTGAAAGCTATTTGAGGAGGCTCCAGTATTTAACTCATCATTACTTTTCTTCAGACTGTTGGAAATTTCAATAAGCTTATTTTTATTTTGTGCCGCATTTAAGAATATACTCCATAAAATCCCTTTTTCTTTTCGCTCAAAGGCCTTGTAGCGTAGGCTAAGCTCATAGCCTGTATTTTTTATTTTCCCTAAATTTTCATAATAGCTATTTACGCCAACAGAGGGAGCTAAGGAAACGGGGGTAATGGTGCTATTTGTGGTGCCTATATAATGCTCAAAGCGGAGGTCTACTTTCTCCTTCCAGAGCACCAAGTCCAACCCTACATTCAGCTGCACTTTATCTTGCCAACCTAAATTTGGATTTCCAATATTCACCAAATTTGCCCCTTGGCTCCCATTGTACATATAATTCCCCTGATAGGAATAGCGCGTTTGTGAAGAGTAGGCAGGAATATTTAAGGATCCTGTAGCCCCAATTCCAGCGCGCAATTTAAGCCGATTTATAAAAGTATGATCCTTAAGAAAAGATTCTTGATGCATATTCCAACCGATTCCTGTAGACCAGAAATTGCCATACCTTTCATCGGTACCGAATTGTGAGGATCCATCCCTACGGATTGAAAAATCAACGAGGTAACGATTATCATAGGCGTAGTTTAAATTGGCTAAAAAACTGATCCTATGGATGGTGCTTTCGTCCCCCGAGGGTTTTGAATTAGGCTCATACTGTGAGGAAAATAGCAAGTGGTCGAGTTGATCATAGCCAAAGCCCAAGGTCTTAATGCGGTACTGATCCGAATTACGACTTGACATATTAAACCCGAGTGTTGAAAATAAGGTATGCTTCAGAAAGATCTTATTGTAGTTTCCCAGCAGATTTAGCTCATAATTAAGAAGCTCCTTATTCCCTTTGATATAAGAGCCCTTTAGTAAGGGATCTGCACTCTGCTGAAAGTCGGTATGCTGCGCAGGACGAAAGATATCTAAGGTTTCAATTTCTTTACTCACACTAAATTGACTCTCAAAAAATAAAGAGGGCTTCACCTGATAACGCAGCTGTAGGTTATTTTGAAAACCAAATATCCCTGTTCTATCAATGGTATTTAATCGCGTATTATATAAAGGGTTACTCTTTCTACTTCCAGCATATTGAGCGACTTCCTCGGCGTCCATCACCTGTTTAATATTCCCCTGATCATCATATGGAGACCAATAGGGGTTCATAGCTACATATTCAGAAAAACTTCCATAAGGAGATTCATTGGACTTCGTTTGATAGATACGTAAGGAGTTCGCGAATTGGAATTTGGACTTTCTGTAGGAAAGATCAAATTGGCCGCTATAATTCGTTCTGTTTTGACCTTTCATTACCCCATTTTGGAAATTAGCGGTTCCATGTAGCGCATATCTAATAATATCATCGCCTCCAGAAACGGAAACATTTGTACGGTTATTATAACTTGTTTGGACAGGAATTTTCAGCCAATTTGTATTTACTCCCGCAGCGACAGCTTTTAGACGCTCATTATAGAGCTCATCCAATTGCTGCCTTATCAAGGGGTTATTACTGGAATAGACCAATGCTGACTGCTCAAATTGAAGCTTTTCACGTGCATTCATCATATTATAGTCCGTTAGATCGGGTCTGCTTATACCAAAATCATTCGTCACTACGACACGTAGCTGCCCCTTTTCAGGTAGCAGCGTGCTGATGATAAGTACGCCATTTGCTGCGCGTGAGCCGTATACCGAAGTTGCCGTAGCATCTTTAAGCAGTGTAATTTCCGCGATCATATTCATATCCAAATCCATAATTCGCTCAATATTCACTTCGAATCCATCGAGTATAAAGAGTGGTTGGTTTGGGTTTTGCGCTACCTCCCCTGAGAGATTGGGAAAGGAATTTTGTCCACGAACTTGAATTTCAGGGGTTTTATTAATATTTCCTCCAGCCATATTATCTGTTACCAGCTGAAAAGAAGGGTCTATGGTTGAAATAGCACGAAAGAGGTTACTCGGATTTATATTTTTTAAGTCTGCTCCCTTCACTGTTGTAGAAGAGCCCGTAAAATTTGCTTTAGGGCGTGAGAAGAGCCCATTGACGACCACTTCTGCAATTTCTTGTTCATTGGGAATTAATTTAATTTGCTTTCCAGGCCATTGAGAAGTTTGCAGCGTTTGGGTTTTATAGCCTACAAAACTAATTTTTATAGGAAGACCTATATCCTGAACCACAAATTTCCCCTGATTATCAGTTATTACTATTTGCTGCCCATTACTAATGCTTACGCCCCGCAACGGTTGATTACGTTCATTCACTACCCATGCTGACAAGGTATCTTGTGTTTGCAACGGTAGGTTGATTCTTACTAGGGGAAAATAGGTTGTGTGCGTTGATAATGTGTGATTTGCTGCCGTGGACTTACTCACTTGCCCTTGCATCAAACAAAACAATAGTATAGCTGTACACCTGCTCTTAATGAGTAAGTTTTTCTGCATAAATTACGAAAGTTTAATTTTGAATAAACTACTAGTTAGCTTTTGGTTAAAGTTATTGTTTTGAAGAATATTTCAAGAAATTTTGGTCTAAAATTGAAATTATTATTTCTATTTGCGAATAAAATATTCCTTTTAAGAACGCTTTAAATAAAATGGAAATCTGTGAAATTTTCGACCCTATCGCACTGGTAATTAATGATTTAAAAGTGTTAAAAAAAAATGCAAATAGACTATTATTACTACCGATTAAGTAGACTATTATTGTAAAAAAATATTTTCAATAGATAATACACATTGTAACAATCAGTTATAATAATCACATAGCGCAGTTATTGCAAACATATAGCGTAGTTATTGCAAACACATCAGCGTAGTTAATATACAACACATCTGAGTGGCTTCATTAAATAAAGCATTATCGTGAAGTTTAAGAAATCTAGGCATGCCGACCATCGACTAAGCGTTAGGATAGCGGTGGAATATCGCTAAGATACGGGAAAAAGAAATTTTTATTATAGCTCCTTCAGCTAGAAATATCAATTTTCAGCAATTAACTACAATTTAACATATGTTATAACATAAAAGTTATTGTTTGTTTTAAACAAAAAATAAAACCTGCACCATTTTTTTATAATTATGAATCTTTACTGAATTATACTGTTTTGAAACATAGCGCACTCACATGTAGCTAGCAGGCTACAAATTCATTTTTAGCTCATACAAGTGATATTATGTTAATTTTTATATATCTACATTTGTTCCTACCTATAAAAATTTAGACTATAGGGACTACCAATAAAAAAGAGTAATTAGAAAAATTAAGCAACAACTTTTATATTCGAAATTTAACTATTATGAAAATTCTATATATGTCACCCCGAATTAATGTGTTATTTTTACAACATGAGCACAGTATTGCAACAGGGTCTGCTACTGTTACTCCCGTAAACTCTAATAATGTCGTGGAGTCAGAATGGGATGTACAGCCTGATGATATTAAGACTATTGACTGGTAATATCCTTTAGCTTTTTTTCAGAAAAAATAATATAATTTAAAAAATAAATGAAAACTAAATTCTTCATTAAGATTCTAACTTTTGCTTTCCTTGTTATCGCAATACAAAGCTGCTCTAAGACTAGTAATAGTTCGGAATTATCGCAAGATGGAGCGACTGTAAAAGTGGTGGCGACAGAAATTGAATTTGAGAATATGGAAGCTTCTAACGTTGACAACAACACAGGTGCCGTAAAGCTAGCAGCAAGCACAGCTAAAGGCAGCACATCAACGCAGCCAGATCTAATCGACATTCAATCTTTTGGTGCCGATAAGACAATTGAAGTTTACCTTTCAAAAGACGCCTCTAACCAAACAGATTTAAAAAACACAGCAGCAAATAACTCCATTAAGAAGGTTGCTGCTATTGAGCGTAAGCCGCTTGCTAAAGGTGTTCAATATAAAATCTTAATTTATGATGCGACTAAAAAATTAGTAGCTGAAAGACTCTACACTTATGGTACTGAGTCCACGGCTCCAGGAATTACCTTGGATGCAGGAAAGAAATATACATTTATTGGTGTCAGTGTTAATAGTACGACAGCAGTACCCACAGTTACGAACAGCGACCAGTTAGATAAAGCATCAGTAGCGAATATTTCTGCAGACTTATTATTCTTTAAAAAAGAGCTGACTTTAACACATGGTTTAACTAATTTAAGTGTTATTCTGAAGCATAAATACAGTTTAATAACGGCAATTATGCGGATGGACGAAAACACAACCGGTGCATTTACTGCTGTTTCAAATCCTTATATAACACCTACAAATCAATCTGCATCCTTGAAATTTTCGGATGAAGTCATCAGTTATAATACGCCAGTCACACAAGGAGTAGAAGTGAAATTTCCGAGTATTACGGGAACAGGATTACGCACTTTAACTGCTGCAGCAACACTGGTAATAAATCCAACGACAGGTACAGGAACGATCAAATTTGCAAGTATTACCGTTGACGGAGAAACAAAAACAAATGTCAGCATCCCTAATGTTAAGATCACACCTGGTGTAAAGTATAATTTAATATTAAACTTTAAGACTTGTACATCAAATGTATCGACAAATTCTGCCTTAAATTGGGATTATAGTGCTTACACAAATAGTTCGAAAGTTACAGGAATTTTAAAAAATGGCGTATTTATTCCTAACAATAGTATTCTTGAGCAAACTATTCAAGCACCTGGGGGCGATTACGGCTTTGTATTCGACATCACAGAAATGGACAACTCCTTTAATATGGAATTAAATGGTGTAAAATTAGCAAAGAATGAAATTCAGTTCGAGGTTAATAGCACATTACCACAGAATATACGCTTCAAAGATCTAAGTCTCTATCAAGGCATAAATATTACTGGTGGTACAGTTCCACCGGTATACAATCAAATAGGAACTTTAAGTATGCCTATCGTAAAAGTTGTAATTAGCCGTACAGGAGCTGTTACCATGTATGGATCCAAAGTCTCAGGTGGTCCTCTGTTTGAACTAGAATTGTACAATGGAAACTCCTTTAATACCTTTGTATGGAATGACGGCACGCATGAAACTAATGATGTAAAAATCACGCAAATGGTATTGGGTAAGACAACTTTAAAAGGTGTAGGTTCAGGGAAGAAAAAAATTAAGTGTAATTAGTTTTTTTGAAATGCAATTATTCTAGAATTTATAAAATAAAATTTTCACTAGATAGTCTACAGAAAGCGTTCAAAGTAATATTTGAGCGCTTTCTATTTGTAAATAATCATTCCATAAAGTTAAATCATTGCTTCCATCTATAAAAAATTGTACTTTTACTATACAAATTATATTATAAATTCTTATGAAGAAATATTTCGCAGAGTTCTTCGGAACATTTTGGTTAGTTTTTGGAGGCTGTGGTAGTGCAGTTTTCGCAGCGGGAGTTCCCGAAATTGGCATTGGTCTACTCGGTGTATCCTTAGCCTTTGGTTTAACTGTTCTTACAATGGCTTACGCTGTGGGGCATATCTCTGGGGGGCATTTTAATCCAGCAGTATCCTTTGGCTTATTTGCCAGTGGCCGTTTTTCAGCCAAAGAGTTGGCTCCATACATTATTTCACAGGTTGTCGGGGCTACAGCCGCAGCGGGCACACTGTATGTTATTTTAAATGGCGCTGGTGCATTTTCTACGGAAGGTCCGGGAGCTTTTGCGACCAATTTCTATGAGTTACCAGGCTATGCTGGAAGGAGCTTCAGTATGGCTTCAGCTTTCGTAGCAGAATTTGTGCTGACCGCATTTTTCCTTATTGTAATTTTGGGTGCCACAGATAAATATGCAAATGGAAAATTTGCCGGTGTAGCTATTGGTTTAGCGCTGACATTGATCCATTTAATTTCCATTCCTATTACCAATACATCCGTAAATCCTGCGCGCTCAACTTCACAAGCACTATTCGTCGGTGGAGAAGCGCTCTCGCAACTGTGGCTTTTCTGGGTAGCACCAATTGCTGGCGCCATCGTTGGAGGATTAATTTATAAATTCTTATTGCAAAAGAGCGAATCTACGTCTGAATAGTTGCAGATTCTTAATCGATACCAATTTTTCAAAATATTAGCGTGTTTAAAAGGATAGTTTTTCACTTTTAAATACGCTAATTTTATGGAGGATAATCTGAATTGGACACTATCCCATAATATGGGTAAGTTAAAAAGTTAGGCTTGGATTTTATAATCTGAGCCTTTTGTCAAAAAAAAAATTGGTTTAAAACAACTCCCCAATTGTGAATAGGCATTGTCCATTTTTTAGTGGATTCCCAATTTCTTTGAAGATTTCACTCTTTCAAACATCCAAAAACCAATTCTCAAATTCCAACCATAGAGTGGAATTACATTGATATTCTTTGGAGTTTCTTGATATGATATAAAACAAAAAACCCGCAAATTCTATTAATTTGCGGGTTTTCTACACTTACTTAGTCTAAGTGTTGTCGGGGTGGCAGGATTCGAACCTACGACCTCCTGCTCCCAAAGCAGGCGCGATACCGGGCTACGCTACACCCCGATTACAATGGTATCACCTTTGTTTTTTATTGTGATGCAAATATACGGCGATATTTCTATTTCACAAACTATCTTTCAAAAGAAAATTACAACAAGCTGATTAATTGATTAATAAAATTAAAATACGATAGCGCAGCCTTGAAATAAGGGAGCGCTATCGTATAAATCAACTACTTTGTACCAGCGTAAGGATTTTGATCCTTCTCTGTTAAAGCGGTATTATTCGCAATTTCTAACTGTGGAATCTGACAGAGAAAGCGGTAATCATTGGAAGGAAATGTTCCTACAGGAGCTGCTGCATTAGCGACATAACCATTCAGCTGCGTTAAACCCCAAGTATAATGACCCTCTGGGTAGTTTTCCGTTTCCTGAATTCTAACTAAAGGCTTCTGCAAGCGTAAGAGATCATAAATTCCTGTCACTCCCTCACAAAGCAATTCCTTACGGCGCTCTACATAAATAGATTCTAAGAGAGCTGATCCCGAAGCTGCAGTGGTTAAGCCTTTGACACCTCTAGCCTTTTGCAACTGCGTTAAATAACCCAAAGAAAGGCCATTATTTAAATGCGCTGAAGCTTCAGCCATAATAAGCAGCATCTCTGAGCCACGCATTAATGAGATTTCTGGACGCGTATTACCTTGTTTTGCGCCATCAGCATCCCCATAGTGCTTGTATTTATTATAGGCCCATTTTGTAGACCATTCTTTAGAAGCATTTTTTGTACGTTTCCAAAATTGGTAGCGATCTTCGGTCTTTTCAAATAGCTTTTCATATTGGCCATCAGCAAAGAAATCTAGAAATGCATAGATGGGACCATCCGTATATCCCTCACCATAGCTTTCATCTTGGTTATACCAGAAGTTAAACTGCGTACCACCACCTAAATTATTCGTGTTTGTAAATTGTACAGCCCACATTACCTCAGCGTAGTTATTGCTGATAACGTCATCAAAACCCGAACGGTACTGATCCTTAGTAAGCAGTTGGCTATACTTGTCATAAGCGGTCTTAGCTTCACTGTATGCCTTATCCCATTGGTTCATCACGGAATAGACACGGGCCAACTGACCCGAGACTACATCCTTATCAATCGTCCATTTATTAACACGCTTGAAGTTTGCCAATAAAGCTTTGGATTCCGTTAAGTCTTTGACGATCTGTGTATATGTTTCAGCAACGGTAGATCGCGGCAGATTTTCACTATCCTTTGAAGAGGTACGTAAGATCACCCCTGGCTTATCCTTGGCCAACATATACGTCTGCTGATAATTCTGCACTAAGTGAAAATAGCAAAGGCCACGAATCGCTAAAGCCTGCCCTAGGATCGCATTCTTTAGCGCATCATTCCCCTGTGCCGCAGGGATAGCATCAATAATAATATTCGTCTGGTTAATAATTTTATACATCATAGACCAGATGGCATTGGAAGAGCCTGTTGTTTGCGTTTTTTGAGGCTCATAGGTATAGGCTGTAACTTGATTACCCCCCATATTCGTATGACTGATAATATCAGCACCACCTAAGTCCACATACATTTGTAAGCCTGTAAGGCCTGCATACACACGATCTGAACCTTGATCATTAAAATACAGCTGTCTGTAGGTCGACGTTAAGACCATCTCTAGCTGCGCAGCACTTCCTAACACCACTTGATCCGATGTTGCTGTGGAAGAATTAGTATCTAAGAAATCCTTACAGCCGGTTTGCATAAATAGCAGGGCTACAAGGGAGAAATATTGTAAACTTTTTTGTAATTTTTTCATGTTTGTAGGTCTTAAAATGACAACTGTAATCCCGCAGTATATACGCGACGTGAACCTTGAATACCATTATCCTTATCTGCAGATCCATTATAGTTATTTCCTGACATCGCAGTTTCAGGATCTGAATATCTGTTTTTCGCAGCCCCAAAGGTTAACAAATTATCACCCGAGACATAAAAGCGCATTTTACTAATTCCTGCACGTTCTAACATCGTCTTTGGAAGTGTGTAGCCTAAGGATACATTTCTAAGACGTAGATAATCATTCTTAAAAATATAGAAGTCCGAAGCTTTTCTTGTTGCAGAATAGTCGTCATTAGAATATTTCGGCAATAAAGCTTGATCCCCAGGTTTACGCCAATGATCATCCATTAAATCTTGTACGACACCTACACCACCACGCACAGCTGTACGTTCGATATACGCATAATCATACATCATGGACCCTAAGGAATAATAAAGCATAAAAGAGAAGTCTAATGCTTTAATACGGAAGCTATTGGTTAAGGAACCATAGACCTTAGGTAGCGCTGAGCCTATTCTTTGGTAGTCACGCGAGGTTACTTCAGCATCATATTTCTCTGTCTTACGCCATGATTCACCATCTTTAACCCAGTATTGCATGTTCCCAGTTTCTGGGTTTACACCCGCATTTTTCACCATATAGAATTCATAAAGAGAATATCCTTCCGCTAACTTATAGCCTGCAGTACGGTTACTGTATGTAAATTCTCCACCTGGAAGGTAGGTAATTTCATTTTTTAGCGTTGATAAATTGGCATCTATTTTCCAATTAAAATTTTCCTTACGGATGGCATCTGCTCCAAGGGAGAACTCAAACCCTGAGTTACGCAGATTTCCTAAGTTTGTATTCAACCCTGTTGCGGATCCCGCTTGTGCAGAAAGCGCAAATTGCTTGTAGTACAATAGATCCGAGGAGTTTCTAGAGTAATATTCAATTGTACCGTATAAATTCTTAAAGAAGCTAAAGTCAATAGCCGCATTAAATTGTTTATTACGCTCCCACTTCAAACCTGGAGTACCAAAAGTTGATGGCTTTAAGCCTGCCGACCCATATAAGTCATTGGACTGATACACCCCTTGGTAAGCATAGAGTATCTCTCCACCAGCAATGCCGGCATCGCCACGCGTGATTAACTTATCATTTCCTGTGGTACCGTAACTACTACGAAATGACAGATTATCAATCCATGAAACGTCTTTTAAGAAATTTTCTTTATTTAAGCGCCAAGATACACCTGCAGAGAAGAAGTCTCCCCATCTGTTGTCCGGATGAAAGCGCGATGAGCCATCACGACGGTAGGATCCCGAAGCAAAATATTTATCGCCATAGCTGTAATCTATTTTCCCGAAAAATGAAGATAATGCATAACGATCCTTCGCTGAGTTCACCGACCAGTTAGTCGTCGTTGAAGCTAATTCATATTGACCGATTTGCATAATCCCCTGCCCATATCCATAGTCATATAAGCTGTTATTGGTGTAGGATTCCTGCCCAATCATAGCAGAAACATTACTCTGACCGAAATCTTGACTCCAATTCAAAATATTATTGAATGTCACCGAGCGCACGGTATTATTAGAGCGTGAGGCACTTCCTCCGGAAGTCATTGCTGTAACACCATAAGGTGCTAGCTGCCCGGAGCCGTGAACTGCCGATCCATAGGTAAAATTTTTCGTGCCATTGTCGTCGATACTCAGACTGGACTTGAAATTTAAGTTATAGGGTAAGGTGATGCTTGCGAAGAAGCGAGAAGCAACCATACTCCGGAGGTTATTATTGAAACTTTCGTCATTGGTATTATTCCAGTAATCACCTTTATTATCTAGGACATGGATACCGAAGAAGTTATTCACATAATTTCCGTAATCGTACATACGTTGGCCTGTTTTTTCAGAATATACCCAATCGGTATTATCTTTATTTCTTAGCCATGGAGAGTACATAGAAGTCGTGAATATAAGGCCACGTGCCGCGCCAGAAACATTCTGACGGGAGCTAGAGTAAGATAAGTTTCCACCGAGCTGCAACCATTTTGTCACCTGTGAGGTCACATTTGCACGGAAGCCATAACGTTTAAAATATTGGCTTGAAGCGAATCCTTTATCGTCCAAATAAGAGGAGGATAAGAAATAATTCGTCTTTCCATCACTCGTTGCTCCAGAAACATCCATCCCATAATCTTGTCTTAATTTACGGGAAAATACCGCGCCATAGACATCGTAATCTGACTCTTTCCAAACCATTTCCAAGTTTGGATTTATATAGCCATTACCCTGCCCATCATGAAGGACATACTGCTCATTGATATGCTTGAATGGTGATACATAGCTTGCCTCCCCTTTGGAGTTGGTTACTGATTTCAGAATTTTTCCCAACACATTTTTCGAAGCCCAATCACCCGCATCTTTCGTACTTAAGCCGTACTTATAGAACTGGTCATTGTACATCGCTTCCCAGGTATTTAACAACTGATCTTGGGGAGATGCTTTTGTAGGATTTTTTACGGCATTATCAGAGGTCCCCCACGCAGAGCGGAAGTTTAACTGAGGCTTTGCTGTCTTACCTTTTTTGGTGGTAATAACGACTACACCATTAGCCGCACGAGATCCATATAAAGAGGATGCCGCAGCGTCTTTTAATACAGTAATAGATTCAATATCCGACTGAGAGATGGAATTCAACTGTCCATCATAAGGCATTCCATCGAGCACATACAGGGGATTTGAGGATCCTGACATGGAGCTGATACCACGGATTTGAATACGCGTATCACCCCCTGGATTTCCTTCATTATTAACGACATTTACCCCTGCGCTCATTCCCTGAAGTGCTTCCGCAAATCCTGAACCTGATATTTTTGCTATCTGTTCGGACTTCACAACAGATGCGGATCCTGTTAACGAAGATTTTTTGGCTGTCCCGTAGGCTACGACAACGACCTCATCGAGATCATTTGCGGTGGATTCTAAAGTTATTTGTAAGCTTTTTTCACCTTTCCAATTAATTTCTTTGGTGCCAAAGCCTACATAAGTTACCACCAGCGTTGCTCCAGTAGGAATGGTAGGTAGAGAGAATTGTCCCGAGTTATCGGTGTACGTTGCAATACCAGTGCCTTTCACAGATACCGAAGCTCCAGATAGCGGTTTTGCACCATCGGTGACAACTCCAGTTAGTTTAGCTTGTGAACTTTGATAATTAGTCTTTGTAGCAGCAAATGACATTTCTGCATCCGCCAGACTCACCATCATAGAAAAAGCTAACACATGGAAGAGTTTAGATTTTTTCATAAATAGGGATTAGATTTTATAGTTAGTTTATAATTAAATTATAAATTATTCCGCAAAAAAATGAAATATTTACTAGTTAATGCCTATTCTTTATACGGAGTTTAACAACTATTTTACAATATATTAATAATCAACCCCTTAATTTAACAGCTAATACATTCACCTGTAACAACATTTACAAAAATAACTACCATTCTTTGATGATATCATATATTTTTAATCATTCTAATCAGAAAACTTAAAAAAAAATGACTTAAATCACGCTATTTACTAATATAAATTTTAAAATAGCTACTGACAGCTTGCATTAGATTCCGTCGCTACATAAATAGCATGTTATTATGGGGATAGCAACTATATATTATTGGTGTAGCCAATTTCGCGACTAAGTGCGCTACCTAAAGAATTAAACAGTGGATACTGCCAGATTTAGTTGCATCACTCACCATTTCAGCACTTTGAAAATATTAAGAATAAAATCCTCGAAATAAAATATCACCATTCAAATTGACTTTACAAAAACAAGGCTATTTAACATAAAAAAAATACATGCTGATACATTTTATTCGTTTAATAAAAATTTAAAAGACTTTAAATCATTGTTTTAAAACATAATTTAATTAAGAAATTTCATAATAGACAATGATAATTGTAATTTTGTAACTGCGATAAAAAATATATCCACCTAAAACAAAACAAATTAACTTCCCAAAAAGGTTAATAATTCACACAACAACTATCGAACATGCGGCATAACTTATGCGCTGTTTTTACATGAAAAATGAGAAAAACTAAAAACACTTACTCCTCTCCAAGTATTAATTTGCTGGTAATAGAGATAGAAGAATCCATTGCGAACTCTTCTATTGGAACAATCACACCACTTAATGAAGCTTCAGTTATTTCTGATAAATGGCTTTTAGAAGAAGACACCGAGACAATTATTAAATGGACTGAAAACTAAGCAGAATTAGCACATATGAAAAACTTATATTTAAAAAATATTACAAAAGCGATCTTACTCTTCATCACTGTTGTACAGTTAGCAGCGTGTTCTAAAACAACGGATGTTACTAACAATGAACAGAATGGTAATACAGTGATTAAAATTATTACACCTACAATAGGTGAATCATCCAATCCGGAATTAGTAGCTTCTACGTCAAAAAAAATAGGGGAAGTTCAAGAAGAGATTGTACCATTAGATAATGGAAGTTTTGTAATCGCTACACTAACTCCACAAGCAAACTCCTCAACAGAAATTAAAAAATTAGCGGCAACTGTAGGACCTGGACTTATCACTACCTTAGCTAAAGGTGTGAAATATCGTCTTGTAGTATATACCAATGATGGAGATTATGTTACTCAACGAGACTACGCTGCAGGAAGTGAAGCAAACACGGAAGTATTAAGTCTAAATGGAGGTGAAACTTATAATTTTATTGTTTATTCTGTAAATAGCAGCACTTCGTTGCCAGCACTTCTTAATGGAGATAAATTAGCAACGGCTAATTTGGATAATATTACCGAAGATTTAATGTATTTTAAAACTAGTTTTAAAGTACAAGGTGAAAGAGAAAATAAATTAAGTATCACCTTGAATCACCAATTCTCTAAAATCTCTACGACAGTAAAATTAACAGAATCGATTGATGCTGTAGGAGTAACAGTATCAACTTTAGGCAATGTGAACAATGTAGTATTTAGCAATTTATCACCATACGGAGGAATTAAATTTGCAAATAATGAAGTAACCTTCAGCCCTATCACAGAAACACAAAAAATAATTGCGCCTTTTATTGCTAGTACAAAGACAAATAGAGAAGTGAAAGCCGAAGAAGTATTATTGATATCACCGAATACAAATTCAGCAAGTATCACTATTCCTGCAATTACACTTAAAGATAATTTAAATTCATATACGCTCGGAGACATTGTTTTAAATGGTATTAAAACTGTTCCGGGTCACAAGTATAATTTAACGTTGAAGGTCTTTAAGCCTTGTACTACTTTAATTGTTCCTACAGATGGAGGAGGAACCTCTTTTACATTAGGCTCAGCATCAAATACAGCAGCAACAAGAAAGGTATTTACATTCCCTGCGGCAGATTTTGGTTATACATTCGATATTTCAACAATCGACAACTCGTTTAACCTGGAAATAAATGGAACCTATATCACCAACAAAGAGATAAATTTCCAAATTTCTGATGGCAATACATCAAATATTACTTTTGCTGACGGATCTGCTTGGCAAGTCAATAGCATTCCTGCAATATGGTCCATCATAGGTACGGAAGCAACACCTGCTGTACGTGTAGTAATTGATGTTAAAGGAAAAATATCTTTATATGGTTCTAAGATAACAGATGGTCCTTTAGTACCACTTAAGTTAAAAGCAGGAACAACATTTAATAAGGTTGTTTGGAATTCAACATCAACTAACACCGTGGTTGCATCACAAATTGCGCACAAGACAACGAATATGAATGGTTTTGGTAAAGGCTACAGAATCATCACTTGTCCTTAACAAAAACTGAATAAAAAACTTTTCCTTAAGAAGGATATATTTTTAAAGATATTTAATCAAAAAGAGCTCGAAAATATCGAGCTCTTTTTTTGTTTCTTGAATTACTTCAACGCAAATATAAGTTGGACCTTCGTAAATTTAATCATACATATTTATAAATATTATGAGCTATTTAAAACTTATGGCAGTACCAATCTTATTAGCGAATCTAATAAGTTGTAAACAAACGGCAGCCCTTGAACCCTTGGAAGCGGATGCATTAACAAGATTGTATCAGGAAGCACTAGTCACAGATCAGGAGATTACCGTTTGGGGAGGGGGCGATGCTCCCTATCAATTAGACTGGATTAAAGAAGCCTGGGAAAAGGATTTTCCAGAAATTAAAATAAATATCCGCGTAGATCTATCCAAATTTTTAGACGAGGAGATTGATCAACAGCTAGCAAGTGGTAATCTTACGCCCGATGTCGTCCATTTACAAACCGTCAATGACTTTCATAGATGGCGTGATGAAGGCGTACTGGAGCCCTACAAGAGTATTCATTGGGATCAGATCAATGCCGATTATAAAGATGTAAACGGCTATTTTACACCGCTATATATGATTTCTTTTTCACATATAGTCAACACCAATGCGACGGATATTCTTCCTGACAACTACACAGATTTCCTTAAACCTGAATTTAAAGATCAATTAATTCTGACCTATCCGCATGATGATGATGCGGTGCTATTTGTCTTCAAAAAAATTATTGATAAATATGGTTGGGAATATTTAGACCAACTAATTGCACAGAACCCGCAGTGGATTCGAGGTACTGAGGCTCCTGGTGTCGTCGTAGGAAGAGCTGAAAAAGCTGGAACCTTTGGTATTGCGGGATATTTCGACCAAACGCTCTATACCAATGGATCACGCTTTATCCTCCCGACGGTAGATCCATTTTTAACCTGGGCACAGACGGGAGCAATCTTTAAGCTTTCGAAACATAAAGCCGCAGCAAAATTATATATCTCTTGGTTGACATCGAAAAAAATTCAAGAGCAGTGGATTCAATGGTCCGTGCGTAGGGATGTACCGTTAAAGAATGGATACCAACATTTCTCAACCTACCCGAATACCTCTCCGAAAGAATTTGAAACCTTTATGTTAGACCGTGAAGCACTAACAATATTCAGGGAACAAGTAGCCGAAAAGATAGGCCCTGTTCAAGGAGGCTCTCCACTGACAGATCCTGAAATTTTAAGAATTATTGGACTATAAGCAGACCCATTTAAAACGAGAAACCACAGGGTGAATTTATATCATTACAAATTTCCCCTGTGGTCTTAAATAAGTAGCTTAAGCTTTTATAAATTGTGTCCAATCAGAGCTATCTTCATAAACTTTGAAAGGATTACTAAAGTTAGCACTCTGCAGCTGGCCTACGAACATGGAGATATCCATTTTCATGTGCTCAAAACTCTGCTGTGTAAGCTGCTTGTTAAACCCTAAATTATCCATTTGGAGCACGTATTGAAAACAAATAACGCGCGCAATAATACGGCCCAACACTATTAATTCACGCTGCTTCGCAGATTCTGGAATTTTAAAATCTATATTTCCTGCAAAGTCTGCTGCCGCAAGTGCTGTGGCAGGATATTGTTTTAAAAATGCTAGTAAGTTTGTTTCCTTACCTTTTCGCATTAATTTTAATACCCCTTCAGCAATCTGTGCATAAAGCATCTCATTGGAACCCTCAAAAATCTGAAAGGGTCTGCTATCGACAACACTTCTTCCAGCGATATGATCTAAACGGTAGCCGTTTGCGCCAGCTAGTTGCAATGATATCTGCGCTGACTCCTGCATTAAATCAGTCACTAAAGCTTTCATACTATTCGCCTCTATTCCCTGCAATGCTAAGTCAAAGGTAATTGAACTTACAGCCGAACTGTGCGAACACATTCCCGAACATAAGGTATAAGCTGCCTGAATACGAGACAATTGGTACTTTACGCCATCAAGCTCCGTCAGCGACATACCCGACACTTTCCGTGCTTCGCAGTGCTGAAGAGACTCATCTAATAAGCGTTTGATAAAGCCCATCCCCATCCCTGGAAACTGCATGCGGCTACGGTGTAGCATATCAAGCATCAACTTAATACCTGTACTCTCCGGCTGTAATGCCTGCTCCGCTGGCAGCTGTACATCTATTTCATTAACACCATAAGGAATGGCATATAAACCTAAATTATTATATAAAGTTGAAACTTCAATCTGCTGCGATGCGACACTGTTATCCGTCATAAAAAAGTCTACATCACGAGCTAGATCACCATTTTCAGCACGTTTACGTCCTGCTACTAACCAGAAATCTGCAGCCCCAGTAAGGCCTTGCCAATGTTTCTGCCCGGTAAGATGAATACCCGCATCCGTCTGTTGGTAGGAAGTACGCATATTCAACGCATCACTCCCGTAGTTAGGCTCCGTAATCATCAAGCCCCCCATGGCATTCTCTTCCATAAATTTTCTGAATACGGACTCCTTGATTAAGGGGTTTCCATATTTCGCAAATGGCTCTAGAAATAAAGCGATATTAATACCGAAAATTAAGGATAACGATAGGGACTCATAAGAGGCTGCTGCGAGCACACGTAGGCATTGGGAAACATCCATCCCACGGCCCCCAAATGCTGTAGGTACCGCCACAGATAACGGTTTCATAGACAGAATCTCCTGCATCATGCTTGGTGGCAGACCACGCGTTAAACTGACCTTATTGATATCGTTCTCTACCTGAAATAAATCATGTAGCCTCCCTTTAAAATCGGGAAGGAAACTATTAAAACTTTGCGATGTCGTTGGTTGTTCTAAAACGGTCTGCATATGCGATGGTTATTTGTATTTCTACAAATTTACGCGCCGTCCGTAGGTATATTTCATTCAAATACCTACGAAAATAAGCACAAATCGTGCATACTTATCGAAAGCATTAGGACAGCTGCTTTCGGTAATCTGTCGGGGACAGCCCTACGATCTTTTTAAAAGCTCGCGCAAAATAAGAAGGGTCCGAAAACTCCAACTCATAGCTAATGGCTGCAATACTCTTTGTAGATTCCTGCAGCAGAAATTTACTGTGCGTAATAGTGACCTCTAGAATAACATCTTTCAGCGATTTTTTAAATACTGCGAGCACACAGCGATTGAGGTAATTCGCGGATACGGCAAGCTGATCGGCATAAAAACCGATTTGCTTATGTTTCTTAAAATTTTTGTGAACCAGCAGTTTAAACTGCATAACGAGCTCCTCGCGTCGGCTGAGTGTCGTCGTAGCAGAAGATAGCTTAATAATTTTTAGTAAAATAGTTTTCAATATACTCTCCACAAGATCCTTAAAAGGAAGCTCACTATGTGTCTCCTGAAAAAGGATACCAAACAAGGCTTGCATACGCTGATAATCCGCAACTTCCAAATTTAACAGCGGCGATATATTAAAAATATGCAGGATCTCCTGCTCCCGAAAGACCGAAGTCATTGCCGACTCCTTCACTAATACGCAATACCCTTTTGTGGAGCGATCGACAGATTTAATTGCGGAGGTGCTTCCATAGTTGCTCATAAAAATTGCTGGAGCCTCCACGAGGTAGGTTTTTGCGCCCAATTGATGCGTAAAATGTCCCTCAGAAATAAACACTAAAAGATTGTAACCAAATAAAAAAGGTGCTGTAGGAGATTTTATATACGGGGCAATATCTCGTAAATCGAAAATCTTTACGGGCGACAACTGATGTTTTATAGCCTTTACCCCTTCTGGCATAAAGCGCTCTAAAAATTCATCGGCAAATATTTGTTTGATGTCCATGGTTACGTTCCCTCGCAACAAAATTAGGGATTATTTTCTATTCGTTCGTTACCTTCAACAGGACAAAAGCCCTCCCCTCCTTCTACTAATCCTTTAGAAGCGCTGCAATTTCTTTAAAACCTCTATTTTCAGCGTACTGCAGCGGTGTAATACCATCAAAATCAGGGATATCCACAGCAGCACCTGCTTCTTTTAAAATCTGTACAATCTCTTGGTATTTAGCGCTCCCATCACCAAGTATCACAGCCTCCATCAGGCCTGTCCATCCTAAGCGATTGATATGATTTATTGGAAAATGTTTTGTGTGCGCTAAAAGCCTGACAGTCTCAATATATCCACGCTCGCAGGCGGGAATTAACGCTGTCCCCTGGTACCTGTTATACACATCAAAAGCGGCACCATGTTCCAAATACAGCTTTAGCAACGCTACCTGACCGCTGGCGCCAGCATAAAGGAAAGCGCTATCCATATTCTCCGCCTGCTGGTTTACGAGTGCTCCATAGCGCAAGAGTATCTTCGCCATATCGATATGACCGTGGAGGGTAGCAATTAATAAGAGAGATCGCTTATCCCCATCGATAAGATTTGCATCTAGCCCCTCTTGTAGCAACGTTAAGACGGTTGTGCAGTTGTTATTTTTTACGGCTTCAATTACTGTTTCTGCTTCCATAGCTAAATAAACTATTGGTGGATACTATTTCTTTAATCCCCCTATTTATGATTAAAACTTTAATTATACACTAATGAGAAGATCGAAAGTCACTGGGAGCAATACCTGTCTGCTTCTTAAAAAAAATAGAGAAATAGGAATTATTTTTAAATCCCAAGTGGTAGGCGACCTCTTTAATTGTCATTATATTACTCTGCAGCAACCTCTTCGCTTCCACCAAAACTTTATGATGTATTAAGTTCATAGCCGACACTTTTAAGTTTTTCTTACAAAGGATATTCAAGTAATTTGCTGAAATATTTAATTTTTCAGCATAGAAAGAGACTGATTTCTCACTGCGATAGAACTCGTCAATTAGAAGCTTAAAGTTTGCTAACTTATCAATTGATTGATGAATTACAAACTCCGTAAAAGATGCCTCAGCCTGTGAGCTGACGATGGCAGCAATTACCGATGCGCGAGCGTAAAGTACATGTATCAGAGAATTCTCAAATTTCAGCTCTTCAAAAATAGCGATAAACTCATATTTTAACTTTTCAAAAGCCTCATCACTAAGCTTTATAACGGGGTTATTCTGATAATTCGCAATGGAAAACCTGAAAAAGGAGGCAAACTGTTCTAAAAATAGCGGTGAAATCATCAGCTGATATCCTTTTGTATTTGCCTTTATATTCCATGTATGAACTTGCCCAGGAAATAAAACATGCACCTCTTTGTTTCCAATATTATAATCGATACCATCTATATTGTGCACACCAGAGGCAACGTCAAATAACATAATTATAAAAAAATCATGTTTATGAGGACTTCCTATATAATTAACTCCGTCAATCTTATTAAATAAAATTTCAGCACGTCCAGCAATTTGTATTTTCCTAAACTCATTAATCCCAAGAATCGGAATTCTATTTTTAAAATTTTGCATGACATCTACTGTAAATTATACCATTTTCTAATAGCTAGAAAAGCTTAAAATAACTAAAATATTGAACATTAGTTACTTTAAGCTTAAAAATAAAATGGATTGGAGTTACTTACGGCTCTCTATGATCCGTAGGCGTATGCTTAATATTCAAATAAACAGATCTGTCAGCGTTATTTGGATACAACCTATAAGTAAATTCTTTTGTTGTTAGAACAGTAATATCTACTACACGTGTAAATAACACCTCACCAGCAGGATTTTTAGCGACTAACGTTCTTGTTTTACCATCAGCAGAAACGGTCCAGTCTCCTTGGATTCTTAAGACATCATTAAGTCCATAAATAGCGAAGGTACCATTAGGTCTGAAATAAGCAAAGCCTACGGAGCCAACCACATTAGGGTCTGATAAAGATACATTTTCACCTTTTTCATTCGTAGCTCCTGTTGTTTCCCAATTGGTACTTGACAATATTTGAGTCGGTGTAAATACAAATTCAGGCTCAGCGTGTTGTGTTGGAGTATGAACAATATCAAAGTAGACATTTCTATTATCCTCATTCGGATATATTCTATAGGTAAACTCCTTGCTTGTTAACACAGTTATTTCCACTTGACGAGTGAACAACTCTTTATCTGAGGCATTTCTAGCTACTAAAGTACGTGTTTTTCCATCCGCTGAAACCGTCCAATCACCTTGTATTCTAGGTGCATCTTGCAGCGAGAATATGGTAAATTTACCATTGGCTTTAAAATAAGCAAATCCTACGGAACCAGCTACACTAGGATTAGTTAAAGAGATGCTTTCACCTTTTTCATTGACAGCTTTTGTCGTTTCCCATGGCGTTGAGGAGAGTATCTGACTCGGGCTTAATTCAAGTTTATTATCATCATTTTTTTTACAGCTAAATAGCGTAACCCCTAGGAGCGTGAAGATAAATGCGAAACTTAACTTTTTTATAGTTTTCATATAATTGGTTTTTTTTCACAAAGTTACAGCCATTATCAATCCTTTTGTATTCAATTTCACTACTAATAATGTGAAATTTATAAATCCGAAAAATAAATTTATCTTTCTCCCCTTGATGAAGATTCGGCCCTGTAGCGCTTCGGCTACGTGCGTAAAAACAGGAAGAATCGACTATCCTATTATAGGGTTTTTTAAGATTGAATAAATTTCCGTTTTTCTTATTAATAGTCTTATAGAACACGCGTAGTTTGTACACGCGACTATTAAACAAGAGGTATTTTTTTGTTATTTTTACGTTTGTTAAAAATGTAGATGCTGCTATCCAATTTTTTTATTTGAATGGACATTTGTTTTATTTAAGAGTAATAAGCTTAAAGAAGCGGAGCGTAAACTGCACTTGACATTTTTTTCAAATACATATCTGTTAGATAAATTTCTTGAAAAAGATTTTTTGGACTTTGATAAGAATGAAAGTTCAAATTGGGAATTTAAAAGCCTTGCAGAAGATTTTAAGTACAGTATGAATGATCCAGAGTTTATTGATTTTGCAACTTGGGTTTCAGAAAAGCTTCAAACAAGAATATTTTTAGATAAAGCCACTAGGTTTGTAGAAATCAAACAATTATTGAAAAAGGAGCCCGTGGGCATAAAGAGAACCAAGCTCGTTAATGAATTATACCTAGTTAGTTATGAATTATAAAATGACAGAGACACTATCTTATAAAGTGTGTAAGTTAAAAAGTTAGGCTTGGATTTTATAATCTGAGCCTTTTGTCAAAAATAAGCGTAAATTGATTTAAAACAATTCCCAATTATGAATAGGCATTGTCCATTTTTTTGTGGATTCTTCTAACTCAGCACATAACAGATGTTCAACCGCTTTTTTATGCAATTCTTTGAAGAAAAAATCCTTGTTGTTCAAAAAATCTTCTTTGCCCTTCATAACTATGTAATGGTTAAAAATAGTGAAAAAGTTAGCGGGACGATACCATAGAAAAGGTAGACTTTTCCTTTTTCAAGGTCAAATTGGATATGATAAAATTATAAATGTAATAGTAAATTTTTTCTATATTTCTTTATTAAGAAGCAAATTACTATTGCGCCACTTATAAACAATAAGAAGTAATATTTTTCATAAAATAGATTAATATACGGATAATCCAATTTAAGATGTCCAATCAATAATGTTATTAAATTGCTCATCATATGTAGAAATATAACTGCTGCTATATTTCTATAGTTTAAAAAGTGATAACTAAAAAATAGGCTTAATACAAATGCAGAAAACAATTGAATAGCATTGATATGAATTATGGTAAACAGTATAGATGTTATAATTATTGCTTTTATTGGACTAATTCTTTCTGACAATCCCGATAATAGATATTTTCTAAAAATTATTTCTTCAAAAAAAGGAGCAAAAAATATTGCACCAATTACTACCTGAAAGGATAACGAGCTATTAATCATATCTTTATTTAATATATGTTTATAAAGAAAAAAATTAAATGGTTGAATTATTAATAAAAGAGTGATTATAGTTATAAAAATTGTGACTAGAAATTGACGGTCAAGACTTAACTTAGTTTCTGAGATTATTATATTATTTTTAATGTTCTTATATCTAAAGATTACTATTACAAGAGTGCAAAAAGCAAAAAATAAAATGTTTTGAGTTGTATTTTTGCCTAGTAAAGATTCAAGAAATAGTAATGGAGAGCTAATTATTAGAGCAGTAAAAAGGGTTAGTATAAATTGCCATATGGTATTTGGGAAAATTTTTTTTACTTTGTTAATTTAGAACGATTAATTTAAAAATTTCATTAGGTAAAGAGTCCGCAGTATCGAAGCAGATAAGTCTACTCGTGGTATTTAATTCCCAAAAATGGAAAAAATAAAAGAGGGCAGACTACTTTTAGGAGCCCTCTTCTTAATCCTATTTTTAGTAAAATTAATTGAATAACAAAATTACTCCATTAGCAACTGCTTTTGCTCCGTTTCCCACTGCTTCAGCTGTATAAATAAGAGGATTGTTTGTATTAGACCATGTATATTCAAAATATTTACCACCACCTTGGATATTAGTTAATTCCATTTCTGTTAGCTCATTAATCCTAATTTTTTTAAGTTTTTAATGCTTTTTATTTATAAAAAGTTAACCTACTCTATTTTTTAGCATTTTCGGAATCCTGCTGTATTATAATTTAGTATAGTACTAAGATATTTTAGTTCAATGCACAAAAAAGCACTCATGTAATTATCTAAAGAAAAATTAAGGATCAAGACCAACAATTTTGGAGTATTCATAAAATTTCTATTTTTGAGTTAAAAATAAAGAGGTCAATCAATACGAGCCCGAATAGCATCCATACTATTGGCGAATTTTACGGCGTTAATGGTCGAAAGTTATGTCGTCTATACCGCGATAATACCTCAAAACAAAAGCGCCTTACCCTATGCTGTGCGCGTAACCGATCGCATTTGCGTTCAACGCTTAGCCATAGAAGCGCTGCAGGAAATGTGTATTAAATATAGATGGCAGGCATTGGATGAAGAGAATATACATATAGAAAAGTGCCGACGTCAGAAAAAAGAATATCTTCCAGAAATACTTTCCAATGGTGATACACATAAACAACTATTAGCACGAAGTCATTGAAATACCGCGTAAACAAAAAAAGCCACTGATTTCTCAGTGGCTTTTTGTCGGGGTGGCAGGATTCGAACCTACGACCTCCTGCTCCCAAAGCAGGCGCGATACCGGGCTACGCTACACCCCGATTACAATGGTATCACCTTTGTTTTTTTATTGTGATGCAAATATACAGCACATTTTTTATAATGACAAATAAAAAAACAAGAAACCATTTAACTGACTGATTTTATGAAACATATTTTTATTCAAACAGAAATATTATTGCTAAAGCAAGCTTAAAAGCTTGAAAAGCCCCAAGAAGCTAAAATTATTGAGTACTAGAAATAATCATTTATAAAGTCGTAGCCAATAATATGGAAGTCTAAGATACTCTTCAAGGAGTTTCACCGTAAAGATATATATAGACACCAGCTCTGGAAAATCCATCCCTTCAAATAGCGAAGAATCTTTATTGGGAACATGAGCCTTAACTGGGGACCCCAATAATTACAAGCGCAGCAATAAGACGAAAGATTTCCAACCTGATTTCCCCAATTGAAACCTTTAACACAAAAGCGCAGCAGAAAAATTTAACAGCAGCGACGACCTCGCACTGTCTACCGCAAACATGCAGAGCGTTGTTACATATGATTTAATTTTAAAAAATAAATTACAAGGAATCCTTGGGAAAAGTAAAACACAACAGCAACAAATGTTGTCAAGACAGACAAATAGCCGTATTTTTTCTAATAAAAAAAAGGCAAAAAGCACCGAATAGAGAAGACTATAGCCCAGAAAAGCCAATTTCAGCAATAGAATTCACAAAAAACCCTTAGCACAAGCGAAAATTAACCCCCATGAAAATGAGCGACATACCTACCCAATCGAAACTATTCTAAATTAAACATTTTAAAAACCAATCCTTTCCTTATCTTTGCACCCAATTATAGCGGCATCAAATCTTTTTTTGAAAAAACTATTTTAAAAAGTCAAAAAAAAGCCGTAATATTGCATTCCGATTTTTACAGGCTAATAATCGTATTTAATTACTCGAAATCATGGATTTAGTAAAATTTGTAGAAGAACAAGCGGTAATCAAAAATGATGTTCCCGCATTCAAAGCTGGAGACACCATAAGCGTTCATTATAAAATTCGCGAAGGAAATAAGGAGCGTATCCAAATTTACCAAGGGGTGGTTATCCAATTAAACAGCGAAGGTGTTAATTCAACTTTCACTGTACGCAAAATTTCAAATGGCGTTGGTGTGGAACGTATTTTCCCTATAAATTCGCCTAACATTGAAAAAATTGTAGTAAACAGCTACGGTAAAGTACGTCGCGCGAAATTATTTTATTTACGTGGCCTTACTGGTAAAGCTGCTCGTATTAAATCAAAAAGAATTTAATTACGAACTACTTCTGTATAAAAAAAGGATCTCATTATACATGAAATCCTTTTTTTATGCTTTGTTGCTAAATCCCCTTTTTCAGCGGGATTTTTTTATTTCTGGTCTCCGCCAAAAATATCTTTAACCTTATCAAACATACCGCCAAGACCACCTTCAGCACCACCACCTTGCGTTAACTGCGCGATAATAGTAGACAAGTCCATCTTTCCTTGCAATAAATCTTCCGCATGCTCTGATAATCCTGCAGGTAACTTATCCTTCACAAAATTTAACACCACAGGAAGCGCTTTCTGTGCCATCTCTGGAGATAAGCCCGCTTTCTCCACTAAATCAGTAATTAATTTTTCCATCTTTTCAATTCTTTTATACGTTGGTATTAAAAGTAAGGATTTCAGGAGAATGTTTGCCCCTACAGCAAAAAAATATTAAAAATTTAACCCTCCCGCTGTAACTACGCTGTCACAGAACAGCTAAAAATTAGATTTATTTGTTTGCTAAAACATTTTATCATACTTTTAAAGTACAACCTACAGCAATGAAAATATCAGCCATCACCCTCTTGCTAAGCAGCTTTATAGTCTGCTTACCTGCTAAAGCGCAAAATACCGTTCAAGATATCCTGCAAATGCAATCTCCCCCACTACACTATCAAGTGAGAAGCACGCATGCTGCCCTGACGATAGATGGTGATGACCAAGAGCAGGATTGGCAACAGGCCCCCTGGACAGCAGACTTTATCGATATTCAAGGCGCCAACCACAGCAAGCCTACCTATAAAACTGCCGTAAAGATGCTCTGGGATAAAGAACACCTTTATATTTTCGCTAAACTAGAAGAGCCTCATATCTGGGGCACCTTATTGCAACACGACACCATTATCTACCATAATAACGACTTCGAAGTATTTATCAAACCCAATGAAAACCAAGATGCTTATTTTGAGATCGAAATGAATCCCCTTAACACCGTTATGGACCTCCTTATGCTCAAGCCGTACCGCTATGGTGGTAAAGCCAAGCTGCAATGGGATGTCAAAGGTATGAAGACCGCCATTAAACATGTAGGCACACTAAACAACCCCACAGATACTGACCAATATTGGACCGTAGAAATAGCGATCCCCTTTCAGGCGCTAAACTTTTTTGGAGACCCCAAATCTCCTAAAATAGGCGATGTATGGCGCTTAAATTTTTCCAGAGTACAATGGCAGCATCAGATTCATGAGGGGCGCTACCAGCGCGTAAAAGGCAAAGAGGAGGACAACTGGGTATGGTCCCCAATTGGCATCGTAAATATGCACCTCCCAGAACGCTGGGGCTATTTAAATTTTATAGACCAGCAACCCACGGCCGACTTCCATACGCCAACTTCTGCAGCCTTAGAAAAAGACCTTTGGAACCTTCATTATGCGCAAGGAATCTATTTTCAAAAAAATAAGAAATATGCCCAAAGCCTCCAGCAGCTAAGTGCCGGCAATCCTACCTTAAATAAGCTTCAAGCAAAGTATAAAATAGCATTCTATACCTTAAAAAATTATTACCGCATACTGCTAACAGACAAAAATAACCCAAACAATAAGAAGTCTATTGATCCTAAAGGACAGCTAGAAACCTAATATCACCGAACGATGAACAAGAGAAATTTTATTAAATCAGCCCTACTGGGACTCGGAGGACTAAGCCTCTCAAAAGCAGCCTCCGCAAATGGAATTTACCTCCTAGATAGCAATACTACAACCAAAGACTTTCAGCAGAAAGCACATGCATTTAACTATTGGATCTGGGTACGCCCAAAGAAGCAGGATAGCGAAAACACCCTAAAAGCAAGGTATAAATCCTGGAAAGATGCCGGTGTGGTAGGCCTCCTTTTTGAAGACTACAGCGAAAAACATTTTCAAATAGCTAAAAGCTTAGGCCTACAAGCTCATCGCTGGATGTGGACCATGAATCGCGGTGAAAAGGAGCTCCTTGAGAAGCACCCTGAATGGTATGCCGTCAGTAGATCTGGGAAATCCTGCGCTACAGCTCCAGCATATGTAAACTATTATAGATTCCTTTCCCCCTCCCACCCGGATGTACCTCAATACTTAGCTGAAAAAGCTGCCGAGCAGCTGGAAAAGAAAGATGTCGATGGGCTGCACCTAGATTATATACGTTACCCAGATGTACGCCTCCCTGTCAACCTATGGGATAATTATAAACTTGACCAAAGTACCGAGATGGCCGACTACGACTTCTGTTACAGCAGCTACAGTAAGCAAGCTTTCCTAAAGGAGACGGGTATAGACATTGATAAGGTACAGCACCCCCAAGAAAGCCTGTCATGGCGCAACTTCCGGTACAAACAGGTGACCAAGGTGGTAAATAAAATCGCTGATGTAGCGAAATCTTACCAAAAGCCCCTATCTGCGGCAGTCTTCCCTACACCCGAAGTAGCCAAACGTAATGTGCGCCAGGATTGGGTAAACTGGAATTTAGATGCCGTATTCCCAATGATATACCACGGATTCTACCGAGAACCTGTCAGCTGGATTGGGGATGCTGTCGCGGAAGGGGTGCAAGCGCTAAACAGTAAATTCCCCCTATATGCAGGCCTTTACCTACCTGATTTTCATAGCACAGCGGAGCTTGAGCAAGCCTTAAAGCTAGCACAGGAAAATGGTGCCGCTGGAGCCTCCCTCTTTGCTGAGGAAGAAATAACCGCGGATATGCTAAATTGCCTAAAACGTATAAAAGAACGCTAAAACATATAAAAGGGAAACTATGAGGGTCTTATTTCATCGTAAATAAACCCTTTTTAGATTTATTCCGTTTTTTCCAAGTTTTAGATTTCCAGACAAGGGTTTTTTTTTCTACCTTTGTATCCCGTACATAAAGCAGATGTTTAGGCCATTTTTAAGCCTTCCATCACTAGAAATCCATTATTGTTATGACTAAATATATTTTTGTTACGGGCGGTGTTACTTCATCGTTAGGGAAAGGTATTATCGCAGCTTCCCTTGCCAAGCTTCTCCAGGCACGTGGCTTCAAAGTTACCATTCAAAAGTTTGACCCTTACATTAACATTGATCCAGGAACATTAAATCCCTACGAGCATGGTGAGTGTTATGTTACAGAAGATGGTGCGGAGACAGATTTAGACTTAGGTCACTACGAGCGTTTCTTAAATGTACCTACCTCACAAGCAAATAATGTGACCACAGGACGTATCTACAAGACCGTTATTGAAAAAGAACGGGCTGGAGCTTTCTTAGGAAAGACTGTGCAGGTAGTTCCTCATATCACCGATGAGATCCAACACCGCATGATGCTATTAGGGGAAACGGGTGAGTATGATATCGTAATCACGGAACTAGGTGGTACGGTAGGTGATATTGAATCCCTTCCTTTTATTGAAGCTGTACGCCAGTTACGTTGGAAATTAGGCGCTCATAACTCCCTTGTGATCCACTTAACATTAATCCCTTATTTAGCTGCTGCAGGGGAATTAAAAACAAAACCTACGCAACACTCTGTAAAGACATTATTAGAGTACGGTATTCAACCGGATATCCTAGTATGTCGTACTGAGCATAAAATATCTACGGAAATCCGTAAAAAATTAGCCTTATTCTGTAACGTCAATATCAATGCTGTCGTCGAGTCTATCGATGCACCATCGATCTATGACGTGCCTTTATTAATGCTTAAAGAGCAATTAGATAAGACTGTTATTGCAAAATTAAAATTACCTAGCAAGAATGAGCCAGATTTAGAAAACTGGAAAGGCTTCTTAGGGAAATTGAAAAATCCAACCGACGAAATCAATGTTGCCCTTGTGGGTAAATATGTCGAACTTCCGGATGCATACAAATCTATTATTGAAGGATTTATTCATGCTGGTGCTGTTAACGAGTGTAAAGTACGCGTGACAAGCATCGCTGCTGAATCTGTAACTGCAGAAAATGCGGCTGATAAATTAGGCGACATGGACGGAGTCTTAGTGGCACCAGGCTTTGGTGCTCGTGGCCTTGAAGGTAAATTAAATGCTATTAAATTTGTTCGTGAGAATAATATTCCTTTCTTTGGTATCTGTCTGGGTATGCAGGCGTCGGTTATTGAATTTGGCCGTAATGTCTTAGGCTTGAAGGATGCAAATAGTTTTGAAATGGATGAAAATACTCCGCACCCGGTAATTAATCTGATGGAAGAGCAGAAAAATATTACAAATATGGGCGGAACAATGCGTTTAGGAGCTTATGATTGTGATATCAAAAAAGGAACGAAAGCTTTTGCCATTTACGGGAAAACAAAGATCTCAGAACGTCACCGCCACCGCTATGAGTTTAATAATGACTATTTAGCGCAGTATGAAGCTGCCGGTATGATTGCCTCAGGATTCAACCCAGAGACAGGATTAGTGGAAATTGTAGAGTTAAAAAATCATCAATTTTTCGTTGCTGGACAATTTCACCCAGAATTAAAGTCAACAGTGGCAAATCCTCACCCACTTTTTGTTAGCTTTGTAGCCGCTTCATTGGTAAACAAAAAAGCGAAAGCGAAAAAATAAGTGGTTGAGCAACACAATTAATAATTAATAATTTAAAATGGATAGAAATACCCTCATCGGTTTGGTATTAATCTTCGGAATTTTAATCGGTTCATTCTACGTAATGAAACCTTCTGAAGCAGAAATCAAACGTGAACAAGTCTTACAAGATTCTATTGCACGCGTAAAGCAAGGTCTTTCGCCGGCAACAGATTCCGTAGCCTCGGCAAAAGCGACGGCGCCAATAGCAATCGACTCGGCTGTATTAAAACAACCATTCGGTGCCGCTCAATTCGGAGAGGATAAAGTCATCGTTCTTGAAAACGAAAAAATCATCGCTAAAATTAGCACAAAAGGTGGTCGCGTAAAATCAGTAATACTTAAAAACGAAAAGAACTACGATGGTGGTGACCTCGTTTTATTCGATGGTGATCAGAATAAATTCGGCCTTCAGTTTAATGCTGCAGGAAAGAATATTGCAACCAATGATTTAGTATTCGCAACACAAGATGTCGACATCTCCGTAACAGGCGATCAATCGAAATCCTTGAAATTACGCGCTAACTATTCGGATACGCAGTATATCGAATATGTATATACCTTAAAAGGAAACGACTATAATGTAGGTTTAGCCATCAATACCGTAGGCCTACAGCAGCTAATCCCTGCAACAGCGAAATCTATTAACTTAAATTGGGAAACAATCTTGTTCCAAAAAGAACAAAATATCGACTCTGAACGTCAAAAGTCAACAATTTACTTTAAGGATGAAGGTGTAGACAACTTGTCGGAATCGAGTGATGATGAGAAAGAAGTTGAAGAGAAAGTTCAGTGGTTTGCTTTTAAACAACATTACTTCTCCAATATCTTAATGAATAAAGACGGATTTAAATCCGCAAAATTTAATGTTACGACTTCAGGTGAAGACGGTATCGTGAAATTATATGCTGCGAATGCTGAATTAGATTTCTCACACCAAAAGGATAACTCCTATTCTTTAAACTTCTTCTTCGGTCCTAACAAATACAATATTTTAAAAGCCGAAGGTAATGACTTCCAGAAGCTGATCAATATGGGCTGGGGCCCGATGCGTTGGATCAACCAATATATCACCGTTCCTGTATTTGATATCTTAGATGGCTTTCACTTAAACTATGGTATTGTAATCCTAATTTTAACATTAATGTTAAAAGGGATCTTATCTCCATTGACGTATAAGTCCTACTTATCAATGGCGAAAATGCGTGTGTTAAAACCGCAATTAGATGAAATAAAAGAGAAAGTTGGTGACGATAATGCGGTATTATTACAGCAAGAGCAGATGAAGTTATACAAGCAGGCTGGCGTAAATCCATTAGGAGGATGTCTACCTCTACTTCTTCAAATGCCTTTTACAATTGCCTTCTTCTACTTCTTCCCGAATTTATTCGAATTACGTGGTGAAAGCTTCTTGTTTATGAAAGACATGTCGACGTATGACACGTTATTCTCATTCTCGAAACTGCCAATTATCGGTATGGACCACATTTCATTAATGTGTATCTTGATGACCCTGACGACCTTATTAACCACTTGGTACAATAACACGACTTCAGGAGCTACAGGACAGATGAAATACATTGGTTATTTTATGCCTTTAATTTTCTTCTTTATGTTAAACTCTTTCCCTGGTGGTTTAAATTACTACTACTTCCTAGGAGCTGTATTCACATTCTTACAACAAGTAATCATCCGTAAGTTTGTTGATGACGACAAGATCTTAGCGAAATTAGAAGCGAATAAAGCAAACCCGAAAGCGCAAAAGAAATCAAGCTTCCAACAAAAAATGGAAGATATGATGCGCCAACAGCAACAACAAAAGAAATAATAACAAAATATAAAGCCTGCAAAGAAAATTTGCAGGCTTTTTTTTTGAAGTTCAGGGTAGTATATTTTCCAATTACACAAAAGCTGAAAAGCCTGTAATTGCACGACCTACAATTAAAGAATTGATCTCCTTCGTCCCCTCATAGGAGTAGATTGCTTCGGCATCAGCCAAGAAACGAGCCACATTATATTCCAATAAGATCCCATTTCCTCCCATCACCTCGCGCGCTTTAGAGACGATATCCCGTGTTCGTAAGGAGCAGAATACTTTTGCCAAAGAAGCATGCTCATCAGAAAGCTTACCCGCATCTTGAAGCTCCGAAAGACGGAAAACCAATGTTTGCATCGCTGTTAAGTTAGATAACATCTCCACTAAATGATTTTGGATAAGCTGAAAAGAAGCGATAGGCTTTCCAAATTGCTTTCTTTGACGGGTGTAATCCAACGCATTTTCATAGGCCCCACGCGCACAGCCTACCGCCATCCAGGCCACGCCAGCACGCGTCATCTGTAGCACCTTAGCGGTATCTTTAAAGGAATTCGCCCCTTGCAGCCTATCGGACTCAGGAACAAGACAGTCTGTGAGGGTAATAAGGCCGTTCTGCACAATCCGTAAAGCCATCTTACCTTTGATCTTCTCGACAGCAAATCCCGGATTCTCTTTCCGAACAATAAAGCCCTTTACTTCTCCATCATGCTCATCACGCGCCCAAATAATCGTAATATCTGAAAAAGTACTGTTGCCAATCCATTTCTTCTGCCCATTTAACACCCACCCGTCTGCAGTCTTGCGCGCAGTACATGTAAGCCCTCCTGCAGCTGCGGAGCCCACTTCAGGTTCTGTGAGCCCAAAAGCACCCAACACCTCAAAACGCTGCATCTTCGGAAGCCACGCTTGCTTTTGCTCCTCAGAGCCACATAAATAAATAGCCCCCATGGCTAAGCCTGAATGAACGCCAAAAAAAGTCGCTACTGAAGCATCAACGCGCGCTATCTCGGCAGCTATAACCCCCTCCATCAAGGAGTCTCCCCCTGCACAGCCATAGCCATGATAACTGTAGCCAGCAATATTTAAGGCTGCAAACTTAGGAATAATAGCCATTGGGAATTCATCACGCAACCAATAACTATTCACAATAGGCGCTATCTCGCGCTCCATAAACTCCCGCACCTGAAGCCTCAAAGTATTATTCTCCGCACTCAACTTCTCCTCCATTCCATAGAAATCCCCATTAATAACGGGCAATTCCTTCTTTTTGGAAGGCCCCTGCAATATTTTTAAGGCTTGTGCCAACTGCTTATCGTCCAAATTAGTGACCGTATTCAACACCTTCGCGAGGTCCACCTTCTGAGATAGAGCCTCCAGTTTATCGATATCCACAGCCTGAAATAAGCTATATATTTTCTTGAATTTAGCTAGCATAGTTGAAAATTTAAGTTTACAAATGACTGAGAGTTATTTTTTCATCACATGATATCAGCCAGTTAGCATAAGTTAAGAAAAAAAATATAATTTTCAGGTTACCTTTTCAGGCTTTAGGTATTAACTCATGAATATCTAGCAAGAGGCCTACCATGCAGGGTGTATATCATCGGGAGAGGGAAGCGGAAAATAGATTGAAAAAAAAACAAATAATAAAAAAATACGTCGGTTACCTTTTTATTATTTGTGTATTAAAAGGTAAATAATAACTTTGTAAAAATTTTAAAATAATTATAAAATGAAAAACGCATTAAAATTCGGTTTCTTAGGTTTAGCTTTAACTGTAGCTTTCGCATCTTGTAACAACGCTGAAACTAAATCAGAAGAAACTGCTGATTCAGTTAACACTGCTATCGAGAACACTGTTGATTCAGCTACTCAAGTTATCGATTCTATCGCTGACTCTACTAAAGCTGTTGTTGATTCTACAGTAGCTGCTAACTAATTCACCAGAATTTAGCAAAATTTTTAAAGTCTATACTTCGGTATAGACTTTATTAAAAAAAAACAAAAATTTACGGTTACCTTTTTTAAAAATAGGTATTAAGTAATAATAACAATATTGTAATATTTTAAAAAAAATAAAAATGAAAAATACATTCAAATTCGCTTTCTTAGGTTTAGCATTAACAGTAGCTTTCGCATCTTGTAACAACGCTGAAACTAAAACAGAAGAAACTGCTGATTCAGTAAACGCTGCTATTGAGAACACTGTTGATTCAGCTACTCAAGTTATCGATTCTATCGCTGACTCTACTAAAGCTGTTGTTGATTCTACAGTAAAAGCTAACTAATTAGCGAATAATAAAATATTCTGAAAGCCTCGATTTATCGAGGCTTTTTTTGTGTTTTTGAAAATTATTCTGACCTTTTATAAGAAATATTTCAATCTATTCTTCAATATTTCGCCCTACAAATTGCTTAGCTTCCTCAATTTTAATACCTTTGCACCAAACTAACAATAACTATGGCTTTATCATCTTTAACAGCAGTTTCTCCCGTAGACGGTCGTTATTATAACGCAACAAACGAACTATCCGCGTACTTCTCAGAATTTGCATTAATCAAATACCGTGTTTTAGTAGAAGTTGAGTATTTCATCGCCTTAGCGGCATCTGGAATCCCACAACTAAGTCACTTTGATGGCTCCTTAAACAATAAACTACGTGATATTTACCGTAATTTCTCTGAAGAAGATGCGCTGTGGATTAAGAATACGGAGAAAGTCACCAACCACGATGTTAAAGCAGTAGAATATTTCTTAAAAGATCAGTTTGAAAAATTAGGCCTACACGACTCTTTGGAGTTTATCCACTTTGGACTAACTTCCCAAGATATCAATAATACAGCAATTCCCTACTCCTGGAAAGAGGCTATTCAACAGGTGTATACCCCAACAATTACAGAATTGCTGCAGGAGCTAAAAAACTTCGCTTCAACATGGTCAGAAATTCCTATGTTGGCACGTACACATGGGCAGCCTGCTTCTCCGACACGTCTAGGTAAAGAGATCAAAGTGTTTGTTGAACGTTTAGAATCGCAGTTAAACTTATTAAATGCCGTTCCTTACTCCGCAAAATTTGGTGGTGCTACAGGAAACTTCAATGCACATCACATCGCTTATCCGGCAAACAACTGGGTAGCTTTCGGAAATAATTTTGTCAATGATGTTTTAGGCTTAAAGCGTTCTCAAACAACCACACAAATTGAGCATTACGATAACTTCGCCGCTCAATGTGATGCTCTTAAACGTATCAATAACATCCTTATTGATTTATGTCGCGACATCTGGACATATATCTCCATGGATTACTTCAAGCAAAAAATTACCGCTGGACAGATCGGCTCTTCAGCAATGCCCCATAAAGTAAATCCTATAGACTTTGAAAATGCGGAGGGAAACTTCGGTATTGCCAATGCAGTATTAGAACATTTAGCAGCAAAATTACCTATCTCTCGTTTACAACGTGACTTAACAGACTCCACCGTATTACGTAATATAGGCGTTCCTTTTGCGCATACTTTAATAGCTTTTAAATCCACTTTAAGAGGCTTACGCAAATTAATTCTTAATGAAAATGCTTTAGCTGCAGACTTGGAAAATAACTGGGCTGTCGTGGCAGAAGCTATTCAAACGGTATTACGCCGTGAAGGATACCCGAAACCTTATGAAGCTCTAAAAGACTTAACACGCACAAATACACATGTAACGCAAGAAACAATCGCTGTATTTGTTGACAACTTAACGGTATCTGATGCTGTAAAAGCAGAATTGAAAGCTATTACGCCAGCTAATTACACCGGCGTAAGCTTATAAGCTTTGACGCTAACATGACCTTGAAACGTCTGAAAAAAATATATATTTGTCTTCGATAAGATTGAATTAACTATGGCAACAATTAACGTATATACGGAAACTACCCCGAACCCTTCAACAATGAAGTTTTTGGTTAACAAACTTCTAATCAATGGTTCTGTAGACTTCCCAGATAAAGAAAAAGCACAGGAATCTCCTTTTGCACGTGAATTATTTAAATTTAATTTCGTAACAGGCGTATTCTTCGCTTCCAACTTTGTCACTGTCACGAAATCCGAAGATGCTTCTTGGGACGATATCGAAGCGCTATTGAAAGACTTTGTAAAAGGTGCAGTAGAGTCGGAATTAGCGGTCAAAGAAGTCGCTCATGATGAAAATACTGACTTCCAAGGAACGGAAACAGAAATTAAGATCCAGCAGGTATTACACGACTATGTACGCCCTGCAGTGGAGCAAGATGGTGGCGCCATCGCTTACAAGTCCTTTAATGAAGGTACGGTAACCGTGGAATTACGTGGCTCTTGTTCGGGCTGTCCCTCGTCGACCATTACCTTGAAAGCGGGTATCGAAGGACTCTTAAAACGTATGGTTCCTGAAGTGGAAGAAGTCGTAGCTGAAGCATTATAAGCGACCCTATTAACATATCGCAAAGGCTGCCCCAAAAGGGTGGCCTTTGCTGTTCAAGAAATTAAGATTTTATAAGGCTATCTCTATTAAAATCGCTAACTTTAGTGCAAAATTCTGAATTAACATAAATCTGAATTAATATAAAAAAATGAGTGCAGATATCAACAAATTAGAACAAACCGCTTCACAAGTAAGACGTGACATCGTACGTATGGTGCACGCTTGTCAATCTGGTCACCCAGGAGGGTCATTAGGTTGTACAGATTATTTGGTGGCGCTTTACTTCCATGCTATGAACCGCAATGAAGGTTTTGACATGAATGGTCAGGGTGAAGATTTATTCTTCCTTTCAAACGGTCACATTTCTCCAGTTTTCTATTCAACATTAGCGCGTGCGGGCTACTTTGATGTTAGTGAACTAGCAACATTCAGAAAAATCAACTCTCGATTACAAGGTCACCCAACAACACACGAGCACCTTCCAGGAATTCGTATTGCTTCAGGTTCCTTAGGTCAAGGTCTTTCTGCAGCGATCGGTGCTGCGCAAGCAAAGAAATTAAACAAAGATAACAACCTTATCTATGTATTAATGGGCGATGGTGAATTACAAGAAGGTCAAGTTTGGGAAGCAGCAATGTATGCGCCACACAACAAAATTGACAACTTAATCGCTTGTGTAGATTACAATAAAGCGCAAATCGACGGCTCTACAGACTTCGTATTATCGCTCGGTGATCTACGTGCTAAGTGGGAAGCTTTTGGATGGGATGTATTAGAAGTAGCTCAAGGAAATGATATGGCTTCACTAGTAGCAGGCTTAGCAGAAGCTAAGGCGCATACTGGTAAAGGAAAACCTGTAATCATCTTAATGCACACCGAGATGGGTAACGGTGTAGACTTTATGATGGGCTCTCATAAATGGCATGGTGTTGCTCCGAATGATGACCAGTTAGCATCTGCATTAAATCAATTAACAGAGACTTTAGGCGATTATTAATACGATAATGAAAAAATATACATTTACAGAATCAAAAGACACACGTTCGGGTTTCGGTGCGGGTCTATTAGAAGCTGGAAAACAAAATGAAAATGTGGTTGCTCTATGCGCTGACTTAATTGGATCTTTAAAGATGAATGATTTCATCAATGAATTTCCAGAGCGTTTCTTCCAAATTGGTATTGCTGAAGCAAACATGATGGGTATTGCAGCTGGTTTAACAATCGGTGGCAAGATTCCTTTCACAGGAACTTTTGCAAACTTCTCTACAGGTCGTGTATACGATCAAATCCGTCAATCTATCGCCTATTCCAACAAAAATGTTAAAATCGCTGCTTCACACGCAGGATTAACTTTAGGTGAAGATGGTGCTACACACCAAATCTTAGAAGATATCGGTTTAATGAAAATGTTACCTGGAATGACTGTGATCAACCCTTGTGACTACAACCAAACGAAAGCTGCAACGATTGCTGCAGCGAAATTCGATGGTCCTGTGTACTTACGCTTCGGCCGCCCTGTCGTTCCTAATTTCACGCCTGCAGATCAAACTTTCGAAATCGGTAAAGCGGTGTTATTAAACGAAGGTGCTGATGTAACGATTATCGCTACGGGTCACTTAGTGTGGGAAGCAATTCAAGCTGGTGAGCAATTAGAAGCTTTAGGCATCGATGCAGAAATTATTAATATCCATACCATTAAACCTTTGGACGCACAAGCAATCTTAGCTTCTGTAAAGAAAACAGGTTGTGTCGTGACAGCTGAAGAGCATAACCGCTTAGGTGGGTTAGGCGACTCTGTAGCCCAAGTATTAGCAACAAACTTACCAACTCCACAAGAGTTTGTAGCCGTTGATGATAGCTTCGGTGAGTCAGGAACACCAGCACAATTAATGGAAAAATATGGCTTAAATGCCGCAGCAATTGTTGCCGCAGCACAAAAAGTAATCAACAGAAAATAATCCCTTTAGCTCCTAGCAATTACAAGATGGAAGATGCTTTAATAATAGAAAAATTTGCCGATGAACGTACACGGGAAGAGGCGTTTAAATTATTATTAAACAAATATCAGCAAAAGATCTATTGGCATGTACGTCGCATGATCTTAAATCACGACGATGCGGATGATGTTGTGCAGGATACTTTTATAAAAGTATGGCGCAATTTAGCCAACTTTAGAGCCGACTCACAACTGTATACTTGGCTCTATAGAATTGCTACGAATGAATGTATTACTTTCTTAAATAAGAAAAAAGCAAAGCAGAATGTATCGTTGGATGACGATACTTCTGCTTACTTAGCAGACAGTCTAGCTGATGGCAGCTACTTTAATGGCGACCGTGCTCAAATGAAATTGCAGGAAGCCCTCTTAACACTCCCTGAAAAGCAACGACTCGTCTTTAACATGAAATATTTCGACGATTTAAAGTACGATGAGATTTCAGCTATTCTGGGAACTTCCGTTGGAGCCCTAAAAGCTTCTTACCACTTGGCCGTTAAAAAAATTGAAGCTTTTTTTAACGATCACGATTAAACCTTTTAGCACTTCTTCACTCTAACACCATATTATGAAGGAAAATAACACATTTAATGAACAGATGAATCCCAATGGACTTCCAGAATCATTGCGTGTAAACCCTTTTGATGTGCCTGAAGGGTATTTCAATACCGCGGAACGACAGATACGAGCACAGGTGGCCCTGCCGAAGCCTTTAAAAGCATCGGAAGAATCAGCCCTCCCTGCAGATTACTTCGCTAAACTTGAAGAAAGTATTTTCACGAAAATTGCCGAACAAGACCTACGTAATCAGGTAGCCTCAACAGGTCATACCGTACCAGACACCTATTTTGAAAGTCTTTCAGAGAGGATTATGGATGCTGTAAAGCCCCAAGAAACGCCCGTACGCAGTATCAAACGCCCGCAATGGACCCGTTATGCTGTAGCTGCAACAATCACTGCAATCCTAGGTGTAGGTGCCTATATAGGTCTACATACGACCACAAATGCTACTGCTAACAACATGGATCTAGCAGCAGTATCGGATCAAGAAATAATTAACTATTTAGCCCAGTCCCCAGTTTCGGAAGACATCATTTACATGGCTAAATATACCGATGAGCTAACGACATCGGAAACAGGTCTTGGTACACAGGTGCAAAATGAAGAAATTGAAGAGTATCTTAATTACATGTTATAGAGATGTTAAAATTTAAAAATTTATTTGCTAGCCTTTGCTTTACGCTCCTATTAATAGGAGGCGTATCTGCCCAAAATAGAGAACGTTTTCAAGCAATTGAAAATGAAAAAGTCGCTTATATAACCAAGGAGTTGAATTTAACGCCCCGCGAAGCTCAGCAATTCTTTCCGGTATATAATGAATATAATAAATCCATGTGGAGCATTCGATCGGCAAAGGTTGAAAGCGGCACGCCCGCTGGAGCGCGCGGATTTAATGGCGCACGTAAGAAAACAGATGTGATCGCCTACGACACCAAAGAGGTAGAATTGAAAAAAGAATACCGCACGAAATTCGCCCAAATTATTGGGTCTGCAAGATCTTCAGAATTTTTTGAAGTCGAACAGCAGTTTAGAGAAAAACTCTACAAAGAGTTACAGTTGCGAAGAAATAATAATAAATAACAAAAGATTTATCAAGAAGAAGTCCCCCAAGACTTCTTCTTTTTAGTTATAAATAAAATGTAATGGCTAGCAATAGAGAGTTGTTTTTAATGAATACCGCACAGACCTCCAACTCCCCAAGGATGGTGGAAGTGGAACGTGCAGAAGGAGTCTATGTATACGGCCCGAAGGGTGAGAAATATATGGACCTTGTATCCGGATTTAATGTAAGTAATATCGGCCACAGACACCCTAAAGTCCTTGCTGCACTGCAAGAGCAGATGGACAGATACCTACATGTCACCGTTTATGGCGAATATATTCAAGCCCCTCAAGTGCAGTTTGCAACCAACCTACTGGCTGTATTGCCCAACACTTTCGGCTCAGTATATCTCACAAATTCGGGTGCTGAAGCAGTGGAAGGCTCCATGAAAATCGCCAAGAAATATACCGGTAGAAGACAGATTATCGCCGCAAGGAAGGCCTATCACGGAAGTACCCAAGGAGCCCTAAGCCTTATTGGTAATGATGAATACCGCAAAGCATACGCCCCCCTACTACCGGAAATAGACTTTATAGACTTTAATGTCATGGATGATCTAGCGGCCATCACTGAGAAGACTGCCGCCGTCATCTTAGAAGCCATACAAGGGGAAGCAGGCATACGCATTCCTGATGTTGCCTATATGCAAGCCGTCAGAAAACGCTGTGATGAGGTAGGCGCCTTATTGATATTCGATGAAATTCAAACGGGATTCGGACGCACAGGAAGACTCTTTGCTTTTGAACATTTCCAAATGGTACCCGACATTTTAATGCTTGCTAAAGGCATTGGAGGCGGCATGCCACTGGGAGCCTTTGTGGCTTCCAAAGAAATTATGGATGTCATCAAAGACAACCCTATGCTAGGCCATATCACAACCTTTGGTGGCCATCCCATGAGCTGCGCAGCAGCAATAGCTTCGCTAGCCGTCATTCAAGAGGAAGACTTAGTGGCACAGGTAGCTGTGAAAGAAGCCCTATTTAGAGAGCTTTTACAACACCCTAAGATCCAAGAAATCCGTGGCCTAGGCCTGATGATGTGTCTGCAGGTAGCCAACTTTGAGCAAGTATATAATATTTCTACCTACTGCGCGCAGCAAGAGGTTATGATAGATTGGTATTTACACTGTGAGACAGCCCTACGTATAGCGCCGCCGCTAACAATTACAGAAGATGAAATTCGAAATGCTTGTGCCGTGATTATTGAAGCGGTCGAGAAATACGCTTAACAGAATTCCAAGTATAGGAAAATAGATTACGCCCTGCTAGTAGATTAAATCCGCTAGCAGGGCTTTTTTTAAGCCTAAATTTTAATATCTTTAATAAACCTAATTAACCACTTATGAATACGGATAGAAGATCTTTTATCACCAAAAGCTTACTTGCTGCAGGTGCCCTTACACAACTCGGTCAGACAGCCTTTGGTAATACTTTTGCAAAACCTGTACCTGGAAGAAAAAAGCGCCCGAAGGCAATATCCATTGAAAAGAATACGGTCATACTTTTTCAGGGAGACTCCATTACCGATGCCGGCAGGGATCGTAACCGCCTAGGACCGAATGACACCAATGCCTTTGGAAATGGCTATGCTATGATTGCCGCATCAACGCTACTGGAAGAGTTTGCGGAAAAAGATATCCAACTCCTTAACCGCGGAATCGGTGGCCATAAGGTGCCACAGCTGCAACAGCGCTGGCAGGCAGATACCCTCGATTTAAAACCTCATATACTTAGTATACTCATAGGCATCAATGATTACTGGCATAAGCGCAATGGCCAATATGAAGGATCTGCGGAAGCTTTTAAAAGTCAGTATCGTCAACTGTTACAGACAACGCTAGCTGCCCTCCCGCAGGTAAAATTAATTATAGGCGAACCCTTTGCTGTGAAAAATGTCAAACATGTAGACGACTCTTGGTTCCCTGAGCTCAGCGCATATCAAGCAGCAACAAAAGAGCTTGCGGAAGAGTTTAACGCTATATTTATTCCGTATCAGCAGCTATTTGATGAGGCTGAAAAGCGTGCACCGGGTACATTCTGGACCTCAGATGGGGTACATACCACATTGGCGGGAGCCAACCTGATGGCCAAAGCATGGCTGCAGTATGCCAACTTAAAATAATATCAAAAGAAATATTAACAAATAAAAGCCCGAAGGAGCACATGGCAATCCTTCGGGCACAATAAGAACTTATTAATTCGCCAATAGCTACACCTCCTTGTAATTAATCTTCTTCAAATTAGGGAGTAAGTAAGCAATCATACCAATCAATGGTAAGTAAGAACAGATATGATAGATATGTGCGATCGAGGTGTGATCGGCCTGCCAGCCCAAGATTGCGGAACCTAGCCCCCCCATTCCGAAAGCAAAACCATAAAATAACCCGGAAATCATCCCTAATTTCTTAGGCAATAACTCCTGTGCGTAAACTATAATTGCTGGAAAAGCTGAAGACATAATCAAACCGATGATAATAACCAATATGGCCGTAGCATGTAAGCTGACATAAGGTAAGGCCAGCGTAAAGGGTGCTGCCCCTAAGACCGAAAACCAGATTACATACTTCCGTCCAAAGCGGTCTCCAAAGACGCCCCCCAAAAGCGTTCCTGCAGCCACAGCAAATAAGAAATAGAAAAGATATACCTGAGCTTGAACTTCCGAAATACCAAATTTCTCCATCGTGTAAAACTGAAAATAGTTTGTTATAGAAGCGATATAAAAGTATTTTGAAATAATCAAAAGCAGCAAGATCCCCACCGCAGCACTCACGCGTAAAGGCGATAAATCAGGAACTTTCAAAGTCTTCTTCTCCCCAGAATTACGTTGTGAAAGATGCTTCGTATACCATTTTCCAATATAAAATAAGACCACCTGTGCGATCAAAGCAAAGAGCGCAAACCAAACAATGCTCTCCTGCCCCTTAGGTAAGACAAAATAAGCAATTAATAAGGGCGCCAAAGCGGTCCCCGCATTACCGCCAATCTGAAAGATCGACTGCGCTAAGCTGCGCTTCCCTCCGGAAGCTAAAAAAGCCACACGTGAAGATTCCGGATGGAAGATGGAAGATCCTACACCTATTAAAAATACTGAACACAAAATAATGGGATACGACCACGCATAGGCGTAAAGAATCGTTCCTATAAAGGTAAATGACATCCCATAAATCTGTGAATAAGGCTTAGGCTTCTTATCTGTATAAGCACCGACTACGGGCTGAAAGATGGAAGCCGCAATTTGATAAATCAGCGTTATCATCCCCACTTGTGCAAAGGAAAGCCCATGCTTTTCCTTTAATAATGGATATACAGCAGGTATGACAGCTTGCAATAGATCGTTTAATAGATGTGCAAAACTAATCGCAAACAGAATCGTGTAAACTGTTTTATTGGGTTGGTTAACGGACATATAGTGATACTTCTACGAATAAATAATAAAGGCTGTTTTGAATATCAAAACAGCCCCAAAGCTTGCATATTATTTTTACATTATCAACTATTTACAAGTAATAAATAGCTTAGATAATACGGCATAATAACCCTTTAAGATATTCTCCTTCAGGAAAAGATGCGCGTACAGGGTGATCTTCTGGTTGCGTAAACTGACGAATAAATTGTATTTCCTTTCCAGCGTCCAGCGCTGCCCAAGCTAAAACCTGCTTGAAAGTATCAATATCCATTGCTCCTGAACAAGAGAATGTAGCCAATAGGCCTCCAGAATTTAATAACATCATTCCGCGACGGTTTAAATCTTTATAGGCACGTGAGGCGCGATCTAAGGCCGAGCGCGAAGGAGCATATTTTGGAGGATCTAAAATTATGAGATCAAACTTTTCCTCCTGCTCACCAAATGCTCGCAACTGTTTGTTGACATCCGATTGAATCGCAGTAAGCTTTGTAACATCGAAATTATTGCGTACAATATTTTTGTGCAGCGTTTCAATCGCCAATGCTGAGCTATCGACAGAGGTTACCGCAGCAGCACCCATCTTTAAGGCGTTGAGCGTAAAGCCTCCTGAATAACAAAAACAGTCTAAGACTTTCTTATCTTTTACATACTGTGCTGTAAGTAATCTATTTTCCCGTTGGTCACAGTAAAAGCCCGACTTCTGTCCTTCAATAATATTCACTTGGTAGTGAATACCATTTTCTATAATATCGACAAACTCCGGTGGCATGCTACCAGACAACAGGCCATTCGTATCTACCAGGCCTTCATGCTCGCGCGACTTAAGGTCTGAACGCTCATAGATCCCTTTAGGTTGTAGCAATTTATTGAGCTCATCGATCACAATATCTTTTACCTGCTCTACTCCAGCAGCATGTACTTGGATAGAAATATAATCACCATAGCGGTCAGCAATAAGTCCGGGGATAAAATCAGCCTCGGCAAAGATTAAGCGTGCTGTCGTATTAAATCCATCTACAAATAAATGGGCTCTAGCTTGCACAGCTTTTTGAATACGAAGTCTCCACCAATTTTCATCAGGAATACGATCGGGGTGCCATTCCAAAAGGCGTACTGCAACACGGGAGCCATTATTATAAACTCCGTAGGCAATAAACTCGCGATTGGTATTTACGACAGCGACAACATCGCCATTTTTAGGTGTCCCTTCTACAGTCGCTATCGCTCCAGAAAATACCCAAGGGTGTAATTGCCATGCAGCTTTATCTTTCCCTTTATTCAAAATTATTGTATCCATTGCAACAAAATTACAGCTTTGATATTTTTTTTCGGCAAGTGCAGTTAAAAAAAATGTAATTAACCGCTGATCTATAGAAAAAAGAACCTTTTACGCGAGCAAGAACGACTTAAAAGCCTCAAAATCTACCGCCATGGCTGTTGCTTGCTTCTCCTGTGTCGCATAGTCCTGAGCCCCTTCAGGAAGCGTGATCTCAGCAAACACCTCCGCAGGGAAGGCATCCGGAAACTTACAGGGATGAGCAGTAGACAGGAATACCGACGCATAGCGCCCTGCATGCTCCTTTTTATACGCTTGGGAAGCCAACCAAGCAATCGCTGTATGGGGGCAGGCGATATAATTAAAATCTTTGTACAAGCGATCGATAGCTTCCCTCGTTTGCTCATCATCATAGCTATAAGCACTTACCATCCCTTGAATTTCGGATAAGTCCTGGTCAAAGAGATCTTGAATGCGAACCCAGTTACTAGGGTTCCCTACATCCATGGCATTCGCCAAAGTCTGTACGGAAGGTTTTGGCTCGTAGCTTCCTGACACTAAATAGCGCGGTACGGTATCATTGAGATTTGTGGCTGCGACAAATTTATTAACCGGCAGCCCCATTTTATAGGCGAGCAGTCCCGCGCCGATATTTCCGAAATTCCCAGAAGGCACTGTAAACACCAGTTCAGAAATCCCTTGGGACTTCAGCTGTGCATAGGCCCAGAAATAATAGAAAGTCTGCGGAATTAAACGGGCGATATTTATCGAGTTAGCCGAAGTTAGCCGAAGTTTTTTCGAAAGCTCCTCATCATTGAAAGCCTGCTTCACCAAGGCCTGACAATCATCAAATGTGCCATCCACTTCAATAGCACGAATATTCTGCCCATGGGTCGTCAGCTGCTGCTCCTGCACCTTAGAAACTTTCCCCTTAGGGTATAAGATCGTCACCCGCGTACCTTCTACACCCAAGAAACCCAAAGCTACAGCGCCTCCTGTATCTCCAGATGTGGCCACTAATACTTCTAATAAATCGGTTTCTTCTTTTGAGAAATACCCCATTACACGCGACATAAATCGCGCTCCAAAATCTTTAAATGCATAGGAAGGGCCATGGAACAACTCCAATACTGCGGTATCCTTAGAAAGGAACTTTACGGGCGCCTCAAAGTTAATAGCATCCTCCACCAAAGCCTTGAGGTCTGCTGCAGGGATATCATTCCCTATAAAAGCTTGTGCCACTTTCAGTGCGATTTCTTGCAAAGAATACTGTGCGATATGCGCGATAAAAAAGGGTTCTAGGCGTGGAATCTCTTCCGGCATATACAGCCCCTTATCTGCAGGTAAGGAGTTAAATACCGCCTCCTGAAAGGAAACAGAAAGGTCTTTATTATGGGTGCTATATAGTTTCATAAGATGCGTGGATTACTTTAGGTCCTTCATTATTTACTGCGGATACATACTGGAATGATTCGATTTCTGCTGCTGCCAGATGGGCTGCTATGGCGGCAGCGATTACTTTCGCTATCGCTGCGTCATTGGTCACGGCAACGACTGCGGGTCCTGAACCCGAGATACCAAAACTTAAGGCCCCAAGGGAGAGCGCAAGCTCCTTCATCTCATAGAATTCAGGGATTAGAATAGCACGTGTAGGCTCAATTAGCACATCATTCATACTGCGTGCTAGTAAGCTGTAGTCACTTTCATAAAGCCCTGCGATAAGCCCCGCAATATTACCCCATTGTGTGACAGCATCTTTTAGATAGACCTTTTCCTTAATTAATTGGCGCGCATCCCGCGTGGGTACATCCACTTTAGGAAATACGACTGCTACATGTAGATCCTTCGGTACTGGAAGCTTTATGACATCAAACGTATCGGCGCTACGGATTAAGGTAATACCTCCGAATAGCGCTGGCGCTACATTATCAACATGCCCCGTTCCACAGGCTAAGCGCTCCCCTTCTACACAGAAAGGCAAGAGCTCCTGTTTTGTTAACGGATTCCCCAGTAATGTGTTTATAGCAAATAAGCCTGCTACGGTACTTGCCGCGGAGGAGCCTAAGCCAGAACCTATGGGCATCTGCTTATGTAAGGTGATCTCTACGCCAAACTCCTTGTCTATACCAAGTTTTTCAAGCAGTGAAAGGACACAAGCGGAAACAGTATTTTTATCGGTATCATAAGAAAGACGCCCTTCATCACCTGTAATTTCCGTAATGCGAACTCCAGGTGTTGCTACACGCTTCATAAATACCTCATCACCGGGCTCATTGACGGCAAAGCCCAGGATATCATAACCACAAATCATATTAGCCACCGTCGCTGGCGCAAATACACGTACCTCCGTTAGGATACGGCTTTCTTCTAAACGTTCTTTTAAGTTGGAAGCTTCCATCATTTTATTTTTAATTATTAAGCGCCAACATTGACTAAATCTGCAAATACACCCGCCGCAGTAACTTCGGCTCCTGCGCCAGGGCCTTTCACCACTAAAGGACGGTCTTTATAACGCTCCGTAGTAAAGGATATAATATTATCGGATCCTGAAAGGGCATAGAAAGGGTGATTTTCATCGACCAACTCCAAAGCGATAGCTACTTTTCCATGTTCCAATTTCCCGATATAGCGGATGACTTTATTAGCCGAGGCTGCACGCTCTTTGAGGTCTTCGAAGAATTTATTTTCTCGTAGCAGCTCCGCATAGAATGCTTCAACACTCGTTGCTGCCAGGCAGGAAGCCGGTAAGATCGCTCCGAGGTCTACATCTTCAGACTCTATTTCATGGCCTGCATCGCGCGCCAAGATCAACATCTTTCGCATAAAGTCAATCCCACCTAAGTCGTCACGTGGATCAGGCTCCGTGTAGCCCAACTCTTGTGCTTTCTTTACCACATCGTAGAAAGAAGCATCACCTTTAAAGTTATTGAAAATATAAGAAATTGTTCCCGAAAGGATCGCTTCAATGCGTATGATCTGATCCCCAGAGAGCATTAAATCTTTCAATACCCGAACGATGGGTAGCCCCGCTCCGACATTCGTCTCGTAGAAGAAATCTACACCATGCTTACGCGCCGTGTCTCTCAGCTTTTTATACTGCTCAAAAGTGCCAGAATTTGCGATTTTATTACAGGTAACAATGGAGATATTCGCTTTAAAAATATCCTCGTAATAGGTTGCCGGAAGTTTCGAAGCCGTATTATCTACAAAGACACAGTTTGGAAGATTCAGCGCTTTCATTTTCTCAATAAAAGTCCCTAAGTCGGCGACTTCCCCTGCCCCTTCTAAGGTTCCTTCCCAAGAGGACAGGTTTATTCCGTCCACGTCGAAATACATTTTCCGAGAATTCGAAACGCCGACGACTTTAATCTCCACATCATTCTGCTCGGAGAGGAACTCATGCTGCTTTTCCAATTGCTTAAATAAGGTGGAGCCTATATTTCCTGTTCCTAAATTAAAGACATAAAGCGTCTTTTTTAATTCCGCAAAGAAGGCGTCATGCACTGCATTTAAGGCCTTTGCTAAGTCAACTTTATTGATGATAACAGATATATTATATTCCGAAGAACCTTGCGCAATAGCACGGACATTAATACCATTACGGCCTAAAGCGTAAAAAAGGCGACCTGACATCCCTGGAGTCTTCTTCATATTCTCTCCTACAATAGCTAAGACAGAAAGGTTGTCTTCCACAGTAGGCTGCACTAATTTATTAGCCTGAAGCTCTAGTTCGAACTCCATTTCTATCAACTTGACAGCTTTCAATGCGTCATCTGGATTCACAGCGAAGGTAATACTGTGCTCGGATGAGGATTGCGTGATTAATACCACATTTATCTGCTCCCGCGCTAGTAGCGTAAATAAGCGTCCTGAGAAGCCCGACTTCCCAATCATACCTGAGCCTGCTAGGTTGATCACGGAGCTCTCAGCGATGGAGGAAATCCCCTTTATGGGAAGTGTTGTCTTCCCCGCATCAAATTGAATAATAGTCCCTGGAAAATGGGGATCGAACGTATTACGGATTACAATAGGAATTTTCTTCAAGAAGGCAGGAATCATTGTAGGTGGATAGATGACTTTAGCACCAAAATAACTCAGTTCCATTGCTTCTGTATAGGATAATACAGGCAGTGAAAATGCTTTCTTCACAATACGTGGATCCGCGGTTAACATACCGTTTACATCCGTCCATATTTCTATGGCTTCGGCATTTAATACCGATCCGAAGATGGCAGCTGTATAGTCAGAGCCTCCACGGCCTAAAGTTGTTATTCTCCCTTTCTCATTAGAGCCAATAAAGCCGGTTACAAAGAGGAGGTTGTCCGCATGGGCATGTGCTAGTGCAGTGATTAATTGATCCGTTAGCGATTCGTTGACATGCGCTTGGCCGAAATTTGAATCCGTCTTAACATAATGGGAAGCATCGATATAAAGTGCTTCAGGAATATCCTGTGCTGCAATCTTGGACACCATAAAATTGGAACAACGCTCCCCGAAGCTTACAATAAGATCTTTACTTTGGGGACTCAACTCACGTAAGGCATAGATTCCTTGAAGGAGATCTTCAATTTCATTAAAGAACAATTTTAATTTTGTGTATACAGGATTTTGATATTTTACAGCCATCAGCTCCTTGACAATGGCAAAATGTCGCTCCTCAACGCGCTTTAGATCCGCTTGAAAAGACTGCCCAGCGGCGGCATCCTCAGCCATCTTAGTCAACAAGTTCGTTACACCTGCCATTGCCGATAACACCACCAAAGGGCGCTCCCCAGCTGCATAAGATTTCTTAACAATCGCTAGTACGGCGGAGATGGACGGTGCGTCACCTACGGAAGTGCCTCCAAATTTTAAAATTTTCATACTGTTTAGTTTTTTTAGTTTGTTTTTTAATCCCTTTTGTACTTGAAAATAAGCGACAAAAAAAAAGCCTTCACTCGTTGGAGGAAGGCTTTAAATACTAGTGTTGTATATTTTTCTAGACAATAAGATTACCTCCTCCAAGAATATGATCCGGTGGTAATAATAATGGAAGAAATAATTATTGACATTTTCATCTGCTGTATTTCGTTGGACTAATATACTAGATTAATTTCAATAAAAACAAAGTAAATTGATAATTATTTTAATTTTATCATAAAAAAAGCCTTTATAATACTAATATCGTTTTATAAGCCCCCAAAAATGGCTGTGGTTAAATTACGACAATTTATCAAACTTCAATAAAGCGTCAAAAGCGAAGAAAAGTGTTAAAAATGTTAAAACTTTGTTAAATAACTATAAAAATCTTTGGATACTAAAGGGCTATGTATTAGATTTGCAACAGAGGCTGTCTAAAATTAATGACATCTTAACAATTAAAGCAAACGATTAAAGTTGTACTAAATAGCGATTTAATGAAAACAAAGAAACTAGTAGCATCCATGCTCTTCATAGGCTTATGTCTAGTGTCGCAGGCACAAACAACCAAATCCCAACCCAAGAACACTGCAGACCCGGATAATTTAGCTAAGGAATATTTTTCACAGATTATGGGTGTTGCTGTCAATGCAACGACGAACACAAAGCTTTATCAATTTGTGTACGATTGGATCGGAACTCCTTACCGCCTTGGAGGCTCCTCAAAAAATGGAATCGATTGTTCAAAATTCGCCTTTGAACTTTACGACAAAGTCTTTAACACGACCTTAGGCTACAACAGTAGAAATCAGTATTCACAAGTCACTCCTATCACCAAAGATAATTTAAAAGCCGGAGACTTAGTGTTTTTCAAAATTAGAAGTAAAAGTATTACACATGTAGGTGTGTATATCGGAGATAATAAATTTGCCCATGCCTCTTCTAGTAAAGGTGTAATGGTATCAAACTTAAATGAACCTTATTGGAAACGTTATTACTATAACGGTGGACGCATGCCAAATGACCCTCGTGTATTAACGGCAGAATTAGCTGCGGACGGTAAAGAGTCCATGAACTAAGAAATTCTTTAAACTACTAAAAGAGGCTGTAATCTACATTACAGCCTCTTCTTTTTTCATAAAGTTTTGTTACTTTTACACTATCAAATTTTAAGCATATGTCTTCAAAGAAAACCTTAATCTTAAATAAAGAACAGATCCAGCAAAAGTCAATCCGTATCGCCTATCAAATTTTAGAAGATAATTTCGAAGAGGAGACCTTGGTGATGGTTGGTATTGCCGACCGCGGATATATCTTCGCTCAGCGCCTTAAAGCAATCTTAGAAGAGATCTCTACGAAGCACATTGAATTGATAAAACTGACGATCGATAAGAACGCCCGCACACTGAAAGCATCCACGGATTTAGATATTTCTATTGCTTCAAATAAAACCGTTATTTTAGTCGATGATGTATTGAACTCGGGACGTACGATTGCCTATGGCATTGGCGTATTCTTAAATGTTTCTTTAAGTAAGATGCGTACGGCTGTACTCATCGACCGCAGTCACCATCAGTTCCCTGTATTCTCCGATTATTATGGTGTCAAACTTTCCACTATTTTAAAAGAACATATTGAAGTTGTACTACAAGAGACCGATGGTCAAGAGGATGCTGCTTGGTTAGTATAGTCTACTAGCACAATCAGCCCCCCCGCTTAGATACTCTTTTATAAAAAAAGCCTGATCAACTTATGATCAGGCTTTTTTCGTTTATTTAAAATGGCATTTAGCCTTTATTAATTTTCAATTTTGTACCAGGCTTCAAAAGCGTACCACGAATGCCATTATCGGCTTTAATTTGACGTACTGTAGCGCCTTTATAGGCATTTGCTATCGCTGATAAGGTATCTCCTTTACGCACGGTATACATAACATAACGGCTACTCTTTGCTGTGCTTGTTTTCTGTGCTAACTTGGGACTTACACCAGCTGATTTCACCAGTAGGCGTTGTCCTGGGCGAATGGTAGCAGTACTTAGACTATTCCAAGATTTCAAATCTTGCACCGTGACACCATTTGCTGAGGCGATGCGGTCTAAAGTCTCCCCTTTGCGCACAGCATGATAGCTCGAGGAGGTTCTTGTTGCACGAGCCTCACGCACATCATCCGTTGCTGCAGGCACCTCTTTACCATCAACTGTACTTGAGGTTTGCAGTGCAGCATAAAGATCTGCCGTCTTAAAGGCGCCTTCTATGGGGATAACTAAACGTTTAGGGGCTTCCGTGCTCCCATTAATTACGGGGCGTTTATAGGCGGGATTATGCTCCTTTAGGCGTTCATAAGGAATATCTAGGGCCTTAGCGAGCTCCGTTAAAGCGACAAACTTGTCCACCATAATGGTTTCAGTAAATAGGTTTAAAGGAAGCTGATCAGGGGCTTTTATTTGATGCATTTCAGCGTAGCCAAACATATAATTCATAGCGATAAATGCAGGCACATAGTTTCGCGTTTCGCGCGGTAGAAAAGGGCTTACCTCCCAGTAATTAGGATTAAATTTTCCGCAGCGTGCAATAGCACGTTTCACGGCACCTTTTCCACAGTTATAGGAAGCAATTGCGAGGAGCCAATCACCAAATTCCGTGTAGGCTTCTTTCATATAGCGTGCCGCAGCATAGGAGGAAGCATAAGGGTCTTTACGCTCATCGATGTAATTATTCATCGTCAGGTCGTAACCCTTTGCCGTACCATGCATAAACTGCCAAGGTCCCGTAGCGCCAACACGAGAAACGGCATGCGGATTTAAAGCCGACTCTACAATAGCGAGGTATTTTAATTCTGTGGGTACACCAATATCCGATAAAGCTTTCTCAAAGATTGGAAAATAATATTGACTTAGGCCCATCATCTTCGTAAGATGACTTTGATAGCGTTTGGTGCTGTATAAGTCGATGTAATTGCGCACATGCGCATTATAGTTTAGGGCTATTTCACGCTGCAGTGCATTGAGACGACGTACATAATGTACATCTTCGATATCAAAGATAACATCATCTACATTTTTCTCTCCAGCATAGACAAACTTAATGCTGTCAAGCTGCTGGAAAATACTTTGAATCTGCTTCTCCGTTGAATGCAATATGGTAGATTGCGTAGAGTCGTTGATAGCACGAATATTATCGTCTTGCGCTTGCACGGTTAGGAAACCGAAGATTGTTGACAAGGCAAGGAAAGACATATTTTTATAATTCATTTCCTATTTTTTAGTGAAAAAATACAAAAACATGCTTATACACAGGCTTTTGACTTTATTTTATAGGAAATATAATTTCCCTATAAACAGAAATAAGACTTTATGTAGCATAAAGTCTTATTTTAAATAGTAAAGTTACTATTTATTTAGTTTCATTTACGTCTTGCTTTGTTGGCTCCGAAGTACTCTCATTCTGTCCTTCTTTAAATTCCTTAACACCACGACCTAAGCCACGCATTAATTCTGGAATTTTTTTACCCCCAAATAACAAAAGAACACCTACGACAATTAATATAATTTCTTGCGTTCCTAAAAATAACATTCCTGATGTGAACATAATCTATAATTTATCTTTTATTCGAACTTTCTACAATTTGCTATATGTACTCTTCTAGAAGAATACATATAACAAATGTACATTTTTTTTTTAATTATTTAACGTGATAACCAAGACTCTGGATTTAAAGTTGACATCCCTTGATACATCGAGAATTCCAAGACGGATATTCCTGCTTCCTCGTCTGTACCTACAACCCCAAGCGTTTGCCCTGCACTCACTTTTTGGCCCTCAGACACGGAGAAGCTACTTAAATTACCATAGGCTGTAAAGATATCTCCATGGGAGATAATCACAACTTTGTTACCAGAAACCGTTAAAGTACGGGTTACCGTACCCGCAAAGACGGACTTTGCTGCCGCTCCTGTGTTGGTACGAATTTTTATATTTTCGTGGTTTACTGTAACATTTCTTCCTACGCGATCTACACCATAGTGCTGAATAATATTTCCATTGGACACGGGCCATGGAAGTCTTCCGCGGTTAGATTTTAAGTCAGCGGATAATTTTGCTGCTTCTGGCGTAGCACGTAACACTTCAGAATCGGACTTCCTTGTGGTCGTCGTCGGCGTGGTGGTTGGCGTTTTCTTATCCCCTGGCTTCGCTTTAGCGCCTGCTGCAGCAGCACGACGTGCTTCTGCGGCAGCTTCCTCAGCACGGCGACGCGCCTCCTCCTTACGGCGGGCTTCGGCAATCTCGCGACGAATAGCGGACTGAATAGCTGATGCTAGTCGGCGATCTTCCTGCTGCTTCTTAGTCAGTTCACGCTTGAACCCACGCTCTTGAGTTAGCAACTGCGAAAGCACCTGCGAATGCGTTGAGCGCTCCTTGGCAATAATATTTTTTTCACCCTGTTGCTCATTAATAAGCGTTTGATGTTTCTTCTTATCAGCCTCTAGCTGCGCTATTTTTTGGCGTATTTTATTTTGTGTATCGGCAATTTCCTTCGCACGGATCTTTCGAGAATCATTAAATTGCTGCAAATATTTTACGCGCTTAAAGCCTTGATTAAAATCATTGGCAGCGAATATAAACATCATCTTATTGTAGGCATTCTTATTTCTGAATGCAAAAAGAATCATTTTCTCGTAATCCTGACGCAGCTTCTCGAGCTGAGCAATAAGGTTTTTTACTTCCGTATTATTCGCGGCAATCTGATTATTTATAAGTTTTAGCTCAGAGCTTATCGTACTGATCTTTTGTTCACGAAGATTTAGCTGCGTAGATAAAGCATTGACTTGTTTCTGCGACAGCATCTTTTCATTTGCTGTAGAGCGGATTGTTTTCTGCAGCTCAGCGATCTCCCGATTTAGGCGTTCCCGTTGCTTCTGCAATTCTGCAGAGCTCTGTGCCCAGGCCGCTGAGCACATCAGAAAGGTCGTAAGAATAGTTAATGTTACTTTTTTAAAATTCATGAACTCTATATTTTTTTGATTCAGCCCCTGCTAGGTGGCCCGAAGTTGGAATCGATTGCGAAAGTACTAAATCTAGCGCAGTATCACTAAAAACAGCTTTAATTAATTAGCTTATATTTTGATGGTATGTTAAAGGGTGTCTCTATCACATCGTCGAATTGTACACGTGAGTAATCGATATCTACGACCATGCTGCTCTTTTCCCCCAACACACGCAACTTCAGAAGTTGTGGAAACAAGTAGCCAGCGCTAGAAATAAAGGTGCCATAACCTACTTCTAAGGTCTGCCTGCGCGCACCTTCAGACATACGTAGTTGTACTGCTTTATTCGCGCTATTAATCGTATAAATATACGTAAGATCAGCTTTCTTGCCAATTACTTGTGTTGCTTCAGTTGATGAGGCTAGCTGCAATTGATCGGTATGCAATAAATTGGCAGAGACATTTCCCAGCAAGATATCTTGGATATTGGCAAATGTTAAGTTGCTACTTGCATAAGTATGGATATAGGAAAATGGTTTGGCCATATACTCCCCATACAGTTTATTCATTACTTGAACCGAATCGGGCGTTATTAATACACGTGCGACTTCTATCCCTAAATTTGCCGTTACGGAAATCCATATTTTATAGTCTTTAGCGATACGTATATTTAAGGTAACATCCTTCTTCGTATCGTTGATCTCCAGGTTTGCTTTGGCTTTCCCTGAAAAAGTACGAAAATCTAAGTTTGCCAACTCAAAAGCTTCAATAGCTGTGGCTGTGGCTTTCGCTCCTACTGTAGGCTCCATAGGCGTTGTTATCTCCGCAGGGTTTTCAACTTTTTTTGGAAGTGACTTTTTCGTCCCGCAGCTGGACAGCATAACAATCATTAGCCCTAAGCACCAACATGTATTCCTGCTCACCTTGCTATTCCAGCTTACCTTGCTACTCTTGCTCACCTTGCTACTCCAGCTTACTTTTTTATTCCACATAGCTCTTCGTACTAATTTTTTTCTTTAGGCGTTCCAGGTCAACACCTTCTTTCTGTGCATCTGTCAAAGCGAGGTTCCAATATTTTACAGCTTCAGTTTTACGGCCATTTTTCACGAGGATATCACCATAATGTTCATACAATACTGCTGAAGGAACTTTCGACCCTTTGACAGCTTTTTGAATCCACACCAATGCTTCCTGGTAGTTCTCTTGTTGAAAGAGCACCCAAGCATAGGTATCTTGAAACGTCGGATCATTAGGGCGCAACTCATTGGCTGCTAAGGCCGACTTCGCAGCAAATTCTAAATCCTTTTTTCTTAACGATAAATAATAAGATAAATTATTCAAAGCCGATACATTTGTACTATCTAAATTTATGGCTTCACGATAAGCAACATCAGATGCGGCCTCCATTTTCAATTGATGATAGACATCACCTAAGGAGGAATAAATAGTTGCTTGCAAGAAATTATTCTCCCGTTGCGCATTATTTAAAGCCGCTTCCAGGTACGATCTAGCGTTACCTAAATCTTCCTTCACCATATGACTGATACCCATGAAATAGAGTAATATCGGCTGATTCGGATTTACAGAAAGGGCTTCCTGTCCATGTCGAATTGCTTCTGCAGGCTCATTCAATGAAAGGTCTACATTCATAAGCATACGCCAAGCGTCAATCTGCTGCGGGTTGATGCCTACAGCAACAAGCAGCTGTGCACGCGCATCTGCGGATTGGTTATTCATCCATAAAGCCTGTCCCTTTAGCAAATGGGCTTCAGCAATGCGTGGGTATTTCACCGTCAACAGCGTTGTAAGCTCCAGTAACTGCGCGAAGGATAGTCCATTATTTGTGAAGCTAGAAGCGATAATACGGTTTTTATCCATGAAGTTTATATCCATGGATTCGAATGCTTTCTTAAGATTGTCAAAGGCTAGCTTATCCTTTTTATTCTCACGGTATACATCAGCTAAATCTAAATAAAGATAATCATCTTTCACAAGCGGGATGGCTTGCTCCAAAAGAAGCATGGCACCTCTTTTATTACCCTCATCCAAATACAGTTGTGCTAGATTCGCGTAGATAGGACGGATGCTGGTCTTTTTATCTACCCAGGACTTCAATATACCTTTGGCTTCCTGAGGGCGCTTATTCGCGGACAGAAGATCGGCATATAATAAATCCAATGTATCAGTAGCACCAAATTCAGCTTTTACAGTTTCATATAATTTAAAGGCTTCCTCGGGTTGCTTATTATACTGCAGCAAAATCATCTTTTCACGGTAATTTGCAGCATTTTTAGGGTCTTGCTGAATAAGCAGATCGATATAGTTGGTAGCTTTTTGAAAATCACCTTTATTTTTCGTTAGGGTGATGGCATAAGAAAGGTAGTTTGGCTTCGGAGAGATAGCGATCGCTTGATCGACACTTCCTAAGGCTGCATCCATATTTCTAAGCTCCCCTAATACTAAAGCACGCATAAAAAAAACGTCATCGGCTTTGGGGTATTCCTGGGTAATGGAGTCCATTAAAGAGAGTGCTTCAGGAAACTGTCCTGCACGCAGCTTTCCCTCTACCGTAGCAATCGCAGCTTGATAAGGTTTACTATTGACAGTCTGTGCAATAAGTGGCTGCGTAAAAAGGGACGCTAGGACAATACCTGAAAGCGCATACCATTTTCGAGACCATGTAATTAGAATACTCATATAGGTAACTATGTATTTAATATTTAACGTAAAATGTAAAGGGGTATTACATACCGCAGAAAATGAATCTATTCTATTGAATAACGGCAGTATCCTAAATAAAGATACAATACCGGAGGCATAAAACCATAAAAGGAGCGACATAAATCCTTAAAAATCCGAATAAGAGCTCCAGAATACGTATACTGGGAGCTGCCAAAGAAAAATAATACGATTTCCTGAAATAAAGCTTTTTTTGAAATAATTATTTATTACCTTTGCAGTCCTTATCACACCTTTGTGTAGTAAGAGAAAAAATATATTTATTAATTATTTAATTCAAAGCAAGTGAATACGTTAAGTTACAAAACTGTCTCTGCCAACAAGAACACCATCAACAAAGAATGGATTGTTGTTGATGCTGATGGCGAGATTTTGGGGCGTTTGGCTAGTGAAATCGCGAAAGTTATTCGTGGTAAACACAAACCTTCTTTCACCCCTCACGTAGACTGTGGAGATAACGTTGTGGTTATCAATGCAGACAAAATTAGATTGACAGGAAACAAATTAGGCGACAAAGTTTACGTTCGTTACACGGGTTACCCGGGTGGACAACGTTTCATTACTCCTAAAGAGTTATTGGCTAAACACCCGCACCGCATCATCGAGAAAGCGGTACGTGGTATGCTTCCTAAAAACCGTTTAGGTCGTCAATTGTTTAAAAACCTTTATGTTTATGCTGGAACTGCGCACAAACATGAGGCTCAAAATCCAAAACCAGTTAAATTTTAAGGAGAATCGACATGTCAACAACTAATACTTCAGGTAGAAGAAAAACTGCTGTTGCCCGCATTTACTTAACTGCTGGTAGCGGAATCTTAACCATCAATGGTAAAGATTACAAAGAATATTTCCCAACATTGCCTTTGCAATACATTGTTACTCAATCTTTAGAAGTAGCAGGTCAAGCAGGGAATTTTGATGTGAAAGTGAACGTTAATGGAGGTGGAGTTACTGGTCAAGCGGAAGCTGTCCGTTTAGCTATTGCGAAAGCATTAGTTGAATTAGACCCAGAAGTGAAACCAGCATTACGCGCGAAAGGTTTAGTTACACGTGATAGCCGTATGGTTGAGCGTAAGAAACCAGGACGTCGTAAAGCTCGTAGAAGATTCCAATTCAGTAAACGTTAATCAAAGGAGGATCAAAAAATGGCAAGAACAACTTATCAAGATTTATTGGATGCAGGTGTGCACTTTGGTCACCTTACTCGTAAATGGGATCCGAAAATGGCTAAGTACATTTTCATGGAACGCAACGGTATCCACATTATCGACTTGAACAAAACTTTAACGAAATTGGAAGAAGCTTCTTCAGCTATCAAACAAATCGTTAAATCGGGTCGTAAAGTTTTATTCGTAGCAACGAAAAAACAAGCAAAAGAAATCATCGCTCAACAAGCGAAGGCAGTTAATATGCCTTTCGTTACGGAACGTTGGTTAGGTGGTATGCTTACAAACTTCGCAACAGTGCGTAAGTCCATCAAAAAAATGACTACTATTGACAAAATGCAAAAAGATGGTACATACGATGTATTATCTAAGAAAGAGAAGTTAATGATCCAACGTGAGCGTATTAAATTAGAGTCCCTTTTAGGAGGTATCGCTGATTTAAACCGTTTACCGGCAGCATTATTTATCATCGATGTGAAGAAAGAACACATTGCGGTAACTGAGGCGATCAAATTAAACATCCCTACTTTTGCAATGGTAGATACGAACTCTGATCCTACAAACATCGATTTCCCAATTCCAGCAAATGATGACGCTACTAAATCTATTAGCTTAATCGCAGGTGTTATTGGTAAAGCAATCCAAGAAGGTTTAGACGAGCGTAAACGCGATAAAGAAGAAGAAGCTGAAAAAGATGCTGCTGCAGCGAAAGCAAAAGTAGACACTACAGACGCAACTGAAGCTAAACGTCCTCGCAAAGCGAAAGACGGAGAATAATATTTTTATTCCAAACCGGATAGCGTAGCGTTGGTTTCTGGATAAAGACTTCGGTCTTTCCCGCAAGCTGGCGCTAGCTACCCGGTTTTTTGATTTTCCTTCTCCTCGGAGCACAATTTTACTAAACGTGTGAGCTTGCCTACACGCTTAGCGTAGTTATAACTAAGTCATTTATAAATAAAAAAATATATCATGTCAGTACAAATTTCTGCATCAGATGTAAACAAGTTGCGTCAACAAACAGGCGCAGGTATGATGGATTGTAAAAAAGCGTTAGTAGAAGCAAACGGCGATTTCGAAGCTGCTGTAGATTACTTACGTAAAAAAGGTGCTAAAGTTGCTGCATCTCGTCAAGACCGTGATTCAAACGAAGGTGTTATTATTGCAAAAGCAGCGGCTGATGGTAAATCAGGTATCGTTGTTGAAGTTAACTGTGAAACTGATTTCGTAGCTAAAAATGCTGATTTCGTAGCATTCGCTGAAGCGATTGCTGAAGTTACTTTAGCAAACAAACCAGCTTCTTTAGAAGACTTAAAAGCATTAGAAATCAACGGTGCTAAAATCGCTGATTTATTAATCGATCAAACGGGTAAAATTGGTGAGAAAATTGAAGTTTCTAAATACGAAACTATTTCTGCTGAGAAAGTTGTTGCTTATATCCACGCAAACTACCGCTTAGGTGTATTAGTAGGTCTTTCAGCGGATGCTGAAGGTGCTGTAGATGCTGGTAAAGATGTAGCTATGCAAATTGCTGCTATGAACCCAATTGCTATCGATAAAGATGGTGTTGACTCGCATACAGTAGAACGTGAATTAGCAATCGCTAAAGAGCAAATTATCGCGGAAGGTAAACCAGCTGAAATGGCTGAGAAAATCGCTGCTGGTAAATTAAACAAATTCTACAAAGAAACTACTTTATTAAACCAAGAATTCGTAAAAGACAACTCTAAAACTGTCGCTCAATTCTTAGATACTGTAGCTAAAGGTTTAACTGTTACTGCTTTCAAACGTGTACAATTAGGTGCATAATTGAACGTAAGTTTTACTTATATAAAAACCTGCTTACTCCATGTAAGCAGGTTTTTTTATGCCCAAAAATATAAGTCCCCTACCAGTTTTCCACACGGTTATACACCTAAACTGTTAATAACCGACTACTTAGCTCCATTGCAAAGTGGAAAATGGAGTTATTAACATATAAAATCTCCGTAAAGCCCAACTCCTCATTGAAAAATGAATGGCATCACTCTAAAATAAGGCCATGAAAGCTTATAGAGCCCTTTTTTGACTGGTTTTTAAAGTTATTTTTCCACAGTGAGTTTTCCACATTTTGTTAACAACTTTTTTCAACAAGCGCTATAAGCTCCGTTAATTACCGCTATTTACTGATTATCAATAAGCTATTTTACCCCTACTATACGACACTTCGAAATAGTTATTAACATTTTTAAGGAAGTCATTTATAAACAGGATATTCTTATCAACATAAGTTTTACACAAACTGTGGATAACCTACCTTATAGTTTTACTTGCTTAAATTTATCTTGATTCGCTAGGAACCACTCATACGTATGACGGATACCTTCAGTCAGCTCCACCTCATGCTTCCAACCGATTTCATGTAATAAAGAAGAATCCATTAATTTCCTTGGAGTGCCATCAGGCTTTGTGGCGTCCCAGATAATACGTCCTGTATGACCTACTATCTTTTGGATCGTTTCGGCTAACTCACGGATGCTGAGGTCAGTACCTGTACCTACGTTATAGAGATGCTGAGGTAATCTATTTTCCAGTGCAAAAACGACTGCTTTAGCAAGGTCATCAACATATAGAAACTCTCTTAAAGGAGTTCCAGAACCCCACAAAGTTACATCCGCTTGTCCTGCTAATTTAGCATCATGAAATTTACGTATCATTGCCGGCAACACATGAGAAGTTTCTAAATCGAAATTGTCCGACTCCCCATATAAATTCGTAGGCATCAGGCTGACAAAATCTTTATTGAATTGCTGACGGATAGCTTCACAAGCTTTCACTCCAGTAATCTTTGCGATGGCATACCACTCATTCGTAGGCTCCAAGGGGCCGGTTAATAAATGAGCTTCCTCCAAAGGCTGAGGCGCCATTTTGGGATAAATACAAGAAGACCCCAAGAAGATAAATTTATCGACGTCACTCATATGTGCTGACTCTATCAGGTTATTCTGAATCTGCAAATTCTCCATCAAGAACTGATAAGGGAAAGTTTTGTTTGCCATAATGCCCCCCACACGCGCAGCCGCATCGATAACGACTGCAGGTTGCTCCTCATCAAAAAAAGCCTTTACCGCAGCTTGATTACGTAAGTCCAATGCTGCCGAGCTGCGCCCAATTAAATTGGTATAGCCTGCGGCCGTCAGTTGGCGCCAAATTGCCGACCCTACCATTCCTCGGTGTCCAGCGATATAAATTTTTTGTTGCTTGCTCATCACAGTATTATAATACACAAAAATACATTTTATAGCGCATACTGTCTGTACTATTAGGGTAGAATTAAAAGGGCATTCAGTATATTTACCTTACTTAAAAATTAACGATGCTAGCTCATATTAACTATATTGCCTTTGATGCAGATGACACCCTTTGGGAAAATGAAACCTACTTCCGTGAGGCTGAAGCGCAGTTTGCAGCCTTGACAGCAAAGTATTTTCCAACAGATGATATAATAAGCCGCTTGTTTGAAACAGAGATGCGCAACTTACCCCGTTATGGCTATGGCATCAAGGGATTTATGCTCTGCCTTGTGGAGACATTAACACAAATTACGACAGACCCTATTCCTGTAAGTCTGCTTCAAGAATATATTTCTTTGGGACATGCTATGTTGGATAAGCCTGTTATCGTGCTGCCCCATGTCTTAGCGTTACTACAAGCACTTTCCCCCTCCTACCAGCTGCTGATGCTTACCAAAGGGGACCTCGTAGATCAAGAACGTAAATTAAAGAAATCTGGATTAGCTTCCTATTTTCATCATATAGAGATTATGTCGGATAAGAAGCCCGCTGACTACCAGGCGATACTCACAAAATTAGGCTGTGAGCCAGCAGATTTTGTGATGATTGGCAACTCCCTAAAATCAGATATCCTTCCCGTACTTGCTCTAGGAGGCTATGCGGCACACATTCCATTTTCAGAAACTTGGGAACATGAACGTGTGGAAGAAGATGTCGTACACCCTAATTTTATAGCTTTAACCGATATTCGGGAGATCCTTCCCTTCTTAAAACGTATACAGCAATCTTAACAAAGAAGAAATGATAGAATTTTTAATAGGCCGGTTGAAAAGTTTTAAATTTGCCTTTAAGGGCTTGGCCTGGGTATTTACCCATGAAAAGAATGCGCAATTCCATTTATTAGCAACCGTAGTGGTCCTTGGCATAAGCTACCTACTAGATTTATCAACGTTTGAGTGGCTATGTATTGTTATTGCTATCGGCATCGTGTTACTTTCGGAATTATTGAATACTGCCATCGAGAAGTTAGCTGATTTTGTGAGCCAAGAACAGCATCCCCAAATAGGTATTGCCAAGGATGTCGCCGCGGGGGCCGTATTAATCGCTACGCTTACTGCCGTAGTCATAGGACTCGTTATCTTTACACCTAAAGTACTTTTACTTTTTAGTAAAATAGTGTTAGTTAACTAAAATATTTTTATATTTATTATAAGCCTGAACAAAAGGGTGTTAATACTATTTATAAATTTATGAGATATACATACATGATAACTGCGGCCCTAGCTTTGGCTTCCTTAGCAAGCTGTCAGCAATCCAACAAAGAGGAGGCCGCAACAAATAAGGCCGCTACCACTGAAATCGCTTCGAGTGATGAGCTACAGAAAAAATTTACCGAACAGACGCGCAATAAGGAAGTAGTCTTAGCTTTCTACCAGCAGATGTTTGGAGATAAAGATGTCACTGCAGTGGACACTTACATCCTGCCAGATTATATTCAGCACAACCCCTATGTTGCTGACGGTGCTGAGCCTTTTAAGCAAGCAGCAAAAGGATGGTTTGAAGGTCAGCCTAAGACGAAGATTGATGTGCAGCGTATTGCTGCTGATGGAGATCTCGTATTTATCCATGTACGCAGTAAGTCCGCGACAGGAAAAGATGTTTCGGTGATTGATATCTTCCGATTGGAAAATGGTAAGATTGCCGAACATTGGGATGCTATCCAAGAGGTCCCAGAGCAATCTGCGAATGCACACCCCATGTTTTAATACAAGAAAAGCTATCCACAAATATGCGAATAGCTTTAAGCATTTATACCCTAGTTATAGTTAACTAGGGTATAACGTTATTTTTTATTCTGTAAAGTAAAATACGAATTCATCAAATTATTGTAATCTGGAATATATTTAGCGAATAAAGACCCTAAACCTTCCACATCATTTCTCCAATCACGGTGTAGCTCACAAGCAACATTGAACCAGCTCATTAAATTTGCGCCAGCATGCGACATTCTACTCCATGCAGCATCTCTTGTAATCTGGTTAAATGTACCCGAAGCATCTGTGACAATAAATACTTCAAAACCTTCCTCTAAAGCAGATAAGGTAGGAAATTCTACACATACTTCCGTAACAATACCGGCTATGATTAATTGCTTTTTGCCCGTCGCTTTGATGGCATTTACAAACTCCTCATTATCCCAAGCATTAATCTGTCCAGGGCGTGCTATATAAGGCGCTTGCGGATGAATATCTTTAATTTCTTGCCAAAGGGGGCCATTAGGACCGTCTTCAAAAGAAGTGGTTAATATCGTTGGCAACTCAAAGTAGCTACCTAGAGATGCCGTTGCTAGCACATTATTTTTGAATTTATCAGGATCAATATCCCTAACTAATGATGATAATCCAGCTTGATGATCAACCAATAAAAGCACTGCGTTGTTCTTGTCTAATTTCTGATATTTATAACTCATAACTTAAAATATTGTATACCTCAAAAATAGGTCAATATCGAAAGCTGCTGGTTATATATATCCGTTAAATTGTGGTCTTATTCCACCGGTTTTATATTTTTAATTAACTTCTTATAAGCCATGGGTGAGTAACCGACAACTTTCTTAAAAGCTTTAGAAAAATGAGATTTCTCCTTATAGCCTAAAGCAAAGCCTATTTCCGATATATTCCAGGGGGATTGAATTAATAGACGCTTCGCCTCCATCATTTTTCGCTCAGCAATCAGCTGAATGATTGTTACTCCAAAAGTTGCCTTTACAAGTTTTAATAAATGACGCAGTGAAATTCCGACCTCTTGCGCATAGAATTCTAGGGATTTCTCCTCCTTATAATATTTTTCTAAAAGCAACAGAAAATTACTTATATAGCGCTTATCTATATCGAAAGTGCTATCATTAACTACCGTATTCTTCCCGCGCTCGGCGCTGTAAATGCTGTAAATACTTTGTATAAGAGGAACAATAATAGCTGTATTGAGGTTTACAGACTCGAATTCAATCATCTTTAAAAGAGATAGAATATTTGAAAAACAGGCACTACCCCGAAAATCCACCATATTCCGCTGTTTATAAAATTGAGCGGTTTCAAAATAATAAGTAGGGACGATATTTCTATCAAATGCCAGGAAAGATAGCTCTGTGCTGCCGGCAACAGTAGCAAATTCTAATACTTCATTCTTGGGAACTAAATAGATAAATGGCGCTTCCAACTCCATGGCGGCAGCATCCACTGTTATCACTAATTTTCCTTCATTTGCGATTAGTAACCCCTCAAAACGATCGCTATAGATTGTCTGTAATGCTTGATGCTGGTCTATCAGCACCTTTCTTAAGGCGTAGAATTCAGTTTCCATTTTTACTAGTTTTACCACTTAGATTAAATATAGGAAAATATGTTTTGCTGCAATATCAGATAGGAACAAAAAAAAAAGCTTCAAGTTTCCTTGAAGCTTCTAGTAGCGGGGAGCAGGATCGAACTGCCGACCTCAGGGTTATGAATCCTGCGCTCTAACCATCTGAGCTACCCCGCCGTTTTTCGGTATGCAAATATAACACTTAATAATGAATCAGCAAGCAATTAAGGCTCTTTTTTTGAAATAAAACACCCCCAGCTGGCTAATATCCTAATAATGAAATCAATAATTTTTCAGCTTTCAGCGAAACTATTCAGCGAAGCTGACTAGGAGCTAGCAACTTCAGAACGCTGGGCATTATAAACAATTTTTCTAACTGGATCAAAAATTAAATTTTATCCTTCTTAACCGCCGTTTTGACATCTTCATTGAGCGCAGTGTAGGATTGGTCATGTCCACTCACGGTTACTGAAGTTATCGAAGTAGTGGCAATAGATTCCTCCATACTGATAACCATATGAAAAATTTGAGGCTTAACATATCCCGCTTTTTTCTTTGAATTGTCTTTCATAATTTAAATGCTCTTTTAGATTAAATAAACTCACTAAGAAGAGATAAAATTACAATTAAGAAATAATATCTAAAGTAAATACCTAGGAAGTAGTTAATTGCGTAGATAAATAACTACAAAATATTCACCCACCAAGCTCTAAAAGCATTTAAACACCATAAAAGAATAAAAATAACATGTACTTCTTAGCGAGGTTTATTAATGTGCTAAATCGCAATTAGAAATTAAATCGTATTAGATCTAAATATTAATAGATAATATGTATATTGACTACATAAAAAAAGCCTCAAGGGTTACTTGAAGCTTTTCGTAGCGGGGAGCAGGATCGAACTGCCGACCTCAGGGTTATGAATCCTGCGCTCTAACCATCTGAGCTACCCCGCCGATTATTGGGTCTGCAAATATACAGTATTATTTATAATTTAAAACAAAAATCTTCGTTTATGAGTGAAAAAGTTAAGATTTTCTTAGAATATATCGTCAATTCATCGCCACGCATCTTGTACCCCTATTTGATAGAGCCTAATGCTTTAGCACAGTGGTTAGCTGATGAAGTGCGCTTAAAGGATAGCAATTATGAATTTATTTGGGATGATGAGGTTCATAAAGCAAAACTTATTGCAGGCAAGGATATGCGCACAGTACGCTATAAATGGGTGGAAGATGAACCCTATTTCTTTGAATTAGAAATTGTGCAAGATGAGCTTACAAATGATGTCGCTTTAACGATTACAGACTATGTCAAAGAAGACAATTTAGAGGATCGTAAAAAGATATGGGATAATTCAATAGAATATTTACAAAGTGCATTAGGTGCTTAAAAAAACATTATCTTTGCTTACGAAACCCATTAACATTTCCCAGGGATTACCTGCTTGATAATTCTCTGCCAGTAAACTCGTGAGCTATACGAATGAAAAAGATTCATCTTTTAATATTACAGTCCTTTATTAGGCCATTCATCGTTACATTTTGTATAGTGATGTTTGTCCTACTCATGCTTTTCCTTTTTAAATATATTGATGATTTAATAGGTAAAGGCTTTGAATGGTATGTCATCTTGCAGCTGATTGGCTATCAATGTGCGGTACAAATATCCATGGCCATGCCGCTGTCGATGCTTCTATCCTCCATAATGACCTTTGGAAACTTAGGGGAAAGTTATGAGCTCGTAGCGATTAAAGCTGCAGGTGTATCTTTACGTAAGGCTATGACTCCCCTATTTATATTAGTGGGATTCTTCAGCTTGTCATCCTTTTTATTTTCCGATTACATCCTTCCTGTGGTGAACTTAAAAATGGGCTCCCTGCTGTATGATGTACGCACAAAAAAGGCTGATTTTTTAATTAAAGCTGGGGTGTTTAACAACACCATCCCTGGGTATTCTATTCGTGCTAAGAGTAAAAGTAAAGATGGCAAAATTCTTTATGACTTAATGATCTACGATCAAAAGAATGGTGCAGGAGCAAGCTCTGTATTACTAGCTAAAGAAGGTTATATTTACAACTCCATGGATAATGGCTATATGATTCTAAAATTAAAGGATGGTATACGTTATGAAGATAGCCGCGTAAATAACTCCAAGACATACGACCCACGCCAGCAATTTACACGCTTCAAGTTTGAAGAAACAGAGCAGAAATTTGATATGGAAGGTTTTCAGATGAAGCGTACGGATGAGAATTTATTTAAAAGTCACCATGCGATGCTGAATTTACGTCAGCTGAAGGTATATACAGATTCCAATGCTATGCAGCTGGATTCCGTAGGAAATACCCTTTTTCGAGAAGTACGAAACTTTTATAATATTAACTCCCCTTACTTCTTCCCTACAGATAGCCTTAAGCCTAAGCATCTCGCCGTCGTAAAGCCATTTAAAGATTTTACAAAAGAGATTGTTCCAATGCAAGAGCGCCTGCAGGTTATCAGCAATGCGCAAGGACAGGTACGCTATATTCAGGATGTAATCAACAATAAGCTTCCAGAATATGAGCTCTACAATGAAAAAGATATCCGCTATCATTTAGAATGGCATCGTAAATTTACCCTTGCTGTATCCTGTCTCCTATTATTTGGAATTGGAGCGCCCTTAGGTGCTATTATACGTAAAGGAGGCTTAGGCCTACCCGTGGTCATGGCCATTATATTCTTTCTAATCTACCATATTATTTCTACGGTAGCGGAGAAGTCTGCGCGCGATAGCGCCCTAGAGCCTATTTGGGGGATGTGGATGGCAATTATTGTGCTCACTCCCTTGGCGATATTCTTAACTTATAAATCCACATCAGACTCTGCATTATTTGATGTAGATCAGTATAAAATTAAAAGCCAAAAAATTATTACTTGGCTTAAAAACAAACTAAAAATTATAAAACCAGCCGACAAGAACTAGTGTTGAATTATGACTGTGGCATTATAAAATCACAGGTAAACAACAGTAAATTTGTAAGCAATAAGATTAAAGAAGGACATGGATATTAGATTAAACACGATTGAAGAAGCTATAGAAGATCTAAAAGCTGGAAAAGTAATTATCGTTGTGGATGATGAAGATCGTGAAAATGAAGGTGACTTTGTGACCGCTGCAGAAAATGCAACGCCAGAAATTATCAACTTCATGGCCACACATGGACGTGGATTAGTTTGTGCGCCTATTACGAAAGAACGTTCGGAATTATTGAACTTAGATTTAATGGTTCCCCAAAATACGGCTGTTTATGAAACTAACTTTACAGTTTCTGTCGATTTACAAGGCTATGGCTGTACGACGGGTATCTCCGCTTCGGACCGTTCAAAAACTATTAAAGCGCTTATTGACCCAGCTATTAAGCCGGAAGAATTGGGTCGCCCAGGGCATATATTCCCATTAATCGCTAAGGATGGTGGTGTTCTAAGAAGAACAGGTCATACAGAAGCTTCGGTGGATTTAGCAAGACTTGCAGGATTCGAGCCTGCGGGAGTTTTAGTAGAGATCTTAAAGGATGATGGTGAGATGGCACGTCTTCCAGATTTAATTGAGGTAGCCAAAAAATTCGACTTAAAGATAATATCAATTGAAGATCTTATTGAATACCGCCTAAAGCACGATTCCCTAATTACGAAGGAAGTGACTGTAGATATGCCGACAGAGTATGGTGATTTTAAATTAACCGCTTTTACGCAAAAAAATACCGGTGAGCAGCATATCGCTTTAACAAAAGGCGAATGGACAGAGGATGAGCCTGTATTAGTACGTGTACACAGCTCTTGTATTACGGGAGATATCTTCGGCTCTTGTCGTTGTGACTGTGGTCCGCAATTGCGTAAATCCATGGAAATGATTGAAAAAGAAGGAAAAGGTATCATCGTATATATGGATCAAGAAGGACGCGGTATTGGCCTTGTTAATAAGCTACACGCTTATAAATTACAAGAGGCTGGCGTGGATACGGTAGATGCGAATGTGCAATTAGGCTTTAAAGCTGATGCTAGAGACTACGGTATTGGTGCTCAAATCCTACGTAACCTCGGAGTTACAAAAATGCGGTTAATGTCTAATAACCCAAGCAAACGCGCTGGCTTAATTGGATATGGATTGGAAATTATTGAAAATGTCGCTATTGAAATAGCTGCAAATCCTTACAATGAGGAATATTTAAAGACTAAGAGAGATCGTATGGGTCATACCATAATGAAAAACTTATAATCCTTTCAGGCTACCCAAAAGGGTAGCCTTTTTTATTTTATCCCTAATTTAGTTGTTCGTGCTAAAATCATCACTATGAACAAATTTATCAGACCCCAGACTTTTATCGACGGCAAATACTATACCGCAGCACAATCTTTTGATTTAATAAATCCAGCGACAGGGGACGTCATCACCGCGGTGCCGAATCTTTCTATAGCTGAATGTGAGCAGGCCATTCAAGGAGCCCATAATGCGGGACTATCCTGGCGTCAGCGTAGCACCTACGCGCGTTGTGAGCTTGTTCAGAAATGGCATCTTCTGATACAGGAAAATACAGAGGCCCTTGCCGAGCTTATGACCCTCGAGTCAGGGAAGCCCCTAGCCGACTCCCGCGCGGAGATAAGCTATGGCAATTCTTTTGTATCCTGGTTTGCTGAAGAAGGTAAGCGTGCCTATGGACAGACCATCCCTTCCGCTAATCCAAATTTGCGTTTAATGACTATCCAACAAGCAGTAGGTCTTGTTGCAGCGATTACACCCTGGAATTTCCCTTTAGCGATGATCACCCGCAAAGTGGCCCCCGCTTTAGTCGCAGGATGTACCGTAATTTTGAAACCAGCATCGCAAACTCCCCTTACAGCTATTGCTTTAGCCCAACTGGCTTTTGAAGCAGGCATCCCGGCTCATGTATTCAATGTAATTACTTCCACGGAGTCTGCTGCCGTAGGTGAGCTGCTCGCTAAGCACGATCTTATACGCAAAATATCGTTTACAGGATCCACGGGAGTAGGAAAAACACTTATGGAGCAGGCTGCATCCACCATAAAGAAGGTTTCTATGGAACTCGGTGGTAATGCCCCTTTTATAGTCTTTGAGGATGCTGACATCGATGCGGCAGTGAAAGGAGCTATGGCAGGGAAATTCAGAAATTCTGGACAGACCTGTGTTTCAATCAACAGATTCTATGTCCATGAAACGGTATATTCAGCGTTTGCAGAAAAATTAACAGCAGCTGTGAAAGCTTTAAAAGTTGGTAATGGCTTGGAAGAGGGCGTGCAAATAGGCCCTTTAATTAATCAGAAAGGCTTGAAAAAGGTTCGCGCACATGTGGAAGATGCCCTTTCTAAGGGAGCAGTCCTTCAGACGGGTGGTACTTCTTTACATGGCTTATTCTTTACGCCTACTGTATTAACCGAGGTTAGCAGCGAGGCGATCATTGCTTCCGAGGAGACTTTTGGCCCTGTATGTGCGCTATTTAAATTCGCAACAGAGGAAGAGGTTATTGCATTGGCAAATCATACCGACTTTGGTCTAGCGGCCTATTTCTTTACGCAGGATGTCGCGCGCAGCTACCGCGTCGCAGAAGCCCTTGAAGCGGGTATGATTGGCATTAATACAGGCTTGCTATCCAATGCCGCAGCCCCATTTGGGGGAGTTAAACAGTCCGGTATTGGACGTGAAGGATCGCTATTAGGCCTTCAGGAGTATATGGAAGTTAAGTACATCTGTCAAGGCTTATAAAAAAAGGCTGAATCGATGGATTCAGCCTTTTTCTTTATAATTTCAATGCTTCGTTTACGCTTCTTTTGAAACCCGATATTTCTTATAGATCTTTACAGCCATCATCAGTGCTATAGAAAGACCTACAATTCCTACCACACCAAAGATCCAATTCACCGCAGACTTCAGTACGACGGTAAAGACAATGGAGAATAATAACACCGTAGACAACTCATTCCACAGACGTAATTTTGTCGAGCTCCAAGTAAGGGTTTCAGCTTTCAGCTTAGCCATAAATTTTTGACATATAAAGTGGTAGATAACTAAACCTACGACAAAAGCCAATTTTACTTGCATCCAAGGAGTCGTCAATAGCGCGGGATTAATAAATAGCATCATTAGTCCGGCTGCTATAGTAATATACATCGCTGGGGTCGTAATAATCCACCAGAGCTTAGATTCCATGAGCATAAACTGCTTATGCAGAATATCATATTCTTGTTTAGACTTCAGCCTTGCTTCTGTATGGTAGATAAATAATCGGACCATATAAAACAAACCTGCCATCCAACAAACAACAAATATAATATGTACTGCCTTTGTATATAAATACATATGTTAAGCGCGTTTGAAACTTCTTTTAGTATCTAAATTCTTTAACTGTTTCGATGGCGTATTTCACATTATCGAAAGGAATGTCCGGCATAATTCCGTGACCTAAATTAAAGATAAACCCTTCCTCACCACGCATACGCTCAAAAAGTTGGTGTATCTTCTCGCGGATAACTTTTTTATCTGCATATAATACAAATGGGTCTAAGTTTCCTTGCACAGCTATACCCTGCGGTAAAGATTGCTTAATATTTTTCAAATCTGCATTCCAATCTACGGAGATAACATCAGGCTTTGCTTCAGCCATAATCGGCGCGAATACAGAAGATCCTTTACAGAAAGATATTACAGGAATATCCTTACGGTTTAATTTCGAGATAATCTGCTGATTGTAGTAATGCGAAAACTCCTTATAGTCATTCCATGATAATGCTAAAGCCCAGCTATCAAACAGTTGCACCGCATTGACACCTGCAGCAATCTGCATATTTAAATACTCCACGGTAACATCAGCAATTTTCTGTAGAATTTTGTGCGCTAAAGCAGGCTCATTATTCAACATTAACTTCGTTAATTTAAAGTCTTTCGAAGAAGCTCCTTCTACTAAATAACTTAAAATTGTAAACGGTGCTCCAGCAAATCCGATTAATGGAATAGAGCCATTTAAACGCTGTTGGATAACTTTGATTGCATCCGCCACATACTCCAATTTTGGAAGACAGTCGGTATTTAATTTTTCTGCATCTGCTAGGGAGCGTACAGGATTCGCAAAACGCGGGCCTACCCCTTGCTCAAAACTTAAGTCCCCACCCATAGCTTCAGCTGTAACTAGGATATCTGAAAATAAGATTGCGCCATCGATACCCAATAAATCAACAGGTAACATGGTTACATCTGCTGCAATTTCTGGGGTTTTGCACATTTCTAAAAAGGAATATTTATTTTTTATTTCCCAATACTCGGGCATAAATCTTCCTGCCTGACGCATCATCCATACTGGTGGACGTTCCGTTAGCTGACCAAAGGCAGCTCTAATCAATAAGTCGTTTTGTAAAGTAGTACTCACTATATATGTTTTGCTAGTTCGTTTTCAATTTTTGTTACTATGCTATTCTGACGCTCGGTGATAGACATTCCGCGGATAACTTCCACATAAGTCTTCACACGCTCATATTCCCCTTTACGAAGGTTAATATTCGCTAAGTTAATCAATACCATCCCTTTTTCATAGGTCCGCTTCCAAGGAAGTCTCGAGGCTATTTGAAAATGGTACTCTGCAGCTTCCAGGTCCTCAGCCTTTAGGGCTAAGTTCCCTTTCATAAACTCATAGAAATTACGTCTTCCCTTGCGTAAGCGGTCGGGATTTTTTATTTCTGCAAGCAGCGCTTCGGTTTTCACAAAGTCATTCTTGTGGAACGCCTGCGTAGCCATAAAGACAGATCCCTCCCGTAGGTGGGACCATATCAGGTAGACAATACCTCCGCTTATTAATACTGCGATATTGTAATGTGTTGCATAAATCGCGTAAGCGATAAATAATAAGCCTATAATAATAACTATTATACGGGCTTTAAATGTCATCATAAATTACTTGTTCTCCGTAATTAGTTATTGTCAGTAATTAGTTATTGTCAGTAAATTTATAGCCTACCCCACGGATGGAGTGAAAATATACCGGGTGCTTTTGATCAGGCTCAAAATATTTACGGAAGGTTAAGATAAAGTTATCAATGGTACGCGTCGAAGGGTACACATCATAGTTCCACACAGTTTCCAAAATCTGCTCCCTAGAGACCGCCTCATTGCGACGTTCAATTAATAATTTCAATAGCATGGTTTCCTTTTTTGTCAAGGATGTAACGGTGCCATCTTCATGGTGCAATTCATAGGAGTTAAAGTAAATCGTCTTTCCACCAATGTGGTAGGAGTTCAATTCCTTTAAATCATCAGGCTTCATGCCTCTACGTACAAGGTTTCCTACACGAAGGATAAGCTCCTCCAAATTGAAGGGTTTTACCAGGTAGTCGTCAGCACCTTTTTTCAATCCTGTAATACGGTCTTCGGAGCTATTCTTAGCTGTTAAGAACATAATAGGGACTTCTGTATTTTGAAGGCGGATTGTTTCCGCTACTTGGAAGCCATCAATTTCAGGTATCATGACGTCTAATACAACGAGGTTAAAGCGCTCTTCTTTAAAGATTTTTAGGGCTTTCTTTCCATCGGTAGCAGTAGTCACACGGTAACCTTCTAACTCCAAATTTAATTTAATAGCTTCTAACAAGTGTTCCTCGTCTTCCACTAGTAGTATACGTTGCTTAGTTTGTTGCATTTTTATCAAATGTTACTTCAAAAATACTCCCTGAAGGAGTGTTATCTTTAATTTTAATGGTGGCATTGTGCTTCTGTAGCACCGTCTTCACTATATACAAACCCAAACCTGTGCCTTTAGTTTTACGTGTAGATTCATTTCCTACACGGTAGAATTTTGTAAAAACATGCTTCTTCTCCTCATCGGGAATTCCAATACCATGGTCCGCCACGGAGAACTCTATATTCGTACTATTATCTGTTAACTTCACCAGCACTGACGCACAAGGTGGAGAATATTTTATGGCATTTTCAATCAGGTTCGTCACCACATTGGTGATGGCAAATTTATCCCCAAAGATCATGACGTCGGCTGCTAAGTTAGGTTTTATAACCTGCGTGCGGCAAGCATTTTTCTGTAGTCTGTCAATAACGGACGCCACGAGCTCAGTAAAGTTAAAATTCTCCTTTGGAAGATTATAATTTCTATTATCCAATTTCGTGGTAATCAATACATTTTCCACTAAATCATCTAAGCGCTCGATATCTTTTAAGGAGTTATTCAAAAAAACTTTCTGTTGTTCGCGGTCTAACTCGCGCTTTAAAATCGTCTGTATATAAAGCTTTATGGAAGCTAAGGGAGATTTCAGCTCATGGGTAATCGCCAATAGGAAATTCTGCTGCTGCTGTTGTAATTTCTGCTCCCGCGTAAAAAGCTTCTTCAAGCGCAGCGCTCCCCAGATAAAAATCAATAAGAAGAATAAGCCTTCACCAATAATCATGGCTTTACGCTGAGGCTCATAGCGCACTAACATTACTCCCCACCATATCAACTGCGAGATGGCATAAAAAACTAAAAAGTAAAATAGGAACAGCGCCTTCTTCATGAAAATATTTTATTGATTGCAAACAAAAATAATCAATACCTGAAGGATAAAAAAATGTATCAGACATTATGACAATAATAGGAAACTTTTTTGAGATAAAATCTATCTTTGTATATGCTACAAACGGAAAAAAAAGATATTTTCTTCGACTTAGACCATACGATTTGGGATTTCGATCGCAATGCCGAAGAGACGCTACATGAGCTCTATCGGGCGTTTAAATTTGATAAACTCTTCAACCATCATACAGCGGATCTTTTTATTGAAACTTACACCCGTAACAATCAACGTCTTTGGGCACTTTACCACCATGGAAAGATTGATAAAGCGGAGTTGCGCCGTGCCCGATTTGCAGATACTTTTGAGGAGTTGGGCGTTGACCCCATCCATTTTCCAAAGTCCTTTGAAGATAAATACCTTTTAATATGCCCACGGAAGACTAATTTATTTCCTTATGCACACGAAACCCTCGCCTACTTACAAGGAAAGTATAATTTACACCTTATCTCGAATGGGTTTAAGGAGGCCTGCACGACGAAGTTAGCGGAATCGAACTTAAATCAATACTTTCAAACGGTGGTAATTTCTGAGATTATAGGAATTAATAAACCAGATCCTAAGATTTATAATTTCGCTGTAGGGCAGGCAAATACCAGGTATGAAGATGCTGTAATGATTGGGGACAACTTAGATGCCGATGTCCGTGGGGCGCAGAATGCAGGCATGGAAGCGATATTTTTTAATCCTTTTGATGCAGAAGTACCCTCAGATATAAAATATAGTATTCAATCCCTACGAGAGCTTCAGGATTTCTTATAATAGGCAGCTATATTACTTTAAAAGCAAATAGCTAAAAAATATAAAAACGCATACTTAATTCATTAAGATAAGTGAAGTCCTCAGCATAAGGACTTCACATTTCTTATCATCAGTCTGCGACTAATTTATACGCTATGCAGGCTTTTAAATAGCCGCTTGAAAATGGTTACTTAAGAACTTTAAGCGTGACATTACGGAACCATACATCATCTCCATGATCTTGAAATCCGATAACCCCCGATTTAGACTCACCACCCAAATTATTCAATAACTTAAAAGCATCAGGCCATTTCGCTTCAGAAAATTTCGACTGCTGCAATAATGCGGTCCATTCAGGCGTTCCGAACTTATACTCGACTACTTTCACGCCATTTTGGTAGTTGGAAATTACGCCATCTTTCACGACAATTTTCACCTTATTCCACTGTCCTGCAGGGTGCGCATTTTGCGGCGTTGCAGGGATCATATCATAGAGCGATGCCGACTTACGATTTCCATTGACGCCCATCTTAGCATCCGGATGGTTATCGTTATCCAACACCTGATATTCTGGCGCTGAAATATAAATAGGTTTTCCAGAAATCTCCTTTGCTAACACAAAGATTCCTGAATTTCCAGCATGTGAAATTTTTGTTTCCAACTCGAGCTCGAAGTTTTTGAAGTCATGAGCAAAAATAATATCGCCACCTTCTTTTTGATTCGCTGCCGCTGTCTTTCCAGCAAATTTTAGGGCTCCTTCATCAATCGTCCATTTCGAAGGGACAGTTGCTTTATTATAACCTCTCCAACCGTAGAGGGAGGAACCGTCAAATAAGATATATGCTCCTTTTTTATTTTTCTTTAATTTCGATAAGTCAGCCTTTGCGAAGTTTTCATTTTGTGTGCTACTCACCGCTTTGGAAGTCTTAGGATCCTCTGGCTTATTTGCTGCATTGGCAACAGTTCCTGTGCCCATTAGCAATAACAGCGATAAGGCCGTCAAAAAAGTTTTTTTCATAAGTAATGTTTTTTTAAAATTGGTCTATGATTGACTAAATATACAAAATAGAAAAGCGCTTTCAATAGCTGTCAAGCAATTATTACTAATTTCGACGTTAGAAAAGCTTTTTTTTAAAAGCCCTCCCCTCCCATATCTTGAGCTTGAGTCTCTCTTGCCTTCTGCTTGCTACTATCCTGCAGGCCAAAACGGTAGGAGAATGAGAGGGTAATCATACGTTTGGACCAGCGATTTTCGAAATAGGAAATCACATTTCCCGCATCCGTTGTAGCGCCAAATTTACGTCCATTAAAGACATCGCGTACATTCAGCATAATGGAGCCTTTACTTTTCAGAACATCTTTCTTCAGGGCGATATCCAATCCGGCCATATGTATGGTCTTTCCTTGAGCCATGACACGTGGAGCGAAGTAATCACCACGGATCTGCGTAGAGAAAGTCGGTGTAAATTTATAGTTTGCCGTTAAATTCCCATTCCATGTAAGGCCATTTTGATTGGATGTCTGGAAGGTTTCACTTCCTAGAATCTGATTATAGGTAAAATTTAAGTTTGCCATCAGGTCAAAATTTCGGGATATATCTATCTTTGAAATCAGCTCTATACCATAAGCCGAAGCATCCGTAAGATTCTCCCAACGGCTATAGGTCACGGAAGTTTCCGGGTTGACCTCATAAATATACGGTTGCACCATATCGTTGGTCTTACGGTAGTAAGCCGTAGAAATAAAGTTCCACCCCGTATACACCTTCGCATAGTTCAGCTCAAAAGAATGGATATCTTCAGGCAAGAGATTAGGATTTCCCTGACGGTAGTTGCTCTCATCAGAAACATCAATAAATGGATTTATCTGCCAGCCACGAGGACGATTAACACGACGGGAGTAGCTAAGTTGTAGCTTGTCGTTATTATCCCCCAAGGCATACGTTAAGAAAGCCGTCGGATAAAGTCTGAAGTAATTTAACCCCCCGGTTATATTAATGGAGTTTGCCATTGGATTAATAATCCAATAAATGGAGTTTAGGTAGGCTTGTTCCGCGCGAAGACCTACCTGATAGGATATCTTCTCAGAAAGTTTATTCTGAAAATTAGCGTACAGCGCATGAACGGAGCTTTTCAGATCAAAGCCATTCGATAGATTATAGTCTGGCTCAAATTCTCCCGTCGTGGGATTCAGGATATTGGACAACTGGTAATCACGGCTATTACGGACGATACTTCGGTAACCTGCCTCAAACTTCTTATCTTCAGAAAATGGTAAACTATAGTCTACTTGAAAGTTCATGACCTTCCCTTTTTCGGATGTGGTATTATATCTTGCCGAGCTTAGCGTCGAAGGATCGGAAAATGTCTGATCGAAATTATTCGTGCCATCTTCCTTGTCTTTTCCAATAGATATATTCGCCACAAGCTCCTCACCCTGACGCTTAAATTCGCGCTTGAAGTCTAGATTCAGGTCGTAGCCAAAATCATCCTCTTGCTGCCTAGAAAGACGCGTACTCGTGCCTGTGTAAATAGGGTGGTTAAGGTAGTTGTAGAAAATATCTTGATCACGGTTATTATCACGTAGGGAGATATTCGAGGAAAGACCGAGGGTGGTCTTCGCATCCAGGTAATAGTCGACACCGACTTTTACCGTATGGGAGTTTGTCTTTCTGGAGGACTCCGTATTATTATTTATTTGTGAGCCATTGGAATAGGTATTATTACGCTTACCATCACCGACCATATTCCTACGGTTATAGGTATAGTTACCGAAGTAATTCACCTTATTATCACGGTAGTTTAAGGCGATTCCCGCTTGATAATTGTTGTAGGAGCCTGCGGAGACATTAGCCGTTCCATTTAGGCCTGTACGTATATTTTTCTTCAGCACAATATTAACAATACCAGACTGTCCTTCGGCATCGTATTTCGAAGAAGGATTGGTAATAATCTCTACACGTTCAATGGAATTTGCGGGCATGGATTGGAGTAAGGCAGTAATATTTGATCCAGCCATGGCAGACTCCTTACCGTCAATTAATATTTTGACTGAGGTTGAGCCGCGCAGCTGCACAGCGCCATCCATATCCACTTGCAGAGTGGGTACATTTGCTAATAAGTCCGAAGCAGTACCACCGACAGAAACCATGGACTGAGCGACATTAAATATTTTCCTATCTACCCCAATCTGCATTGCTGGCGCACGCCCTTCGACAAGTACTTCGGCTAACAATTCCCCCGAGGGGCTAAGCACAATCTTACCTAAATCCAGTTGCTGACCCGATTTCACGGTAATATTTTCCTTAAGAATAGATTCATAGCCTACATAGCTAATGCGTACAGCGTACGTTCCTGCAGCCAAATCAGTAAATGTTAGGCTACCATTGTCTAAGGATTGAGCGCCTTTAACGTATGATTTATTACTTTGCTGAAGCAGGGCTGATGAAGCCGAAGAGATGGGAGATCCCGTTTCCTTATCGACTAATAAACCTTTGATTAGTGCTTGTTGAGCTTGGGATAAGGAAGGGGTTGCTAAGAGCAGTATAGATGCGGAAATATATAATTTCGTAGAAGCTAGGGCCATAGTTAAATGTCTTTAAAGCTTCAAGATATACAAATTATAAGTAGCACGCTACAAATTCAGGTTTAGTAACTACATTATTACTAGATTATTACATCGAAATTAGTAGATTACTACATCGAAAAAAACCGTATGCCCGTAAAACTATGTCAGCTCAGTAATATTTCCTCTAGCTATTTCCCCTAGAACACAGCGATATACTGGATTGAATCGCTATGCGAGTTTGGTGTATGGAAAATAGTTTAGGCTAGGGAAACGGTCAATCCTTCGGACTTCAATATTTTCCGGTATACTTCCACTTCCGTATAGGACCCTTCAAGAACAGTGCATTTTCCTTCCGTGTGAACTTTCCATGCAATGCGCTCGGCTTGCTTCTCGGTATATTGCAGATGCTTCACCAAGCAGTGAATCACATGGTCAAAAGTATTCGTTTCATCATTCCATAAAATCAGCTTATTAGACTCTTTTACGACGGCTAAAATCTCTGCTAGGGTAAAGGTTTCTTGTTCAGTTTCAACGCTCATAGCACAAAAATAGTTTAAATTTCAAAATATACGTAAATTAACTTAGCTAAAATAATAAGGGGGCTATTAGCTCAAAAAAAAAGTCAGCCATTCATTAAGAATGGCTGACTTTATATAGTTTTAAAATTGCTTACACAATTTTTGAAATGCCTATAAGATTATCCGTTGGAAAGTGCTGCTGCACCCGAAACGATTTCGGTTAATTCCGTCGTAATAGCCGCTTGACGTGCTTGGTTGTAAGACAATTTCAATGCTTTGATTAAATCACCTGCATTTTCTGTTGCTTTATCCATCGCTGTCATACGTGCACCATGCTCTGAAGCATGCGAATCTAATACTGCTTTATACAATTGAGTTTTAATTGCTTTAGGAATTAATTCCTCAATAATTTTTTCTTTCGAAGGCTCAATAATATAATCTACGGTGTTTGCTGCAGCTTGTGCTTCATCTTTCACTGTAGGCAATAAAGGTAAAATTTGTTCGGAAGTTAAGATTTGCATTGCTGCATTTCTAAATTGGTTGTACACCACTTCAACACGATCAATATTACCTTCTTTAAATTCTTGCATGATATATTCGGTAATTTTCGATGCATTCTCAAAGTTTAAGTTATTGAATAGATCGTTGTGGTTACCGACTACGTTATAGCCTCTTTTTTCGAAGAAGTCATGACCTTTCTTACCGATAGCTAAGATGCTTACATTTCCATTACGGAATTGGTCAGCATATTTGCTTGCGATTAAATTGTTCGTTGTCTTGATAGCATTCATATTGAAGGCTCCCGCTAATCCTCTGTTGGAAGATAGCACGACAATTAACACTTTTGTAGGCTCACGATCTTTCGTGAATGGCGAATTACTACCTTCTACAGAAGCAGAAACGTCAGCTAAAATATCTCTTAGTTTATTGGCATAAGGACGTAATTGCACAATCGCATTCGTCGCACGTTTTAATTTTGCTGCAGAAACCATTTTCATAGCTTTTGTAATCTGCTGCGTGGATGATACCGACGTGATTCGGTTTCTTACTTCTTTTAAATTTGCCATACTTAGAATGATAGATTCGCACCGCTACTCGAGAGTTGCGGTGCTATCTAAATTAATATTTTGCTGCTAATTCTTTAGCTACTGTGTCTAAAACTGCTGTTAACTCATCTGTGTATTTACCAGCTTTAAGGGCTGCTAAAACTTCAGGGTGACGTTGTTCTAATGCTGTTAAGTATTCTTCTTCGAATTGAGAAACTTTATCAACAGGTACCGAACGGAATAAACCTTTCGTACCAGCATAGATAATTGCTACTTGCTTCTCTACAGAAACTGGTGCGTATTGCCCTTGTTTCAAGATTTGTACGTTACGAATACCTTTATCTAATACAGATTTTGTGGCTGCATCTAAGTCAGAACCAAACTTCGCGAAAGCTTCTAGCTCACGGAATTGTGCTTGATCTAATTTCAATGTACCCGCTACTTTCTTCATCGATTTAATCTGCGCGTTACCACCTACACGAGATACCGAGATACCTACGTTAATTGCTGGACGGATACCGGCGTTGAATAAGTTAGACTCTAAGAAGATCTGACCATCAGTGATGGAGATAACGTTTGTAGGGATGTATGCAGAAACGTCACCAGCTTGTGTCTCAATAATAGGAAGGGCTGTTAATGAACCACCACCTTTTACTAAGTGCTTAATAGAAGCAGGTAAGTCATTCATGTTACGCGCAATCTCATCCGAAGAGTTAATTTTCGCTGCACGCTCTAATAAACGAGAGTGTAAGTAGAATACATCACCTGGGTATGCTTCACGTCCTGGAGGTCTTTTTAATAATAAAGACACCTCACGGTATGCTACCGCTTGTTTTGATAAATCATCATATACGATTAACGCTGGACGACCTGTATCACGGAAGAATTCACCGATTGCAGCACCCGCCATTGGCGCGTAGAATTGTAAAGGAGCTGGATCTGCTGCCGAAGCTGCAACTACAACTGTATAAGCCATAGCACCTTTTTCTTCTAACGTACGTACGATATTCGCTACTGTAGAGTTCTTTTGACCTACCGCAACATATATACAGAATACAGGCTGACCTGCTTCATAAAATTCTTTTTGGTTTAAGATGGTATCGATACAAACGGCAGTTTTACCAGTTTGACGATCACCGATCACTAACTCACGTTGACCACGACCAACTGGAATCATCGCATCAATAGCTTTGATACCTGTTTGTAAAGGTTCAGTTACTGGTTGACGGAATAATACCCCTGGCGCTTTACGCTCGATTGGCATTTCATAAGTCTCTCCAGCAATAGGTCCTTTACCATCAATTGGCTGACCTAAAGTATTTACCACACGGCCTAACATACCTTCACCCACTTTAATGGATGCGATACGGTTTGTACGTTTGATGGTATCACCTTCTTTAATCGTATCTGAAGAACCTAAAAGTACAACACCTACGTTGTCTTCTTCTAAGTTTAATACGATACCTTGTAATCCGTTATCAAATTCAACCAACTCACCGGACTGAACTTTAGTTAAGCCGTAAATCCGCGCAATACCGTCACCTACGGACAATACGGTACCCACTTCTTCAAGTTCGGCTTCTGATTTAAAGCCTGACAATTGCTCTCTTAAGATTGCCGAAACTTCATCTGGTCTTACCTCTATCATTGTAATTTTTATAAGGGGTTCTTGATTTATTTTAATCTAAAAAATCGCGGGCTATTACGCGCCTTGATTATTAAAAATACGTTCTATTTTATTTAATTTACCAGCTACAGAAGCGTCAATTTGACGATCTCCAACGGTTACTACAAATCCACCAATTAAATCCGCATTCACTACGTTCGTAAGAATAACTTCCTTATTGATTTCTTGTGCAATTTTCGCTTTTAGGGCAGCTAAGTTCGCTTCCGAAAGTGCTGCAGCAGATGTTACGGTAGCTTTCACGACACCAGTAACGAGGTTATACGCTTCGATAAATTCTTTCGCTGTATCTACCACGACGTCTGCACGTCCTTTTTTAATCATAATATTGAAAAAGCCTAAAATTGTAGCATGAACTTTACCTTGAAATAAAGCTTCTAAAATAGTACGCTTCTTTGCATCAGCAATAATTGGGTTTTTCAAAACTGCTTTTAACTCAGGGCTACCTTCAAAGGTATTGATGACCTGAACCATATCCGCTTTGATAGCCTCTAATGTATTTTGCTCTTGCGCAAAATCAATTAATGATTTCGCGTAACGGGATGCAACTTTAAATACTGACATATCTATGAATAATTTGAGTGACCAATTAGTTTAACTTAACATCTTTCAACAAGTCAGCTACAAGCTCATCTTGTTTACCTTGGTTTTCAAATTCTTTCGTTAAGACAGCACGAGCGATTTCTAAAGATAAAGTAGAAACTTGACCTTTTACTTCCGCCAATGCTTTTAATTTTTGATCGTTGATTTCTTTTTTCGCTAGTTCGATTAATTTCGCTCCTTCGATTTGAGCTTGATTCTTCGCTTCAACAACAATTTTATCTTTCAGTTCTTTCGCTTCTTTTAAGATAATATCACGTTCCGCACGCGCATCTTTTAATAATTGGTCATTCTCGTTTACTAAACGGGACATTTCCAATCTTGCTTTTTCAGCTTGTGCTAAGGCTGAAGATATACCCTCTTCACGCTCTTCTAAGGCATTTACAATTGGCTTCCATGCAAACTTACCCAAAAGTACGACTACAATTAGAAGGATGATTAACTGCCAAAAAAACAAACCGTAAGAAAACTGTTCAATTAACTTTTCCATCGATAATTTATATATATAATTTTTATTTTGTTAAATATTAAAAACACTATTCATGACCAATCGTCATGAATAGTGTTTACATGCTTAGTGATTATTTACCTAAGATTAAAGCACCGAATGCTAAACCTTCTAATAATGCACCAATGATAATCATTGCAGTTTGGATTTTACTAGCTGCTTCTGGTTGGCGAGCGATAGCTTCCATTGCAGAAGAACCAATTTTACCTAAACCTAAACCACCGCCGATTACGATTAAGCCGGCACCAACAATACTTGGAATCATAACTATTATTTATTTAATAAAAAAAAAAATTCAATTTAATACTACTAGTGGTGATCTTCATCATGGTGGTCTTGAACCGCCATACCAATAAATAATGAAGACATCATGGTAAAGATAAACGCTTGTAAGAATGCTACAAGAAGCTCGATAAACATGATAAATAAGGTTAAAATCATCGATACACCTACCGAACCACCAACTGTTAAATCAGTTTTGAATAAGTAAACGATAGCAATTAACCCCATCACTACTGAGTGACCTGCTGTAATGTTAGCGAATAAACGCAACATTAAAGAGAAAGGTTTTGTGAACATCCCTAAGACCTCAATAGGTGCTAAGACGATCTTCATAGGAACAGGAACACCTGGCATCCAAAAGATGTGCTTCCAGTAGTCTTTGTTCGCTTTGAATTGGATAATGAAAAATGTAAATAAGGCCAAACATAATGTTACGGAGATATTTCCTGTAACGTTAAAACCTAGCGGTGTTAATCCAATCAAATTTAATACCAAAATTAAGAAGAAAATACTTAATAAATAAGGCATAAATTGCTTATATTTTGACAAGCCAATATTTGGAATTGCCATCTCATCACGTACAAATAATACCAAAGGCTCTAATGCACGACCTGCTCCTTTTGGAAGGTTGTTAGCACCTTTTTTGTACGTTTTTGCTAAGCCGATAAATAAAACAAATAAAATTACCGCTGTTAATAATAAACCTACAACATTCTTCGTTATGGAGAAATCTAAGGGTTTAGCATTTGTAATGTGGTGGTGATCATCGTATGACAAAGTACCAGCAGCATCTGTTTTGTAGATTTTACCGTGTGATAAAGCATAAAATTGACCATCTTTTTCAACAGTTTTTTTACCGTAATCAAACTCGGAAGCCATGAAAACTTTTAAACCATTGTCAATTAAAATAACAGGTAAAGAGAAACCATACTTTACATCTGCTTCTTCATCCGCAAAGAATGTGAAGTAGTAATCATCTTGTAAATGGTGATCGATATGCGCTGAAATTTTCTCCGATTCTGTTGGAGCAGCAGCACTTGCATCATGAGCTTGTTCAGCTTTTGATAAAAATGGTGCTACGGAAAGTAAGATTACCGCGAAGTATTTTAGTGTTCGTTTAAGGCTCACCATGTTTTGTGACATTATTGTTATATTTTTTTGCAAAATTAGTATTTATAAACCATAAAAAGGTCCATATAGGAACTTTTTTTTTATTTTTTATCAACCCCTACTTCTCCCCACTGATTTATAGCACGATAGGCTACAAAAACATCGAATACAAAGTAGATTACAAAGGCTGCAAAATAGTTAAATTTAATGAAATCCGCAGCCGGAACTTCTAATCCCTTCGCGATATAAATATAATTGAAGACAAGTTTTAACGTCATCGTCCCCAAAAAGATAAATCCCAACCATTTAGGCATAACCTCAGCCATCAATCCTAAGATGATAATCCCTACTAAGGAAACGACCACTTGGAAGCCATACATCCCCCATAAGCTGTAATCTACGGAAGCCCACATTGCCATCTTTCCCAAAGATTGTAGGATGAAATAATGTAATCCCAGACAAATTACCGTTACCCCCAATAAGGCTAAAACACTAAAAATATATTTCTTCATTCTTCATTCATTTTATTGGCCTGCCGAATAACCTGATAGATGGAGATCACTACACCTAGCATGGTAATCAATGGGACAACGCGCTCACTCGTGAAATGATATTTACTATCCAACCAACTGGCCAGCAAATAAAACAGATAGATGGTAACAACCATCTGTGCAGACATCGAAGTAAATACCAGCCATTTATTAGGCTTCTTTTCGGAACCTTTCATAAAACATTGTATTAAAGGCTAAAAAAGCCGTTTTTCCTGCGCTGCGTGCCAAAGATACAGCTTTATATAATATTATTATAATCCTAAAACTTTTTGTCCGATACGGATATCGGGGTAATCAATATCTGCCCCTAGGATCATTTTTAACTCCGAGGAAGATTTATCTGGATTGGCTTTTATTACAGCGATAATACGCGCTAATTTAGCTTCTCCAATAAGCTGTGTAGCTTCAATCTCCTCGCCTACATAATTTATTAGATGCCCATAGATTGTCCCTTTCACCAAGCCACGCTTCACGGCGATTTCCTCAATCGTAAGTCCTTCTAGAAAGAGATTTAGGGAAGCCTTCTTCGTATCTATTTTCCCGGTGCTCGTTGGTGCATCCTCCCCTACGGCAGGCAAATCCTCCTTGAGTGTAGACTTAGCATGCTCCTCAGCTTGCTGCAACACAGCCTGCAAGGCTTCACCTTTAGCAATAGACGCCGATATAATCAGACATTGCTGCAGCTGCTCACGCTTGCGCTTGATATCTAATAAAAATTCTTTGACCTCATCAATATATTTCTTCGTACGCTTTTTAATCTCCCAATCTGCACGGTGCTTGGTAACGGGAGCAATGAGTGCTTCATCAATTTTTGGTAAGAACCATTTCACCGCAGCATCGGTACGCTCCCCAATTAGCGCATAATCTAAAGCTTCCGTTTGCTGTAAGAGCCCATATAGTAACTTGATAAACTTATGAGCCACCTTCTCTAGGCCTACTAATTCCGTTGCTAGCAGCGTCCAAAATGCTAGCGCCTCCTCTTTAGCATCAATATTCTTATCTTTTGTTGCCGACAGCAGCCCCTGACACTGCTCAGAAATAAAATCCCAGCGAAAAGAATCCATAAGGATTTGTCCGAGGTAGTTACGTTGGCAGTTTTCCAAGATTGCAGCTGTATTTTGCTGTGCAGCCATATAATTCGCAAAGTCTATCACCTGATAGTCCGTACGGATGGAATGTGCCGGAATTGGGGAGCGTAATACCAAGCCCTCCAGTCCTGTCAATCGGGAGAGTGCGACATACACCTGCCCTGCAGCAAAGGAGGTACCCGCATCGATAATTGCTTTTTCAAAAGTTAATCCCTGGGATTTATGAATCGTAATAGCCCAGGCTAAGCGCAGGGGATATTGTGAAAATGTCCCCATGACCTCTTCTTTAATCTGATCTTGGCCTTTATCATAATTATATTTTATGTGCTCCCAAGTTTCACGCTTTACTTTGACATCTTCAGAGCCATCACTAAAAGAAACGGTAACCAGAGAAAGGCGTAAATCTACCTCCTTAACGGTTCCTATTTTCCCATTAAAATATTTTCTATCCTCCCCACTATCATTCCGAATAAACATCACCTGAGCACCGACTTTCAGGGAGAGAATCTCTTCTGCCGGAAAGGAGCCTTGGGAAAAGTCATCCTTCACGACGGCTTTCAGATTTAATAATTTTCCCCCGAGGGCTGTCAAAGCTTCCTGATTTATTTTATCTGCTAATCGGTTATGTGAGGTTAGCGTGATATATTGATCCTTCTGCGAAGCGACAAAATCAGGCTTATAGTATGAATTTAGGGCTTGAAGATCTTCTGCAGCGCAGTTGTTATTACGAATACCATTTAAGATATGGATAAATTTTTCGTCTTTCTGGCGGTAGATTTTATTTAGCTCTAGCATGACCGGAGGATGCTGACGGATTACCTTCGCATTAAAGAAGAATACCCCCGCATAATGATCCTTTAACACATTCCATTCGTGGTCTTTTACCACGGGAGGAAGCTGATATAAATCACCTATAAAGAGCACCTGTAATCCACCAAAAGGGCGCATATCACGACGCACAGATTTCAGGATAACATCAATGGCATCTAAGGTATCGGCACGCACCATCGAAACTTCATCGATGACTAAAAGCTCAATTTCCTGCAGTAATGCGCGACGCTGCTTCGTTAATTTTATGGTGCTAAAAAGTTTGCTTTTATTGTAAATATGATGCTGTTCATCATTCCAATTAATTTCATAGTCTTCGATAAAAGTCCCAAAGGGCAACCAGAAAAGAGAATGTAGGGTCGTACCTCCCGCATTCATTGCCGCCACCCCTGTCGGGGCGGTAATCGCCATTTTCTTGTAGGAGTGCTCCCGAATATATTTCAAAAACGTTGTTTTTCCTGTTCCGGCTTTACCCGTTAAATATATATTCTGGTTTGTCTGGTTAACAAAAGAAACAGCCTGCATAAAGGCTTCATTGCTGCTATCTAATTTAAGTCCACTCATCAAAGAAAAAATTACGTATTGAATAAAAAAAAGATACCTTGTGGGGTATCTTTACAAAAATAACATTTTATATTACTTATAATGTCTGTACTATCGGTAATAGTTCATCCTGGATTAAGTCGTGTACAACTTTTATCTTATACTTAGCGAAGCTAAGGGCATCGCGATCGTGCGTTAGCGCCATAGCATAGGATTCAGGAAGCCCTGCAATAGCGCGTTTGGATTCCGCTATAGCCTCCGTGAGCTGCATATCTAAGACTTCATTCTCGGAACGCACATAAGCACTTAAGCCATCGTTTATATCCTTGTCTAAATTACCTAAATATAAGCGCTCCAGGCCTAGCATATTATTCATGATGTCAAACTTAGCGTTGTCAGAGTACTGTGATTCCAACTCCATATCCGCAAGAGTCGTTGCTGAAGTGTTAAAGGGAACATCAATTTTCGCATGCATAATATCGGCTGTTAAATCTAACATATTAACGATATAGCGTTGCATCCTCTGGCGGCAGTATGTATGCTTGGAGACTTCTGAAGATTGCTGTAAAGGAGAGGCGCCCAATTCGGTATGGATATGCTGTAGCAACTTCTGCGTACTAACGGCAATGGCTAGGGCGGCATTATTCATTGCTAAGAGCTCTTCATTCGTCAAATCTTCCGCTTGCTTCTTCCCTGCTTGTCCCCAAAGGAGCTCCTCTAGCTGCTGATAGGCTCCCTGAGCAATGGTTTTATGCTCATTTAGATCTTTAGCTAAGGTATATTTATCCAACTGATATTTGAGATGTGATACGGCGGCATAGTTGACGATATAGCCCTCACTCTGCTCCCAGATCTCCCTTGCTGCAAGCCAAGAATCCCGCGCATGTAAAAGTGCATCGCTATCGGCAACATCGAGCTTTTCAACGGAGAACTGTAAGTCGAGTACCCGTTCGTAAAGCATCTTATAGGTCGGAAGTATCACTTGCGCCTCAATTGTGGTAATTACTTCTTGTTGAACCTTCTTCTTGTCTGAATCGACAGAACAGCTCCAAAACATAGGAATAAGCAAGAATCCTATTAAGATGTTTTTCATGATACTGAAAAGTAATGTGATTTTTTTCAGCGGGCAAAGCTAGAATAATTTCTTGATTATGATTTCGAAAGAGCCAACTATTTTACTGTTAAAGAAAGGAATATGACCTAGTTACGAAGCGATAAACCCATGGAAAAAGCGAAACTAAATTAGTTAAACAGCTAACCAAAAAGTAGTTATATAGCCACAAACTAAGGGTAGGCAAACTATTTTCCAGTAAAAAAAACACTTTTCTGCAGCGTAAAAAAAAACAGCTATTAGCGATTATTGTAACGTATACCTCCGTCATGCGGAACTCGTAAAAAAGGGATGCGCTAATATTTTATGTAAACTATTAAAGAAAATTCAGATATTAGCCTACGAACTTTAAACTTAGCACTATGAGTATAGTCGATAAATCATCAGTTTTTGAAAAAGCTGAAAAATTACTTACTGAAAAGGGATTTGAAATTGACAAGCAAGATCAAACACGCCCTTGGGGAGGATTTTTTGTAATTAATGAGGAGCAAGCGCAGAAATTTTCTGACAGCTTCTTTGAGGGCTTGAGTATTCAAGACTTAAAAATCTCAGGAAAGTTAAGTCCAAAAATTTTAATTGTAGCACCTCATAAGCGCCTTTCGTGGCAGTATCACCACCGTCGTGCGGAAATTTGGCGCGTCATTGATGGGCATGTTGGCGTCATCACTTCGGAGACAGATGCCGAGGAAAAGGTGCGTCAGCTACAACCGGGAGATATCATTAAATTACGACAAGGAGAGCGCCACCGTTTAGTAGGCCTTGAAGACTTCGCTATCTTAGCAGAAATCTGGCAACATACGGATAGCGACAACCCTTCTAATGAGGATGATATCGTTCGTATACAAGATGATTTTGGGAGATAAGCATCCCCAACTATAATAATATAAGCAGTGGAATGGTGACATTCCACTTTTTTTATGCGCTCTTGGCAGCGAGCGGGAGAAGGTCATATTGCTAAATGCTAGTATTTTTAGTTATTTTTTTTATATTTTTGCTTTCGATTTTTGATTCAAAATAATTATGACGACTTATAACGAAGATAGTATTCGATCACTCGACTGGAAGGAACATATCCGCCTACGTCCTGGTATGTATATCGGGAAATTGGGCGATGGTTCTGCGTATGATGACGGTATTTATGTGCTGCTGAAGGAAGTTGTCGATAACTCCATTGATGAGTTTGTAATGGGCGCAGGAAGGACCATTGATATTTCTGTCAATGATAATAAAGTTACTGTGCGTGACTATGGACGCGGTATCCCTATTGGATCTGTGGTAGATGTAGTCTCAAAAATTAATACTGGAGGAAAGTACGATAGTAAGGCTTTTCAGAAATCTGTAGGTTTGAACGGTGTTGGTACCAAAGCGGTGAATGCCCTTTCGGACCAGTTTACCGTGCAGTCTTACCGCCAGAATAGAACGCGTATAGCGACCTTTAGTAAGGGTGAGCTGCTGACCGATGAGGAGAAAGATACCACCCAAAGGAATGGTACTTCGGTCACCTTCTACCCCGATGAAAGTATTTTTAGAAACTACAAGTACCGCTTGGAGTTTGTAGAAAATATGATCTGGAACTACGTATTCCTAAATTCGGGCTTAACAGTTAATTTTAATGGCCAAAAGTTCCTGTCGGAAAATGGTTTAAAGGACCTTCTGGAGCGCAACATAGATACAGATTCTATGCGCTACCCCATTATCCACCTGAAAGGCGAAGATATTGAGCTTGCTATTACCCACGGTCAACAATATGGTGAGGAGTACTACTCTTTTGTCAATGGGCAGCATACTACGCAAGGAGGAACGCATCAGGCGTCCTTCCGTGAAGCTATTGCCAAGACGATCCGTGAATTTTATAAAAAAGATTTTGAAGCCGCAGATATTCGTGCCTCCATCATCGGCGCGATAGCCATCAAAGTACAAGAACCTGTCTTTGAGTCACAAACGAAAACAAAATTAGGTTCTCAGGCTATTGGTCCGGATGGTCCTACGGTACGTACCTTCATCAATGACTTTATAAAGAAAGCTTTAGATGACTATTTACACAAAAATACGGATACAGCTGACGCACTATTAAAGCGTATATTACAGTCTGAACGTGAGCGTAAGGATATTGCAGGTATCAAAAAATTAGCCAATGAACGCGCTAAGAAAGCTTCTGTACATAACCGTAAGCTGCGTGACTGCAAAGTACATTTTTCTGATAAGAATGAGCGCAACCAAGAGACAACACTCTTTATCACGGAGGGGGACTCTGCATCGGGATCTATCACAAAATCGCGCGATGTGCAGACGCAAGGGGTATTCAGCTTAAAGGGGAAGCCTTTAAATTCCTACGGCATGTCGAAGAAAATTGTTTATGAAAATGAAGAATTTAACTTGCTGCAGCATGCCCTAAATATCGAAGACGGCTTAGATGGCTTACGTTATAATAACATTGTTATCGCTACGGATGCCGATGTCGATGGAATGCATATTCGCCTCCTGCTGCTGACATTCTTCCTACAATTTTTCCCAGACTTAGTAAAGTCTGGTCACGTATTTATCTTACAAACGCCGCTATTCCGTGTACGCAATAAGAAGGAAACTATCTACTGCTACTCCGATGAGGAACGTATCCGTGCTATTGATAAGCTTGGCGCTAAGCCAGAGATCACCCGATTTAAAGGTTTAGGGGAAATTTCGCCGTCAGAATTTGGCCTATTTATAGGTAAAGACATGCGCCTAGATCCTGTAATACTTTCTAAGGATATGAAAATAGCGCAGCTCCTAGAATATTATATGGGTAAGAATACGCCTATAAGACAAAAGCATATCGTAGATAACCTACGTGTGGAATTAGACTTAGAGGAAGTCTTAAAAAATAAAGTCGGCGCTTAGCACCGACTTTATTTTCCCCCTACCTATCACCTACTAAAAATGACCAAACCTACCTTAATCTTAATCGACTGCACCGATGCCCTAGGCTTAGTAGCACTTATTTCCAATATCATTGCCTCCCATAAGCTTAATATCGTTGCCATGCGCGAGTTTGTTGATGAGGATGCTAATAAGTTTTTCGCCCGTATTGTATGCCATGGTGATCTTCTAGACCAACAAAGTCTTGAAAAAGACTTGCAAGCCTTACTCCCTAGCGCAGCAACAATACTTGTCAACCCTACTCAGAAGAAACGCTTGGTGGTGCTTGTCACTAAGGAACATCACTGTTTAGCCGACATCCTAGTGCGTGATAATTTTGAGACGCTAGGCGCCGAAGTCTCTGCCGTTATCGGAAATTATCAGGACTTAGCGCCATTCACGGAAAAGTTTGGAATACCCTTCCATCATATTAGCCATATCGAAAAGTCTAAGGAGGATTTTGAGCAGGAGATTATTCAACAGATAGATGCCTACCAGCCCGATTATATTATCTTAGCGAAATATATGCGTATCCTTTCCCCTGCCTTCGTAGCACACTTTAAAGGAAAGATTATTAATATACACCATTCCTTCTTACCAGCCTTTATCGGGGCAAACCCCTATAAGCAGGCCCACACAAGGGGCGTAAAGATTATCGGTGCCACAGCACATTTTGTTACCGATGACTTGGATGAGGGACCTATTATCACGCAGGATGTACGCCGCGTAAATCATACGTTTACAGTGAAAGATATGGTTACCGCAGGTAAAGAGGTAGAAAAGGCGGTCTTATCGAAAGCTTTGCAGTTTGTGATAGAAGATCGTGTACTTATTCATGGGAATAGAACCATTGTTTTCGAATAGCGGGTTTAGGAAGGTGGTTAATCAATCATATCTTTTTTTGGTTAATATTCCAGATGAGTAATAACTTCTAAGAAAATTTTCCAATTTAAAACACTGAATATCGTTTATAATGACAAACATCACTAATTAAACGCTCTACCGACATTTTTTTTGCGACTGAAAAGCAGGTACTTAGTAGCAGTAAAAATACTTGCAACTAATACAGATGAGTCATTCATTCCATATCCCCGTTTTAGGTTTAGCCTTTTCCATAGACACCCCACTCAAGGTCGCTCAATATGGAATATCTTCCGTCGTATCTATTGTCGATGACACACTCATTGAAAGAATGCGCGCTTACTACTGTGAGCAGTTTGAAAGGCCTTATATTGCTATTGATGCTACACAGGATGATGCACGCGCCCTTCGAATTACAGCCTACCTAAATTTGATGCAGGAAATTATTGATGAGCAGCTGCAAGCGATGCAAGCCGGAGATTTTGAGAACTCAGAAAATTTAAATCGCTATTTTGCACTGCTGCCAGAAAAGCATCCAGCAAAGCTCCGCTACCAACTATTAAAATCTGAACCACAGCTCGCTAGCAACCTTCAGAAGGAACTGATCGCCGAGCTTAAAGCTTCGATTAAGCCCGGAAATATTGACGTTAATATTATGGCGAAGGTGGACAAGCTTAATTTCGATAGCCATGGCTTAGCATTAGCTGAAAAGTTTAGTGATGCCCTTGCGGCAATTCGCGGCTTCGCACAGGCTAAAATAAATTCTTCCGTCGTGCTTTCTGCAGGCTTAAACCCCAAACTATACAGTTACATCGCGGAATTTCCGCAATTTATACCCCATTTAAAGGCTGAGCACCAAAAATTCATTATCCTAAAAGTTTCAGACTTTCGCTCAGCCTTTATACAAGCTAAATTCCTTGCTAAAAAAGGTCTTTGGGTAAGTGAATTTCGTATTGAATCAGGACTCAACTGCGGAGGACATGCCTTTGCTACAGAAGGCCTCCTTCTAGGGCCTATTTTAGAGGAATTTAAAGCAAAGCGAACGGAGCTACTAGAAGCGCTCTTCCCACTTTACAAGGAAGCTCTTGCTGCAAGAGGACTCCAAGTGGAGGAAGCCCCCGCAATAGCGTACACCTACCAAGGTGGCATCGGTACGGCACAGGAGCATGAGTTCCTATTACAACATTATCAGTTGGCTGCCACAGGATGGGGATCGCCCTTTCTATTGGTTCCTGAAGTCACTGCGGTGGATTCCGAAACAATTGAAAATTTAATCCAAGCGAATGCAGCAGATTTCTATGTTAGCGGCGCCTCCCCATTGGGTGTACCTTTTAATAACTTCCGTCAAAGTACCGCGGAAAAGCGCCGCCTACAACGTATTCAGGCGGGACGCCCAGGAAATCCCTGTAAGAAGAAATATTTAGTTTCCAATACCGAGTTTACAGCGGAGCCCATCTGTACGGCTTCCAGACAGTATCAGCAACTAAAGATTAAGGAGCTGGAAACACAAAATTTAGATGCTCAAGCTTACGAGCAGCAATTTAATACCATCGTAGAGAAAACATGCCTCTGTGAAGGCTTGGCTACGCCAGCATACCTCAAGTATCATATTCTCCAGAAGAAAGAAGAGCCTGCAGTATCCATCTGTCCAGGACCAAATATCGCTTATTTTAAAAGTCAATATTCCTTAGATCAGATGGTCAACCATATCTATGGACGTACAGATTTACTCAATCAGGTGCAGAGACCCCTATTCTTTATCAATGAATTGAACCTCTATATTGAACACTTGACAAGCTATGTCGCTATCAATTACCAAAGTGTAACTGAAAAGAAAGAAAAATATGTGCAAAAGTTTAAAGCACAGCTGCTCACGGGCATACAATATTATGAAAATCTTAAAAACCAGGTTTCGTTACTCTCAACCACTAGAAAAGAAGAAGTCTCGGCACAACTCCAACTTGCTGAGCAGAAAATTAAGGATTTAGGCTTTGCTTGATTTCCTGGGACTAATTGAGATGCACCTTAATTAGTAACGCTAACTAAAAAGAGGATTCAACATTTTCACGTTGAATCCTCTTTTTTTTCTAGTATATGTAGTCTTTATTTTGCAAACTTGCGAAACTTCCCAAATACCCCTAAAGGTAATTTCGGTCCTGCCGTAGCTTGCAGATATAATTCTCCAATCTCTAAATTCTCCACTTTTGGAAATGCCGTCTTGATTAAATTTTCCACAATAACAGAAGAAAACCCTAAGGAATAAGAATTTAAAATTAAGAAATGCTCTTCAGGGTCTAATAATTGTACGACATCACGCATCATTTCCATGATATGATCTTCTAACTTCCACTTCTCCCCTTTTGGACCGTGTCCATAAGCAGGTGGATCTAAGATAATACCGTGATAGGTATTGCCACGCTTCAACTCACGCTTCACAAATTTCAAGGCATCTTCAACTACCCAACGGATATCTGATAATCCCGAGATCTCTTGATTCTCATTAGCCCATGTAACAACTTGCTTTATAGAATCTACGTGTGTAGTATCTGCACCCGCAGCCTTAGCTATTAGAGAAGCCCCACCGGTGTAAGCAAAGAGATTTAAGAAACGTGGGTTCTTCGTTTTAAATGATTTTACAGACTCAGAAATATAATCCCAGTTTACCGCTTGCTCCGGGAAAATACCAACATGCTTAAAGGATGTTAATCCCAAACGGAATTTAATAGCTACATCGGTATTCTTATATTCGATATGCCATCTATCTTGTCCTTTAGGATTTTTCTTCACCCATTCTCCAGAAGTCGCTGAACGTCCTTTAAAACGAATATCATGGCGTTTAGTCCATTCCCCTTCGGCCAATGTCTTTGGCCATACGGCTTGTGGCTCCGGGCGGATTAATACTAAATTTCCAAAGCGCTCTAACTTCTCGAAGTTACCACAATCGATTAATTCGTAATCTTTCCAGTGTTGTGGCGTTAATAATTGTATTGCTGTATTTGTCAAAATCAAAAAAATTTGCTGCAAAGATAAGAATTATAACGATTCCTTTGCTGCTTTCATTAAAGGACTCGCGAATACAAAGTTATTTAATTCCGGAACTTCAGCACGTAACATATCTTTATTCGAACCTTCCCAAAACTTTTCGCCTTTATGCAGGTACAAAATATATTCTCCAATGCCCATCACAGAATTCATATCATGTGTAACAACAATAGTCGTACAGTTAAATTCCGCGGTAATATCCTGTATCAATTCATCAATTAGGATGGAAGTCTCTGGATCTAACCCAGAGTTTGGCTCATCACAGAATAAATACTTGGGATTCATGCTGATAGCGCGCGCAATGCCTACACGCTTTTTCATACCCCCAGAAAGCTCCGCCGGAAGAAGTTTATTCCTTCCTGCTAGGTTAACACGCTCTAAGCAATAGTTGGCACGATCGACCTTCTCAGCTTTAGAAAGGTCGGAAAACATATCCAAGGGAAACATGATATTCTGCTCCACAGTCATGGAATCAAATAATGCTGAATTTTGAAATAACATCCCTATTTCTTTACGTATAGGTACGCGCTGCTCAAAATTCATCGATGTGAACTCCGCGGAATCATAACGAACATGCCCCTGCTCAGGCTGATGAAGGCCCACCATACATTTTAATAAGGTACTCTTCCCCGACCCAGATCCCCCAATAATAAGACTGATCTTTCCAGGTTGAAAAGTCGCCGAAATACCCTTTAACACGTGATTCTGTCCAAAGGATTTATGAATATTATCTATTTCAATCATATTATAACATCAATGCTGTAATCAAATAATCTGCCGCAAGAATAGAAATACACCCGATTACCACGGATTGTGTACTCGCTTGCCCGACTTCTAAAGCCCCTCCACTAACATAAAAGCCTTTATAAGCTGGAATAGAGGTAATAATAAAACCGAAAACAAAAGCCTTTACCATAGCTACGGTAACTGTAAAGCCATTAAAATTTTCTGTGATCCCCATAATATAATCTGCCGCAGTCACAGCACCTGAAAGTGATCCCCCAATTAAACCGCCAACAATAGCACAGCCAATAGCGATAATTACTAAGGCTGGAATCATCAGTAGACCGGCGATAATCTTAGGCTGAATTAAATATCCTGGCGCATTGATACCCATAATCTCCAGAGCATCAATCTGCTCTGTAACACGCATAGAACCTATTTGAGAGGATATGGAGGAGCCTACCTTCCCCATTAACACCAAAGCGGATATCGTAGGACCAAGCTCCAAAATATTCGAATCCCGATTAATCTGCCCGATAATAGAATTAGGAATTAAATCAGAAACTAACTGAAAAGCAATCTGCATGGTCATCACGGCACCAATAAAGGTCGATATGATGACAATAAGCCCGAGCGAGCCTAGACCGATATCCACCATAGCTGCCATGGTCTCCTTCCAGTAAATTTTCGCCTTTTCAGGCCTTTTAAACACAGCTTTAAGTAATAGTAAGTAAGCACCAAAATGATGTAGGAACATATGTGATATATATACGGTTATTGTAGTATTCATTATATAACACCTAATGCTAGCGATAGTTTTTTCGGACATAGGTATTATCCTGAGAAGCTACTTATTTTTTGTGAATGTTTTGCACAAGATTAGCTAACTTTGTGTAATCATTATGGATAAATCTAATATTTTATCGTTACCTGGAATTTATTGTGATTCCAAAACGACCTATTCGCGTTGGAAAACTAGGGAAGTACAAATTGGGGATATCCCAATGGGTGCTGATAACCCCATTCGTATTCAAAGTATGACGACGATTGATACCATGGACACCTTAGGTTCCGTCGCGCAGACTATCAAAATGGTCGACGCTGGTTGTGACTATGTACGTATTACAGCTCCAAGTATTAAGGAGGCACAGAATCTCGCGAATATTAAAGATGAACTACGCAAACGTGGCTATAAGGTACCCCTTGTAGCTGATATACACTTCACCCCCAATGCCGCAGAAGTAGCTGCTCGAATTGTGGAGAAAGTACGTATTAACCCTGGAAACTACGCCGATAAGAAGAAATTTGATCAGCTTTCCTATACCGATGCAGCCTATGCTGCGGAGCTGGAGCGTATATACGGAAAATTTAAGCCGCTCGTCTCTATCTGTAAGGAATATGGTACGGCCCTGCGGATAGGAACCAATCATGGATCCCTTTCCGACCGTATTATGAGCCACTATGGCGATACGCCTGAAGGAATGGTAGAGTCTGCTTTAGAGTTTATCCGCATGTGTGAGGATATGAACTTCTACAACCTGGTGATCTCCATGAAGTCCTCCAATCCTCAGGTGATGGTGAAAGCCTACCGCCTTCTCGTGGAGAAGATGACACTCGAACAGATGAACTACCCCTTACACCTTGGCGTGACTGAAGCTGGAGACGGTGAAGATGGACGTGTGAAGTCTGCAGTAGGCATTGGTACCCTCTTAGAAGATGGCCTTGGGGATACCGTAAGGGTCTCTTTAACAGAAGAACCTGAAAAGGAAGCGCCTGTAGCGATTGCGTTAGTGAAGCGCTATACCCAACGTGCCGCAGCACAGCCTAGCAAGGATATCTTTAAAATCACCGATATTCCTGTCACCAAACCATTTGAATCGCAGGAGGTAAATGCCTTTATTGGAGGCTCCCTTGTACCACGCGTTTTCGTAGATATCTCCAAATCCAATTTAAAAGACCCTTTAGCGCTACATGCTGTTGGCTATCGTTATGATATGCTGTTGGATAAATTCCATATGGGCGAGCAGTCTGTAGATTTTGTATACCTTGGCGATGAGCTTCCCTCCTTTACTATGCCGGGCAACTTAAAGCAAGTATACAATTATGGCACTTGGCTATCTCTGAAGGAACGTCATAACATACATCCTATTTTTGATTTAAGCAGTTTTCAACAAGCGACGATCAAGGATCCAGCAATAAATTTTGTGTCGCTTAGCAATGATGATTTGCAGACCGAGGCATTTGAAAATTTCCAAAATGATAAGACCGTCGTATTTATCTTAACGACTACCGCCGTCCATGGGATGGCTGATCAACGTCAATTTTTCCAAAATATCCAATCTTTAGGATTAAGCAACCCTGTACTTATTAAAAGAAGCTACGACAAAGCCGAATTTTCGGGACCAATAGGAGATATTATGGATCCTGAGGAGCCTATTTCAAAACAACAGCTCTATGCATCCACAGATCTTGGAGCCCTCCTTATTGATGGATTAGGTTCGGGGATATGGATTGACTCTCCAGCAATTCCTACAGATAAGTTGGTATCGCTCTCTTTTGGAATTCTGCAAGCTACGCGCTCACGTATTTCAAAAACTGAATATATCTCCTGCCCTTCTTGTGGACGTACCTTATTTGATTTACAGGAAACCACCCAGATGATACGCAGCCGTACCAACCATCTAAAAGGATTGAAAATAGGTATTATGGGCTGCATCGTAAATGGTCCTGGAGAAATGGCTGATGCCGACTACGGATATGTCGGCGCAGGGCCTGATAAGATTACCTTATACCGTGGTCAGCAGGTCGTAAAGAAGAATGTCAGCTCTGCGAATGCCTTAGATGAGCTTATAAATATTATAAAAGAAGATGGCCTCTGGTTGGAGGTACCTGCATAAAAATACAAAAAAAGCCTGCTATCATTGATAGCAGGCTTTTTTATGGTATAAAATGTAAGTTTTTTATCTTATAGAAATACGTTTAACAACAGTTTCGGATCCCGCTACAACTCGAACAAAATAAAAGCCTGTTGCCAGCTTACTATTTGTTTCAAAAGTTAGGGTTTGTACTCCTGCCTCCAAATTTGCATTGAGCAATTGCAAGGCTTCATTACCTAAAGCATCCATCACTTTAATAGCGACATTATTCTGCTTTCCTAATTTAAAGGATACAGAAATTTGATCCGCTACAGGGTTATAAAATACTTTTACGGTATTAATCAATTTATCAGAATCTGCAGTAATATAAGAACCTTTTATGACAGAAGCGGAAGATTCACTGAATCTACTTCGGATATTCTTAATATCAGCGTGCACATAATTATAAATAGACTTTTGATTGGACGAACTAGAATCTGACTGAACTTCTGCATTAGCAGCGCTAGCTATACCTAGGCTCGCCGTTATAAGCATCACTTGCGTGAGGCATAACAAAGCTAAATTTCTAATGTTAATATTCATATCATATATGGACGGTTTTAAAGGTTTATGGTTTAAACCAAATATAATTATTTCCTACACAAATCCTATACAAAATTAGGATATTTTTAATCAACTTTATTCTCAGGCACATAAATCATAAATCTTTTAACAATTTTTAACAGCTCTTGCTCAATTCAATTTTTTATGCAACCTTTAGTCCGAATTTTAGAATAACGTAAAACATAGAGAACGGTTTTCTCGTTTACTAAAAATACATTATATTTTTTTCGAATGACTGCAGCAAATAAAAGTAGTTTTCAAAAAGTTAGTTTAGCAGGTCTACTAATTAGTTTAGGGATTATTTTCGGTGATATAGGCACCTCCCCCCTCTATGTTTTCAAAGCCATCTTAAACAAAGGAGTGATTGATCGTAATCTTGTGTTAGGTGGATTGTCCTGTGTGCTTTGGACCATAACGTTACAAACAACTGTAAAATACGTTATTATCACCCTCCGTGCAGATAATAAAGGTGAAGGAGGCATTCTTTCCCTCTTCTCCTTAGTAAGGAAGCGTGCCGCCTGGTTGATATACCCAGCGATGATTGGTGCGGCAACACTCATTGCCGATGGTATGATTACCCCCGCAATTACCATATCCTCAGCCATTGAAGGGCTAAGCATACAGTATCCAGGGCTGCCAACGATTCCTATTGTGATTGTCATTATTTCCTTTCTATTTATTATCCAACGCTTTGGTACTTCCGTAGTCGGGAAAATATTTGGGCCCATGATGTTTATCTGGTTCTCCACACTCGGTATTTTAGGATTCAATTATATTGACCAAGCTCCGGAAGTATTACAGGCACTAAATCCGTATTATGCTGTTCACCTGCTGATAGCTTATCCCAATGCGCTATTTATTGTAGGCGCTGTATTTCTATGTACGACAGGAGCTGAGGCGCTCTATTCGGATATGGGACACTGTGGTAAGAATAATATTCAGATTTCCTGGATCTTCGTGAAAATAGCACTCCTATTAAACTACTTTGGACAAGGCGCCTGGTTGTTAAACCATGAGAACCAAATTTTAGGGGAAACGAATCCATTTTATGCTATTATGCCATCGTGGTTTATAGGCTATGGAATTGCGATTGCTACCATTGCAGCCGTGATTGCTTCCCAAGCAATGATATCAGGTTCCTTTACCTTAATTTCCGAAGCAGTACGTCTTAATATATGGCCGAAAGTTACCATCCGTTATCCTTCCGATCATAAAGGGCAATTGTATGTCCCTTCTATAAATTTTATCCTTTGGATAGGCTGTATGGTCATTATCTACGTCTTTGGGGAGTCCAGCAATATGGAGGCTGCCTATGGATTAGCGATCAATATGACCTTCCTGATGACCACAATTTTAATCGGCTACTTCTTACACCTAAAGAAGGTAAACCGTATTATCGTCTGGCTATTCTTACTGATCTACCTTAGTTTAGAATTAGTATTCTTAGTGGGTAACGGTGTGAAAATAGCACATGGTGGCTGGCTTACACTTTTATTAGCCTTCCTACTGTTTACCGTTATGTTTGCTTGGTGGGCAGCAAGAAGAATAAAGAATCGTTTTGTAAACTTTATAAATGTAGACAACTATTATGATGTGCTCTCGGATTTATCAGATGATGAAACAGTACCGCGCTACGCCTCCCATCTGGTATATCTTACATCAGCGAACTTCAAATCCGAAATAGAAGCCAAGATTATCTATTCTATATTAAATAAAAAACCTAAAAGAGCGGATGTTTACTGGTTAGTACACGTCGATGTAATGGATCACCCACATACCCGTGAATATGCCATTGAACAGCTTATTCCTGGAAAATTAATACGTATTGATTTCAAATTAGGCTTCCGTGAGGAGCAGCGTATATCCCTACTTTTCCGTAAAGTAGTTGAAGATATGGTGCGTAATAAGGAGATCGATATCACCTCACCATACAAAAGCTTAAAGCGACATAAAATCACCGGAGACTTTAAGTTTGTCGTTCTGGAGAAAGTAATCTCCAAGACTAACCAATTGAGTTGGAAGGAACGTATTATCTTGGAGATCTATAGCTTCTTAAAACGGTTCTCCCTTTCCGAAGAAAAAGGCTTTGGACTGGATGCATCCTTTGTTACTATTGAACGCGTCCCATTGAATATTCCACAAACTTCAGAAGTCGTATTAACACGCAGAAATTAAGCGTAGACATTCCTACTTCCCCCACGATTAAAGGCTACAAGATATCTTGTAGCCTTTATCTTTTTCAGGAATAAGCGATATATGCAAATATTGTCTTACTTTTGAGCCAAATATTAATTTATAATGATAAACAATACCCCTGCAAATACGCAACAAAAGAAAAAACTACACCCGCGTAATAAACACATCGACTCTTATAACTTCAATAAACTGGTGACAGCGCTCCCAGAATTAAAAGAACATGTATTTATTAGCCCTAATAATGTTAAAACTATAGATTTTTCAAATCCTGATGCAGTAAGGGCATTGAATAAAGCATTATTAAAATTAAGCTATGGCATTGAATTCTGGGATATTCCAAAAGAAAATCTATGCCCTCCAATTCCAGGGCGTGCAGATTATATTCACTATATCGCAGATATCTTAGCCGAAGAAAATAATGGAAAACTTCCTCGTGGACCACAAATCAATGTCTTAGATGTCGGTGTCGGAGCTAACTGTATCTACCCTATTATCGGTACGGTAGAATATGGATGGAGCTTTGTAGGCTCAGAAATTGTGAAGAAAGCTTATAAAAATGCGATTGAAATTGCACGCCTTAATCCGGTACTGAAGAATAATGTACAGATTAGACAGCAGCTTACGAAAGACATTTTCCGTGGAATTATTCAACCGGAAGACAAATTCGATATCACGATCTGTAACCCACCATTCTTTTCCTCCCAACTGGAGGCTTTAGCGCAAACAGAACGTAAGATAAAAAGTAAGATAACCCCTAATTCAGACGATACACAAAAGGAAATGAGCTTTGGTGGACAGGGTTCTGAGCTATGGTGTGATGGTGGTGAGAAAGCTTTTATCACACAAATGATTGCCGAAAGTAGATATTTTAGAACGCAAGTAAAATGGTTCTCCACATTAGTGGCACACCGTGAAAATGTACGTACTCTAGAACATAAGCTTAAAAAAGCGAATGCTAAAGATGTACGTGTTATAAAAATTGAACAAGGAAATAAGATTGCCCGCATCTTACTGTGGAGATTCTAAGAAATCCAACCTTATAAAAAAAACCTGAAGCTTAGCTTCAGGTTTTTTTTTGTTATAATTTTGCTTGCGCATCGCGCTCGAAATTCTTATTTAAAGTAGAGTTCTTATAGCCGTAAACAAAGTAGATCACTAAGCCCCCCAATAGCCAAAGGATAAATATCAGCCAGTTACTCGCCCCCAATTCCGTCATCAAATAGAGATTTATTAAGATCCCTATAACTGGAAGTAAGGAGAAGTTCATCTTATAACTGTAGATGCTCAGCCCAAACCATGTCATCCAAAAGATAAGTAACAATATTTTATGCTTCAGAATCTCCAGCATTGGCATCGCGCGCCATGCGGCAATCACTTCCTGCCCGTAGACATTTAAAAGGACTATCCCCGCAATAAAACTTAAGCCAACAATGTATTTACCATTTACATAAGGTACTCTAAATTTAGATTTTTCCGATAACCCTGAATAATCCATATATAAGACCCCTGCGCATACCAATATAAAAGCAAAGAATGTACCGACAGATGTTAAGTCTACAAAGAAGTCCATCTTAAAGAATAACGAAGGCACAGCAACGACAAGACCCGTAACAATCGTCGCGTAGGAAGGTGTTTTGTATTTAGGGTGAATCTTCGAAAATTTCTTCGAAAGAAGACCATCTCTACTCATAGTCATCCAAATACGTGGTTGCGCTAATTGGAATACCAACAAAGCGGAAGTTATAGCAATAATTGAAGTCACCGAAATAATCCCCGCCATATGATCAAAACCGACATATTCAAATACATAGGCCAAAGGATCCTTCACATTTAACTCCTTATAATTTACCATCCCTGTTAAGACAACGGTGATGGCAACATATAATACAGTACATATCAAAAGACAATAAATCATTGCTTTCGGTAAATCACGCTGCGGATTCTTACACTCTTCTGCAGTTGTGGAAATGGAGTCAAAACCGATAAATGCAAAGAATACCGCGGCCACAGATCCCATAACGCCCTGCAACCCATTAGGCGCAAATGGCGTCCAGTTCTCAGGCTTAACATAAAATACACCACCACAGATCACCGCTAAAATAATCCCCAACTTAACGATAACCATAAAATTAGAGGCCCTTTGGGACTCTTTAATACCGATATATACTAACCAGGTCACAAAAAAGGTGATTAATCCTGCTGGCAAATCAAAAATTATAGGAATATCACCCAGCCGTGGGGCCGTTTGAAAGGCTATTAATGCGGCTTTATCTCCTCCAGTAAGACCTGCAACGCCAACCTCTAGAAACTTCGCATGTGCTTCTAGTGCATAACTCGGTGCCATACAGAGCCACTTAGGAATCTCAACGCCAAAGCCACTCATCATCGAAACGAAATACTGAGACCAAGAGATTGCTATAACCATATTCGATACGGCATACTCCAATACCAAAGCCCAACCGATAATCCAAGCGAATAGCTCGCCAAAAGCGACATAAGCATAGGTGTAAGCCGACCCAGATACAGGAACCGTACTAGCAAATTGGGCATAGGCTAAGGCCGTAAATACACAGGCGAAAGCCACAAATACAAACAATAAAGAAACGGCAGGACCACCGTTAAAACTCGCCAAGCCAATCGTACTAAATATTCCAGCTCCAACTATGGCAGCTATACCAAAGGAAATTAGGTCTCTTACGCCTAAGACTTTAGCTAAGCCTGCCCCTTCTGCAGATTGGGCATCTTTTATAATTTGATCAACATTCTTTTTGCGAAAGAGTCTATTCCACATTTAATTATCTTTTAATAAAAAGGTTAAAAATCTAGCAAAAGTACTAAAAATATCAGCCTTTTACTGCCTTGCTGGTAGGAATAATAGAATTATACGAGCTGCGCTTCAATTTCTTGATAGATCAGACTATAATCTTCCATTTCCTCCTGAGCATACTGCGAAAGTAAGGCCGCAATCGCCAGCACCTTCTCCTCTGTATAATCGAATTTCCATAGCCGCTTACAGATCGATAGCAGCATCCGGGCAATCTTAGTCAGATCCTGATAATCATAGATATACAACCATCCCACAAATTTATGATAGTAAGGTATAAAAACCCTATCGGCAGCATAATCACAACAAGCAAAAAAATCTATTAACGCCGTCTCAGGCACTGCTTGCAACTGTTTATAAAAGCCATCTATGGAAACTTCCTGCTTCGTGATAAGCTGGTAATCTAAGAGTAACTCCAAGGCTATATGTGCAAAAAATGAAGGCCTTATGGGGAGGTCTGCTAGGACGGCGCTAAGCAGCCCTTTTAACGCTTTCGTATGTGTAAAGAAATAAGTGGAGTTATGAAAAATACGGTCTACAGCAAGGTGCCTATTCCAACCGGTGTATATATCATGGCTGGATGCTGTTCTCAATAAACAGTCTAAATGCTGCTGTGGGCGTATTTTCACGAGGCTATCAGCATTTCGAAGTAAATCCGGTAAGACGGTGCCTACCACAATTGTAGGGCATACTGTAGACCGATCGAAATAATAATGAGACAGGTAATTCATCCGGTAATAAAATTAGTTTTCTTCAGCGAAAATCGCCAAATCAAGAGTAATATACGGGTTAATCTATTATCTTTGCAACAATTATTTTAATATAAATCCGTATAACTATGAGCTTTGTAGACGAACTACGTTGGAGAGGCATGCTTCAAGACATTATGCCAGGAACAGAAGACTTACTTAATAAAGAGCAAGTAGCTGGCTATATTGGTTTTGATCCCACAGGCGACTCCTTACACGTAGGACACCTAACACAAATCATGACCTTAATCCATTTTCAAAATGCTGGCCATAAGCCTGTAGCATTGGTAGGTGGAGCAACGGGTATGATTGGCGATCCTTCCTTCAAATCTGCAGAGCGTAACTTATTAGATGAATCCACATTAAACCATAATGTTGCTTGTCTACAAAGCCAACTGGCTAAATTCTTAGCTTTTGGCGATGGCGAACAAGATGCGAAGATGGTGAACAATTACGATTGGTTTAAAGACTTCGGTTTCTTAGACTTTATTCGCGATGTAGGTAAGTTGATAACGGTCAACTACATGATGGCAAAAGACTCGGTAAAAAAACGCTTAGAAGGTGAAAATGGATTGTCTTTTACAGAATTTTCATACCAACTAATTCAAGGTTATGATTTTTACTATTTATGGAAACACCATAACTGTAAAGTTCAAATGGGAGGTTCTGACCAATGGGGTAATATTGTTACAGGAACAGAATTTATCCGTAAGCAAGACCAAGGTACAGCCTACGCTATTACGACCAGCTTAATTAAAAAAGCAGATGGTCAGAAATTCGGAAAGACAGAATCAGGTGCCATTTGGTTAGATCCTAAGAAAACTTCACCCTTCAAATATTATCAGTTTTGGTTAAATACAACGGATGATGATGCGAAAAACTGGATTAAGATATTTACCCTAAAAAGCCAAGCAGAAATTGATGCTATCATAGCAGAACATGATGCTGCTCCACATACACGTGCCGTGCAGAAAGCCTTAGCAAAAGATATCACCATCCGTACACACTCCGAAGCGGATTATGAAACTGCTGTAAAGACGTCAGAATTCTTATTCGGAAATGGCTCCTTATCTTTTCTTGCAGAACTGACACATGATGCAGTATTGGATGTATTTGATGGCATCCCTCACTATGAGTTGGCAAAAGCCGACTTAGAGGCCGGCATTAATATCGTCGATCTATTAGCGCAACATACGCAAATATTCCCTTCGAAATCTGAAGCCCGTAAGATGACCCAAGGTGGAGGTGTCTCCATTAATAAAGAAAAAGTTGCTTCAGCGGACCTTGTAGTCGATGTGAGTGCATTAATCAATGGAAAATACATTGTCGCGCAACGCGGGAAGAAAAACTACTATTTAATTATAGTCGCATAAGAATTACTATTTAGTACGAATATAACAAGAGCAGGCATTACCGCATGGTAATGCCTGCTTTTCTTTGACATATACCTCCCTTAATAGGCTGTAATTTGATAGCCAAATGAGTTTGCTTCATCCGTCGCATCTTTCAGCCCCTTAGCCCAGATAGTATACACCTTACCACTTACAGGCTTAAAGTCAAACTCCTTTTTTAGCGTACCTGAGGAAAGGGTAATCTTGTAGACTTCCCCTGTAGCATATTCCTTAAATGGTTGATAAGCTTTAAATTTTTTATTTATAAAATTTAAAGAATCCAGCTTTGAAACGGTAAAAGAAATCGCCTCCTCATCAGGGCTTAAATTCATAAATCTCACTTGTGCAACGCGATTGTTCTTCGTACTGAAATTATCTTCAGTAAGTAAGATTTCTGCATCTGTTGAATCCTTCCCCACCACAAATAAACTGTAAAATAAACCTGGGTTTAATGTCACCTGCTGCTTCAACCACTGCCTGCCCCCATCATTGGCGATGGAATTACTCGCGTATACGCTTACTTGACGCGTGCCAGGATAGGCCTTGCGATAGTAAAGAAAGTCGGTATAGTTAAAATGCTCGTTCCAATTGGAGTTAAGTCTATTCTGATCCAACGCAATACTTACTTTTTTGGTCCCTGGAATAGCATTCACAGCAGCCACACCGGAAACTTCGGTATACGTATAATTATCGTCTAACTTACAGGAAGAAAATAAGAATAAGGTACTAAATACAAGTACAATAAATGGGGTATTATTTTTTATAAAAGTCTTCATATAAACCTATTTTATTAAAATTTATCCTTTTAATTAATGCATAGCGTAGATGATCATCTTTACTTCAAACGAATGCTTATAAAAAAATGCTACACGAAAAAATAAAAGAGCGAGAAAACCAATATTATCTTGATAAAATAGTTAGTTTTGTCTATAGAAAAAGCTGATTATTGATGTCTAATAAAGGAAACTCATTTAAACAAAATAGTGCCCCTACTAAAAAACGTAGAACACAAAGATTTAACCCCAAGCCAATCACCAAAGATCGCTATGAGGAGGTTAAGCCGGCACGTGATTTAACGGAAACACAGCAAAAAGTTGAAAAAATTATAGGTCTCTTTTTATTAATTATTTCTGGACTCTTTGCGGTAGCCTTTGTATCCTATCTATTTACATGGCAGGAGGATCAAAGTTATATATCGTCTTCCAATGGAGGATGGTCTAATTTATTCACTACTTCTGAAGAGCTTGAAGATGAAGATATTGAACTCCCAATTGTTGAAAATAAATTAGGTAAATTTGGCGCTTTATTAGCGAATCAATTTATTTATAATTGGTTTGGTGTAGCTTCTTTTATTTTTATTTTGATTTTATTTACGGGAGGTTATAAGCTACTGTACAGAAAAAATATCCTACCCCTAGGAAAGACCATCATCTATTCCTTAGTAGCCATTATTTTCATTTCCATAACACTGGGATTTTTACATAATTTCTTTAACGATACGCCACATTTTGTAGAAGGTAAATTTGGCTTTTGGACAAATCAGCTGTTAAAAGCTCAGATTGGCACGACTGGCGTTGGAGGGATTATTCTCTTTACCTACCTCACCCTATTAATCCTAATTTATAATTTAGATTTTAAGATTAACCTACGCAATAAAAGACATGCCGAAGAAGACGACTACACCGAGGAAGAAGAGGTCTTCGAACCGGCACCTTTTAATTCGGTACGTACAGAAGCTGCCCGCCAAGATCTGCAAAATACATTGAGCAAAAATGAGGCTCTAGAAAATAGAAACGCTACGCCTCAAAGTGAGCCTACAGCATATACAGACCTTGATAGCAGAGCTTCCTATAAGCCGCGTACGGAATTTCCAAAAAATGTCCCTGCAGCATTAGAGCCTACGCTGGACAGTACACCGGAAATTCCTTCGGAAGAGAAGGCGCCTACATTTTCACTAGAAATTTCTGAACCTCCGCTGGCTGAAAAGCCCAAAACAGAAGGTATCTCCTTTACCGTAGATCAGCCAGTTGATGAAACATGGACGCCACCGACAGCAGCAATCCCTGCACCAGTGGCACCACAATATACGCCAGCAGTCGATGTCCCTGAAGAAGTTCAAGAATCCGACAATGAAGAGGAGGAGTTAAATGAGGACGAAGCAGCAGCAGCATTAGCACTGACCGTAGAAGTCGTTAAAGAAGAGAAAGAAATTACAGCGAATGACTTAGTGGCAAAATTTGGGCAGTATGACCCAAAACTTGATCTTGCAGGCTATCAACATCCTCATCTAGATCTCTTAAAAGAATATGGCTCTGGGAAGATCACCATTAACCAAGAAGAATTAGAAGCCAATAAGAATCGTATTGTCGATACACTGCGAAACTATAATATTGAGATTGAACATATTAAAGCTACGGTAGGCCCTACCGTTACGCTCTATGAGATTATCCCAAAACCTGGTGTACGTATCTCAAAAATTAAGAATCTAGAAGATGATATCGCCTTAAGCTTAGCAGCCCTAGGGATTCGTATTATCGCGCCTATGCCTGGAAAAGGTACCATCGGTATTGAAGTTCCTAACTCAACACCTGAAATGGTCTCCATGCGCTCGGTTATTGCCACGGAGAAATTCCAAAATACAGAGATGGACTTACCGATCGCTTTAGGAAAGACAATTTCCAATGAGGTATTTATTGCTGATTTAGCGAAAATGCCTCACTTACTAGTCGCTGGAGCAACAGGTCAGGGTAAATCGGTTGGTATTAATGCCATCTTAACATCCCTACTCTACAAGAAGCACCCTTCGGAGTTAAAATTTGTCTTAGTAGATCCAAAGAAAGTGGAGCTTTCTCTATTCAAAACTGTAGAACGCCACTTCTTAGCAAAATTACCAGGGGAAGATGATGCCATTATTACGGATACCAAAAAAGTTATAAATACCTTAAACTCGCTGTGTATTGAGATGGACCAACGTTATGACCTCCTAAAAAATGCGCAGGTAAGAAATTTAAAGGAATATAATGTAAAATTTGTCAATCGCCGATTAAACCCTGAGGAGGGTCATCGATTCTTACCATTTATAGTTCTTATTGTAGATGAGTTTGCCGATTTGATGATGACAGCAGGAAAAGAGGTCGAGCAGCCAATTGCACGTTTAGCACAATTAGCTCGTGCCGTAGGGATTCACTTAGTCATTGCTACGCAAAGACCTTCTGTGAATATTATTACGGGTACCATCAAAGCCAACTTCCCTGCGCGCCTAGCTTTTAGAGTGCTCTCGAAAGTCGACTCCCGTACCATCTTAGATTCCGGGGGTGCTGACCAGCTGATTGGACGTGGAGATATGTTATTATCCACAGGTTCGGATTTAATCCGTATTCAGTGTGCCTTTGTAGATACTCCAGAGGTAGAGCAGATCTCCGAGTTCATTGGTTCGCAGCGTGGATATGCTTCGGCCTTTATGCTTCCTGAATATGTGGATGAGTCCGGTGAAGGGTCAAGCCTCTCGGATATAGATTTAGCAGATAGAGACACCTTATTTGAAGATGCTGCACGATTAATCGTATTACATCAACAGGGATCGACTTCATTAATACAACGTAAGTTAAAACTCGGATACAATAGAGCTGGAAGAATTATTGATCAGTTAGAAGCTGCAGGAATTGTAGGTTCTTTCGAAGGATCTAAAGCACGTGAAGTACTTTATCCGGATGAATATTCTTTGGAACAATATTTGGAAACATTAAGAAATAATAAATGATGAGACTAAAAAAATTCAAAGCTTTATTTGTTGCAGCCCTAACAGTAGGCGCTGCACATAATGTGCAAGCACAAAACAATGCTTCGGCTGTATTATCTAAATTAAGTGCTAAGTACGATAGTTATCAAACAATCGATGCAAACTTCACACTTACAAATTATACCAACGCTAATAAGAAGGCATCATCAAGTTCAGGAACGATCTTTATAGATAAGAAAGCGAACAAATTTCATATCAACCTGCCAGGAACATACACCCTTATTTCCGACGGAAAGGCCCTGTATACCATACACCATGATGTAAAGGAAATTGAGGTAACCGATGTTACAGAGGTAAAGAACGACATTAGCCCTATAAATATCTTTACATTCTATAAGAAAGGATTTAACAATAAATTAGGGAAAGACTTCACGGCTGCTGGTGTGGCGCTTAGAACCGTGGAATTGAAACCACAAACTACGAACAACAATTACGCGGCAATCAATTTAACGATTAGCAAGAATACCAATACAATCAAAGATGTTGCTATTAAGAGTAAAGGTGGAGGTTCACAGACTTATACAATTTCCCGATTAACACCCAATGTTACGAAGGATGCAACGATATTTACGGTAAATAAAACCAATTATAAAGGTTACGAATTTATTGACTTGCGATAGTATGCTTCTATTGCAAACAAAAAAAGTCTGTACATGTACAGACTTTTTTTTTGCTTAGACCAGTTGGTCATTAAAACATTTTAGGATCATTTTCCGTTTCGACATCATGCTTTGCATAACGCTTGTAACCATGTTTATCCGGGTTTTCAATAATCTCCTTTATAGAGATTAATTTGTAAACATACGATGAGGTTTCAGCATTTAAAGCTAATTCGTAATAAGAATCTTCATTTTGTCTTTTAATAGCAGACTTCAATCGTCCTCCCCCTACATTATAGGCTGCGGCTACTAAAGTCCAATTTCCAAACTGCTTATATAAATCTTTTATATAACGTGCAGCGGCATGGGTAGACTTTGTAAAATCCTTACGATCATCTCTAGAACCATTCACAACTAAGCCATACAAACGCGCTGTTTGCGGCATAAATTGCCAATACCCACCAGCTCCCTTATGAGAAGTCGTAGATTGGTTCATGCCACTCTCTAATAGAGGGACATATTTGAAATCATCAGGGATACCATAAGAAGCCAAAATTTTTGAAATTTTTGGTAAATGCTTCTCTGCCTTTTTATGTAAATCGTAGGAACCCGTTTTTGAAAAAGAGAACTTCTTCATATAACGTAACAATTTACTTTCTACTTGAGGTAGATTTGTGGGAATTTCCTCCTCCGCAAAATTTATAGTTTCCAAATAATTGCTCGGATTCTCTTCCTTTGCCGCCGGGGTTTCATCGTCCCCAATTTCGACATTTTTGTTCACTTCGCCCAACAGATTACTAACCAACATAGGTTGGATTTTCGGTGTTGAGTATAGTTTTGACAGCAATAGTGCGCCCAAAACCAAACTAATACATACTACTTTTTTTATAATCATTCACTCCCTTAATGCTACCCTATCCACGATATAATCGATCAAAAAATAGCTTGGTCCAAATTCAAGGCCACAAATATAGGGAGTATTTTACTAAATAACAAATAGTTACGAAAATTGCAAATTTTTGGCATCAATTAATAGCTACAATTTTAAAAAACATTTAAAGACGTAGACCCCTTACTATCAAGAAATAAAAAAAATATTTTATTGATTATACTTAAATTTTCAGTAAATTTGTCGTTCACATTTTTTACAAAAAAAATCATGCCATTTAGCAATAAAAGGAACAGTCGCGAGGACAACTCCAAAAAATCAAGAAGTAACTCAGAAAACTTCAAATCAAAAAGTGGTAGATCTCGTACCGAGAGACCTTCAAAATTTAACGACAACAAATCTTCTTCTAGCAGAACATACGGCAAGCCTTCAGGCGATGCTGGCTCTGATACTAGAAATAAATATGATAAGCCATTCGGAGCTCCTAAAAGATCTTTTGATGATTCAAAAGGTCCTAAGAAATTCGAAAAAAGTAATTTTTCATCCAACGAAGGACCGAAACGTTCTTTCGACAGAAATGAAGGACCAAAACGTTCTTTTGACAGAAATGAAGGACCAAAACGTTCTTTTGACAGAAATGAAGGACCAAAACGTTCTTTTGACAGAAATGAAGGACCAAAACGTTCTTTTGACAGAAACGAAGGACCAAAACGTTCTTTTGACAGAAATGAAGGACCAAAACGTTCTTTTGACAGAAATGAAGGACCAAAACGTTCTTTCGACAGAAATGAAGGACCAAAACGTTCTTTTGATAGAAACGAAGGACCAAAACGTTCTTTTGATAGAAATGAAGGACCAAAACGTTCTTTTGATAGAAACGAAGGACCAAAACGTTCTTTTGACAGAAATGAAGGACCAAAACGTTCTTTTGACAGAAATGAAGGACCAAAACGTTCTTTTGACAGAAATGAAGAAGCATCTTTCGAGAGAAAATCATTTGACAATAGCCGTTCATCCAAAAAATATGATCGCCCAAATACAGGTTCTTCAGACAGTAAGGGTGATTTTGTAGAAAATAATGGACCTAAGCGTTACGAAAGAAAAGATATGCCTTCTTTCGATAATAGAGATAAGTCTTACAAGACATCTTACAAAAAATTTGATTCTAATTCTAGCGATAGAAAACCTTTTCACAATAAGAAAGATTTTTCTACACCTAAAGTTGGAACAGAAGATGATGGCTTAATTCGTTTAAATCGTTATATCTCAAATTCAGGTGTTTGTTCTAGAAGAAAAGCTGACGAATTAATTTTCGAAGGTTTAGTTTCTGTAAACGGTGAAGTAGTAACGGAATTAGGTGTACGTGTAGATCCAGCTAAAGATGAAATTCGTTACAATGGCGAACGTCTTAAGCGTGAGAAAATGGTTTATGTATTATTAAATAAACCAAAAGATTATATCACGACGACAGATGATCCACAGGAACGTAAAACAGTTATGGAATTAGTTTCCAAAGCTACTAAAGAACGTATTTACCCTGTAGGACGTTTAGATAGAAACACAACTGGTTTATTACTATTAACAAATGATGGTAATTTAGCAGAGAAACTATCGCATCCTAGAAACTCTATTAGCAAAATCTACAATGTAGAGTTAGATAGAGCTTTAACACAAGGAGATTTCAATAAAATTGAATACGGTATTGAATTGGAAGATGGTTTAATTAAACCTGACGACTTAAGCTATGTTCAAGGAGCTTCTAAAAAGGAAATCGGTATTCAGATTCACTCTGGTAAAAACCGTATCGTACGTCGTATTTTTGAATCACTAGGATATGAGGTCGTAAAATTAGACCGTGTAGTATATGCGAACTTAACGAAAAAAGACTTAACTCGTGGACGTTGGAGATATATTGAAGAACGTGAATTAATTCAATTAAAACACTTAATTTAATTTCGTCTTCTTTCAAGATTATAGAAAAGCAGCTTCGGCTGCTTTTTTTATTTTAACGCTACCATTATTTCACACTCCCCATTATATTAGCTATTTTAGCATCGTTAATTATATAAAAAAATGACAGATCCAAAAACATTAACATCCGTAGCTGAATTTCATAAAACTTTTCAACACCCTATTTTGGAAAGTCCAGCTATCCCAGATGCTAAACGTTGTGAATTACGTGTTTCACTAATCGCTGAGGAATTAAAAGAATTAGAAGAAGCTATTCAACAGAAAGACCTTGTAGAAATTGCTGATGCTTTATGTGATATTCAATATGTCCTCGCAGGTGCAGTATTAGAATTTGGCTTAAAAGATAAGTTCAATGATTTATTTGAAGAGGTCCAACGCTCTAATATGAGCAAAGCATGTAAATCTATCGAAGAGGCTGAAGCTACCATGCAACATTATAAAGAAACAAAAGGCGTGGACAGCTACTATAAAGAAGTCGATGGCTTATACTTAGTCTTCCGTACGGAAGATAATAAAACCTTAAAATCTATTAACTACTCACCGGCAGATTTAAAAACTATTTTAAGCGCGATATAAATTACTAGCCTTGGAAATTTAGAGATTTACAATCCTATAATTTGCAGCAGTTAGCATGAATAAAATGCCGCAGTTTGCTAATGCATAATACGACAAGGGATTTAAAAACAAAAGGTTAATCAATGATTAACCTTTTGTTTTTAAACCTCCTTATATTTCGACCCTTGGATCGCCTCTCTTCGCTCCAATTCCTTATCAATATACGATTGTATACCTGACTTTTTCATGTCCCAGTTGGGCGCAATTAGCAGCTCTTTGTCAGCAAGCCCAAAAAGGCGTTGAATGACGATATCTGGACGTAACAAAGGAATAAATTCAGCTAAGAAATCCGTGTATTCTTCTAAGCTAAACACGTGAAATGGTTCGCGCTTATAATGAACGCCCATAATTGAACCTTCGACAATATGGAGGTGGTGTAATTTCACAAATTTTATTTGTGGATGCTTATTAATTTCATCAGCATACTTTAACATCATCTCCCTGGATTCCCAAGGAAAGCCAAAAATGGTATGGACACATAAATCTAAGGGACTATTTTCCACGAGCTTTAAAGCCTTTTCGAATTCAGCATGCGTACACCCTCTGTTAATACGTGCTAGCGTATCTTCGTAAATAGATTCCATCCCCATCTCCAAATCTACGTCGTAGCGATCTGAATAGCTCTCTAATAAGGCAATCTTTTCAAAATCAATACAGTCAGGTCTTGTTCCTACTGATAATCCTACCGTATCTTCAGGACATACCGATAAAGCTTCGTCGTACATCATTTTTAATAAATGTGTAGGTGCGTAGGTATTTGTATTAGGTTGAAAATAGATTACGAACTTCTCAGCTCTATATCCCGCACGTGCACGAGCGATTCCCTCTTCCACTTGTTCGCGTATAGTGGGCATAGTACGTGCTGATTCCGGTGTAAATGAATCCACATTACAATAGGTACAGCCACCATAACCTTTACTTCCATCGCGATTAGGACAGGTAAAGTTTCCATCGACGATTACTTTATAGACCCGTTGTCCATTGTATTTTTCTTTTAAAAAAGCGCCGTAATGTTTGTAAGGTTTTTGGCCTATATCCAGTAATGTACCCATAATAATGCAAAGATAATCATATTTAGATGACTTTCCTATCGAGGATTTGTAAAGAGATTGTATTTTGAAGTAGGTAAATAAAGTATTTAGGAGTAGGAGAATAAAAAAAACAGCGGTTCCGAAAAAATAGAATCGCATAAAAAACTTAGGTTCCTAAAAAACTTAGGCACACAAAAAAGCCCTTTAGTTTTCACTAAAGGGCTTTTGTATAAAAAAAGGCACCGACCTACTCTCCCACCTGTTACGGCAATACCATCGGCTCTGGCGGGCTTGACTGCTCTGTTCGGAATGGGAAGAGGTAGACACCGCCGATATAGGCACCTAAAATAAGG
>JAGKSB010000034.1 GCA_017942165.1 Rhinopithecimicrobium faecis | reverse complement strand
AAACTCTCCATTGTAAAATGAAGTGTGATCACTTGACTATTTATAAAAATAGAAATGTTGATCGTTTTATAATTTCTAATCTGAATTGACTTGGTTGAATTTTAGTATAACTTTCGTTGTTAAAATTTCAACTACTCATTACGCTACTTGATTATATCTTTTAAAGAACTTGATCGCATCCGCATCTCGCTTCTGCTTATATATCGTTCAGCACGTTTGCTGATTGATGTGTCATTTTTGTTATGCTAACATCCTTGCGATGTTAACCCCTTCGTTTCCGTCGGGACTGCAAAGGTAGGAATCTTTTTTAAACTTCCAAACTTTATTTGAAAAAAGTTTGTTTGGTTTATTTAAAGACTGTTTTTCAGGATATGTACTAAAAAACTCCGAAGAGTAATTTTATTGATAAAGACCAATTAAATGGCTGATTTTTCGCTTCGTATATATCGTTCCTCCCTTGCGGAGTGATGCAAAGATAGGGCAAAAAACAAATACGATGCAACTATTGTTTCGGTATTTCTCGTAACTCACTATTAACTTGCTTACTAAATTTAAAAACTACTATTTACACCAGTTAATTCGACTGAGAAAGGCCGAATTTCAAGATACATAAAACTATTTAGCGAGCAACGCCTAAGCAATTAATTAAACAGAACCTATATATTAGCCAAATAGGGATGCTATTAGCTTTCACTAATAAGGTGGTCACTATTATATAAACTAACTCAAATACTATATAAACTAATGCGCAGCCTCCAGTTATATATGAAACAACACACGATACTATAACTCCGATAGATGTAGGTGATAAAAATGAACGACGCTAATAATACACCCGTATTTACACATATTGTATTTCGAAAGTACATATAACTACAGATACTCATAAATATAGCTATACAGAAATAAGGTATACCATAAGTCCACCGATTCTCAATGGAGTATTTAGCAAAAAAGGGCGTGAAACAAATAAAGCATATAGCGAAAGTAAAGGATCATACCGAAAGTTTGGGGGATGAAAATAATTAAGCATACAATTTCATGACTCTATACAGGAAAAAAGTAGTATCTCTTACACCGCGGAATACACTACGAAACGCCTTTAATTTAGCATTGAAA
>JAGKSB010000033.1 GCA_017942165.1 Rhinopithecimicrobium faecis | reverse complement strand
TCGGAGTGAAATTTTAGATTTCAAATTAATACATTTGAGATAATGAAATATAAGAAATGGACTTTAGCTGAAAAGCTAGAAATCTTATCTAGTGGCGATGCCATAGGTGTTGTAGAGTCATGTCGTAAATATGGCGTAAGCACAGGTACTTTTTATAACTGGAAGAAAAAGCACGATAGTCAAGGTGAAGCCGGCTTAAAAGTTACTTATGATACCAAAAGTAAAGAGCTAAAGCAGGCAGAAGAAGAGAATCGTATACTTCGTAAATTACTTAGTGACAAAGACATTGAATTGGAGGTTCAAAGATCACTTTTAAAAAAAAAGTTTGGGACATCCGATCCAAGAAAGATTTAATTAATCTTATTTGCCAGAAACATAAGTGCAGTAAGTCTAAGGTGATAAAAATGGTTGGTATGGTCACGAGCAGTTATTATAGAAGATCAAATCATGGTAAAAAAGGGAACCGTCCTACTGAATTTACGCATCATGAAACAGATGGGATGGTTTGTCAATCCGTTGTTGTCGAGGCGATCAAGAGTATCCTGGAGCATGAATTTATCGATTGTGGATATCGATTGATGACACATTATTTAAAACGAGCAGGGTACCATATCAACCATAAGAAACTCTATAGGATTATGAAAGAAGCGGGGTTGCTCAAGTTGGAGAATAGAATAAATAGAAGTGGTTCAGGGCGTAAGTTTGTGAAATTTAGAAAAGTAAAAACTTCTAAGCCAATGGAATGCCTGGAGATGGATATCAAAATGGTGTGGATACCTAATGTAGGTAAAAATGCATATTTACTGTCAGTTATTGACGTTCATACCCGCAGAATATTGACAGATTATTTTTCCTTTAATATTAAGCAAAATCATGTAATAGCACTGCTTTCTCAATTATTTGAAGACTATAATTACCCTGAGAGTGTAGTTATTAGGAGTGATAATGGTAGTCAATTTATAGCAAAAAAAGTACGCGAGTATTTGAGTATAATCGGTGTTCAGCAAGAGTTTACTCATGTAGCCACTCCAGAAGAAAATGCACATATAGAGGCTTATCATGGTATTCTAAAGAAGGAAGTATTTACCAGATTTGAGTACAGTAACTTTGGTCAGATCCAACAGATATTAAAACGTTTCGTCCATTTTTATAACAATGAAAGACTACATGGTCTTTTAGGTAAAATTACGCCAATGGAGAAATGGAACAAAGATAAACACTTGATCCTAAAGAAGGATTTGGTAGCATAAATTTAACAAGCGAAATTTAAAAGATTACTCTTGTTTTATAGGGGTCAAAACA
>JAGKSB010000032.1 GCA_017942165.1 Rhinopithecimicrobium faecis | reverse complement strand
GGATCAAGAAGAATTCTTGGGGGAAATTGAAAAAATACTTAGTTTAGTGTTTTTAAAAATAGATATCACTTGGAATCCGTCGAATTTAAATTATTATCCTTTTTAATGCCCGAAGGGCTGTTAGAATATTTTCAAATCCAAGAAGTAGATCAAGTAGAAAATCAGCTTCATATTTATTTAGATGAGCTTAATATCCCTCCATCGGGTTATGAAAACAATAAGCTAGAATCAAAAGGTTTTATGCCTTCTACGGAGATTTCTGATTTTCCCATTCGAGGTCAAAAAGTTACCCTGCATATCCGTCGTCGTCGTTGGACTGTTTTGGATACAGGACAGATTATCACAAGAGATTGGAATCTAGTACGAGAGGGTACCCGAATGACAACAGAATTCGGGCTTTTTTTAAAGAAGATATTTGGATAACCACCCTGTAAGTGCCCAGTTAGTAGGTATGTTCTTTCAAATGGATGGCAAGCTGCTACAAGATCAATATAAGAATCATCTGAGCGATTTTCATGATTGGGATCAAAAATCACATGCGGAGAATTGGACACTATTTCCAGAGAATATCGCTGAACACTTAAGTATTGATGAGACTAGCTTTAGTAATGGTGAACTTTATACTATTGTAAGTAGTAAATCTGCAAAAGGTAAGAAAGGAACCATTCTAGCGACGATCAAGGGGACAAAAGCGGAAGATATTATCGCTGTATTAGAGCGCATTCCTGTTCGCACAAGAAACAAAGTGAAAGAGGTTACCATGGATATGGCACCTAATATGGCCAAGGCTATTCGACGATGTTTCAGAAATGCCAGGCGAGTAATAGATCGATTTCATGTTCAAAAGCTAGCATACGATGCTGTTCAGGAACTTCGGATCCAATATCGCTGGGAAGTATTGGATATTGAAAGCCAGAAAATAAAAGATACAAGAAAGCAAAGTATTCCTTATGAGCCAGAAGTATTACCCAATGGAGATACCATCAAACAGCTATTGGCTAGATCTAGACACCTGTTATTCAAGCATCCAAGCCGATGGACAGAAAGTCAAAAACACCGTGCAGAGTTATTATTTTTTCGCTTCCCAAAGCTAAGACAAGCATATGATTTAGGGATTGCTTTGGGAGATATTTTCACTAAATGCAAAGACAAAACTATTGCGTTTACCAAGTTGGGTTTGTGGCATAATCAAGTGGAGAATGCGGGCATCCTCTCTTTTGAGAGTGTAGCAAAGTCTATTGCAGCCCACCACCCTGAAATCCTTCATTACTTTGACAATAGAAGCACAAATGCGTCGGCTGAATCTTTCAATGCTAAATTAAAGGCGTTTCGTAGTGTATTCCGCGGTGTAAGAGATACTACTTTTTTCCTGTATAGAGTCATGAAATTGTATGCTTAATTATTTTCATCCCCCAAACTTTCGGTATGATCC
>JAGKSB010000002.1 GCA_017942165.1 Rhinopithecimicrobium faecis | reverse complement strand
TATAACCTTATTTTAGGTGCCTATATCGGCGGTGTCTACCTCTTCCCATTCCGAACAGAGCAGTCAAGCCCGCCAGAGCCGATGGTATTGCCGTAACAGGTGGGAGAGTAGGTCGGTGCCTTTTTTTATACAGAAGCCCTTTAGTGAAAACTAAAGGGCTTTTTTGTGTGCCTCTATTTTTAGGAATAAATCTATTTTTTACACGCCGCTGTTTTTTTATACACCTAGCGAGTCCTGTTTATAAAATACCTTCTGCCGTAGCTTAGAAAGTGAATGCCGAAGAACGCTACTTTAATAGCGTATAAGCTCCTTAATCTGTTCGTCAATAAATTTCTGCGTGCTGGCCTGTAATAACTCACCCTCAAGGCTTATTTCTTGCTGAATACTAGGGATGTGAATCTTTATGGGAAGTACATGCATCTTCATATAATGGCAAACTCCAGTAAGATGGTCGATACCGCGAATATTACCATATCTTCCAGCAGATATTCCAACAAGAGCAACCTTTTTGTTTGCAAAAGTCGTCGGGTAGGTGCAGGCATCAATAAATAGCTTTAAGACACCGGGAAAACTACCATTATACTCTGGAGCGATAAATATATATTTCTGAGAGCTGGAGACTTTCTCCTGCAATACCGCAAATTCGTCAGACCGTTTGCCGTACAAATCAGTCGTGACAACCGTTGCTGGAAGCTCCGTAAGAGACAAAATTTCACAGTCCTGCCCTGCATTACGCAGTTCTTTTTCATAATATTTCGCCAGTCTAAGGGAATTACTATTCAATCTATTTGTGCCTGAAATAATTAAAATCATTGTACTTATGTAACTTATAAAAAGCGTCGCAGATTGTGAATTGATATGCTGATTTTTTGTATCTTAGCATCCATAGTACATACTGTCCAGCGGAACTCAAAAGTACACATTATTCGTATAAAATTCCGCCTAAAGTAATATGCTCGGCATCAAGACCGAAAATAGAAATTATTACGATAAGATTTTCAATCATAATGGGTAAAATTATAGCAATCGCGAATCAAAAAGGTGGCGTTGGCAAGACGACTTCCTCCATAAATTTAGCGGCAAGTTTAGCAGTCTTAGAATATAAGACGCTATTAGTTGATGCAGACCCGCAGGCCAATTCTACTTCCGGTATCGGGTTTGATCCGCGTGCGATTAAATCAAGCGTCTATGAATGTCTTGTTAATGATTTGGACCCTAGGGAAGCTATTCAAGCTACTGAAACACCAAATCTAGATTTATTACCTGCACATATTGATTTAGTTGGGGCGGAGATCGAGATGATCAATATGCATGAGCGCGAATATAAAATGAAGAAAATCCTTCAGCAAGTGAAGGATGATTACGATTTTATTATTATCGACTGCTCCCCATCCTTAGGTTTAATTACGATCAATGCCCTGTCAGGCTCTGATTCAGTTATTATTCCTGTGCAATGTGAATACTTCGCATTGGAAGGATTAGGGAAATTATTGAACACCATAAAAATTGTTCAAAATAGATTAAACACAAACTTGGAAATTGAAGGTATTCTACTAACCATGTATGATGTTCGTCTAAGACTCTCTAACCAAGTGGTGGAAGAGGTGAAGACGCACTTTACAGACTTAGTGTTCGATACAATCATCCAACGAAATACACGCTTAAGTGAAGCTCCGAGTTTTGGTATCTCAGTAATTATGCACGATGCCAACTGCAAAGGCGCTATTAACTATTTAAATTTAGCCCGTGAAATTCTGCAAAAGAATGGATTGGTTAAATCGGACGAATCAAAAACGGTAACGGTATAAGATGGCACAACTAAGAAAGACTGGTTTAGGAAGAGGTTTAGGCGCCCTATTAAATGATAATATGGATGCTCCTGCACAATCTCAAGAACAAGTACAGGCAAATTCTGCTCAGCAAAAGCTTGATGAATCCGCTGTTGGATCAAGTATTAACGAGGTTAAATTAGCATATATAACCGTTAATCCTTTTCAACCTCGTACAGAATTCGATGAGCAAGCTTTATTAGAGCTTTCGGAATCGATCCTCCTACAAGGGTTAATCCAACCGATTACGGTACGTCAGGTAGGTGAAAATGCCTTCCAGCTAATCTCTGGTGAACGACGTTTCCGCGCTTCAAAATTAGCCGGTTTAACGCAAATTCCAGCTTATATTCGTACAGCAAATGACCAACAGATGTTGGAAATGGCGCTGATCGAAAATATTCAACGTGAAAACTTAAATGCTATGGAAGTGGCCTTAAGTTTCCAAAGAATGATTGAAGAGTGTAATTTAAAACAAGAAGAGCTTGGCGAACGAGTATCTAAAAATAGATCTACGGTAACCAACTACTTACGTCTTTTAAAACTTCCTCCTGTCATTCAAGCAGCCATTCGCGACGGCGAGTTAACAATGGGACACGCACGTGCCCTCATTAATATTCCTGAAGTAGATAAGCAGCTTTATATCTTTAAATTGATTGTAGATAACGGGCTTTCAGTACGTAAAGCTGAAGAATTAGTGCGTGAATTACAAAAAGGTGGTAAGAAGAAAAATACCAAAGACAAAAATGTAGCGTTATCATTTCAGTTACAAAAGATTCAAGATGACTTGACATCGAAATTTTCATCGCGTGTGAAATTAAATGTCAATGCTACAAAAGGAAAAGGGGCCATAGAAATCCCTTTTGAATCCGAAGATGACCTGAGTCGTATCTTGGAATTATTAGATTGGTAGATGATGTATAAAATAGTTGGATTGCTTTGTGTAAGCTTGATTAGTTTGTGTTCCTTCGCACAGCAACCCAATATAGCGAAGCTTACACCGTTGCCCGCAGACTCCGTTGTGAAAGCTACGCAAGATACGGTCAAGGAAAGTCGTCGTGCACGCAAACGCCGTGAGGAATTAGAAGCTAAGGCCAAAGAGCCTATTATCTTTAAGGACTCTACACGCTTAGCAATTGAAGCGAAGACGACAAAAGCCTGGAAACGCTCGGCCCTTGTTCCTGGATGGGGACAAAAGACCAATGGTGGCCTATGGTGGATAAAAGTACCGCTTATTTATGGGGGACTCGCAACGACAGTCGTAGTCTTTGACTTTAATAATCGCTATTATAAAGAACTATTAGAAGAGCTCGCTTTTAGAACCGAGTTTCCAAATGCTTCTTACCAAAATCCCGATTATCAGTATGCCAGCACGCAAGGCTTAATCAGTGCCAAAGATTATGCACGAAGAAATCGTGACTTAATGGTGCTTTTAACGGTCGGTGTCTATGGCTTAAATATCGTGGAAGCCTATGTGGATTCCATGTTGAAATACCGCTGGAATATAGGGCAAAAGATGGGTGTTAAAGTGACGCCTACATGGATGTATGCTCCAAATGGAACGCTAGCCTATACGAAATTGCCTGTAATGGGTGCTAAAATTACCCTGCAGCTAAAATAAAAGATTTTTAAAAGTGCTTGTAGTCTACACTGCAGGCACTTATCAGTTAACCAACTTTATAAGCAATAAACAAACTATGAAAATTGTACTATTGGGATATGGGAAGATGGGAAAGATCATCGAGAAATTTGCCCTAAAGCGCGGACATCAGATTCACCTGGCTGTAACCTCGGCGAATCGTCCTAATTTAACCATTGCCGATATCCAAGGGGCAGATGTAGCCATAGACTTCTCTTTGCCTGATGCTGCGCTAGCGAATATCGACCTTTGCTTAGCAGCAAAACTTCCCCTAGTAGTAGGTACCACAGGTTGGTATGCGATGCTTGATCAGGTGCGGAGCACGACCTTACAACAAGGAGGAGCTGTCTTATATGGTTCTAATTTTAGTATTGGTGTCAATATTTTCTTTCATGTTAATAAGCTCCTTGCCTCAGCAATGAGCCCTTATAAGTCTTATGATGTTCAGGTAGAAGAAATTCACCACACGCATAAATTAGACGCTCCCTCGGGAACGGCGATTACCATTGCGGAAGGTATTTTAGATGCCTTACCTGCGAAAGATGCTTGGGTGAATTACATCGATGGCACTGAGGCTGAAGTAATCCCCAAAGCGCATGAGCTATTAATTGAAAGCCACCGCATTGAAGAGGTCCCTGGAACACATACCGTAGTTTACAGCTCTGAAGTTGATCAGATCGAATTTAAGCATACTGCGCATAGCCGTGATGGCTTTGCCCTAGGCGCTGTGATCGCTGCAGAATGGCTGTTCGGAAAGACTGGTTTTTTTCAGGTAACTGAAATGTTTGAATTTAATAAATAATCAAAATTTACACCTTATGTGGTATATCATTTTTGCAGTACTTACCCTAATTTCTATTTTCGGCTTATATAAATTATTTATTAAAGCTGGACAGAAAGGCTGGGAAGCTATTGTACCTTTCTACCGCGAGTATATCTTCGCGCAGTTAACAGGAAGACCTACCTGGTGGGTATTCTTATTAATCGTTCCTATTGTAAATATTTTTGTTTTCTACGGCCTCTACCTAGATTTTATAAAATCGTTCGGTAAGCGTCGTTTCTGGGAAAATGCCGCCGCTGTAATAGCTCCTTTTATCGTCCTTCCTCTATGGGCTAATGACCCTACGGTAAAGTACTTAGGGAAATCTGCTTCTCCAGAGTTTAAAGAAAAATATCCCTATAAAAAATCTTTCGCTCGGGAATGGGCTGATGCCATCGTCTTTGCAACAGTAGCAGCCTCTTTAATTCGTGGCTTCCTAATTGAAGCTTATATGATTCCTACGGGATCTATGGAGCGTAGTTTGCTCGTAGGGGATTTCCTTTTTGTGTCAAAATTAAACTATGGCCCTCGTATTCCTATGACGCCAATAGCTTTTCCTTTTGCGCATCATACCATGCCACTAACAGGTGGAAAAGCTTACTCGGAGATTCTAAAGTTACCGTACTATCGCCTTCCAGGGTTCCAAGATATCAAACGTAATGATGTCGTCGTATTCAACTACCCGATGGAAGCGGACGCCCCTCTTAACAGACCGGTAGATAAACGTGAGAATTATATCAAACGTTGTGTTGGTATGCCTGGTGATACCATTTCTATAAAAGATGCTATCCTATTTGTCAATGGGAAGATTGGCTACCAACCTCCTGAAGCACAATTAGGCTACTATGTATTCACAGATGGCTCAGGGTTAAGCCCACAGCGCCTCCTTGAGAAACGCATTGAGAATTATTTTTACGGCCAAGAACCGTATATTTTACTGATGACAAAAGAGGAAGCTGAAGATGTGAAGACTTGGTCTAATGTTAAGCAGGTAATTCCTAATATCCAGAAATCTGGTGACACGGAAGCTGCACAAGGTACATTTCCCAATAATGAGCACTATAACTGGAATTATGACAACTTCGGACCACTGATTATCCCTGCTAAAGGATGGACTGTGCAGTTAAATGAGATGTCTATGCCTCTCTATGAACGTGCTATTACAGTGTATGAAGGAAATATCCTGGAAAAGAAAGCTGATGGCTTCTATATCAATGGTAAGTTAGCAAATAGCTACACCTTCAAAATGAATTACTATTGGATGATGGGGGATAATAGACATAACTCCTTAGATGCACGAAGCTGGGGCTTTGTTCCTGAGGATCATATCGTAGGGAAAGCCTTATTTGTATGGATGTCCCATGATAAGGATGGTACTTTCCTTTCCAAAATCCGTTGGAACAGAATATTTAAAGGAATAGAATAATATTCCTTTACGCATAAAAAAGCCTGTCAGGAATTTCTGACAGGCTTTTTTATGCAATACCAATGCGCTTCCACATATGGTAAGTTCAAATACTCCTTATTTTAAGCAGTATAAATAACGTTTTATAGTTTCCTCTAAACCCAAATATAAAGCATCCGCAATTAAGGCATGGCCAATACTCACTTCCAGTAATTCCGGCATATGCTGATTGAAATATTGTAAGTTGTGTAAATCTAAATCATGGCCAGCATTTAAGCCTAAGCCTACCTCACGGGCTTTCTGTGCGGCACGGAAATAAGGTAGTACCGCAGCTTCGCGATCTTGCATAAACTTAGCTGCAAAAGATTCGGTATAGAGCTCCACGCGGTCTGTACCTGTAGATGCTGCCGCCTCAATCATCGCAGGATCTGGATCTACAAAGATGGAAACCCGGATTCCCTCCTTTTGAAATACCTGACACATGCTTGTTAAATATGCTTGATGCTTTTCTGTATCCCAACCGTGATTTGACGTCAGCTGCCCAGAAGCATCGGGAACTAATGTTACCTGTGCCGGTTTATTAGCCAAGACAAGCTCCACAAATTTATCCTCCGTACAATTTCCTTCAATATTTAATTCGGTCGTAATTGCAGCCTTTAAGTCGAAGACATCTTGGTAGCGGATATGTCTTTCATCAGGTCGTGGATGCACCGTAATACCTTGTGCTCCGAAGCGCTCACAAGCCAACGCTGCAGATACTAAGTCTGGGTTATTTCCGCCTCTAGCATTACGAAGCGTAGCAATTTTATTGATATTAACAGATAGTCTAGTCATATGCTTTTTCGAAAGGTTTTAGTAAAATTACGAAAGTCTTCGGGAATCATTTCATCTCGAGGTTGATTTTATTTTTAAATAAGCTTTTGTGTAGCTGATTTTTTATAAATTGCATGGTATATGGAAGGAATAGATTTAAGTGTATTTTCGGGCTTTCGCTTATTTGATATCATAGATATATTGCTGGTAGCCATTATTATTTATTATGTCTACAGCTTAATTCGAGGAACCATTGCGGTAAATATTCTCCTTGGGGTAGCCTTATTCTATGCGATCTATCTGATTGTGAAGCAAATGCAAATGCGTCTGTTAACAGAGATTTTCGGAGGCTTTATTCAGGTAGGCTCTATAGCCCTTATCGTTGTATTTCAGCAGGAGATACGCCGATTTCTGCTGCATGTGGGAAAAAATATCTCCATGAAGCGGAAGAAAATTATCTGGTCATTCTTTCTAAATAAAAAGGAAGTTGCCAAGGATAATTCGGAGCATCTGAAGCCGATTATTGAGGCCTGCCGCAGTATGTCCAAAAGTCGTACAGGGGCACTCTTGGTATTTTCAAAATACTTTGATGAAGAGTACTATCAAAGTTCGGGTGAATTTATTGATGCCCATATTTCCAAGCGCTTAATAGAAAGTATTTTCCATAAAAATAGCCCCTTACATGATGGCGCCGTCGTAATTGTAGATTTTAAAATTATGACAGCCTCTTGTGTATTGCCTCTATCTGACTCCGAGGATCTACCTTTACAGTTTGGCTTACGCCATCGTGCAGCCATCGGTGTGACTGAAGTGTCAGATGCCGTTGCTGTGGTCGTCTCGGAGGAAACGGGGGAAATATCATTCACTAAGGATGGCAATGTGAATATGAATATCTCCCATGAGGAGCTCGCGGAGCTGCTAAGGGATGAGTTATAAGCTTTTGAGGCCCTATTTTTGAGGTTTAAAAAAAAACCTCCACAAAGTAATACTTTATGGAGGTCCTTGATATGGTAAGCGCTATTATTTGCTCGCTTCAGCAAGCACTTGTTCGTTCAGCTTCACATACTCTGGGTTTTTAGCTTCCTGCGCTAAGTTTTTCCCTTGTAAAGCTGTCGCTTTAGCACCAGATTTATCCCCAGCTTTAAGCTGAATTTTCGCTTTCCAGTAGGCGATATGTGGAGCCTTCGGGTTTTCTTTCTGTGCTTCATTAATCCACGCTAAGGCTTGATTAATATCTAAATTATTCTTTAAGTAGTACTGTGCTCCCGCAAAGTAAGGTTTCTTCTCTCCTTGCATAGCTTCTTTTAAGCTAGCCGCAATCGCCGCTTTCTGATCTACGACAATGGGAAATTTAACTTTTGTCTTATCCCATGCTAAGGCCAGTTCTACGGAAGTATCCGTCACATTATCAAAGCTCATTTGGAAGGTTTCTACAGCTTGGCTTAGCGTTTCTGCAGTTACCTGAAACCGTAGGAGGTCTTCAGACTCCGCATATTTATAAGCGCCCCATTGCTGTGCATTCTTCGAGAGAATAACCGTCCAAGTCTTTGTGCCAGGGATGGTTAAGATGCCATATGTCCCTGCAGGTACAGGCTTCCCTGCAATCGTAACATTTTCTTCAAAAGTTAGGGCAGGGATATTATTTGCCCCTGTTCTCCAAACCTCATTATAAGGGATTAAGCCTCCAAAAACTTGACGCCCATTTCCATTGGGGCGGTTATAGGATAGGGAAATATTTTTTATACCTACCGACTGCACGATTTTCTGTGAAGAAGATGCTGGTGGTAATTTCACTTGCGCATCTGCCGTAGACCATAGGCTCCAGCTTAAAGCGGATAGGGTTAACAAACTTAATAGTTGACGTTTCATATATTTTTTCCAGTAAAGATAATCTTATTTTTTGAATGAATTCAAGACGAGCTTAGCATCTCTCAGCTGCTTCGGAATAGCACGCTGCACAATTCCTTTATTGGAGAATCCTGCGATGGTAGCATCTAGCTTAGCTAATTCTGCTTGACGACCTTGCTGCTGAAGCTGCTGACGTACGATACGTATTTTCTCCGCATCTTGGACGCCTTCCACTAACCTTTCAAAACGGATGGAGCTATTTAAATCGGGGTAAAGCATATAAGCATCTCCCGCGAGCCAGGTGCCATGTCTTGCATCGACGTTAGGATTCTTATTCCAGGAATCTACAGCCCAGCGTAGGTAGCCATCAAAACCTCGCTGATGTGCATGCCAGCCATACCATACCGCTTCTTGGTAGCCAGAGTTGGTAAATGTATTCGGAAAAATCTCCGTGCAGCAAGTGTAGAACGTCGTCTTATAGCCTTTCGCTTTGCGCATCGCTAGCACATCGGCAGGCATATCTTCGGCCAAGGTGATGCTGTAATCGCTCAATAGAGGAGCGAGCTCCTTATGGTAAGATCCGGCAAGGGAAATCTGATAGTTCTCATCGACAGATTTTATGATTTCTATGGCTGCAAGCATATGTTTCATCGGGCGCTCATCCATGGCAATGGTCGTCTTTTCAAACCAGCCCTTTTGCTTTAAATGCTGCGCAAAATCTTTTAGAAATGGTTTCCAATGGTTTACATAGGCAGCATCTTCCGGTTTGGCAATCATCACTTCTTGTTTTTCCGTGGACTCATCGTAATAGTAAAATTTTAAGTTCCATGGTATCATGCTGTAGCAATTTATAAACTCGTCGATACCCTGAGCATGCATGAATTCTACCCATTTATCAAAATTTGTGTAGTCAAAATGCCAGCTGCCATCTTTCTTTTTCGTCCATACAATCATGGACTCATAGATATCATAGGTTTGACTATTCCAAGGGTCATAGATGATGCTGGCGGTAATATTTTTTTGTCCCGCATCCGCAAGTTGCTTAATATGGGGTTTCAAAAGGTCGAAATGTTCTTGAGACCATGGTTTTACTTGGTTGTATCTCGCTATGGAAAATGGATTCTGCCACAGGTCGAGGTGAAAAGCCCAGTCTTTAGCTGGCGGCAATATCTGGTCGATAACCTCTACTTCATAGCTTAGCAGCTCTTTAAGGTCCCCTGAGTTTACTGTAATCGTACCTTTGTAGCGTCCTGGTGTTGCATCCGCAGGGATCGCTACTTGTAACCAGATAGGTTGGTTGGTATGCTTACTATAGGAAAATGTGTTGCTGGCAAGTATACGGTCAAAGACAATGGCCGTATCTAATCCTGTGGGAATACCACAGCCTGACTTTAAGTCTCCCGGAAGATCCGTTATCACCGTAGCTAGGGGGGCAATCTGTATGGCAGAAGCAGGAATAACACCTTTATTGGCCCCTTTTAAATCCGAAGCACTTACCGTCACTTGCGCGAAATCTTGGGCTGTACGGAATAACAGCTGTGTATTGATTTTCTCCCCTTTCCAGCCGCTACCTTTCCAGGTTGACTGCTGTTCTGCCGCAGGCACGGCCTGCTGTCTATCTACGGAGAAATCGGCATTATGAAATTTGATAAAATTCTTTTGTTGGGCAATACTAAATAGGCTAAGTAAACTGAGACTTAGGCCCATATATATACTCTTAAAGTTCATATGGTTGGCTTATATTAAACAATAATACTATTTTTTAGGCTCATATAAAAAAATAAAGGCATTAGAAATTTACTTCTAATGCCTTTGTATCTGATAAGTTATATAATTCTTATTTCTTACCTACTTTATGACCAGACATTGCATAGTATAAAATAAATAAATAACATGGAATAGCAATCCAGTAAGCTTGTTGTGGGCCGATTGTATCAGCTAAAGCACCATAGCTCAAAGGAATAATCGCACCACCCGCAATACCCATTACTAGTAGGGAAGAAGCTGCCGTGGTAAATTTACCTACACCTTTTAATGCTAAAGGCCAAATAGCTGGCCATATTAAGGAGTTTGAAAATCCTAATAATGCAACAAATGCTACGGAAGTGATACCTGAAGAAAATATAATTCCTGCCGTAAAGATTATTCCTGAAGTAGCACAAATTTTCATGGCTACATCTTGCTTAACATATTTAGGAATCGCTATAATTCCGATGACATATCCAATAACCATGGAAATCATCGTTCCTGTCGTAAAGTATTTTGCGGTATTTAAAGCAACACCTTGTGCCTTACCATAAGCAATAATACTATCTCCAGCTAATACTTCAACGCCTACATATAAAAATAGCGCTACAAATCCTAATACCACATGTGGAAATTGGAATACCGAAGTCTTCTCTGTTCCTGCATGTAAAATATCCTGCTTTGCATCCTCTTCTTCATCGCCTTTAACTTCAGGTAAGTTTGCTCTAGAGATCCAGAATGCTAAGATTAAAAGTACGACAACGATACCAATATAAGGGTTTACAACTTGTAAAGCCATTTCATCTAAAGCTTTTGAATGCGCCTCTGCAGTCATATTACCCACTTCTTGGTTCAATTTATCCGCATCTTCTAACTTTAAGAATAAGCCTAAAATAATTGGAGCCAAGGCGCCGGCAAATTTATTACAAATTCCCATAATAGAAATACGCTTTGCAGCAGTCTCTACAGGACCTAAGATTGTAATATATGGATTTGAAGCTGTTTGTAAGATCGCTAAACCTCCACCTAGAACGAATAAGCCAATTAAAAATAAGATATATGTTCTGGAAAATGCTGCAGGAATAAATATCAATGCGCCCACAGCCATAATGATTAATGAAATGGACATCCCTAATTTGAAACCGAATTTATCCAACACGCGTGTCGAAATTGGCCCCATTACCAAATAGGCGATATAGAAAGCAAAGGTTACAAAGTAAGATTGGAATTCCGTTAATTGACAAGCAATTTTTAAATAGGGGATTAAAAGAGAATTTAACCAAGTGACAAATCCAAAGATAAAAAATAGGGAACCTATAATAATCATTGGGCCTAGCGTAGATTGCGCAGAAGGATTTTTCGTTTGCATGATTCGGGTTAATAAATTAATAGAGTTGATTTAAGATACAAGACTAATTAAATTTATTAAGAATTGAAAATAAAATAGTGGCTATTTTGAGTAAATTATATATTTGTTACGAAAATAAATAGAGCAACTCTATTGGGATAAGAGTTGCTCTAAAACCTAAACCGTATCATAAAACCATTAAAATGGTTATGTATTACTAAGACAACCTTGTATTTAAAATGTTTTGTAACAATTTATAGAATAAGAAAACTACCTCCTATTACCCGTCCTAATCGCTCGGGGGAGGATGTGTATTTTGAATTTCTTAATGCTGCAATTCTGAAACCAAATCATTAATGGTATTGGTGTTTAGATAGCGTTCTTGTAGGATTAACCGATGGTGATTCAAATGTCCTGCTATAATATATAATAGGGCATGCACCGATAATAGACGCTCGGAGGCCATGCCACGGCGATCGAGCTCTGCTTCTGAAAGATGCTCAAAGAAGGCTAAATTAGCTTTTCGAAGGAAGATAAATTCCGCTTTGAAGCTGGCGATACTACGCTCATTATGTCGCGCATAGATCACAAAGTTCTCCTGATCAAATCCATGCAATTCTTTCATGTCATTGCGTGCAAAGCGTAGAGCGCGGTAAGCCATGATACGTTCGGTATCTAGGATATGTCCTAAGACTTCTTTAATGGTCCATTTGCCCTCGGCATACGTATAGTCACCCATATCTTCGGAGATACTGTCCAAAAAGGCAGGGAAAGATAGGACCTGCTCCGCGAGATTGTCCATTACATCCCCAACGACAGTTTCAATATAAGCTGTATATACTGCTGGATATTCATCAGATTTTAGTGGGTTCATAAATGAGATTACTTTTTAATACGATTCTAAATGTTGTTCCTTTACCAATTTCAGACTCTTTCACAAAAATATGACCTTGGTGGTAGTCCACCATTCTTTTGGTCAAACTTAAGCCTAAGCCCCATCCACGTTTCCGCGTTGTAAATCCTGGTTGAAAAACAGTCTCAAAATTAGATTTAGGAATACCTTTTCCGGTATCACTAATATCAATAAAAATTTCCTCTTTTGCAATGTTCTCGGAGATGTTAACGGTTATTTTACCTTCTGATCCAATGGCGTTTACCGCATTTTTCAATAAATTTTCAATAATCCAATCAAAGAGTGGCACATTTAATTTGGCATCAATCTGCTTGTCACCTTGGAGTATAAATTTTATTTTATTGGATGTGCGCACCTCAAAATACTGTATAAAGGCCTCAATAACCTGATAGACATTGTAATTCTGCAGTGATGGTTTAGAGCCAATTTTAGAAAATCTATCGGCGACAATCTCCAAGCGCTTAATATCATTCTCCATCTCTAAAAGCGTACTATCATTCTCATCCCCTAAGCGCATACGCAATAATTCCAACCAGCCCATTAACGAGGAAATTGGCGTTCCCAGCTGATGCGCGGCTTCTTTCGCCATACCTACCCAAACTAAGTTCTGCTCTGACTTCTTAATGGAGCTAAATACAGAATAGGCAATAAGTAAGAATACGGCAATTAAGGAGAGCTGTACATACGGGAAGATACGAAGCTGCGTTAAGAGCATGGAGTCGTTGTAGAACACATGCCATTGTTCGCCATTACTGAGATTTAAGACGATTGGAGGATGGCTTTTCTTCATCTTCTTAAGCTCATTTTTGAAATAGCTCGGGTCGTAATTGAGCTTACTAGGGGTGTCTGCCGTTGGCTTAATATTTGTTTTCGTAGAATCTAAATCACGCCAAAAGATAATTTCATCTTTTTGATCGGTTATAATGGCGGGTGTCACTAAACTATCCCGAACGGTATAGATAAAGGTGATAAACTCATCATCTACGTCCGGCATCGTCATAATACTCTTTGTGCTCATCGCCCAGACCTCCGCTTTTGTACGCTCCGACTTGGATAAGTTGCGCACTAAAAAGTTCGTATATATCAAGGAAGCTCCTGTAATAAAGGTGGCGAAAATTAGGAGTGTAACTTTCCAAAATTGTTTATTCTTACTATATGGATTCATGGATTATGCTATATGCTGACTGCAAATTAAGTATTTTCAAGTAGTTTTTACCATTTCATCATGTAATCAGTAGAATACTGTCATGAAATCAAAAAAATGTATAATTTTGTAATATGAGTTCGGAAAGAAAAGTAAGAGTGCGTTTTGCACCGAGTCCCACAGGAGGATTACATTTAGGCGGCGTTCGTACGGCTTTATTTAATTATTTATTTGCTCGTCAGCATCAAGGCGATTTTATTCTACGTATCGAAGATACTGATCAGACACGCTTTGTGGCCGGTGCTGAGGAGTATATCACAGAATGTTTGGCTTGGTGTGGTATGGAGCCCGATGAAAGTCCGAATAAGCCGGGAGCTTTCGGCCCTTACAGACAATCGGAGCGGAAGCCTTCGTACCGACAGTTTGCGGAGCAATTAATCGAAGCTGGCTACGCTTACTATGCGTTCGATACGGCAGCAGAATTAGATGCCGAACGTCAAACACAGCCAAATTTCCGCTACAGTCATGAAAATAGAATGAACCTGCGCAACTCTTTATCGCTTTCCACTGCGGAAACAGAAGCGTTGCTTTCTGCGGGTCATCCCTATACCATCCGTATAAAAGTTCCGACAGATGAAACGGTTAGTTTTACCGATTTAATTCGTGGTAAAGTAAGTTTTGATACCAATTTAGTTGATGATAAGGTGCTTTTAAAAGCCGATGGTATGCCGACTTACCACTTAGCAGTTGTCGTCGATGATAAAGCGATGGAAATATCCCATATCTTCCGTGGTGAAGAGTGGTTGCCTTCAGCGCCTATCCATATCTTACTATGGCAATATTTGGGCTGGGAAGCAGCAATGCCTGCCTGGGCGCACCTTCCACTAATTTTGAAACCTGATGGTAACGGTAAGCTTTCTAAGCGTGATGGTGACCGTTTAGGGTTCCCTGTTTACGCGATGAATTGGAAGGATGCTAATTCAGAGACCCTGACAAAAGGATTCCGTGAAATGGGCTTCTTACCGGAAGCTTTTGTAAATATGCTAGGGGTACTAGGCTGGAATGATGGCACCGAGCAAGAGCTATTTTCTATAGAGGAGCTTATTGCGAAATTTTCCATCGCCAGAGTTTCTAAAGCTGGTGCGAAATTCGATTTTGAAAAAGCAAAATGGTTTAACCATGAGTGGATAAAAGGCGCTTCTACGCAATCATTGCTTCCACAGGTTAAAGAACTATTAGCTGAGCAGGGAGTAAATGATGCTTCGGATGCGCAGATTGAAGAAGTGTTATTAGCGGTTAAGGAACGCTTAACTTTTGTGTCAGATTTCTGGGCGCAAGCGTCCTTCTTCTTCCAACGTCCAGCATCGTATGATTTGGATGCTGTAAAGCCTAAGTGGTCGGAAGAAAAAACAGCTTTCTTCCAAGCTATGAGCATTAGTTTTGACGGATTTGATACCTGGGAAGCTCCAACCTTAGAGGCGTTCTTTAAAGAAGCTATTAAGGAGTCTGGTATGAAGATGGGCGAGTTAATGATGCCATTTAGAATTATGTTAGTAGGCGGAAAATTTGGCCCTGATGTCTTTCAGATCGTTCAACTATTAGGAAAGCAAGAAGTTATTGCCCGTATGCAATTAGCCTTAAAGGCGTTTACAGCATAAGTCTTTCTGATTATATAAGTGGGTATTTATACCTGTAAAAATAGCGCTAACCCATTGGGTTAGCGCTATTTTTATGCCTTGTTGTCGCCTGTAATTTGTTAACCTAACAACTCTCTTAGGTCATCTTGGGATAGCGATTTAATAAAGCTTTCCTCAGTCGTTATCAGGCTATTGGCGATAGATCGTTTCCGATTCTGCATGGCTAATATTTTCTCTTCCACAGTATCTTTAGCAATAAACTTATAGATAAATACATTCCGCGTCTGCCCAATACGGTGGGAGCGGTCTACGGCTTGCTGCTCTACAGCAGGATTCCACCAGGGATCTAAGATAAAGACGTAGTCCGCCTCGATTAAGTTTAAGCCTACACCTCCGGCTTTAATTGAAATTAGGAATAACTTGGTATCCTCATCTTTTCGAAATTGAGCTACTGCTTCAGCACGATTCTTGGTGCCCCCATCTAAGTAGGCGTAATTGGTGCCTCGGGCATCAAAAAACTCCCTGAATAAACTTAGCTGTTTCACAAATTGCGAGAATATTAATACTTTATTTCCGCGCTGCAGCACAGCATCTAGCGTTTCAATAACGGTATTAAATTTTCCCGATTGCCCGGTATAGTCGCTATCCACCATTTTGGGGTGGTTGGCAAGCTGCCTTAACTTTGTCAGCCCTTGAAGCAGGGCTATTTGTGTGGACTTCGGCTTGTCTTCAATGATGCCATCTAAAATAGCATTTCGATATTCCGATTTCACCGTTTCATAGAGGTCGGATTGCGCTTCCGTCATTTCGCAGTATAAAACCTGCTCGGTCTTTGGAGGAAGCTCCTTGGCCACTTGATCCTTTGTACGACGTAATATAAAGGGCTTGACAATCGCTTGTAAGCGCTTGGCTTTATCCTCATCTTTCTTCTTTTCAATAGGCTGCACAAATTCTTTCTGAAAATAGCTGTACGACCCTAATAGGCCTGGATTTGCAAAATGCATTTGTGACCATAAATCGGAAACGGAGTTTTCTACAGGCGTACCTGAGAGGGCAAGCTTATGTTTAGACTTTAGATTTTTAATCGCTTTAAAAGACTTTGAAGTAGGATTTTTAATATTTTGACTCTCGTCGAGAATAATGTAGTTGAAGTAGAATTTACTTAAAAAGTCCGCATCCATCCTTGTAATACCATAGGTAGTGATGACTAAGTCATAGTTGGCAAATAGCGCTAAATCTCTGAGTCTATTGTTTCCAGTATGGATTAATAGTCGCAAGTCGGGGGCAAACCTTTCGGCTTCTTTTTGCCAATTGTATATTAAGGAGGTCGGTAATATAATGAGTGAGGTCAGCTGCGGATCTGCTGGAAGCTGACTTTCCTTTTGTTGCTGCAGTAAAGCCAATGTTTGAATCGTCTTCCCTAAACCCATGTCATCCGCTAAACATCCCCCAAATTTATACTGTTGTAGGAAGTTGAACCAGTTATATCCCGCCTTTTGGTAGGGGCGAAGACTACCCTTAAAATTTAGGGGTTCAGGAATATCGGCAATTTCCTCAAAGCCTGCTAATTTCTCAAGCTTTCGGGAAAATAGTAATTCTGTATGTTCCGAAATCTCATTCAATAAGCCGATATGAACCTTATTCAACTTTAGGTCATGCTTATCTCGAGCGAATTGAAAGAGGTGATTATACTGCGCAAACCATTCTTCAGGAATAATTGCTACCTCCCCATTGGGAAGGACAAATTCCTTAATATTATTTAAGATATGATTACGCAGCTGTATAAAGGGAATGATATATGGCCCGAATCGTGCTTCAGCTTTAATGTCAAACCAGTCGTTATCCTCTTCAATAGAAATGGATATGGATGATTTCCCGATGAAAAATTTCTTATGAACATTTTCCTGAACAATTTCAAAACCTAAGGCTCCAAGCTGCTCTTCTTTATTGTTAAGCCATTCAAATACCGATGGCTGCTGTCCATAATGGCTGTCTGGAAGAAAAATATTGGAAAGCTTTGCCGTTTGGCTGATATCCAATGCTGTAAGTGCCTGTAGCTGCCCCTCTTCCCAGGCTAAGGAGCGCTTTATACGGTGGAAGGTGTAGCTATCTGTAGGCTCATCGTAATGCATGCGGACGGTGACCTTTGTCTCGGCGCCCGCGGCAAAGATATAAGGCCCATACTTGAAGTGTAGCTGTAAATGAGAGGTTCCCTCTTCTACATAAACTAATTTCAGAATAGGCTTTGCATCATGCTGATGTGTTTGAATCTCAAAGCCCTCGGCATAGACATGATGTTTTTCTATCAGCCCACAGACGAAAGTTTCAAAGTACTTGTACTCCGTACTTCGACCAACAGAAATAAAACGCTTATTTAAAAAAGGGCTAAGCTTCTTTCCTTCTACAGCTTGGTCGAAATGGTATAGCGTATTATTCAGCAGTAACCAAGCCTGTTTATTGATGATTACCTGCGCATTTTTAAACATAAATTCAATGCGACTGTCCCCATATTTTATCGTGGGAAAATAGCGTGTTTCCTCTTCCGAGCGTCGAAAGTGAAAGAGAATAGATGCCGGATTGGGGGCAATAGTAATTTTTTGGTCTGCTGGGTAGCCATCTTTACTCATTACGTAGAAGGCCTTTTCATTCAATAATGTTAGCACCTCTAGCAGCTTTTGATCTATTTTCTCACGAAATAAATCGTACAATTTCTTGTCAAAAGCTTTTGAAAAAAAGTCTACTGGACGTATCGCTTTCTTATAATATTTTTTGATTAAGTTCGTCTGTTCTAATTCATCCAGAATGCGAATGATTTTGTAATCAGTCTCTTCCAAGTGAATAGAAAATTGATCTACTGTATTTGTGAAGATCCGTTTATATTGAAGCGAATAGCTTCCATTAGAATTTAGTAGGACCGCGTGGGGTTCTATTAAGTAGCCTAAGTAGGGGTGCTCACAAAGTGAGTAAACAATTTTGTACGGGTGTTGTGACTGACTTTTATACTTCATCAAAATAGTAGCTTCTCCTTCGAAAAGGATAACTAAGATACATATTCTCTCGATTATGACAAGAGAATATGCTTAAAAATCATTTTTAATGCCCTTTTAGGGACTTTTATGTCATCTCTTAAAGACTTTTATATCGTTCCCGTAAATACAAATTGTGCAGGCCCTTGCAGAAAGACCTTGGTGAAGCTATTTCCTGCGCGGTGGAAGGAGATTGTTAAGTTTCCACCTAGGACGCGAATAGGGATCTTTATATCTCCCTGCAGCTCGCTCTGAATGGCCGCCGCCATGGCTGCGGCTGTAGCTCCTGTGCCACAGGCTAATGTTTCATCTTCAACGCCGCGCTCAAAGGTGCGTACAAAATATCCTTGCTCTTCAGGCTGAATAAAATTCACATTGATGCCTTCCTTTTTATAGGACGCGTTATTACGGATGTCGTAGCCTTCCTGATAGACGTTTCTTTTCGCCAGCTCATCCTTGAAAGCTACATAATGTGGGGAGCCGGTGTTGAGTACAAAGGCTTCCCCATCACGTTGAATGTCATGTACATCAATCATTTGCAGGTTCACCTCGTTGTCAGAAATTTCGGCATGATGTACGCCGTCTACTGCCAAAAAGACAGTGCTATTTTCAATGATTTTTAAATCTTTAGCAAAGGCTACGATACATCGGCCTCCATTGCCACACATACTTCCTTCAGCACCATCAGCATTGTAATAAACCATCTCAAAATCGTAGCCTTCTTTATCCTGTAAGAGCATAAAGCCATCGGCTCCAATTCCGAACCTACGGTCACAAAGCTTTTGGATAAGATCCTGATTATGAGCGTCAAAATCACGCTTTCTGTTGTCTACGATAATAAAATCATTTCCGGCACCCTGATATTTGAAAAATTGAAATTTCATGTTTATTTTTAACAATTAATAGTTGAATTTAACATTCTCGTTACATAATAGCGAATTAACGTTAACATTTGTTAAATAGGACTCAAATTATTAACTAATTAACATTTTTTAACGGTCAATACAAAGCATTTGCTTGGGAATGGTACTACATTTGAATAATACAATGTAAAGTTAACAACAGCAATTTTAAAAAGCTATGAATAAAAATCTTGGTATCTCATTATTAACCGCTGTATTTGGTGGAGCTGTCGCACTAGGGGGTTATAAGGTCATTGAAAATAAAAAATTAGACAGCATGTCTTTTGAAGAAAGACAAAAAGTATATTTTGCAAATAACCCCGATGCTTTAATATCATCTACGGGGAATCCTGATTTTACGGCTGCCGCAGCGTCGGTTTCCGCAGGTGTCGTACATATTAAGACCACCTATACGGCAAAGAACGCAGGGAGAGAGTCAGCACAAGGGGGATCCCCATTCGATATGTTCGAGGAATTCTTTGGGATGCCTCAGGGGCGTAATAATAGACAGCAGCAGGCTCAGCCACAGCAGGCTTCTGGTTCTGGTGTCATTATTACTGAAGACGGCTATATTGTAACAAATAATCACGTGGTGGAGAATGCGGATAAGATTGAAGTCGTATTAACGGATAAGCGGACCTTTGAAGCGAAAGTAATCGGAAAGGATCCTAATACGGATTTAGCCCTTTTAAAGGTCTCCCAACGTGGCCTTCCCGTGGTGAAATTAGGAAACTCTGATCAAGTGAATATCGGCGAGTGGGTATTAGCTGTCGGCTATCCCCTGGGACTTCAATCGACCGTGACGGCAGGGATTATCTCTGCAAAAGGTCGTCAAATTGGAATCTTGGGAGAGTCTAGACAGCAGCAGCAACAGCAATATGGCTATGGCCAGCGCCAAGAGCCTGTTGTAAATTCAGCTATTGAATCGTTTATCCAAACGGATGCTGTCATTAACAAGGGGAATTCTGGGGGTGCGTTAGTGAATGCGCAAGGCGAGTTAATAGGTATCAACTCGGCGATTGCTTCGCCAACAGGCGTGTATGCCGGCTATGGCTTTGCTATCCCGGTGAATTTAGTGAAGAAAATCGTTGACGACTTCGTAGAGTTTGGAAATGTTAAGCGTGGATATATCGGCGTGACATTCAATGAGATTGATGCTGCTTTTGCGAAAGAAAAAGGGCTTTCTGATGCCAATGGCCTCTATGTTCAAGATGTCGTTAAAGGTGGGGCTGGGGAAGCTGCAGGCCTGAAAGCGGGAGATGTGATCAGTAAGATTGATGGTAAGGTAATCCGTTCTTCTTCGGATCTACAAGAGCGTGTTGCGCGTCTAAGACCTGGTGATAAAGTCGCTATTACATTCAAGCGTGAAGGGAAAGAGAAGGACGTAAAAATTACCCTAAAAGGAGAGGAGTCGGTGAAGAAATCTGCAGAAGCAGGCTCAAGTAAATCTGCAACAGAGATCTATAATAAATTAGGCGCTTCCTTTGTTCCTGCTTCTGCAGCGAAGAAAAAGGAGTTAGGCATAAATTCCGGTGTGGTAGTCACAAAAGTGGAACGTGGCGGTGTGTTTGAATATTTCGGTATTGAGACAGGCTTAGTAATCACTGAAGTAAATGGTAATACTGTTAATAATGTCGATGAAATCGAAGCGGCATTAAAAGATACCAAGCGTAATATCGTACGTCTGAAAGGGGTACCGCAACGTGGTAGCACATTTGAAATAAATGTTCCTATCGAATATTAATTTTGGAAAATAAACTTTTTAAAGGGTTGCGCTTGCGCAACCCTTTTTTTGTTATTTTAGACCTATGAAAATATTAATGGTTTGTTTAGGAAATATATGCCGTTCCCCTTTAGCTCATGGCATATTACAGGATTTATCCGATAAGAAGCAATTAGGCTGGGAAGTAGATTCTGCAGGAACAGGAGATTGGCATATTGGACATGCTCCAGATCCACGTTCCATTGCTGTAGCCAAGAAATATGGCGTTGCTATTGGTCAGCAGCGTGCCCAGTTTTTTACACCTGCTTTATTTGATCAGTACGATTATATTTTCGTAATGGATCACACAAATTATAAAGATGTCGTCGCTCAGGCTTTATCGGAAGCACAAAAAGCTAAAGTTTCCTTATTCCTAGCGGATGGTATTGTGCCTGATCCTTATTTTGATGAATCTCTTTTTGAGCCTGTCTTTAAGATGGTCGCTAAGCGTTGTGAGGAATTAATCGAAACTCTTGCCAAAAGCTGATAAAACTTGCTTCCTGAATTGTGTATCTTTAGCCCAGATATGAAAGCAGCAGAAGTAAATATAAAATGGGTGGAATTGCAGCATCAGATTGCCGAGTCCTTTGATATGGATATTCCCGATATGAAAGTATTCCTCTTTTTAATTGGTGTACAAGAATTAGGAAAAGGTCCGTTGAAATTTTCCAAAAGAGAGAAAGAGGAGTTGATGCATATCGCTACTTGTCGCCTCTTTTCGGCGATGGGTTTCTACGAGTTAACCGGTGTAGATCAAGACGGTTGGCCACATTGGAATCTTATACAGGCAATTCCTAATTACACCATATTGGAACAGGAATTAATTATGAAATCTTTGATTATTGATTATTTCGAACAGCAGAGTTAAGTATGAAACGTTTTTTAAGTTTATGTATATTAGTGCTTTGTAGCTTTTCCCTTTGGGCTAAAGCGCCAGAGGTGAAGTTTGTAGAGCTGACAACAAATAAAGGTAAGATCCTCTTTAAATTGTATAATGAAACGCCTTTGCATCGGGATAATTTTATTAAATTAATCCGGGGAAAATATTTTGAAGGACAGCTTTTTCATCGGGTGATCGCTAATTTTATGATTCAAGGGGGCGATCCAGACTCTAAAGGAGCTCTTTCCGGTCAGGCCTTAGGGAATGGGGGTCCTGATTATACCATTCCTGCAGAAATTCAAGACGGCTTATTTCATAAAAAAGGTGCCCTAGGTGCTGCTCGTGACGACAATCCTGGGAAAGAATCCTCGGGCTCACAATTCTATTTTGTGCAGGGAAAAGTATTTTCCGAAGCGGGATTAGATAGTTTAGAGACATTACGTATGAAAGGACGTACCTTCTCTGCGGAGCAACGTCAGGCCTACACCAGCGTTGGAGGAACGCCCCATTTAGACTTTAATTATACCGTATTCGGGGAATTGGTAGCAGGCTTTCAGGTCGTAGATGCCATTGCTGCAGAAAGAACAGATAAATTAGACCGTCCTGAAATAGACCAATTTATACGCATGCGCGTCCTTTCCAAAGGCGAAGCAAAGAAAATACAAAAGTTAATTCAAGCTGGAAAGCTTATACAATAGTGGTATGAAAATAGTTACCTATAACGTAAATGGCCTACGGGCAGCCATAAAGAAAGATTGGCTAGGCTGGCTAAAGGAAGTGGATGCGGATGTAATCTGTCTTCAAGAAATAAAAGCTACGCCGGATCAGATTTTGGAAATCCCTCTTTTAGAAGCGATGGGTTATGAGCATTACTGGTATCCTGCGCAGAAGAAAGGATATTCAGGAACGGCTATTTTCACACGTATCAGCCCCACACATGTCGCTTACGGATGTGGTCATGAAGATTATGACTTTGAAGGACGCATTATTCGTGCTGACTTTGAGGATCTTTCTGTGATCAGCACCTATTTTCCTTCAGGAACAACTGGAGATGTGCGTCAGGATTTTAAATACCGCTACTTAGCAGACTTTCAGGACTATTCAGACAAGCTGTTGCTTGAAAAGCCTAATTTAGTCGTTTGCGGAGATTATAATATCTGTCACCGTGCGATAGATATTCATAACCCAAAGTCTAATGCGAATACTTCAGGCTTCCTGCCGAAAGAGCGTGAATGGATGGAGAATTTTATAAATTCGGGCTATGTAGACTCTTTTAGACATATGAATCCTGAGCCACATAACTATACCTGGTGGTCCTATCGTGCGGGGTCTAGAGCAAAGAATTTAGGCTGGAGAATCGATTATAATATGGTGTCTAAACCTTTGGAATCACGTATTAAGCAGGCACAGATTCTAAATCAAGCCGTGCATTCGGACCACTGTCCTGTTATGACGGAAATTATTTAGCCCTGGCGCTACGCTTGTATATAAAAGGCCTTCTAGAGATCTCTAGAAGGCCTTTTTAAGCATATTTACTTATATGTATACTTATTTTTATGCTTCGTTATTTTTTGCTTGAATGATGGAAAGCTCCTGAGCGACACGTTGGGCTATCGTTAAGAAAGCTTGGGCAACGGGACTCTCCGCATCCGTAACAATTGGGTAGCCATTATCTCCCGCATCAGAGATTCCTTTAAGCAATGGAATTTCCCCTAAGAACGGAGTTTTATATTCCTCAGCTAGACGCTTTCCGCCATCTTTACCAAAGATATAATATTTGTTTTCCGGTAATTCTGCCGGTGTGAAGTAGGCCATATTCTCTACAATTCCTAATAATGGAATATTTATAGATTCCATTAAGAACATGCCTATTCCTTTTACAGCATCCGCTAAAGCCACTTGCTGCGGTGTGGTTACAATCACAGCCCCTGAGATTGGGAAGTTTTGTGAAACGGTAATATGTATATCGCCTGTTCCAGGAGGCATATCTACGATAAGATAATCTAAATCACCCCAGTTGGTATCATTAAAGAGTTGTTTGATCGCCGAAGTAGCCATTGGTCCACGCCATGGAATAGGTTGGTTGGGATCCGTGAAGAAACCGATAGAAAGCAACTTAATACCAAATTTTTCAATAGGTACAATTTTCGTTTCGCCATTTTCTAGGGTTACTGAGGCTGGTTTTGCACCTTCTAAGCCAAACATAATGGGCAGTGAAGGGCCATAGATATCAGCATCTAAGAGACCTGTCTTGGCACCTGTTTCCGCTAAAGCTAAGGCAATATTCGCGGCAACAGTCGATTTCCCTACCCCACCTTTACCTGAAGATACTAAGATGATATTCTTAATGCTGTCTACACGGGCACCTTCTTTACCGGTCACGCGTGCGGTCATGTTAATCGCTACGGCAATGTCTTTATCTACAAAATGCTTAATGGCATTTCTACAAGCATGCTCAATATGATCTTTTAAGGGGCATGCTGGTGTGGTGAGAATTACGTCGAAAGCAACTTGCTCTTCCGTAATTTCTATATTTTGTACCATGTTTAAGGTGACCAAATCTTTTTTCAAATCTGGCTCTTCCACATAGGATAATGCATTTAGCACCTGTTCTTTTGTTATCATGGAGGTTGTTTGCAATTAATTTTTACAAAAATAAGGAAAGCGAAAGATAATCTTGTCATTTATATGTTTTTAATGATATTTACACGTAATTTTACACTATATTTTACGGTAACATATACAGATGTTTAAAAACGTATTTCAGCAAATTACGATCAAGCAAAAGAAATGGGCCGCATTAATTGCAGGTAGTATCTTTTTGATATTTATAGCGCTTGGGGGCTATGGCTACTCCAAGCGAGAAGTACTCTTAGAGCGTGCTATTCAACGCGCTAAAGCGAAGCTGCGAACAGCTTATGATGTCGACTTACTTATCGGCAGCTATTCCTTTAAAAACTTGACTACGGTAGCATTCAACAATATTCAGTTGGTGCCGCTGAATCGACCTACTATCGCGGAAATTCAGCAACTCAATGTTTCTGTCAGGCTGACACCTCTACTTTTTGGGGATGTCAAGATTGGGCAGCTTAACTTGGAACGTGGCGCGATTACTTTTATAAAAAGAGACAGTCTTCGCAACTATGATTTCCTACTGAAGAAAAAGGAGAAGCAAGCGACAGATACCCCGCAGGAGACTAATTACGCGGCGCTGGCCAACCGTATGCTGGAAACAGTATTCTTTAATATCCCTTCGGATATGGAGATGAATAACTTTGATGTTTCTTACGAAGATGATAGCACCTTTCAAAAGATTGCTTTGCCTCATACAAAAATTGAGTCTGGGGATATCAGGACGACGATTATCTTAAATGAGCAGGAGGCAAAGTGGGAAATTGAAGGACATGTCAATCCGGATAAAAATCAACTGCGCCTGAGGCTGGCTGCTGACAACAAGAATGTCGAGCTTCCTCTCTTAAGACGTAAATTTGGCCTTAAAGTGCAGTTTGAATTCGCGGAGTTTGATTTGCAGCGTGTAAAAAGACCTAATAAGAAGCTCTTGGAGCTAGCTGGGGAGTGGCAATTCTCCAATCTTGTAGTCAACCATTGGCGCCTTTCGGAACGCGATATCCTCATCCCTTCCATGCGGATGGCAGGTCTTCTAAATATTGGCGCTACGTCTATAGAAATAGCTGATGAAACGGTCCTAAAGGTGAAGGACTTTGAGTGCCATCCCTATTTACAGTATACACATGGCCCAGAAAAGCGTATTGCACTAGGGCTACATACCAATAAAATCCCTGCACAGACATTTTTCGATGCGATTCCTCAAGGGTTATTTGAATCTTTAGAGGATATCCAAGTAGCAGGAAATATTAAGTATGACTTAGATTTTGCGATGGATATTGATAAGCCTGATGCATTGATATTTACCTCAAAGATGGATGATGCGGACCTCAAAATTGTACGTTGGGGAAAGGCTGATGTCAATAAATTAAATGGTCCTTTTGAGTACCAAGCTTATGATGGGGATCAGTTAGTGCGTACAATTAATGTGTCCCCTTCTAACCCCAATTATACGCCCCTAAATCAGATTTCTCGGGAAATGCGTATTTCTGTGCTCAACGCTGAGGATCCTTTTTTTATGCGTCATAATGGATTTGAGGAGGAGGCCTTTAGGCTTTCTATTGCTACGAACGTTAAGGAAAAGAGATTTAAGCGCGGAGCAAGTACGATTTCTATGCAGCTTGTAAAGAATGTATTCTTAAATAGAAATAAAACTGTCGTACGTAAGGTGGAGGAGATTATCCTGGTATGGCTTATGGAGCGCTCTCAGCAAGTATCAAAAAATCGGATGTATGAAGTCTATTTAAATGTTATTGAATGGGGTAAAAATATATACGGCATTACGGAAGCTGCGCGTTATTATTTTGGTAAGCGCCCTGCAGATCTTACACTCGGCGAGTCTATCTTTCTTTCAAGCATTGTCCCTAGACCTAAGAAAGGCCTTTATGCCTTTGATTATACAGGGCACCTCAAACCTACGATGTTGCGTTATTTCAATATCTATGGAAATATTTTATTGAAAACAGGACAGATTGCAGCCGATAGTACGCAGGCAAATTATGGGTTTTATCAGGTGCAATTGCAGCCTCATTTACGCCCTATAGGGCCTGCTATTCAATTAGACAGCTTAGATTTGCTGTTGCCACAGGAAGAAGAAATAGCAATAGAAGATAATTAAAAGAGGTATATTTGCCCCAAATAGCGGGGGTTAACGGCGTCATCGTACGGGCTCTCGTAGAAAAAGAATGAATATGCAAATTGGAGAATTGAAATTCGAAATTATGTTGACTTCTGCTGAGATTCAGCAGCGTGTTAACTCATTGGCGGCAGAAATTAATCTGGCATATAGCGATAAGACGCCCGTATTTATTGGGGTGTTAAATGGTTGCTTTATGTTTATGGCTGATTTAATGAAGGAAATTACCGTTCCCTGTGAGATGAGTTTTGTAAAATTAGCATCCTACGAAGGAACCAATCAAGCCGCAATAACTGAGCTTATAGGTGTCGGCATTGACTTAAAGGATCGCGATATTATTATTGTTGAAGATATTGTGGATACTGGGAAGTCTTTAATGCATACGTTGGATGCTTTATCACATGTTGGTGCGCGCTCTATTCAAATCGCAAGCTTGTTGGTGAAGCCGACATGCGTGGAGTTTGAATTTCCCATGTTAACGTATGTAGGCTTTGAAATTTCGCGGGAGTTTGTCGTAGGCTATGGCTTAGATTTGGATGGTAAATGGCGTAACCTTAAGGACATTTACAAAAATGTTCCTGCTTAAATTAGTCGCTAAATCAATATTTTAATAAACGCTCGAATTTTCTACATCTTTATGCCTTTCTATAGTCGCCTTATTCAAGTTTTCCTGCTCCTCTTTCTGGGTTTTATGCCCTATTTAAATGCGCAGGAGCGACCTTTGCCGGCGACTTTTACTGGCGACTCCCTAATACAGGTGGACTCTGTGGCTTTGCTGCAGGCGCAGCAGGAGGCATTGGCTGAAAGTCGTCGCTATATTTTTCCCGATCCCAATCGACCGAATCAGCTAATCGCTGAAATTCGCGATTCTTTAATTGTTTCGGACGGCAATTTTATGCGTTGGGTTCATTTTGTCAATTCTTTGGAGAAGAAGCAAGAGAAACAACGTTTTGTGGGCTACCCGAAGGAGTATAGGGAATCCTGGTTAATCTTCTCGGTGTTGAGCTTGATCTTAACGTTAGCTATAATACGCTATTTCTTCGCCGCAGATTTCCAATTAATCTTACAAGCTTATTTCAATGACCGACTGCTGGTGCAGGTTAGTAAGGAGGATACAATCCTGACTTCTTGGTCTTTTATACTGCTCTATATCGTCTTTAGCTTTTCCTTAGGGCTATTTATATGCCTATTCTATGGGTATATTAGGCAGGAGCTACACTACCTTGAAATAGCCTTATATCTCAAGGTTTCTTTAGCCGTAGGATTTCTATTTGCCTTAAAAATAGGCTTTATTCGCTTTATCGCTTTTGTCTTTGAAATACAGAAATTGGTTAGAGAGTATGTTACGATATTATATTTAGTATATTTTAATTCCCTGTTAATTCTTATTCCAGCAATTTTATTAATAAGTTTATTTGCAGTCAATCAGACATACTATATCTATCTTATAGCGATTGTTTTAATTGTATTATTATTCTTATTCCGCTTTTTAAAAGCTGGATATAATCTTTTTGGTCACTACAAATTTTCAATTTTTTATTTAATTCTGTATCTTTGCTGTCTCGAAATCGCACCAATTTTGATTTTAGTACGATTACTTAGATAATACCAATACCATATGCAAACTTCGGACGTAGAAAGAGCAAAAAAAGTAAAAAGTATATTAGTTACTTTACCAAAACCTGAAAATGATAAATCTCCATACTTTGCATTAGCACAGAAGTATAATTTAAAGTTGGATTTTCGTGGATTTATTCATGTGGAGGGGATCCCTGCACGGGAGGTTAGGAAAGATAAATTAAATCTTGCGGATTTTACTGCCGTAATTTTTTCCTCTAGGAATGCCGTTGATCATTTCTTTCGCATTTGCGAAGAGATGCGCTTCGAAGTTTCGGCGGATATGAAGTACTTCTGTATTTCTGAAACTATCGCTCTATACTTACAGAAATATATTCAGTATCGCAAACGTAAGATTTTCTTTGGAAAACAGACGGCAAAGGATTTAGAAGAAGTGCTGAAAAAACATACTAAGGAGAATTTTATTTACCCTTGTTCGGATGTCGCTAATGAGGAAGCTCAAAGTTGGCTGACGGAAAATGGTTATAATTTCACCCCTGCGGTGTTATTCCGTACTGTGGTCTCAGACCTCTCAGATTTAGCTGAAGTATTCTACGATGTAATCGTATTTTTCTCGCCTTCCTCTGTACAGTCTTTATACGATAATTTTCCTGACTTCAAACAAAATAATACGCGTATTGCAGCCTTTGGCTCCAGTACACAGCAAGCGTTATTAGAGCATGGATTGATATTAGATATTCCAGCTCCCACTCCTAAAGCCCCAAGTATGACTATGGCGGTAGAAGAGTATGTGAAGCTTGTGAATAAATAATCGTTCACGACTTATTTTTCATAATATAGCTAAGGCTCTTCGAAAGAAGAGCCTTTTTTCTACGATAGTTTATTCATTAATATGTCAGATAATTGTTAAATTTATTATATCCGTCATTAAATATCGTGGATCCCTTTTTGTAGCAATATTTTTTTTATGTTTGTAGCAAAGGCGTTTAATTTTTAAAAAATTAAGTTGTGCAGTTAAAACAAGTAAATACCATCTCTGGAATAGGCTCTGATGAGTTCTTATCAAAATACATGAACCCTGGGGTTCCTGTAATTTTAAAGGATTTCGTGAAAGCTGAAAGTCCTGCATGGAAAAAATGGACTTATGACTATTTCAAGGAAATAGCAGGAGATAATGAAGTATCCGTATATGGTGGCGAAGAAGGTTCAATGGATCGCGCAGCAAGCGCTCCTGTAGCCAAGATGAGCTTTACGGAATATTTAGATCTAATCGAACGTGAGCCTACAGAATCAAGGCTTTTCCTATTTGATTTAATGAAGTTACGACCAGAGTTGAAAAAAGATGTCATCTATAATGATATCACTGGTGGTAAAGTCTTACAATGGCTGCCCTATTTGTTTTTCGGTGGACAGGGGTCAAGCACACGGAATCACTACGACATCGACATGTCTCATGTTTTTATTACGCAATATAAGGGAATTAAAAAGATCTGGTTGTTTCCATTAGAGCAGTCTGCATTGATGTATAAACTTCCGTACAATTTCCACAGTATTGCTAATTTAAAAAATAGCTCGGAAGAAGAATATCCAGGCTTGAAGTATCTGAATGGATATGAAGCTACGATTCACCCGGGAGAAACGCTCTATATGCCTGCCGGTTGGTGGCATTTTATTCAGTATGAAACTGAAGGGTTCTCCGTTTCTGTGCGTGCTTTACCATTTAAGACGATTGATAAATTACGTGGATTCACCAATTTGGTCATTACACGGAACTTCGATAATACCATGCGTAAAATTTTTAAAGATCGCTGGTTTCACTACAAGATTGATGTCGCAAAGCAGCGTGCTGAAGTTGCCATTAGAAAATACAAATAGCCTATCCTATTGGGGTATTAATAATAAGAGCATAACAGAAAAGGACCTTTTAAGGTCCTTTTCTGTTAGTTATTTTCTTCTAAAGAATACTGTTTTTATCTGTACATTAACTCCTTATACGGAGAATATTTATAGTTTTCTTCATTCTCGGATTTATAGAAATTAATATGAGGATTAAACAATTCGGCTAATGCTGTCGCTAATAATTCTTGGAAAATAGTTTTCTCCGCAGCAAGAAAATCACCTCTAAGTAGCAATGCCGTCCTCTTCTCTTTGCCAGTATCGTCCATAACATGACGCTTACAACCAAAATATACATCCTCCTTATTTCCTTTCATGGAACGTACAACGTATAGGTTGGGCTCTACAAACTTCTTGTTTTTAGATTTTTCATAGACATAGGTGTAGAATAATGTTTGAAGTAAGGCTTTATTCTGTTTTTTACCATGGCTGTCGAAAATCCCTTCAATCGTGCTATAACTTAATTGATCCCCGCCAGTCTTATAATCTACGATACGTGTTACTTGGTCAGAAGTGATGTCTACACGGTCAATCGTCCCTTGTAGGGTGATCTGCGCGGGTTGTCCATCGTACGTAGTGAAGTCAAAATTAGCCGTCAGCTTATCCTCCAGCTGAATGATTTGAAAAGGTGCTGTCTCCATATCATGCTTTAGAATGATGTCTATATACTCCTGAATAATAGCAATTACTACCTGCTGTATCCCTTTAAAAGAACGTGCTGCCTGCTCATTTTTATAGATCTCTAGTTGAAAATGTTTTGCTATCAATGCTGGAATGCTTCCCCGTTCTTTCTGAATGCTATCTTTTGAAATTATAGCCGACTTCTGCTTTAACTCGGCATAGAAAGTTTCCATTACCGCGTGAAGGATGGTTCCTAAGCTATTGGCTTCAACAACTTCAGAAAGCTCCTCTGGCTCCTTAACACCCGCAATATATTTATAATAGAAATCTATGGGGTTCGCAATATAGCAGCTTAATGCCGAAGCGGAGAGCGTACGCTGCCCCTGAAGGAATTTCGTTAGCTCCTGCATGATCTCCGGAGTCTTAGCAATGGAAATCTCCTGCTTCTGCTCCACTTCAATCTGCAGGTCCTGCTCATAATAGCTGAAGTCGAAGCCTGATTCATATTCCAGCTGCTTCAAAAAGCGGCTTGGCTCCCCAGAATTACTCTCGTCAGTCAGGCTGTTATAGACCAGTGAAACTTTCTCGGCACGCTGTACGAGGCGGTAAAACATATAAGCGGATATAGCATCCAAATTTTCTAATACTGGAAGGCCATACACACGACGTAAGCTGTCGGGAATAAAGGTATTCCCCAGGGTAGTCTTCGGAATAATACCATCATTCATGCCTAAGACAACGATATGCTCATAATTTAAGTTACGCGTCTCCAGTAATCCCATCACCTGAATACCGTATAGCGGATCTCCAGAAAGGGGTACAGAAATCCCTTGTAGCGCTTTCTGGATAAGGGAAATAATAAATTTAGGCTGTAAGCTTTCCGCATTTAACTGCGCTGTCGCTAAGAGCAGCGTATCGTAGAGCCTGTTGAGCTCTTCAATCGTTTTAATAAATAAATCTGCATCTATTTTCTTCAGCTGTGTGGCCTTTAGCTGCTTTCTAAGGACCGCTTCGAGGAGCTGCTTCAACGCTTTAATTAAGGCTAATGGCTCCGTTACAGGGGTAAAAAAATCGGAAAATAAACCACCTTGACGTGTCAGCCGCTCGATAGGAACCTGAATAAGATTTTCCTTAATAAAAGCGGTTAATATCTGTGCTCGCTTGCGCTCAGAGATGCCTATCAGCGGATGGGTAAGGAAATTTTCCACCATGGAAGCCGTTACGGAATACCCATTTTCCTGCGGTAAAGCGGAAAGGTGACCCTGTGTAGTAAGCCATAGATCCGCTAAGCCGAAAAGCGTAGATGATATATAGGATATCCCCATGGTAACATTGATATTTACTTTTGGAAGTTTATCTTCCGAAGGAATAGTCTGCAGTGTAGGTAGCAATAATGTTTCATCCGCTAGTACGATAACTGTTTTAGAATCTTTTTCTTGATCTTTAGCTGCTTCATCTTTAGCCTCTTTAGCTTCTTGATCTTTATCCTCTTTATCATCCGATTCTAAGATGATATTTAGAATTTTCGCTTGCGCATTATGGCCTTCAACTTTATATACGGAAACGGGGCGTTGCTGCGCACGCATAAAGCTGCGCTGATTGTCCAAGGCATTGATAAGTCCGAATCTATCAATATTCTTTCTTAAGAATAGACCTGCTTCCTGCAACGGATCGTTGAGAAAATAGCTGTCACTATCAAAATAAAAACGTGTGAGACCTTGGTCCTGCCATTGCTTAAAGAGCTGTGCCTCGGAAAGATTGAGGGCATTAAAACCGACAAAAATTAATTTTCCTGCTTTAAATTCCGTTATGAAGTCAGCATGATCGGCTTTCCCTTCCGCCAGCTGACGTGCTGCTTGGGCATGCGTGATCAGCCCTTTCTGCGCGAGGCTGCGATGGAATTCTGTATATAATAAAGGCATACGGCGCCACATTTTTATGAAGTTCTCCTGCTGCTTTTTATGTTTTCCCTCAGAATAGGAGGTCCAAAATTGCATTAAAAACTGATGCTGCTCTGCAGATAGGTAGTCAAACTGCTGATCGATAAGCGCAATATCTTCCAACTCTTTAAAAAGCTTCTCTGGATCTACTAAATCATGGTCTACCTGCGCAAAATCCGATAGAATAATCTTGGCTATAGGGAAAAACTTCGCCATATCGATATAGCCGCCATGCTCCTTCGCCAACAGATCGTTATAGACGCTGTGTAAGCTGAAAAACTGGGCATAGAAATCGGCAATCTTGAGGGAGGTAGATTTTGCGAAAAACTCCTGGATCGTATAAAATGTTGGCGACCAGAAAGGCTTATTTATAAGGGCGGCAAGGTGCTTTTGTAAGTAGACTGCCGGTCTTTTGTTATTAAATATAATGGCGCAATGCTGTAAATCATCCTGCACCTGCTGGATTAAATCTTCGGCAACTTCGGCTAAAAATGGTTTCATAGCTTAGACAGTTTGTAGTTTTTGAGTAATAGCATAAAATAAATAGCCCGACACGTTGGCATAGCCCATGTCGGCACACAGATCCTTGTACAGCTGTACCTGCTCCACATGCTTGGGGTGGGCTTCTAAGGTGAACTTATAATCGAGGATAATAAGTTCGCCGTCGCAGACTAATATTTTATCGGGGCGATGTAGTTTTCCCTTTGCATCAATAATTCCTTTTTCTTCAATCGTATAAAGGGCTTTATTAAAAAGGGCTACGAGCTCAGGCTGCGTAAGTACCGCCAGCGCATCAGCCGTAAATTTAGGGATCTCCTCCGCAAGGAGGATTCCTTGTAAGTTGAGCTGCTTCAGATAGGGCTCCACTTCCTCTTGGCTCTTAACGGTGGCCAAGATGTCGTGAAGGATGCTTCCAGCCCTCCCCGCATGCTCTAAATTTAGCAGATGGTGGATATTTTTCTCCTCCAAAGGCTCGAATATCTCGGATATACGGTTGGAAGTAGGGTATGTTGTTAGGGAGATGCGGTTCTTTTCCACATTTTCCACAGACTTATGCACATAATGTTCAGAACTATATACGTTGTCGGCATCAAACTGTGTTGCGAAGAGGTGATTTAACAATTCTCCGATATTACCTAAATTTTCTGTCTTCGCCTTCTCCTTCGTGCCCATATAAATATAATCCTTAGCTCTAGTAGTGGCTACATACAGCATATTTAAGCTGTCTACGTGGTTGTAGAGCTCCTCTTCAAAGTAGTATTTCCCTACCGAAGACTGCCCGAGCTCCTTGCTGAACTTTAGTGGAATACTTCCCAATGCTTCGTAGGGCGTCTCTGCAGCAGGAACCCAGAAGATGGAGCTCGCTTTTCCACTTAAGCTGAAATTACAGAAGGGGATCATGACCGCGCGAAAGGCTAGCCCCTTAGACTTATGGATGGTTAATACCTGTACGGCATTGGCGTGTTCGGGTGAGGGTAGCGTCTTGCGGATACCATCTTCCGACCACCAGGTTAAGAAGGATAAGATTCCGCGTTCCCCTTGTCGACTGGCATTGCCCACAATATCTCTAAATGCGAGGAGATAGGGTAGAAAACTTATTTTTTTATCTAAGCCAAAACTTACAATTATTTTCTCTACTAATTCCGCTAGGGGGAGCATCAGCCATTGCTCTGCCTCTTGGGTAAACTGCAGCGGAAGGACATCTCCAAGCTGTGCCAAAGACTTTCTACTCAGGTGTAAATAATCATTTGGACTTCCTTCAACTCCTAGAATACGTTGGTAGAGGGCTATGCAATTAGCCTTGTATAAAGAGGTATTTTCCTGATAGCCGACAAGCAGTTGTAAGCTGTTGATAATTAAGTTTATGGCGGTATTGTTTGCGATCAGTAGTGCATCTCCGGAGACCACAGGAATCTGCTGCTCCATCAGTTTATTCACGACTTGCAGCGCTTCCGCATTGGTACGTACCAAGACGCAGATATCCTTATAGGGGTAGTCGTGCTGCTGCACGAGCTGCAGTATTTCTGCCAGCATAAAATCGAGGGTACGCTCGTGATAGATGGCATCTGTTGGCGCTTTATCATCGGTCGCCTCCTTCGTAAATTTCTTAATTTTTAACGTGCCCCCTTCTTTTGTGTAAGGTGTTACCTGTTGCGTTGACCCCTCGTAAATACGGGGGATAATAGCATGGTATCCATTGCGGGCCCACCACATTAGGAGGTCCTCATTGTTCGTTTCTGAAATGGAGATATTTAGTTGCTCCTGAATCAGGGTTGGAACCTCGGCATAGAGGTGGTTATTGAACGCTATGATCGCTTTTGTGCTGCGGTAATTTTCCTCCAGATTTTGATCGATGATATTGTGTGCTCCTAAATCTTCTTTCGCTTGTTTTTCCAAGATATTCCAGTCGCCATTTCTCCATCGGTAGATAGACTGCTTGGTATCTCCCACAATAAGGTGGTCTATATGTTCCTCGGAAGGTTCGGCCATCGCATTTTCTACCAGTGCTTTAAAGCTGTCCCATTGTGCTACGGAGGTATCTTGAAACTCATCGAAAAGAAAATTCTTATAGCGGTTTCCAATTTTCTCCCAGATAAAAGAAGGGTTATCTCCCGCATCTTCAGTAATGCCAGAAAGTAAATTCTGCGCATCGGAGATTAAGAGATTGCCGCTTTCATCGCGGTAAGCTTTTAATAGGCTGGTCATTTCCTGCATCAGGCGCAAGTAATAGACATTTTTATTAAACTGTATACCTAGGATATAATTGGATATATGCTGCTGATAGTAGGCATCTATATCTTTTAGCAGGCTGTTTATGGCTGCTGTTTCTGGGAATTCCAATCCTTTCTGATACCAGTCTTCGGTGTTATCTATTAGTTTTTTAAGCCCATTTATGTCTTTAAAATCTTTATTTTTAATTTTTATCAGTTTGGATAGCAGGGGGCTACGGCTCTTTCCTTTCAGGTGGTCCGTGCTGATGCCTCCTTGTTCCATAAGTGCCAATGCTTTCGTGGCGTAGGCTACCAGCTTACTACTAAATTCCTGTACGGACAGTTTCGTGTCTTTGGCTAACTTGGCAAATACGGCATCTATTTTCTCCTCTCCAATCTTAAAGAGGGCATGTTCGAATGACGCAAAGCGCTCCTTAAAGATTTCTGACGTTAGGCCTAAGAGTTCAGCCTTATAGTTCCAGCTTTTATTCTCATCAATACGATCTTTAGCAAGGCTTATAATCCATTTTACCAAGGCAGGTTTTTTATCGAGGGCAAGCTCTAGGCGTTCCACCAAATTATTTTTCACCTTATCGATATTCATTTCTAAGGCGTAGGAAGCATCTAAGCCCAGCTCAAAGGAGAAGCTACGAATTACTTTCTGTACAAAACCGTCGATGGTAGATACCGAAAAGCGTGAGTAATCGTGTATGATATAGCGGTATATGCGATCCGCGCGTTCCTGCAGCTGTGCCGCAGTATACTGTGGAAAAGCCTTTAGGAGGAGGCTACGGTAGCTTTCAATGCTCGCCGAAGGGTTATTTTGGGCGATGCCACGAAGCACATCCAAAATCCGAGATTTCATCTCTTCGGTAGCTTTATTGGTAAATGTTACCGCCAAAATCTCCCGATATTTCTGATCACTGGAAAATAGTAAGGTCAAATAATGAACGGCTAAACTAAAGGTTTTCCCTGAGCCAGCTGAAGCTTTAAGAATTTTGAGTAGTTTGGTGGGCATCATAGCACAGACATAATTAATATCTCTTGAAGATACTCATTTTCGAAGTTAAACACTATAGCCTATAGGCAAAATGAATTAAGTCGCTGATTGCTATAGGGGAATAAAAATAATTTTTCTGAAAATACTTTTTATTAAGTATCTTTGCGTCCCTCGCAGCATGTAGCTCCGAGGGGTATGTTGAATACATAAATTATATAAAATCATGGCAACTAAAATCAGATTGCAAAGACAAGGTAAAAAGTCTAGACCTTTTTACCACGTAGTAGTAGCAGATGCACGTGCTCCACGTGACGGTAAATTCATCGAGCGTTTAGGTTCTTACAACCCAAACACAAATCCAGCAACAATCGTTATCAACTTTGATAAAGCTTTCCAATGGATTAACAGCGGTGCTCAACCAACTGATACTGTACGTACAATCTTGTCTGAACAAGGTGTTTTCTACAAAAAACACTTACAAGGTGGTGTGAAAAAAGGTGCTTTTGACCAAGCTACTGCTGATGCTCGTTTCGAGGAATGGACTAAAGCTAAAGATGCGAAAGTTAACGGTACTAAAGATTCATTAGCATCTTCTAAAGCAGACGCTAAGAAAGCTGCTTTAGCTGCTGAAGCTATTAAAAAAGCTGAAAAAGCTGCTGCTATTGCTGCAAAAAATGCACCTGTAGCGGAAGAAACTGCTGAAGAAACTGAAGCACCAGCAACAGAAGAAACAGAAGGATAATTTCTTATCTATCACATTTAAAGCCGCTCCAACTAGTCTGACTATGAGGAACGGCTTTTTTTATGAATATAATAGTAAACATGACAGTAGAAGAAAGTTTTTATATTGGCTATATCAGCAAGACGCGTGGCTTAAAAGGTGAGTTACAGTTATTTTTTGAGTTTGAAGACTACCAAGACTTATCTTTCGATGTGATCTTCGTGGAGATGAATAAGAAATTAGTCCCTTATTTCGTCGGTCAGATTAAATTTCACGTTAACAGCACCGCTTACCTGAATTTGGAAGACGTCGATCATATTGATTTAGCGCAACCTTTAGTAAGAAAGAAAGTGTACTTATCCCTTAAAGATAAGCCTGAGCGTGATCCTGAAGATTTCCGCTTAACAGACTTAAAAGGTTACCTCGTCGTTGACGAAGAAGAAGGAGAGATTGGCGTTATCACCGATGTGCAGGAATTCCCACAGCAGACGATGGCTTTCGTAGATTTTAACGGTAAAGAGCTGATGTTTCCCCTAAATGAAGATCTGATGTTATTCATCGACGTGGAAGATAAAGTGCTAGAAGTTCAACTCCCAGAAGGACTTATAGACTTATATACTGCGGAATAAAATTTGCATTTTCCAGTTCGAATATCGATATTAGAGCAGCTTATAGAGAAAGGCAGAGGGAATAGACCCAATGAAGCCTTAGCAACCTGTGTATTCAAGGTGCTAAATTCTACCCACTTAGGGGGAAGATAAGTGACTCAAGATATTTTCTTGCCCTTTCTCTGTACGCCTGAATTATTTATAACCACTATCAGCGTATAGAAACTCTTTCGAATGAAAATTATAGACCATATTCGTAATGCTCAAGGGAAAACCTTATTCTCTTTTGAATTGTTGCCGCCTGCAAAAGGGCAAGGTATCCAAAGTATATTTAAGACGATGGACGCGTTGATGGAATTCCAACCCCCTTTTATTGATGTTACCTACCACCGGGAGGATTATATGTATAAGAAGCATGAGTCCGGATTGCTGGAGCGTGTAGCTTACCGTAAGCGCCCTGGAACAGTAGCCATCTGTGCGGCGATTATGAGTAAATATAAGGTCGATGCCGTGCCTCATTTAATCTGTGGCGGCTTTACGAAAGAGGAAACAGAGAACGCATTAATAGATTTAAATTTCTTAGGAATCGACAATGTGTTAGTCCTGCGGGGAGATGCCATTAAAGGGGATGCTGATTTTATTCCTACTGAAGGAGGGCACGCTTTTGCTACGGATCTTTTACAGCAAGTCGTAGATATGAATCAAGGTCAGTACCTTCATGAGGATATTCTGTCTTCTGAAAAGACGGATTTCTGCATTGGTGTTGCCGGCTATCCGGAGAAACATTTTGAATCGCCTAATTTCAATACAGATTTTAAATTTTTAAAGAAAAAGGTGGAGATGGGGGCAGAATTTATTGTTACACAGATGTTCTTTAATGTTGAAAAATATAAAGAGTTTGTTCAGAAATGTCGTGATAATGATATTCATGTGCCTATTATTCCGGGATTAAAGCCTATTACTTCGAAAAAACAATTGGTTACCTTACCCAAGGTCTTTCATTTAGATATTCCGGAAGAACTATCTGATGCCATTACAGGCTGTAAGAATAATGCGGATGTACGTCAAGTAGGGGAAGAGTGGTTGGTAGCGCAGTGTAAGGAGCTTATGAAAATTGGTGCTCCTGTACTACACTTCTACACGATGTCTAACCCAGGGCCTACAAAAAATATTGTTGAAAAATTGTTTTAAGGAAAATATTTTCCTCCCATTATAACGTTAAAAAAGGCCCTACAACTTTGTTGCAGGGCCTTTTTAAGGGAATAAGATTCGCTAATTATTTTTTTACCTCTTTAGCCCAAGAGTCTTTTAGCGTTACTGTTCTGTTGAACACTAAATGATCTGCTGTAGATAACGTATCTAAGGTATAGTATCCTTTACGGATAAATTGATATCCTTTTCCAGCTTCAGCATGGATTAAATCAGGCTCAATATAGGCTTCTTTAATAATATGTAAACTTTCAGGGTTTATAGACTCTTTAAAGTTTTCCGCAGCAGCAGGATTTTCATCGTTGAATAAACGATCGTATAAGCGTATTTCAGCTTTCTTTGCATGTGCTACAGAAACCCAGTGGATAGTACCTTTAACTTTTAAGCCTGAAGTATCTTCACCTGATTTAGAGTTTGGTAAATAAGTACAGTGAATTTCTGTAATATTACCATTTTCATCTTTTACAAAATCGTGGCATTCAACGATATAAGCGTGCTTTAGGCGTACGGTTAAACCAGGGCCTAAGCGGAAAAATTTCTTAGGCGCATTTTCCATGAAATCTTCACGTTCGATCCAGATCTCCCGAGAGAATGGCACGATACGAGATCCTTCACCACCTTCTACTTCTGGGTTATTCTCACCAATAAGCTCCTCAACTTGCCCTTCAGGGTAGTTGGTGATCACTAATTTCACAGGATCTAGGACTGCCATACGGCGCCACGCGGATTTATTTAAATCCTCGCGAATACAGAATTCTAATAAACTGACGTCGATCATATTCTCGCGCTTAGCAATTCCTATACGCTCACAGAAGTTACGAATCGATGCAGGTGTATAGCCACGACGGCGTAAACCAGAAATTGTCGGCATACGCGGGTCATCCCAGCTTTCCACGAATTTGTCGTTTACTAATTGCAGCAACTTACGTTTAGACATCACTGTATACGTTAAGTTCAAACGCGCAAATTCATATTGCTTAGAAGGGAAAATCGCTAATTTATCAATACACCAATCATATAAAGGACGGTGAGGGATAAATTCCAATGTACACACTGAATGCGTAATTTTCTCGATGGAATCTGACTGCCCATGGGCAAAGTCGTACATCGGGTAGATACACCATTTATCACCTGTACGGTGGTGGTGCGCATGCTTAATACGGTATAATAAGGGGTCGCGCATATGCATATTTGGACTTGCCAAATCTATTTTAGCACGTAGCACTTTCTCTCCATCTTTATACTTTCCATCACGCATTTCTTGGAAAAGTGTTAAATTTTCCTCGATGGAGCGACTGCGGTTAGGGGTAGGTACGCCCGGTTCTGTAGGTGTTCCTTTTGCGGCCGCAATTTCCTCGGCAGAACTGTCATCTACATAGGCTAAATCCTGTTGGATTAGCTGCACCGCAAAATCATATAATTGATCAAAATAGTCTGATGTGTAAAGCTCTTCAGCCCATTCAAATCCCAACCAGTTGATGTCTTTTTTAATACTTTCTACATATTCTGTATCCTCGGTCACAGGATTGGTGTCGTCAAAACGCAAATTTGTCTTGCCGTTATATTTCGTTGCTAATCCAAAGTTTAAGCAGATGGACTTGGCATGACCAATATGAAGATAGCCATTAGGCTCAGGAGGAAAACGCGTCAATACACGACCATCATGTTTCCCAGCTTGAATATCGTCCTCGATAATCTCCTCAATAAAATTTAATGATTTCTCTTCGTTTAGCATAGTACAAAGTTAACTATAAGTTCTAATATATAAATAGCATTGTCTGAGAATTTATGGCATTAAAAAAGGCGACCTGAAGTCGCCTTTTATTATCCTTTGAAAATAGAAGCCTATTGGAAAGCGAAAACTTTTCCTAGAGCGTCGTTACTTGTAAAAGTAGCATTTAGATCGATTAACTCACCAGTACCGATGTTGATTACCATACCGTGTACCGCTAAATCGTCACGTTCTTTCCAAGCATTTTGGATAATAGATGTCGTACATAAGTTAAATACTTGCTCTTGTACGTTTAACTCCACTAATCTATTTTCCTTATCTTCTTTATTTTCTATCGCATCAATCTCTGCAGCATGAAGACGGTAAACATCTTTGATATGACTTAACCAGTTGTCAATAATTCCATATTGCTTACGGCTTAAAGAAGCTGCTACACCGCCACAACCGTAGTGACCTGCAACAATGACATGTTTTACTTTTAATACATTTACCGCATAATCTAATACAGATAACATATTCATATCCGAGTGAACACATACATTCGCAATATTACGGTGTACGAAGACTTCACCAGCTTTTCTACCTGTAATCTCATTTGCAGGAACACGGCTATCGGCACAGCCAATCCACAAAATTTCAGGTTGCTGGCCTTTTGCTAATTGTTCAAATCTTCCAGAAACATCATTTTTAACAAAATCTACCCAGTCTTTATTTCCTTGTTTGATTTTATTTAAGCCTACTACTAAATCTTGATTTTCCATGCGAAAATTATTTTGTTTTAAATTTTAATAAAAAAATTATGCTGCCTTTTGCAAAGCAAATATCTTTAATTATTTAAATGTTTACATTGTTATTTTGTAAACAGTTGTGAATAAATTATGTTTTAACGCCTAGGAAATTGATTCCCTAGGCTTTTTTCTCTCTTGAATAAACGCTACGATATGAGCGCTTAGTTTTTGTACGCAATATCTGTCAATTCGATATCACGTCCTTTGCTTAAGGCATTTTTCTCGAAATCCTTAATTACTTCAATGACGTCTTTATCTATAAAAGTACTTTGGGAGCCATTAATCTTAATGGTTTGAATCTCCTTCGGTAACGCATATAAGGCTTGTTGAATAGGCACTTTATTTAAGAAGGAAACTTCCTGAGCTAAAGTGATTACTGCTGTATTTTCACCTTCATGATCCAGTTGAAAAGCATTCTTCATGTTATTCTTAAGGATATAGAAAGTCGCCACTAAGATACCTACACCTACACCCATTAATAAATCCGTAAAGACAATTGCTGTAATTGTAATTAAGAATGGGATGAATTGATCTAAACCTTTAACATACATGCTTTTAAATAAAGCAGGTTTTGCTAATTTAAATCCTGTATGCAATAGGATCGCAGCTAAACAGGATAATGGGATTAAATTAATTAATGATGGAACGGCAAGTAAGGCTACCAATAACCAAGCACCATGTAACATAGCTGATTGTCTTGTTCTACCACCTGCATTGGCATTCGCTGAGGAACGAACAATAACAGAGGTTAATGGAATACCTCCTAAAAGACCTGCTGTCATATTTCCGACACCTTGCGCAATAAGCTCTCTATTTGTTGGTGAATTACGTTTAAAAGGGTCAATTTTGTCAACCGCCTCTATACTCAATAGCGTCTCTAAACTCGCAATAATAGCAATTGTAAAAGCGACAATCCATACTTCCTTATTACCTATTTGGGTAAAATCTGGAAATACAAAGAGTCCAGTGAACTCTTGGAATGAAGATACAATTGGAATATTTACAAAGTGGTCATTTAATAAAGCCATCGAAGTTCCTTGGAAGGCTGTACCCAAGCCAATACCTATACCTACGACAATTAATGGTGCAGGAATCTTATTTAACCCTTTTATTGAAGGCCAGAAGATAAGCACCAGTATCGAGAGTACACAGATAAGCAAGGCGCCATAGTTAATTGAGGACACCAGTATATCGGTGAAGGCTGCAATACCACCGCCATTATCCATCTCAAAAGCATGTGATTCCAACATCCCAAAAGCTAAAGGAAGCTGCTTTAATATAATGGTAATACCTATGGCTGCGAGCATTCCTAAAATAACGGAGGATGGAAAATAGTTTCCTATCATGCCGGCTTTAACAATTCCTAGAATCAACTGGACGACACCAGCGATAACAACGGCAAGTAAAAAGGTTTCATATGCGCCTAATTTTTCGATGGCACCTAATACAATGACCGTTAAACCTGCGGCAGGACCAGAAACACTGAGGGGAGATTTACTAATACTTGCAACGACAAATCCACCAATTACCCCCGTTAAAAGACCCGCAAATAGGGGCGCTCCAGAGGCCATCGCAATTCCTAAACATAAAGGTAGTGCTACTAAGAATACGACTATGGAAGCCGGTGCATCATATTTTAAATCCCTTTTCGATAACTTTAGAAAAGCTGATAATCTATTGTTAGACATTTTTTGTATAATTATTTGTGTACTAAATTATTGAGAATAGCGCTTAAGCCATTCCTAGACATGCAAAAGCCTGTCATAAAATTTTTCGAGAAATAATTAACTGTTAGGAGGCGGGGTGGGTACCGACGGATGAAAGGCAATAATCAAATCCACGTCATGTAAGTAGTGACTTGGCTTTTCTATCGCATCTGAAATACCCGTAAAGGCAAAGGAAAATGTATGATTATTGAAATATTTAGTTAAGGGATCTTGCACTTCTTCACCTTGCGTCTGAGCGGTGTTATTTGTGTTCTCAATTTCCAACTGAAGCACGACCTGTAAGATGGTGTCCTGATCTAAACTGTTGGAAAATATAGGCGTAACCGATATCATCATTTTCATAAAGAAGATGATGGTACAGATTAAAACCGAAATATTTCTTACAGTATTCGTAAACATATCTTTTGTTAGTGGACAATTGTACTTAACTTTTCAAAAATATGAAATTTAGTGTTAATTAAATGTTAAGTGCATTATTTTTTTTTCATACCTATTAATATTTTTACAAAAATATCTTATATTCAGCTTATTAACCAATAGCAAATTCATGGACAAAAAAGCAGATTTCGTTAGTAAAGTGCAAAATTCCTATAATCCGCAAGGAGAGTTTATCAGTTTGGGGGCAGGAATTCTGCAGGGAGAGGTCTTTGCGGAGGCGCAAGTCAAGCTCCCTTTAAAGATGATGAATAGGCACGGGTTAATTGCTGGAGCTACGGGAACAGGGAAGACAAGGACGCTGCAACTTATTGCTGAGCAGCTTTCCATGGCCGCTGTCCCTGTATTTATGCTCGATGTTAAAGGGGATCTTTCAGGTCTTGCGGAGCCAGGGACTACGAATGCTGCCATCCAGGAACGGGCAAATGCGGTAGGTATTCCCTACAGTCCGGAATCTTTTCCCGTGGAGCAGTATGCGTTAACGGGAGAATTAGGTATCCCCATGCGGTTGCGTATAAGTGAGTTTGGTCCGGTACTCCTAGCCCGGATTTTAGGATTAAATGATACACAAGCGGGCGTGTTGGCGGCACTCTTTAAATTTGCTGAAGATCAGCAGATGCCTTTAGTCGATTTGGCGGATGTAAAGAAATTAGTTAACTACTTGTCCGAAGGGGCAGGAGCTGATTTAATTAAAGCGGATTATGGAAAGATCTCCACTTCCAGCGCTGGAGCCATTATCCGAAAGATTGTCGCCCTAGAGCAACAAGGTATTGCCGCCATCTTTGGGGAACGACAGTTTGATATTCAAGACCTCTTTCAGCGTGTCGATGGCAAAGGCGTTATCAGCCTCTTAAATATTGTCGCTATTCAGAATCAACCTGTACTTTTCTCAACCTTTCTTTGGGGGCTTCTTGCACAGCTTTTTAAAGAGCTTCCTGAAGTGGGTGATCTTCCAAAACCAAAGTTGGTATTTTTCTTCGATGAAGCACATTTATTGTTTCAAGATGCCTCAAAGTCATTTTTGACACAGGTAGAGCAAGTCGTGCGTTTAATAAGATCCAAGGGAGTGGGGGTATTTTTCTGTACGCAAGCAGCGACAGATTTACCGGATTCTGTCTTAGCACAGCTTGGAAATCGTGTGCAGCATGCGTTGCGTGCATTTACGCCAAATGATGCCGAAGCACTGCGGAAAACGGTGAAGACTTACCCCAGGTCAGCTTTCTATGAGATTGATCAGCTGCTAACAAGCTTAGGCACCGGGCAGGCACTTATAACCGTATTAAATGAAAAGGGCATCCCCACAGAGGTAGTCGCTACGCACCTACGCCCTGCTTTAGCTGTCATGGGGCCCGCCTCAGCAGCTACTCAGCAGCAGCTCCTGCAGCAGTCACCTTTACTCGCTAAATATAAACAAGCGATTTTAAGCCGTTCCGCGGCAGAGATTATTGATGAAAAAATGTCATCCCGTGAAACAGCGGAAAAGGGCAGCACCACCAGGCGTATGAGCCCCCTAGAGTCCGCTCAACGCACGGCATCGAACACCCTTGCACGTGAGGGAGTGAAACTTTTAGGTAAAATTGCTACGGGAATATTAAATGCTTTTCTGAAAAAGAAGCGATAATCTAAGATTTTTATATATTTGTAAATCAAACGTAAAAACTTTAAACTTATATCTTAATCAGACAAAAGAAATGACTAAACCAACTTTATTAATTTTAGCGGCAGGAATGGCAAGTCGTTATGGATCGTTAAAACAAATCGATGGATTTGGCCCACATGGTGAAACTATTATCGACTATTCAATCTATGATGCTATTCAAGCGGGATTTGGTAAAGTTGTCTTCATTATCCGGGAAGAGTTTTTAGAGAAAATGAAGGAAGTTTTCGTGGAAAAACTAGCTGGAAAAATTGAAGTAGACTTTGTATTTCAAGATTTCGACTTGAAGAAATTCGGTATAGACCAAGAGATTGTAAGAGAGAAGCCTTGGGGAACGGCACATGCGGTATTAAGCGCTAAAGATGTTATCAATGAGCCTTTCTGCGTAATTAACGCGGATGATTTCTACGGTACGGACTCTTTTCAAAAGATGGCGAAGTTTTTAACGACCGAAGTGTCCGATGATCAAATGGCTTTAATGGGCTTCCAAGTAGACCGTACGTTATCCGACTTCGGCTATGTTTCCCGCGGTGTATGTGATGTTTCGGAATCAGGACATATGGACCGTGTAACGGAACGTACAAATATCTACTACAAGGAAATTGATGGTCAACGGAAGATCGTTTATGAAGAAAATGGTGTCGAGACGGAATTAGATCCTTTAAGCCGTGTATCTATGAACTTCTGGGGCTTTACACCTAAAGTATTCCAAGTGGCTCAAGAGATGTTCCATACATTCGTTGCTGAAAATGGTGACAAACCGAAGTCTGAATTTTTTATCCCTTCAGTAGCAGATCATTTAGTGCAAACAGGTGGCGCTAGTTTTAAAGTGATCCCTACTTCATCTCAATGGTTTGGCGTAACTTACAAAGAAGATAAGCCAGTTGTACAAGCTTCTATCTCTAAATTAGTAGCTGATGGCGCTTATCCAGAGAAATTATTTTAATTCTATTTAGAAATTCTTTAATATTTAAAACCTGCCAATATTTTGGCAGGTTTTTTTATGCTTTTCTGCCAACAAATTACCGGCTTGTTTGTCTATGATTTATAAAGTTAAGGTATGATTAAGAAAATAATGAAAGTTCTATTTGGAGTAATTTTTGGAATTATAGCAATCCTGTTAATTTATGTTCTTACGGAAAGCATCCTTTCGAGGATGTCGGCCTCTCAGACTGCAGGAACACTTCCTAAGACTATTAAAGTATTTGTATTTTCCAATGACGTACATACCGATTTAGTTTTCCCTATACGGCAGCAGCAGATGGATTGGACCTCCTTATTTCCATTGACTAATAATTTAGGTACCGACAGCAGCTCTTATCAGTATGTCGGTGTAGGCTGGGGAGATAAGGGATTTTATTTAAATACCCCGGAGTGGAAAGATTTAAAAGCTTCGACAGCCTTTGTGGCAGCTACCGGACTTGGAGAGACAGCCTTGCATGTCAGTTATCATAAGAAGATGGTCTTGTCAGACCTGTGTTATGAATATATGATCGATAGTATACAATATCAGACACTTATAGACTATGTAAAAGGATCCTTAGATTTGGATGCAGCAGGAAAGCCAATTTTTATACATACAACGGCACAGTATGGTCAGGATGATGCATTCTATGAAGCCAAAGGTTCCTATAGTATGTTTCATTCCTGCAATACTTGGGCTAATACAGCCCTTAAGAAAGCAAATATGCCCGCTGGTATATGGGCATCATTTGATAAAGGGATCTTATCGCACTATAAAAAATAAGTCCTTATTATAAAAAAATAGGTCCTTATAAAGGGGGTAAATAGCAAAAAGGGGTTGAATACATGTATTCAACCCCTTTTCTATATGCGATTAGTTATTACTTAACTTCTTCGTATTCAACATCAGTAACGTCGTCGCCACCTTTGTTTTCTTTAGCAGGAGCACCTTGTGGAGCTGAACCTTCTTGAGAAGCTTTGTACATATCTTCAGAAGCAACGTTCCAAGCAGCAGTAAGCTCTTCAGAAGCAACGTCAATAGTCGCTAAATCTCTCGCTTCAAATGCAGCTTTTAATTTCGTTAAACCAGCTTCAATTGGTGCTTTTTTATCCGCAGGGACTTTGTCACCAAATTCTTTTAATTGTTTCTCTGTAGAGAAAATTAAAGCATCAGCAGCATTAACTTTATCAACTTCTTCTTTTAATTTTTGATCCGCTTCAGCATTTGCTTCAGCTTCTTCTTTCATTTTTTTGATTTCTTCGTCCGATAAACCAGAAGAAGCTTCAATACGGATATTTTGCTCTTTACCAGTTGCTTTATCTTTCGCAGATACTTTGATGATACCATTTGCATCGATATCGAAAGTTACTTCGATTTGTGGAATACCACGTGGTGCTTGAGGGATATCATTTAAGTGGAAACGACCGATAGTACGGTTTTGTGCCGCCATTGGACGCTCACCTTGTAAACAGTGAATCTCAACAGATGGTTGGTTATCAGATGCTGTAGAGAAAGTTTCTGACTTACGTGTAGGAATCGTCGTGTTAGCTTCGATTAATTTAGTCATTACACCACCCATTGTTTCGATACCTAACGATAAAGGAGTAACGTCTAATAATAATACGTCTTTCACTTCACCTGTTAATACACCACCTTGGATTGCAGCACCTAATGCTACGACCTCATCCGGGTTCACACCTTTAGAAGGCTCTTTACCGAAGAATGCTTTTACAGCGTCAACGATTGCAGGGATACGAGTTGAACCACCTACTAAGATAATTTCGTCGATATCTGCTGTCGAGTAACCTGCATTTTTCAATGCTGAACGACAAGGGTCAATTGTACGTTTGATTAAATCTGCAGCTAAAGCCTCAAATTTAGCACGTGATAATGTACGTACTAAGTGTTTAGGACCTGTCGCGTCAGCTGTAATGTAAGGTAAGTTTATTTCAGTTGTAGTCGTGCTTGATAATTCAATCTTAGCTTTTTCAGCCGCTTCTTTTAAGCGTTGTAATGCCATTGGATCTTTTTTCAAGTCAAAACCACCATTTTCGTTTTTGAATTCAGTATTTAACCAGTCGATTAATACGTTATCAAAGTCATCACCACCTAAGTGAGTATCACCATCTGTAGATTTTACTTCGAAAACACCATCACCTAATTCTAAAACAGAAACGTCATGTGTACCACCACCACAGTCAAAAACAACAATTTTCATGTCTCTGTCTGCTTTATCTAAACCGTATGCTAACGCTGCAGCTGTAGGCTCATTGATAATACGCTTAACTGTTAAACCAGCGATTTCACCCGCTTCTTTCGTAGCTTGACGTTGTGCATCGTTAAAGTATGCAGGAACAGTAATAACCGCTTCTGTAACTTCTTGACCTAAGAAATCTTCAGCAGTTTTCTTCATTTTTTGAAGAACCATTGCAGAAATCTCTTGAGGCGTATATTTGCGGTCGTCAATTTCCACACGTGGAGTATTGTTGTCGCCTTTTACTACATTGTATGGAACGTGCTCTAATTCTTTTACAGACTCGCTGTAAGAAGAACCCATAAAACGTTTAATTGAATAAATCGTTTTTTCTGGATTTGTAATTGCTTGACGTTTTGCAGGGTCCCCAACTTTACGCTCACCATTTTCAACAAATGCTACAATTGATGGAGTAGTACGTTTACCTTCGTTGTTAGCAATTACTACCGGCTCGTTACCTTCCATAACCGCAACACAAGAGTTGGTAGTTCCTAAGTCGATTCCAATAATTTTTGACATAATTTTATATATTTAATTTTTTACTTTTATTCTTAATTAATTGTATTAGGCTATACACAAGCCTTGTGCCAAGTATTTTTAGGGGCTCAAAAATGACATCTTGTCATTTTTGACGCTTTACCTACTGTCGTATTTGCGAAACAGTGCAATGTATGTCAGTTTTTTAGTAGTATTGCTTAAAAATAGCTGTTTATCCTAAAATGTTTGCGATGAATTTTAATGATTACATAGATTTAATGAACCGCGTACTTACGCAACCTCACGATTATCCTGCTTATCAAGAAGCCGATTACTTAACCTATACCAAACTTAATGTGAGCCGTAGCGCACGCTGGTTGAAGAAGTTTGAGCTTTCGGAATCGGCTAAAGCTGCGCTCAAAGCTGTCAGTGAAGCACAGACATGGCTTGTGATTACGGAGCCTTGGTGTGGGGATGCTGCACACAGCGTTCCCATGTTGTACCTGATGTCGCAAGTGAACCCCTTAATTACTTTCGAGGTGGAATTGCGGGACAGTAAACCATTTTCCATAAAACATTATTTAACAAATGGCGCTCAGGCAATTCCAAAATTAGTAATCCGCAATGCGCAGGGAGAAGATTCTGCTATCTGGGGCCCACGCCCGGCAGCTTGTCAGCAGCTTTTTGAGCAATTAAAAGCGGAAGGATTATCCTTAGATGCAATTAAGACGGAAGTTCAAAATTGGTATAATGCCGATAAAGGAGCTTGTATACAGCAGGAAATAGTTGCGATACTTTCCAGTAAATAGACGGGTTAACTAACTACTTATACGATGCATATTGAAGATTTACACCGCTACTGCCTGGCTAAAGATCCGGTGACGGAAGAACTTCCTTTTGGCCCTGACACCTTGGTGTTTAAAACCTTCGGGAAAATATTTGTCCTCGTGAACCTCTCCGATGAAGAGCTGAAGTTTAATGTCAAATGTGACCCTGAGCATGCGCTAATCCTGCGGGAGCACTATCCGCAAACGGTCTTTCCGGGGTATCATATGAATAAAAAACACTGGAATACGGTCTATGCAAATAGGGAGCTTTCTGATCAACAGCTGAAAGACCTAATTGATCATTCTTTTGCTCTTGTGTCCCCCAAGAAAAAATAATAAACATAGGGTATGTTAGCTAACATACCCTATGTTTATAGGATGTATTGTATTTATTAAGTTGGAAAACTTACATCTTTAAGCCAATCTCTCTCAAGCGCTCATCCAAATATTGACCAGCAGTATAGTCTGGGTACGCTTTTGGATATGCCTCTGAAATACAAGAATCTAAGCACGCTAGGCTCATTTCTGATTTCGGGTGCAAGAAGAATGGGATCGAGTAACGTGAGGTCTTCATCAGTTCACGTGGTGGGTTAACCACACGGTGCGTAGTAGACTTTAACTTATTATTCGTTAACCGTTGTAACATATCTCCTACGTTGATAACGATATCGTCACCATTCGCTTTGATAGGGAACCATTCGCCATCTTTTGTCATCACTTCTAATCCATCTGCAGAAGCGCCTATTAATAAGGTGATTAAGTTGATGTCTTCATGTGCGCCAGCGCGAACAGCATCCGGTGCTAAAGCGTCTGGGTTTTCAATTGGAAAATAGTGAATAGCACGTAAGATGGAGTTTCCGTTAATAACCTTAGACTCAAAATAATCTTCCTCTAACTCTAAGTAGGTAGCAATAGCCTTTAATAGCTGACGACCGGCATTCTCAAGTTTCTGATATACTTCCGCCGTAATCTCGTTAAACCGCGGTAATTCCGTAACTGTTGGGTTGTCCGGGAAATCAGTTTTACTGTATGTCTCCCCAACGATAGTTTGACCGCGTTGCCAGAATTCTTTTAAGTCTGGTGTTGTAGAATCTTTCGCTTTTTCACGTCCTTTAGTGGTATATCCACGCTGTCCCGCAAGCTCTGGAAACTCATATTTTTCTTTTGTTGCTGCAGGTAGATTAAAGAATGCAGGAACTACTTGGTATAATTCTTCAATTAAAGCTTGATCTAAACCATGATTTGCAATGGTTACAAAACCAGTTTCGTTAAAAGCTTTCCCAATATCTTGGGTGAATTGTTGACGTTGCTCAGCTGTACCTTGGGTGTAGTTTAGCAAGTCTAATCTTGGAATATTTACTAATGCCATCTTTCCGTTTGTTTTTGCAAAGTTAATCGATAAATTTCTGTATATGGAAATTTTATTGTTAATAAGTTTTCAACACTTTTAGATAACTTACTGATTTAAAGTTTTTAAAAGTTTTCAACATTGTCTTTCGTTTATTTCTTAGCTCGGTTAATCTGAGCAACCTAGGTTGTAGGAATTTTGCATGAATTGATTGTTTATGGAAAATATATTATTTATTCAAAGCTGCCAAAATAATATATTTTTTAAAGATAAAAACTTTGATATCAATAATTTTTACTGTAGATTTGATATGCTTGCATAGCAAAAATTATTTATGAAAAACATGAGTCAGGGAAACACGATTGATTATTTTTTGAAAACAGGTTGGCAGACAGTAGCCAATAAATATAATGTCATTGCCGCACAACATGGGTTCACCCAAGCGGCAGGATATATTTTAATAAATATCCATAAGGAGGGGACGGCAGTGTCACAAATTGCCAATTTAACAGGGGTGAAGACGACGAGTTTGTCGCGGGTATTAACCAACTTGGAAGCCCTGGGATTTATTTATCGCGAAGCTTCAGCAACGGATAAGCGTTCTGTAAAAGTTTATTTGACAGCTTTAGGTAGAGAGAAGCGAAAAGTCGCTAAAGATGTCGTCCGCAACTTTAACCAATATCTGGAACAGCACCTGTCGGAAAAGGAGCGAAATCAATTAATAAAAACGCTGACAAAATTGAATTTGTTAGCCGCAAATTATAATCCAATTAACACAAATCAATGTCAAGAAGGATAGCCTTCTTTAGGCATTATAAACTTAAATGAGATGAACAGAAGTATTAGAAGAATTGCCGTTCTAGGATCCGGAGTGATGGGGTCCCGAATAGCATGTCATTTTGCTAATATCGGTATCGATGTACTGCTCCTGGATATAGCTCCTAAAGAGCTCTTACCAGCAGAAGAAGCGAAGGGTCTATCCGTAGCGTCCCCTCAAGTTCGAAACCGTATCGTTAATCAGTCTTTAGAGACTGCCATTCGTAGCAATCCATCACCTATCTACAGTAAGTCCTATGTCTCCCGAATAAAAACAGGGAATTTTGATGATAACTTAAAAGATATTGCCGATGTAGACTGGATTATCGAAGTTGTCGTAGAGCGCTTAGACATAAAAAAATCTGTCTTTGATCGGGTAGAACAATTTCGTAAACCTGGGACATTAATTACTTCCAATACCTCCGGAATTCCCATTCATCTGATGCTAGAAGGACGTTCGGAAGATTTTGGCGCCCACTTCTGTGGAACGCATTTCTTTAATCCTCCACGCTATTTGCAGCTGCTAGAAATTATCCCTTCCCCGCAGACAAAACCCGAAGTCGTAGACTTCCTACTTTATTTTGGTGATAAATACTTAGGAAAAACAGTTGTTTTATGTAAGGATACACCAGCCTTTATAGGAAATAGAATAGGCGTCTATTCCATGTTGGCACTCACACACCTTATCGAGCCACTCGGCTTGACAGTAGAGGAAGTGGATAAATATACAGGGCCTGCCATGGGGCACCCTAAGTCAGCGACTTTCCGTACCGCCGATGTCGTAGGCCTGGATACCTTGGTAAATGTAGCAAATGGTCTGGCGCAAAATGCACCTGATGATGAAGCTAAAGGGGTCTTTCAGCTACCCAGCTTTATTGCCAAGATGGTGGAGCAAAAGTGGTTAGGGGAAAAGACAAAACAAGGTTTTTATAAAAAAGTTAAAGATGCCCAAGGGCAGTCGGAAATATTGTCCTTAAATCTGCAAACCTTTGAATTCGCTAGCCAGCAAAAGGTGAAGTCGAGCACCCTAGAGGCAACGAAAGGAGTAGAAGATATTCGTAAACGCATGAAAGTGTATGAAAAGGGTACCGATAAAGCAGGGGAGCTATTTCGCGCCATGCACTACCCACTCTTTGAGTATGTTTCCAATCGGGTGCCTGAGATTACGGATGATTTCTTCCGTATTGATGATGGCATGCGCGCCGGCTTTGGCTGGGAAATAGGTCCTTTTGAAGTTTGGGATGCCCTAGGGGTCAAAGAAACCCTTGCGAAGATTGCGGCCGAGCCCAAGCGTCTTCCTGGACAAACAGGGGAGGTCGCAGCATGGGTCCATGAAATGCTTGCTGCAGGATGCGACTCCTTCTATCAAGTTATTGGTGGCGTACGCCACTACTATGATATTAAGTCTAAAGCTTATCAGCCAATTCCTGGCTCCTCAAGTTTGATTGTACTCGATCATATTAGGGATTCAAAAACAGTATGGAAAAACTCCGGTGTCACATTAACGGACTTAGGTGATGGCGTCCTAAACTGTGAATTTCATACGAAATTAAATACCATTGGCGGGGATGTCCTACAAGGAATCAATAAGGCGATAGACCTAGCTGAAAAGGACTTTAAAGCGCTCGTTATTGCTAATGATGGCAAGAACTTTTCTGCGGGAGCCAATATAGGGATGATCTTTATGATGGCTGTAGAGCAGGATTATGACGAATTAAATATGGCGGTACGTATGTTCCAAAATACTTCTATGCGCATAAGATACTCCGCGATACCTGTAGTCGTAGCTCCATTTAACCTCACTTTAGGTGGCGGTTGTGAGTTTGCCATGCATGCTGACTGGGTGCAGCTGCATGCCGAGACGTATATGGGGCTCGTCGAGTTTGGTGTCGGTGTAATTCCTGGAGGCGGTGGCTCTAAAGAGTTTGCTTTACGTGCCTCCGACGAATTTAAGGCCGATCAAATCGTGCAAAATACCTTAAAAGATAAGTTCCTAACCATTGGACAGGCTAAAGTGTCCACCTCAGCAGTGGAAGCTGCTGAATTAGGCTACCTGCAAGCTGGAAAATATGGTATTACCATGAACCGCGCACGCCTGCTAGCTGACGCGAAAGCTAAAGCCTTAGAGCTAGCCGAGGCCGGGTATATTCAAAAAGCACCACGCACAGATATCCGTGTTCTGGGGAATCAGGGACTAGGTATTGTCTATGCGGGAGCAAATTCAATGTATGCCGGAAATTATATCTCCGAGCATGATCAGAAGATTTCTGAAAAATTAGGTTGGGTTATGTGTGGTGGTGATCTATCGGCACCCACAGAAGTTTCGGAGCAGTATCTATTGGATCTCGAACGTGAAGCTTTCCTGCAATTAACGGCGGAAAAAAAGACGTTGGAACGTATTCAATTTATGTTGACCAAAGGTAAGCCTCTGCGTAATTAACGTGTAAGCTATTACGAAATTAACCCGATTTTAAAAACATATCTTTCAAAGGGCGCCTACTTTAGGGAGTAGGTACTTAGGAAGAAAATATAGATTAATGAATTATGGAAGCATATATTATAGCAGGTTATCGCACGGCCGTAGCGAAGGCGCCAAGAGGAGGATTTCGCTTTATGCGCGCCGACGATTTAGCAGCCAATGTTATTAAAGAATTAGTGGCATCGGTTCCAAACTTAGACGTCAATCAGATTGATGATGTCATCGTTGGAAATGCGACCCCTGAAGCGGAACAAGGATTAAATATAGGACGTATTATCTCCCTAATGGGGTTGAATACGGATAAAGTACCCGGGGTTACGATCAATAGATACTGCGCCTCAGGACTGGATACCATTGCTACAGCTGTAGCAAAGATTAAAGCCGGTATGGCGGATTGCATTATCGCTGGTGGCGTGGAGGTGATGTCAGGAATGCCTTTCGGAGGTTGGAAGCTCGTGCCAAACCCGCAGGTTGCCAAAGAACACCCCGATTACTACTGGGGTATGGGCCTGACTGCGGAGGCTGTAGCGAAAGAGTATAATATCTCCCGTGAGGATCAAGATGCTTTTGCGCTAAAGTCGCATCAAAAGGCTATTGAAGCACAAAAAAATGGCCATTTAAAAGACGGCGTAGTGCCTATTACTGTTAAGGAAAATTATCTGAAGGATGGTAAGAAGATCGCTAGCAGGGAATATGTCGTGGATACGGATGAAGGACCACGTGCGGATTCAAACCTCGAAGCCTTAGCGAAGTTAAGACCTGTATTTGCTGCTAATGGCGTTATTACAGCTGGGAATTCCTCCCAGACTTCCGATGGTGCAGCCTTTGTATTGGTGGTGTCAGCGAAAAAATTGAAAGAGCTAAATGCTAAGCCTATAGCGCGATTAGTAGCATATGCTGTTGCAGGGGTGCCGCCAAGAATTATGGGTATAGGTCCTATTGAAGCTATTCCTAAGGCATTAGATCAAGCGGGCTTAAAGCTAGCAGATATAGACTTAATTGAGCTTAATGAAGCTTTTGCGTCGCAGTCTTTAGCGATTATTCGTACGCTAAAATTAGATGAGGACAAAGTAAATGTGAATGGTGGAGCCATTGCCTTAGGTCATCCACTCGGATGTACCGGAGCGAAGCTAACTGTACAGGTATTAAATGAACTGAAGCGTCGTGGTAAGAAATATGGTATGGTGACCATGTGTGTGGGTACAGGACAGGGTGCCGCAGGTATCTTTGAATTGCTGTAATCATCAGTTGTTAATCGATTAAAAAAATTAAATTATGAGCCAAGAAGTAAAAAGTAACAACGTAATTAAAGGGGGCGAATTTGTAATTCGTGAAACCCATTACAACGATATATTTATTCCCGAAGAATTTGATGAAGAGGCGAAGATGATTCGCCAAACATGTGTAGATTTCTTGCAAACAGAAGTTTTAAATAATCTAGACCGCATCGATGCCCAAGAGGAGGGATTAATGCCTGAATTATTAAGAAAAGCCGGTGAATTAGGTCTCTTAGGAGTTTCTATACCCGAGGAATTTGGCGGTTTTGGAAAGAACTTTAATACCTCTATGCTTGTCGCCGATGCCGTAGGTGCGGGATTCTCTTTTGCTGTAGCCTTATCGGCACATACTGGAATTGGGACCCTTCCGATCTTATACTACGGAAATGACGCACAGAAAGCGAAGTATATTCCAAAACTGGCAACAGGGGAATGGAAGGCTTCCTACTGTCTGACTGAGCCTAATGCGGGCTCTGACGCGAACTCAGGACGTACTACGGCGAAATTAAATGAAGCTGGTACCCATTATCTAATTAATGGGCAGAAGATGTGGATCACAAACGGTGGTTTTGCGGATATCTTTATTGTATTTGCAAAAATTGGCGATGATAAGAATCTTACAGCCTTTATTGTTGAGAAAGACTTTGGGGGGGTAACGATGAACCCGGAAGAGCATAAGCTCGGAATTAAAGGCTCCTCCACACGTCAGGTATTCTTTAACGATACACCTGTGCCGATTGAAAATATGCTTTCGGAGCGCGGTAACGGCTTTAAGATTGCGGTAAATATTTTAAATATTGGTCGTATTAAATTAGGTGCTGCGACTATAGGATCCTCGCGTGATGTAATTTCTACAGCGGTGAATTATGCAAATGAACGCGTGCAGTTTAACCTGCCGATTTCTAAATTTGGTGCTATACGCTATAAGCTAGCAGAAATGGCGACGCGCCTGTTTGCTGTTGAGTCTGCTTCCTACCGTGCTGGACAGAATATTGATGATGCTTATGAGCAACTCGTAGCTGACGGCATGGAGACGACACAAGCGAAGTTAAAGTCCGTGGAGCAATTTGCGATAGAATGTGCCATTATCAAAGTTTGGGGCTCTGAAGCCTTAGATTATATCGTTGATGAAGGGGTGCAGATTTATGGTGGTATGGGCTATTCAGCGGATGCCCCTATGGAGCGTGCTTACCGTGATTCCCGTATCAACAGAATTTTTGAAGGAACAAATGAGGTCAATAGACTGCTTACAGTAGACATGCTCTTGAAGCGTGCCATGAAAGGGGAGATTGATCTGATGGGACCTGCTACCGCGGTAGCTAATGAGCTTTTAGGAATTCCTGATTTCGCAGATGCCGACGAAACTCCTTTTGCAGCAGAGAAGAAAGTAATCGCCAACCTTAAAAAAGCAGGCTTGCTAGTCGCTGGAGCGGCAGTGCAGAAGTTAATGATGACGCTCGCTAAAGAGCAGGAAATATTAATGAATATCTCCGATATCTTATCGTATGTATATGTGGCGGAATCGGTGTTATTACGTGCCGAGAAGTTACATCATCTGCAAGGAGGAGAAGCTGCGGCTTCAGCATACGATATGGCGCGAATATACCTTTATAAGGCCGTAGACCAAGTGAATATCGCTGGTAAAGAAGCGTTAAATTCTTTTGCTGAAGGTGATGAATTGAAAATGATGCTCGTAGGACTACGCCGTTTTACGAAGACAGAGCCTTTTAATGTGAAAGCTGCGAGACAGCGTATTGCACAAAAGATTATTGCAGAAAATAAATATTGTTTTTAGTGTTTTTATTGTTAGCTAAGGTAGATTAGTGAAGAAGCGGTTAGAGTGATCTCTAATCGCTTTTTTTTTGTAATAATTAATATAATATATTAAATCTATCAATTAAGTAGTGTTAATTAAAATATCTTTTTATATTTGTTTAATTAAATAATAAATCGGCATATAATTATTGAGTAACTAACCTGTAAACCAGTTATTATGAAAAAAATAATACATTCCTTTACCCCAATTAAAAGGTATCCATCTTCGCTGAACCACCATGCCGAATGTCGGTGTGATTGTGGATCTCTTATCCAGTAAATTTTATCCATAAAAAAAGGGAAGCAGCGCTTCCCAATAGATTCTACGGTATCAAGTATTCAATTGGCGTTGGCACTTGCTTTTATACACTATAAAACCTATTCAAAAATATGAAAAATATTGGATTAATTGCCATCCTACGATGGCTTGTTCTAATCGTATGTATATTTTTTTGGCATAAGGCTCAGGCCCAAATACAACCAAAACCAATTATTAATGCCTCCATACAAGGGCAGATTATTGATGCCAATACCAAGGTGGGCATCCCAGGAGTAACCGTGCGTTTGGAGGCTGTGACACATAGCGTGAGGACCGATGATCAGGGGCATTTTTCATTTATTACAGGGCAAACCTTACCTGCCATCCTACATATTAGTTCTTTGGGATATGAAAGTTTGCAAACGACCTTTAACCAAGGGGATTTCGAAATCTTGCTAAAACCAGAGCTGAGTAACCTCGAAGAGGTTGTCGTCGTAGGATACGGATCCCAGCGTAGAGCCGATATTATTGGTGCTGTGGCATCGGTTCCAAAACTTGTCTTAAATCAATCATTAAGCTCCTTTGATCAAGCTTTGAAAGGAGCTGTTGCTGGCGTGCAAGTTACGCAGACCTCAGGACAGCCCGGTGGAGGTGTAAGTATCCGTGTACGTGGTGGAGCCTCTATTCAAGGTGGAAATGAGCCGCTGTACGTCATCGATGGATTCCCTCTCTACAGTGAGGCTCAAGGAACTGGTGTTAATGCTGGTGCATCCATTAATCCTTTAGCCGCATTCGATATGGGCGAGGTAGAGCAGATAGAAATCTTAAAAGATGCTGCGGCAACAGCTATTTATGGATCTCGTGGGGCAAATGGTGTCATCCTCGTAACCACTAAAAAAGGACGTGCAGGCCCAACACAAATCAACTATTCCAACCGCTTCGGTCAACAACAAATAGCTCGAAAAATACCCTTACTCAACGCCAGCGAATTTGCCCTACTGCGTAATGAAGCTCTCTTCGATAGCAACCCCGCTTTAGGCCCTTTTCAGTATCTTTCACAGGAAGCCATTGGAGACCTAGGGGAAGGGACCAATTGGCAGAATGAAGCCTTTCGAAAAGCTGGAATACAGCAACAGCAACTTAGCCTAGGAGGAAGCTCAGAACGCATACAGTATTATCTTAGTGGAAACTACTTTCTTCAAGATGGAATTCTTCGCAATACAGACTTTGACCGCTTAGGTATGCGCGCCAATATTTCGGTTCAAGCGACCGAAAGATTAAAGATAGAGACAAATTTAGCCATTCAGCGTACTAAGTCCACCATTGCACCTGGAGGGATTATTAACGCCTTATTATTGATGCCTCCTACGGCGACAATCTACGAGCAGGATGGAAGCTATACGCTAAGAAATCCTTTCGAGAATATATTTTCCAATCCCATTGCATCGCTCTTGGAAACGATTAATAAGACTGCATCAACAAATATTTTTGGAACTTCCTATGCGCAATACCGCCTCTTAAAAGGCTTACACGCCAAAGTGCTCTTTGGATTGGATGCCAAGTCGCAAAATGACAGCTATTATACTCCTTCAAGTATTTATGAAGGCGCCAGTAATAATGGTAATGCAGCATTAGGAAGTCGATCGTATTACTCATGGTTAAATGAAAATACACTGACCTATGATGTGAATTGGCGTAACCATCATGTGGATGTGCTACTGGGATTTACACAGCAGGAGGCGCGCAATGAGTATTTTAATGCTGGCGCGCAAAATTTTGTCACAGATGAATTAACGGTCCATAGCCTGCAGTCAGGGTCCACCCTAATACGTCCTAATTCAGATGCTTATGACTGGGTATTACACTCCTATTTGTCGCGTATTAATTACAATTACGATAATCGCTACTACTTAAGTGCTTCTGTGCGTAGAGATGGAAGCTCCCGCTTTGGTCCGAACAATAAGTTTGGTATTTTCCCTTCCATAGCGCTTTCATGGCGAGCAAGTAATGAATCTTTTTTTCAGCAATATCTACCGGGGATTAATGATTTGAAATTTCGCACGAGTTATGGACGTACAGGAAATCTGGAAATAGGTCAGTATCAGTCATTAGCTACATTGAACACATTAAACTACTTGATTGGAGGGAATATTCTTACAGGTTTCACACCACAGCGTTTAGGAAATCCTACCCTAGGTTGGGAGACAACGACGCAGTATGATCTCGGATTTGATATCGCTTTTGCAAAGAATAAAGTTCAGTTTTCCTTTGATACCTATTACAAGCGTACAACAGATCTACTGTTAAATGTGGAGATTCCTTGGACTTCTGGATTTTCTTCAGCCTTACAGAATTTTGGTACAGTTTCCAACCGTGGTTATGAATTTCAACTGAGGATAAATCCATTGTCAGGGAGCCTTCAGTGGACTTCAGATTTAAATTTTTCGGTGAATCGTAATCGGGTGCTAGCGCTTGGAAATGAGTCTGAATCTTATATTATTGGGAATTATATTGTGCAGGTAGGGCAGCCTTTAGGCACTTTTTATGGCGCGAAGACGGATGGAGTACTTCAGCTTGGTGAGGAGCAGAGTCAGGGGGTATTTACAGGGAATGCTGAGCCAGCGGCAGGAGATAGGCGCTATGTAGATAGCAATAATGATGGGCTCTTTAATGTGGCCTCAGATCGTACAATTATTGGGAATGCGCAGCCTGATTTTACGATAGGCTTTTCGAATAGCTTACGTTACAGGAATTTTGAACTTTCTTTTCTTTTATATGCAAGTGTTGGAAATGAGGTTATCAATGAAAATAATCAAAATTTGGAAATGTTTTCAGGACAGCAGAATGCTTCTGCTGCAGCCTTAGATCGCTGGACACCTCAAAATCCTTCCAATGAAATTCCGCGAGCAAAACTAGACCCTGCGCCGGTATTTTCAGACCGTTATGTCGAAGATGCATCCTTTTTGCGTCTCCGTTCAGTAGAATTGCAGTACCGCTTTCCGGTGTCTGTAAATCGCTTGTTGCACATAAAGCAGCTTAGCGTACAACTGTCGGCACAAAATCTATGGACATGGACGAATTATTCCGGGTTTGATCCTGAAGTAACTTCGGGCTCGAATGTGCAACCAGGTAGGGATGCAGGAATCTATCCTATCGCCAAATCTTTTCATGCTGGTGTCGCTATCACCTTTTAATGGTGTCACTATCACCTTTTAATTATTTGAATATGATCTACTCAAGATATCTAATAAGCTTTATTATTTCTATCGGTATGCTTTCGTGCTCAAAATTAACTGAGCAGCCTGATGCGCTGCTTATTTCGGAGCAATTCTACCGCAATGGGGAGGAGGCAACTGCTGCTGTGACGGCCAATTATAGCAAACTCTATGAAAGTGGACAGTCGCTATACAATAGTTTACTGCAGATTGGTATTGAGATGGCTACGGATGACTACGAAGCGGGCCCTCGTGCGCGTAATGCCCATGTGCGTGCCATATCTGGGTTGACGCATGATGCGTCGAATGACCGTATGGAGGAGCTTTGGCGTCAGAGTTATGATGCGATCTATGCCGCTAATAATGGTGTTGAGAAAATTGAAGCTATTGAAGCTACGGCAATTTCTGAGGAGCTACGACAACGTTTAATAGCGGAATTAAAATTTCTACGTGCCCTACATTATTTTAATTTAGTTCGTTTTTTTGGCGATGTACCACTGCTCCTAAACACCAACTCTTCACTCGAAGCCCAGGCATTGCGCGTGTCTAAAAGTCCCGAAGCTGAGGTCTACACGCAAATTATCGCTGATTTAACCGCTGCGCAGTCGCTACCTAGCCAGGAGGCCTTTGGGCTGGCCAATGCGGGGAGAGCGACTTCAGGTGCAGCTCGCGCCCTGCTCGCTAAAGTATATCTTACGCAGCGCAACTACACTGCGGCGGCTGCCAAAGCCCTTGAAGTCATTAATAGCCGAGAATATCGTTTATTTGATCATTTTTCGGAGGTTTTTGAAGTTGCCCACAAAAATACCGTGGAGCATATCTTTTCTGCACAGTTTCAAGGGAATGCTGGGTATCAAGGAAACTCCCTTGCAGGCCGCTCCGCACCTACTGATATTCCTGGAATTAATGGGGATTATGCTGATGCTCTACATCTTGAGGGAGGCCTATATGAAAGCTTTGAAGCCGCTGACACACGTAGAGATGTTACTTTTGTGAGCGCGTTAGTAAGCCCTGTTAACGGGCAGTTGTATCAGCTTTCTAGGCCTCAGTTTCATAAATATTACGACGAATCTGTTATTGGTAACCCCTATCAGTCCTCTAAGAATTTGCCCATTATACGCTATGCTGAGGTGCTATTGATATATGCAGAAGCCTTAAATGAGCAGCTTAGCGGCCCTTCTGCTGCAGCCTATGAAGCGCTAAATCAAGTTCGCAGCAGAGCGGGAATCAGCAGTCTAAATCCGGGGCATAATCAGTTGGTATTCCGTGAGCTTGTGCTTGAGGAAAGACGTAAGGAGCTCGTCTTTGAGTACCAGCGTTGGTTTGATCTCGTCCGTCAAGGTCCCGAATATTATATGGAGAAGCTTCATGCTGCGGGAAAGACGTTGGCCGCACCGCGCCATATACATTTTCCTACTCCTCAGCGAGAGCTAAATATAAATCCTAATTTACAACAACATCCAGACTGGATTAACAATTAACAACCATGAGAAATAGCCTCCTTTTTTTAACGCTGCTAGCGCTGCCGCTAGGTAGTTTGATGGCGCAGGATAAGCGTCCAAATATAGTCCTAATCCTTGCCGATGATTTGGGGTACTCGGATTTAGGCTCCTACGGATCCGAAATTCCGACGCCTAATTTAGACCGTTTAGCTCAAGAAGGAATTCGCTTTAGGGAATTCTACAATAACTCCATTTGTGCTCCAACGCGCGCCTCTTTATTGACAGGACAATATCAACATCGTGCTGGAGTAGGGTACTTTTCCTTTGACTTGGGCTTGCCTGCATATCAAGGGTTTATAAATCAGGAGTCTCTGACTTTAGCGGAAGTGCTAAAGGAAAGTGGCTATCGTACCCTAACTGCTGGAAAATGGCATGTTTCCAAGACGGGAACAAGCACGCCAGAGCAAAGAGGTTTTGAGTACGTATGGCCCACAAGTAATAGGGACGCAAATTCTGGAGCACCAACATTTGGAACCCCACGAACGGATGCTGCAGGGTATCCTGTACCTGCGGATTTACAAACCAACCAAATAACAAATAATGCACTTACTTTTATCGAAGAGACCGCCGGCAAAGGGAAGCCATTTTTTTTATATTTAGCACATACCGCACCTCATTGGCCCCTAGTTGCGCTCCCTCAAGATATTGAGCGCTTTAAAGGTGCGTATAGTCAAGGATGGGAAGTCCTACGCCAAGAACGCTTAAAACGTCAGCTGCTTTTAGGAATTCGCTCCGAACAGCAAACGATTGCTCCCGCAGCAGCAGATATCTACGAGTGGGACCGCCTATCTTTTGATGAACAGCAGGCGTGGAGTAGAAAAATGGAGGTTTACGCCGCCATGGTATACCGCTTAGATCAAGGTGTTGGCGAATTATATCAAAAGTTAGCAGAGAAAGGGGAGCTTGAGAATACAGTGATATTCTTCCTCTCAGATAATGGCGCTCCAGCAGAAGATCTTCAAAATTGGCACCGTGGGGCCTCGAAAAATAGCCATACTGTAGGTACTACAGGTTCTTATGAATCACAAAGTAAAAATTGGTCTTACCTCTCCAATACGCCCTTTCGAGCTTTTAAAGATGATATGTATGAAGGAGGAATTAACACGCCTTTTATTGCTTGGTATCCGAAAAGTATTCCCTCGAATCGTATTAAACAGGGAACGGGACATATAATAGACCTCGCCCCGACAATTTATGAGTTAGCAAAAGCCCCTTATCCTACGAGCTTCGCAGGTGTGCAGCCACATGCCTTACCTGGTAAAAGTCTACTTCCAGTACTATTTTCAAATACGGAACAAGTCGCGCGCAGTGAGCCCCTATTTTGGGAACGTGCCGGTAACCGTGCTGTCAGACAAGGGAGTTGGAAGCTTGTCTCTACTTGGCCTTCTAGAGATTGGGAGCTTTATAATCTCTCTTTAGATCCTGGGGAGACGGATAATATCGCTAAAGAACAGCCTGCGGTAGTTACCCAATTGACGGCGGCATATTATCAATGGGCGGAAAAAAATGGAGTGGTAGATTTCGCTCTTTTAGAACAAGTAGAACCTAAGTCTATGCAAGAATTTAGACGTAGCAAGACGCAGGATGTTTCTAATCGTAAGAAGTTGTAGTTTTTTAAGGAGTTGATATTTCTTATAGCCGTGTGATTTTAAGACAAATACCTTATATTTACATACTATAAACCGGCACTTCCCTGCGGCTTATTCGGAGGGAAGTGCCTTCTCTATTCCTAATAATTTGAAAGAATATGACGCTTTAGTTGTCGGCTCAGGGCCGAATGGATTTGCTGCAGCAATTACCTTGCAGCAGCAGGGGTTACGTACGCTGCTTATCGAAGGGGCGGAAACCATTGGCGGAGGGATGCGTACTAAACCCTTAACGCTACCGGGCTTTCAGCATGATGTCTGTTCGGCAATACATCCCATGGCGATGGCATCGCCCTTTTTTGCTAGCCTTCCATTGGCTGCATTTGGCCTTTCATTTACCTACGCAAAGTATGAAGCTGCACACCCCTTAATAGGGCAGGAAACCGCCTTTCTGCAGCGTGATATCTATCAAACGGCTTCCAGCTTAGGGGTCGACAGACAGACCTATTTGGATTTAATCGAACCCGTATCCCAACATTGGGAGGCTTTGGCGAAGGATACTTTGGGGCCTTTACATTTTCCCGAAAACCCCTTGCTCTTGGCGCAGTTTGGCATCAAAGCATTGCTTCCTGCGGGGAGGCTAGCACAGCGCTTTAAGACTCCACAAGGGAGGGCACTGTGGGCGGGAATGGCGGCCCATGGCATACAGCCATTATCCAATTATACCACTTCAGCCATTGCAATGGTTCTTTTAGGTGTTGGACATCGCTATGGATGGCCCATTCCTGTGGGAGGATCCCAAGCCATAGCCGATGCGTTGGCCGCCTACTACAAGTCCCTAGGGGGAGAAATACAAACGGACACCTGGGTGCACGATATCCGTGCTCTTCCAAAACATAAAATCTTACTGCTGGATCTAACGCCAAAGCAGCTATTGAATATGCAGGGGCTGGAGCTTTCGGAATCCTATAAGAGGCAATTGAGCCGCTACAGACAGGGCATGGGGATCTTTAAAGTAGACTGGGCACTGTCGGAGCCTGTACCTTTTAAAGATGCACGTTGTCAACATGCTGGAACAGTACATCTAGGGAATACCTTTGAAGAAATTGCGGAAAATGAATATCGTACCGCTCAAGGACAACTTGTTAAGTACCCCTATGTGCTATTCGCACAGCAGAGTAATTTTGACCCTTCGCGTGCACCTTTAGGGCAGCACACGGGCTGGGCCTATTGCCATGTTCCTAATGGATCTACCGCCGATCGCCGTGAAGCTATCGAAAATCAAATTGAGCGTTTTGCACCAGGATTTAAGGATACGATCCGCGCTGCTGCGACGATGAATACCCGTGAAGTAGAAGCCTATAATCCGAATTATGTCGGCGGAGATATCAATGGCGGTGTGATGGATATCCATCAATTATATACCCGTCCTACCTGGAGCTTCACCCCCTATAGAACATCGAATAACCACGTTTATATTGCTTCATCAGCGACTCCTCCAGGAGGTGGAGTCCATGGCATGTGCGGCTTCCATGCGGCGAAAACGGCTCTCAAAGACCATTACCCTAACCTTAGTACTATCTAAATTATGTCTATAACAAAACCATCACTCCTGCATGAAGACTGGGTTGTCGTGCTTCTTGGCCTGGGGATTATTGCCCTTGCTGTATGTGGTATTGTGGTGCCAAAACCAACTTTTAGCTGGAATAGTAACGCTGAATTACTGGACAATGTATTAAGCCCTAGCAACCTAAATCGTATAATTCTACAATTTGGACTTGTGCTTGTTACTGCGCTACTTGGCGCCCTATTAACGGGAAAGACGGTAAAGCATCTCCTCATTGTATTCCCTTCGGTGTATCTATTGACGCTCTTGGCGCTGCTCTTAGCGGGAAATGAAACCGTTAAATCCTTCCATCTAGAAGCTGTTATATTCTCCTTGCTTATCGGCCTAATCCTATCCAATGTATTTCAGTTGCCAGCTTGGTTTCGGCAGGCCTTATCCACGGAGCTCTATGTGAAAATAGGCCTAGTGCTACTCGGTACTACTGTTATCTTCACCGATATTCTAAAAGCAGGATCTATCGGTTTAATCCAATCTCTCGTAGTCGTTCTTTCCGTGTGGTATTTTGCATTTTGGCTATGTAAGAAGATGAAGATAGATCCTGAGTTGACAATGATGATCTCTTCAGCAGTTTCTATCTGTGGTGTTTCTGCGGCCATCGCTACATCGGGCGCAATTAAAGGGGATAGTAAAAAGCTCTCCTATGTCATTTCTATGGTGCTAATTACGGCCATTCCGATGATGATTTTTATGCCTTATCTGGCGAATTATTTCGGGCTATCTCAAGAAGTAACAGGCGCTTGGTTGGGAGGCTCTATTGACACTACAGGGGCTGTCGTAGCTTCAGGATCCTTAGTTGGAGAGACCGCTTTAAAAATTTCTACCATCGTGAAATTCTCTCAAAATGTACTCCTAGGTATCGCCGCCTTTGGAATTAGTATCTATTGGTCCTACCGCAAACCCGATGACGCATCTTTGACGCAAGAAAAGCCAACTTTAAAAATTATTTGGGATCGCTTCCCAAAGTTTGTTTTAGCTTTCCTAGCGGCCTCCTTATTATTCTCTTTCGTGGTATCTCCAGCGACTGTGTCTTCGGTTAAGGAGAGCTTAAAAAGTCTGCAAGCATGCTGGTTTGCTCTAGCCTTTACAAGTATTGGATTGGAAACTAATTTTAAAGAGCTATTTGTCAATAATTCTAAGCGCCCATTTTACGCTTTCTTAATAGCACAGGGCTTTAATATTATTATTACGCTGTTGTTGGCTTTATTGTTATTTTAACTTTAAATATGCCCTGTTAGCATAGGGGGGAAATCCGCTGTTATAAGGGTAGAATATATTATTTTTTTATGGAATATCTATTGCTTAAGCATCTTATTGCTAGGTAGCGGTAGGTACCCTTTCGTTCCGATACTAATTTATTAACGAGTGATTAGATGACAGAAAAGGAGTTATTACAAGCCTATTATCGGCAGGGAGATCTGGCTATCTTGGCGCAGGTGTACACGCCTTATATGTCCCTGATCTATGGGGTATGTTATAAATATTTTAAACATGAGCAGCGTTCGCAAGATGCTGTGATGCAGATTTTTGAGAATCTAATTAAGAAGTTGCGCTTACATGAGGTGGATAATTTTAAGAGTTGGCTTTATACCTTCTCGAAGAATTACTGCTTAATGGAATTGCGTAAGGACAAGCGGTATCAGGAGGAAGCGCTTGGGGATTATGCCGAAGAGCCTACTTCTTTTACTTGGGAGGAGCAGGATTTTGTACGACTAGAAGACTGTATATCCAACCTTAATAAAGAGCAGCAGATTTGCATCCGTTACTTCTATTTGGAGCAACGCTGTTATCAGGATATTGCGCTTATTACGGGGTATGACTTAACAAAAGTTAAGAGTTATATCCAAAATGGTAAGCGTAATCTTAAAATTTGTATGGAGAAGAAATAATATGAATACGCATTTTCAACTAACAAGAATACAAAATTATCTTTCTGGACGCATGAATGCGTCAGAGATGCATGCCCTGGAGCGTGAGGCCTTAGAGGATCCATTTTTACAGGATGCCCTGGAGGGGTATAAGCTTCAGCAAGGTGTGGATGCCAAGCAGCTCAGTTTATTGCAGCAGCGATTGGCAAGACGCGTTGAGCGTAAGGCTGTCGAGCGTAATCAGCAGTTTTTTAGCTGGCAGCGCCTAGCGATAGGAGCCATTGCAGGCGTTCTATTTGTGGTAGCCTGCGTATTTATGCTTCTTAAGAACTCATTATTCCAGGTGCCAACGACCACGCATGATGTCGCCTTAACACATCCTTTTGAGGAAACTATTGAGCTTGTTCAAAGCTATTCCGGGAATGGGGCTGATGCCTTTCCCTTAAATGGTTGGCATCACTTGAACAGTTATTTTGTTGCCCATAGCAAGGTTTCTGGTGTGAAAGGAAAGGTGCTTATTAATTTTAATATTAGCGATGGGCATCCCACTACGATTGCGGTTAAAGAGCTTGCCTTAGAAGGCGCGACAGATAGCGTAGAAGAAGCACTTATTGCCGAGCTAAAAGATTTGTTAACTGCGGGGCCAACATGGTCCGGGAAGCAGGGGGAGCTCGTGATTATCTATCATTAATCGTACTCCTCAAGGAGCTGTGCTTCTACGAATAACCCCCAATTGTTGGTAACAATTGGGGGTTATTTTATTCGTGCAATGGACGTTACTGTAGTCGTATGCTATGTGAAGCTTTAAGCTTATTCTTCAATCCAAGTAATCTTCTCCTCAATCGCTGTACGAGCAGGTTCACGTAACTCGACATTGGTATGTCCTAAGTAGAAGATACCGATACACTTTTGATTCGGCTCTAAACGTAAGAACTCTCCCAAATGGTTTATTAATCCTGGCGTAGCCCAGTAGCCACCTAAGTTTAGGGAGTGTGCTGCCAACCACATATTTTGTATGGCACAGGAGGTCGCAGCTAATTCTTCCCATTCAGGAACATCACCGCTATAATTCACCACAAGGGCAAGGGCAACATTCGAAGCTGTCGCTTTTTCAGCCATCGCATGTTCTGTTTTCTCTAAGTATTTCTCCGCAGGGGTTACAGACTTATAGATATTTGCTAATTCTGTTCCTAGGCGTTGTAAGCCTTCTTTACGGAAAATAGTAAAGCGCCAAGGTTGCGTCCTTTTATGCGTTGGCGCCGCATTTGCAGCTTCTAAAATGGATAAGATATCTTCTTTAGAAACCTCTTGATCTGTGAAATTTGCTTGAAATACAGATCTTCTATAATGGATGGCCTTTAAGACCTCGTTTGATGTAGTCATATATAGTTTTATAAATTAGTTTGCCTTTTCTTCCCACAAGTTTGCCACATGTAGGATTGTTAATACTGCTTTCTGCATATCTTGGACAGATACCCATTCTTGCTTTCCGTGGAAGGCATGCCCACCAGCAAAAATATTGGGACACGGAAGACCCATAAAAGATAGGCGCGATCCATCGGTACCTCCGCGAATGCTACGACGCTCTGCGGTCATGCCTGCACGTGTGATAGCCGCTACGCCAATCTCCATAATTTGCGGATATTGGTCTAAGACTTCTTTCATATTTCGATACTGCTCTTTCACTTGTAGCTCATAGCTGCAATTTGGATATTTCGCAATAATAGCTTTCGAAATAGCTTCTAATTCGGCAACATGTGCTTGCAAGTTTGCTGTTTTATGATCTCTGATAATAAAGTCTATAACAGCTTTCTCCACAGCACCACTTATATTATTAGGGTGTACAAATCCTTGATCCTTTGAGGTGCTCTCCGGGGAAAGACGTTCTGTAGGTAGGGATTGAATTATTTCTGCCGCAATTTTTAATGCATTTTGCATTTTCCCTTTTGCAAACCCAGGGTGTACGGAGACGCCGTGAATCGTAAGTCTTGCTGCATCTGCAGAGAAAGTCTCATCTTCAATAGTGCCTGCCTTTTCACCATCCATGGTGTAGGCGAAGTCAGCACCTAATTTTTCTAAATTTGCTTTATCTACACCGCGTCCGATCTCCTCATCGGGAGTAAATAATATTTTTATCGTACCATGCTTAATTGCTGGATTAGCCATTAAGAGACGTGCGGCATCCATAATTTCTGCTACTCCAGCCTTATCATCAGCACCCAATAGTGTCGTGCCCGAAGCAGTGATAATATCGTTGCCAATTTGATCTGCTAAGTCCTTATGGTCCGCTAGTTTAATGATAATGGATTTGTCATCAGGAAGCACTAAATCTTGACCTTGATAGTTTTTATGTACCAGCGGCTTAACACCATGACCCGAACAGTCTGGGGAAGTGTCTACATGTGAACAAAAACAAATTACGGGCACTTCTTTCTCAGAATTCGAAGGAATGGTCGCATATACATATCCATTTTCATCTAATTCAGCATCTTTAATGCCTAAGGCTAAAAGTTCTTCAACTAATAGACGGCTTAGGTTTTTTTGCTTTTCAGTAGATGGACACGTAGGGGAGTTCGGATCAGACTCTGTATCTATCTGCACGTACTTTAAGAAATTCGCATCTACGTGGAAATCTTGGATGCTATTTATATCAAAATTACTCATTGTATTAAAATTAATGCCCAAAGGCTATACAAATTTACGAAAACAATCTATACCCAGGCATCGTGTGCTTGTTATCTGCGCAGGTTGTAGATGCCGTTAACTTTATTTTTTAGTGTCGGCGTAGCCAAATACCTTTTGTAATAAATTTGTATTACGTGCACCAGATAGGTTGGAGCGAATTTTCAACTCTTCCGATGCTACCTGTGTAAATAGGCCATTGATAGCTTTCTGCGTTACATAGGCATTCAAGTCAGTATTTACTTTTTCTGAAGCTAGGGGAATCGCATTGTAGGCTGTCGTCAACTGACTCCAGTAGGTGCTCACATTATTTTTTCCTAAAGCAGATGCTACAATTGGGCTAAATTTGGAAGCTAGAGCTGCGGAGGTAGTACGCTTAAAGAAGGTGGTAGCCGCATCTTGCTGACCGGATAGAAGAATGTTGTAAGCATCTGTAATCGTCATTTGAGAAAGTGAATTCACAAATACTGGAGCCGCTTCTTTTACGGCCGTTTCTGCGGCACGATTTAAGCTTTGAATAAACTGATCACATAATTTGCCCATCCCTACAGCGCGCAATGTTTTCTCAATTTTCTGCGCTTCCGCAGGCATCAAAATTTTCACAGCTGCATTTCCTAAGAATCCGTCTGTAACAGATAGCGTATTTATACTCGTCGTTAAGCCATTTCCTAAGGCCTGTTTAATGCCCGAGGACATTTCAGCAGTCGTTACTGAAGCTGTTGTATTTCCTGCTGTGTTTCCTGTTCCTGTATTTCCTGTTCCTGTATTTCCAATTGTTGTGTTTCCTGTTTGCATGCTTGCAATTTGGTTCACTGTATCACAGCCAGCAAACAATGTCATGCTACCTAGGGCAAGTGCTAATAAAGTATATGATTTCATCTATTAATATAATATGACCCAAAGATACAAGGAATAAAGTAATTATTTTTTCAGGATGCGGATTAACAATTCGGGTTCATCAGTGGTGATAAAGTCTACTTTCTGCGCCAGTAGATCTTTGATGTCTACCTCATTATTCACGGTCCATACATTGACCTTAAGGCCTAAATTTTGTGCTTCTTTAATCCAGGTAGGATTTTTTTTAAAGATGGATACATGATAATCTATGCCTGTTAGTCCATCGGCTTTTATTTGCTTAGGTTCGATATTTCCAGAGAGGTATTGAACCTGTACTTGAGGGTTTAAGGTTACTAACTTTTTGCAGGCATCATAATCGAAAGCGATATACTCTACGGCCTTCTGAGCTTTTAATTCTTGCACTAACTGATAGACTGCTTCAGTATGTTCAAGGGTACGCTCTTTGGAGATGCGACTACTTTTTATTTCTAAAATTAGTTTTGTCTTTTTTTGCTTTAATCCTGCTGCTAAGAAATCTTTTAACAGGGGTATATGCTCTCCATTAGGGTGTGTTTTCACCAATAATTCGGCATAAGTAGCCTTTTCGATATCAATTCCATAGAAGTCGTGATCATGGTTTACGACGAGCTGATTGTCTTTTGTCATATGGACATCGAACTCGGAGCCATAGCTTTTTAATTTGATAGCTTCGACTAAAGAGGCGATGGAATTCTGAGGTGTATGGGTATTCTTCCAAGCGCCGCGATGGGCAATCAGCTGTTTATGCTGTGCCAAGAGGTCTTTAGTTCCAAGGGATAAGGAGATAATAGATGCTAAGATTAAAATCTTTTTCATAAGAGGTTTTCAAGTTGAGGTGTTATATTTTTTTTACTATTTTTCACTTTCTATAGGACGGTATTTAAAGCAAACACCTAGTAACCTAAAAAGGTGAAAAGTAGGAAGCTTTAATAGTCTTAAAGGTACCTACTTTTCACCTGATTATAGATGAAGAAATTGTAAAATTTTACTACCTATTGTCTAGGTGTAAAAGGCCGATAATTTATTTTTTACCGTTCCATTCCTCATAAAATTGGGTTAAGAAGTCCTCCATATATTGGTGACGTCCTAAGGCTAATTTCTGAGCAGTAGGAGTATTCATCTTATCTTTTAATAAAAGTAATTTTTCATAAAAGTGATTGATCGTCGGCGAGGATGTCTGCTTATACGCTTCCTTAGAAAGGGCTGTTTCCACAGGGATTTTAGGATTGTAAATATCCCTATTTTTATAGCCTCCGTAGTTGAAAGCGCGGGCAATACCGATGGCGCCTATCGCATCTAGACGGTCTGCATCTTGCACAATTTCCAATTCTTTGGAGTGAAAATGTACATCCCCAAGGCTCGCCTTGTAAGACATATTTAAGATGATAGCTTGTACATGTTGAATAACTTCAGGGTCTACACCAATAGAGCTTAGAAACTCACCCGCAACACGGGGGCCAATGCTTTCGTCGCCATTATGAAATTTACTGTCGGCGATATCATGCAGCAGGGCGGTCAATTCGCAGACGAAATGATCCGCATCTTCGGTTTCTAAAATCAGCTTGGTGTTATTCCATACACGTTGAATATGCCACCAATCGTGACCCGATTCGGCATATTGTAAACGGTCTTGAACAAAGGCTACTGTTTTTTCAATGACTTCTTGCATAAAATCAACGTTATATATTTAGATAATTTAGATTATTCGTAGATAACTTTTGTTTGATCACGCGTACCGTCATATAAATCGTATGCTAATAAACGGCAGTCTAATTTACCATTATAGAATTCAATTCTTCGGGAAGCACGTAAGCCAACTTTTTTCGCTAGGTCAGGATTTCCTGTAAATACAAATCCTTTGTAACCTTTACAATTCTGTTTTAAGAAATCACCCATACGCTTATAGGTAGCTTCAAGTTGCGAGTGTACACCTAAGCGTTCGCCATATTCAGGGTTGAACATGACAACACCTTTTTCTTCAGGAACGGTAGTTTCGGCGAAGTCGCCTACTTCAAATTCAATTAATTGATCCACACCTGCAGTCTTAGCATTCATCTTGGCAATTTCAATCGCTTGCTCAGAAATATCTGAAGCAATGATACGTGGCGTATTTTTCTTGTCTACTTGCGCTTTTAACTGTCTTCTTTCTTCAAAGAACACTTCTTCATCATAACCGATGATATGCATAAAAGCATAGTTCATACGGTATAAGCCGGGTCTACGGTTGGTAGCAATCAGTGCTGCTTCAATTGCTAGGGTACCAGAACCACACATGGGGTTGACGAAAGGAGACTTTTGATCCCATTGCGTAGCTAATACGGTGGAAGCAGCGAGGGCTTCTAACATAGGAGCTTTTCCGGGGTGTTTACGGTAGCCGTGTTTCGCTAATGTTTCGCCCGAAGAGTCGATAAATACTTCCGCACGGTCATCTTTCCAATATAGGTGAATAACAGCTTTGTTAGCTTCATTTCCAGAATTAGGACGTAAGCCTTTTTTCTCTTTTATACGATCTACAATTGCATCTTTAACTTTTAAATTAGCAAATAAAGGCGTTGTAATCGTTGGATTGTCGACATTGGATGTTACCGAGAAATAGCCATCAAATTGGATTAATTCCTCCCAAGGGATCGTAACTAACTCTTGATATAATTCATCCGGTGTATTTGCCTGAAAAGATTTTAAAGAATATAAAATTTGACTCGCTGTTCGTAAGTTTAAATTCAAACGAATGGTGTCGCTAAGCGTATTAAACAATTCTACTCCTGTAGAAAAGTTACGTGTAATCTCAAATCCTAAATCTAGGACTTCTTGCTGCAAATAAGAGGAAAGACGCTTATTGCAGGTAATAATGATTTTATTGGGGGTGTTGAAAACTTCCATAATATTTTTGACAAAGTTAGTTAATCTTGTAGTCAAAAATTGCTTATTTTTACGGTTTAATATTATTGATTATGGAAATTAGAGGAAAAGTTCATGAAATTGGTGCTACGCAGCAAGTAACAGAGTCGTTCAAAAAACGTGATATTATCGTTGCTTATGCGGAGAATCCACAATTTGTAGAATATATTCGTTTTGAAGCTACGCAAGATCGCGTTACGATTTTTGATGGATTAACGCCAGGCGATGAAGTGGATGTTGCCTTTAATTTGCGCGGACGCCCATGGACTAATAAAGAAGGTGTAACGACTTACTTTAACTCATTAGTAGCATGGAGAGTAACGAAAGCAGCTACGCAGCAAGCAGCACCTCAAAATTTTGGCGGTGAAATGCAAGCTCCACCAGCATCTTTCTCTGCGGCAGCAAATGATGATGACGATTTACCTTTCTAAGGAAATCAGTACATAAAAAAAGCTCCTTAATGCAAATTAAGGAGCTTTTTTTATTGTCTTTATTTTATCCGGCCAGCTGCTTACCAAATGGGATTTTATGTAACAAAGCGGTTAAGAGTATGCTCGCAAGCACCGTTAACAAGGTGGCGACAGGGATTTTCCAAAGCGTACTCAACGGAAGTAACGGATGGATATAGTTTAAAAATAAAATATGTGAAAGGTAAATGCCAAAACTGTAAGTATTGACATAGCTTAATATCCTTGGAACTTTAACATGTTGGAATGTATATTTAAAAATTAGGAAAATAGCGGCTGCAGAAAGGGCCGTATTAGGTGCTGTATAGCCATATAACAAGGCGTCTAATCCATGCTTCTGAATGCTTAAGTAATAGGTGCCTAAGGTGGTGAAGATCGCGGTAGCAAGGTATAGCAGCAGCAGCACCATGACCACTGACCAACGGGAGGATATCCCTCGCTTAATGTTTAAACCTATATCATAGGCCATCAAGTAATAGCCTAATACCAAGTACCCAAAATAACCCGTAAAAAATCCTAAATCTATAATAGGCATATGGGGGCTCCATCGTTTATTATGGAAAAAAAGCGAAATAAACCAAATCCCTAAAAATAGCTCAAGATCCACTTTACTACATCCTTTAACCAGCTTATGAAGGTAGGGAATCGCTAAATATAAACCCACTAGTAGGTAGAGATACCATAGGTGCGCATTGGTGCCTATACGTAACTTGGGCCCAATAATAGCCCATAGCTGTACATAGGAATAATCGCTTAGTGAGGTATATCTGCTCAGCATATATACCAGGTATACTCCTGTCCAAAAGAGGAATATGGGAAGGATAGGCAGCAGCCTCTTGCGGTAGAATACCATAGGCGATTCCTCCTTTGGGATTAATAACGCTCCGGAGATCATCACAAATATGGGCACTGCTAAGCGTGTGAAGCTATGGAGGCTATTGGCATACTTCCAGTCAAAACTGTCGATGAAAGGGCTGTTAAGATAACCTGTAGAAGCATGTATCAACACGACAGCTAAGGTGGCGAAAATCCGCAGAAAGGATATATAGGATAGGTTTTGAGGCATTTAGGAAATAAATAAAAAAATCTTTAACGACAAAGCTAAAGATTTTTTTATTATTTCTTATTGATAACGTTCTTTTGGAACGCAGGTGATATCGCGAACTTTACGAAGGACAATAGGGCGCTGATCATATCTGCTTTCAAGCACTAAGCTATCTTTTGAATAGCTGGCTATCTTAAAGCGTGGTAGATATTGACCAATGCGGTAACAGCCTGAAACTTTCTGCTTGCCTTGCGCTTTTGTATATATACCATCGACAATAATAGAATCTCCTCGTACGACATAAACGCCTTTAGCAAACTCGTCCCAAGCGCCGTCATTATAGCAGGAGTCTGGGATTTGCTGTTGCTTAGCACGTACATGCATAGTCGTATAAATCGAATCGCAGGTAAATGTTAAGTCCGTCAGCGTGTAATGAAGCATCTGATCTTGACCAGGAATGGAATCTTGCACCCATTCACCTTGTAGATAAGAGGCTCCTTCGGACTGCATCTCAGAATTACGCTGGCAGGATAGACAAATCAAAAACATACCTATTACGGGTAATAGGTATGTCTTCGAAACTATATTTTTAAGTTTTATCACAGAATTATTTTAAGCTTCCAACCATTTCTTCTGGTTTCACCCAAGCATCAAAATCTTCCGCCGTAACATAACCCAAACGTACAGCTTCATCTTTTAAAGTCGTACCATTCTTATGTGCTGTTTGCGCGATTTCTGCCGCTTTGTAGTAACCAATTTTCGTGTTTAAAGCAGTAACTAACATCAATGAATTATCTACTAACTCTTTAATACGAGGGTAGTTTGGCTCAATACCTTGTGCACAGTGCTCATCAAATGAAACACAAGCATTTCCTAATAAGATTGCCGACTGTAAGAAGTTAGCCGCCATTAATGGTTTGAATACATTCAATTCATAGTGCCCTTGTGTACCACCAATAGTGATTGCTACGTCATTACCCATTACTTGAGCTGCTACCATTGTAATAGCCTCACATTGTGTTGGGTTAACTTTTCCAGGCATAATAGAAGATCCTGGCTCATTTTCAGGAATATGAATCTCGCCAATACCTGAGCGAGGCCCTGAAGCTAGCATACGGATATCGTTAGCAATTTTATTGATAGAAACGGCTAATTGCTTCAATGCACCATGTGTTTCCACAATAGCATCGTGTGCTGCTAAAGCTTCGAATTTATTTTCCGCAGTTACAAATGGAAGACCTGTAAATTCAGCGATATATTTCGCTACTAAAACATCATATCCATCCGGTGTATTGAGGCCTGTACCTACAGCTGTACCTCCTAAAGCGACCTCTGAAAGGTGTGCTAAGGTGTTTCTTACCGCTCTAAGTCCATAATTCAATTGCGCTACATAACCGGAGATCTCTTGACCTAATGTCAAAGGAGTCGCATCCATTAAGTGCGTACGACCAATCTTTACGACATGCTTGAAGTCTTCTGCTTTTTTCGCTAAGGTATCGCGTAATTGCTCAACCCCAGGAATGGTGATTTCAGCGACCGCTTTGTAAGCGGCAATATGCATTCCTGTAGGGAATGTATCGTTCGATGACTGGGACTTATTCACGTCATCATTTGCTTTTAATACAGGCTCACCTTCACCGATATTTTTACCAGCTAATACTTGCGCACGGTTGGCTACGACTTCGTTCACATTCATATTCGATTGTGTACCTGAGCCTGTTTGCCAAATTACTAAAGGGAATTGATCATTTAATTTACCAGCTAAAATCTCATCACATACTTGAGCGATTGCATCACGCTTCTCCACAGGTAATACGCCTAAATCATGGTTAGCGTAGGCTGCAGCTTTTTTTAAGTATGCAAAACCTTCAACGATTTCCTGAGGCATAGAACCTGCTGGACCAATTTTAAAGTTGTTACGTGAACGTTCTGTTTGAGCTCCCCAGTATTTATCTGCTGGAACTTGAACTTCACCCATCGTATCTTTTTCAATTCTATATGACATGGTATTATATTTATTTGTAATTACTCGCAAAGTTAAGGAACAATAAATTAAACCTAAAAGGTTATTTTCGTTGTTTTTTTTTAGATGAAATCTAAATGACAATTTTTAAGCATGAAGTCTTCTATGAAGAAATTGTGCGATGAGGTCATACAGCTGCTTCGGCTTGAGGGTGCGCCATGGGATGTCATCCAATGTGCCTGCAAAGTTGATGTAATAATCTATGCTATGGTCTTGCATCTCCTCTTTAATATGTTGCCTAAAATTCAATCCTGCAATCCAGCCATCTTCAATATCTTGAAACCACTCTTCATAATAGGAGTCGTCTGAGGCGTGAAAATTTAAAACATTTTCCCCAATCAAGATAAATTGGTTGATACCTTGTGCGATCATCAAGTCAATAAGCTCACGCTTCAAAAGCATGATATCATTATAAATAGCATCATTCCACTCTCCAATAAGCTCTATAATCGCATACTGCTCTTCATAGTCTGCAAATAAGACTTTCAGGTAAAGCGTCTGTGATCCATAGTGGTCCCATTGCGGATGTAGCAGGTAGTTGTAAATTTGTTTGTCGTACTCAAACTCACTATAAACGCGCTCATAAAATGGCGATAAGGGATCTTCGGAAGCTATATAATCATCACGCCAATTAAAGAAAGGCTCAATTTCATGCATACTTATTCTTTTAAACGACTCAAAAATGGGGAAAATTATTTATTTAAACGATGTTTTAAGCATATAAAAATAGTCTGTAAAATTCTTTTAAATTTAATCGTATAATACAGGTAAACTCATTAATTTTGAATGAGTAAATTATCATGCAAAATAATACGAAACGGAATTTTTTTGTTGCAGCAACTTATGCGGGCGTCCTCTATGTCGGACTGCTGCTAGGGCAGAACTATGCTGATGAACAAGGGCCGAACCAAGGAGGGTCTTTAATCCCTATTGGACTGACCGATAATTCCGTTAAGCTGCAGTATCTGATTAATTTGCTCTCTACCAATTATGTAGACTCCCTAAGTTTAGATACGATTCAAGATGAGGCCATTCAGCATATCTTACAACGCCTAGATCCATTTTCAAATTATATGAAGCCCCAAGAGGCGCGTCAGCAGTATGAATCTTTGGAGGGAAGCTTTGAAGGCATAGGTATGGAATACTTCAAGATACGTGATACCTTAATGGTGGTCGGTCTCCTTTCAAATGGTCCCGCAGAGAAAGCTGGATTTAAGGTGGGCGACCGCTTAATCCGATTGGCAGGCAAGCATGTTGCTAATGCAAGGGTATCGGACAAGGAGGTGGAGCAGCTAATGCGTGGAAAACGAGGTTCTTCGATAGAAATCTTTATTGAACGTAATGGACAGGCTTTTCCTTATCCTTTTCGAGTAACACGCGACCATGTCAATATCTCTTCCCTAGATGCGGTATATATGCTCCCCAATGGTACGGGCTACGTGAAAGTGCGTAAGTTTGGCGTGCGTACTGGTGCGGAATTTAAAAATGCCCTTGTCAACCTTAAAAAACAAGGTGCACAGCGCTTAATACTCGATTTACGCAACAACCCTGGGGGCTACTTACATGCTTCCATAGATTTATTATCGCACTTCTTTCCCAAGGAAACACTCTTGGTGTATACCGAAGGAGCCAATGAGTTAAGACAGAATTACTTCTCCAACGAGGGAGCTGTATTCAAGGATGGTAGCATCGCTGTATTGATTAATGAGAATACGGCTTCTGCGGCTGAAATTGTTGCGGGGGCGATTCAGGATTTAGATCGTGGTGTTATTATTGGACGTCGCTCTTATGGAAAAGGCTTAGTTCAAGAGCAGTTTGACTTTGCCGATGGGTCGTCCATCAATTTAACTATTGCACGCTATTTCACGCCCCTAGGACGTGGTATACAACGAAAATATACACGCTCAACATACAATAAAGATATCTTCCGTTCTAAGTTTGATCTCTGGAGTTTGGATACCACCTTTACCAATGCGGAACGCTATGTTAGTCAAAAGGGAAAAGTTGTTTACGGTGGTGGAGGTGTCTTGCCAGATATCACGCTTCCTATAGATTCTAATGAGCTAAATACGCGCTACCGTGAGATTTATCACTCGCAGCTGATTGAGAATTTCGTCTACGATCGATTTACGCGGAAGTCTCCGGCATATTCTATTGAGAATTTTTTGAGTGGCTATCATGTCCCTGAAAAGGAGTATGCCTTCTTCCTAAGCTACCTTGCTAAGAATGGCTATGTGCTTTCTGCGGAGGAAGCGGAAAACCTACGTGCGCTTATTCATCTGGATATGGAAGCGCTTGTGGCGCGTTTCTATTTCGGACGTGAGGCCTACTTTAAGGTGCGCAATCGTAACGACCGTTATATTAATTCTGCGCTAACACAGTTTAATCCAATCGCAAACTCGCGGAATTAATCACAAACTCGCGGAATTAATCGTCAACAAAGGAGCTAGTTCAATCTTAAGTCAGACCATATCGGGTAATGATCGGATAGTTTACGCGGTATAATCTGATATTTTTGAACCGAAAAATTCGTTGAGCTAAAGATATAGTCTATCTGAAATATAGGCAGCATATCATGATGCGTGACGCCCCAACCTGAACCTTTTTCACGAAATGAATTATTCATGTTTCTACCGATGAGGTTCGCTGAATAGGACATTGGCGTATCATTGAAATCTCCACATACGATATGAGGGAGCTTATTAGATGCGAGGTGTTTTTTTAGTGACTGTGCTTGGGAAGAGCGTAGTTCGAAGGCCTTTATAAGCTTTCTGCTTAAGCGTTTTGTAGCTTCTTTTTCCTCAGGCCCTGAGGGGTTTTGAATAAAGTTCTTATCCTCTTCTTGCAGCGCAAAAGAGCGTAAATGTACGTTGTAGACCCTAATCTTCCGCGTACGATACATAATATCGGCATAGCTTATCCGGTTGATGCCGAAATCATTTTCCCGAATATTGCCGGCATCTAAAATGGGGTACTTCGAGAATATTGCCATGCCGTAGGCCTCGTAATCATTTTTTAAGGTAGGCTCAAAATAGAAGTATGGAAAACCTAGCTGCTCGCGAAATTCTTTAGAAAGCACGTGTTTTCCTTTAATTTTCGAATAATATTCTTGAATACAGATGATATCGGGCTGCACGCTATCAATAAGCTTTAAAGCTTCTTTTTTAAAGGAGCCCTGCCCTTGTTGAAGATTTTTGAAAAGATGTACATTATAGCTCATCACACGGAGGTCAAGGCTATCATTCTTCTGTAAGGATGATTCTTTTGCACGGTAGCTCCAGTGGTTGCTAAGCAAGGGACTTCCCACTAAGATTGCCATTAGTGAGAGTAACGCGAATTTAATTTTTCGCAAACACCAATAGACGATAAAGCAGCTGTTTATAAGTAGAATAGGGAGGAAGCCTAAGCCCAGGAAAGCCAGTGGCCAGAATAATTTAGGGTCGATAAAAGAGGCTGCATAACTAGCCAATAAAGCAAGTACTGCCAGCACATTGGCTATGAATACTGTCTTACTGAAATAACCTAATTTTTTTATGCCTTTATTATTCCTTTTCATTTTTTATTGACTTCCTGCTCGCTCGAAATAAGATTTCTTTCTCATGTGAAGTTAAGCTTTCATAACCGGACAACGAAATTTTATCTAAAATCTGGTCAATTTCTTCTTGGTTTGGAAGGTCTATTACCGATTTGCTACGCGGATAAATCGGCTGGCTATGTACCACACGAAGTTTACTTTTTCTTCGCGCGGATTTCTTGAATATCGCGGACCAATCGCGCCCAGACTGCAGCATTTTAATACAGGCAAAGCCAAAAAGGCCACTCGCTAAGAGTGCGATAGAAGCCGGCTTATTGGTCAGGAAAAAGAATATAAATTCAATCGCTGTAATAACGATGGCGAGTGTTTTTAGACGTACGTTGCCAAAGAGAAATAGGCGTAATTCATACTGTGGGATTAAGGTCGCTGTCGCTATTAATAGCGCCGTGATGGATGCCGTAGCGGTCATTAATGAGCCTTGAATGCTCTGTTGGAAATAGGGAATCTGTGCGACCCCTAAGTACACGACTGCGGTTAATAGAACGGTGCTTATATAAATAAATAAAAATTGACGTCTATTTAAAAATGTTAAGAACAGGTTGCCAATCCAATAGAGCCACATGCAGTCAAAAAGAATTTTGAATAGGCCTACATAGGTAAAGGAATAGCTTAATAGCGACCAAGGTTGCTTCAGAAACTGTTGGAAATCCCTCGGAATAGCCAGGTAGGATACCGAGCGGTCGTAGAGGGAAACCTGGATTAACTGCAGCTCCAGCAAGAGGTCAAAAAGATGGATAACAATGAAGATGGTGACTTGAGCTAGGATTATATAAGGTATTGGAGAGCCTGTCATAAAGACATCTCTCCAAAAGTTTTTTAGCGCATTGTCTCTCATGATTTTCACGATTAATAGATCCCTTTACGTATGCCCCAAACTTTCAACATGATATACCCAAAAAGTGCCCCTCCGACATGCGCTAAATGCGCAATTGAAGAGCCTGATTTCGAGAATCCCAAGTAGATTTCTATTAATATCATAATAGGAATAAAGAACTTGGCAGCAATGGGTACAGGAATAAATAATAATTGCAGCTTCATATTCGGGAACAGGTAGGCAAAAGCTAAGAGCAGCCCATAAATTGCTCCCGAGGCTCCCACTAAAGGGGTAAAATAGATGGACACTAATTTGTCGAAGTCCGCTTGTGCAATATTGGGGTAGTTCGAAGTTACGGTGCCATGGAGCATATCAAAATTTAACCATTCATGGGCACGTACGGAACCAACAATCTGATGTACTTCGATCGCTTGAACCCCAAATTGTAGGATTAAGGCTCCAACACCTGCAATTAAATAGAAATTTAAAAACCGCTTTGGACCTAATATTTGTTCAATAATAGGACCGAACATATAGAGGGAAAACATATTAAAGAAAATATGCGAGATGCCGCCATGCATAAACATATAGGTGACTATCTGCCATACTTTAAAAAAGGGCGAATCAGGGTAGAAGACGCCAAAAAATCTTGTTGACTGCTCAAAAATCATGGAACCCACGAAGCAGACAATATTGATGATCAATAAATTTTTTACGACTGGCGGCAGGCCAGCGAAAGGTGCACTTGCGTTCATAGAATTTGTAGGCTATAATTAATTTTTACCAAATTTTGCTAATAGCTCATTTAGGGTAAATGTAATAATTACAGGTTTACCGTAGATGGAGATATTAGGGGACTGACAAGCGAATAGCTTGTCGATAAGTTCAGCCATTGCATTATTGTCCAATAGGACGCCAGGCTTTATAGCGGCACTCTTTGCTAAGCTCTTCGCTAAATTCTCCCTTTTAGTCAATTTTATTTCCGACTTATAGTTTTTAAAGTCTTCAATTAGCTGCTCGATAATTCGGATTTCATCCAAGCCTGTATTTAAGTCTGCAGGGATGCCATCTATCACATAGCTATTTTTACCGAACTCCCGAATTTGAAACCCTAATGTACAGATTTCTGGCAGTATTTCCTGCATGATTTCATTATCTGAAGGGTTTAAATCCAGCGTTTGCGGGAATAGGCTCTGTTGAGATGCTCCTTGCTGCTCTGTAAGCTGCGCATAGAACTGCTCAAATAAGATGCGCTCATGGGCTGCCTGCTGATCGATAAGGATAAAGCCGGAATGAATTTGAGAAACAATAAAGCGGTTGTGCAGCTGGAAGAATTGCTTTTCTGTCTGCTGGCTATCGGTACGTTTCGGAACAATAACCTGATAAGGAGCATCCTCTTCTTCCTCTTCAATTAGGGGAAGTTGAAAACTCTCCTGCTGCTGAGCAATCTGGTAGAGGCTATCCCAATTTTGGGGGATGGCCGCTTTCTTTTCAAAGCCTGCGGCATAGTTATCTGTGCGTGCAGATTCCCTAGCGGGCTTATTTAAATCGGATTCAAACGGGTTGAAGTCGGGGTTAAAACTAATTGTAGGGATTTGAATTTCATCTAAGGGCTTCTGTGTAATAAGGTGTGAAAAGCCTGTTTCCTGGTTAAAATCCAAAGAAGGAGTAATATTATAGCGTCCTAATGAGCGCTTCACCGCGGAGCGGATAATCGCATAGATCGCTTTCTCGTCTTCATATTTAATTTCCGTTTTTGTAGGGTGCACATTGATATCTATTTTCGAGGGGTCGATTTCAATAAAAAGTACGTACAGGGGAAATGTTTCGGAAGCAATAATCTCTTCATAGGCGTTCATGACCGCATGGTGCAGGTATGGATCCCGTATAAAGCGCTTGTTAACGAAGAAAAACTGCTCCCCACGCGTTTTTTTCGCATAGGCAGGTTTTCCCACAAAACCATCAATTTTAATAATGGTGGTATCTTCCTCCACGGGTACTAAGCGTTGATTATAGGTGTTTCCGAAAATATGAACGATACGCTGCTTCAGGGTCTCCGCAGGCAGATGATAGAGCTCATTGCCATCCGAATGTAGGCTGAAGAAAATCTCCGGATGCGCCAGCGTAATACGCTGAAACTCCTCGATGATATGACGCATTTCTACGGAATTACTCTTTAGGAAATTCCTGCGTGCAGGAATATTATAGAAGAGATTTTTTACCGATATATTCGTTCCCGTAGGCAGGGCCTCTGGGCGTTGATCTATAATTTTTGAGCCTTCAATTTCCACGAGTGTGCCAAGCTCACTTTCAGCGCGCTTAGTCTTTAGCTCTACATGGGAAATTGCCGCAATGGACGCCATTGCTTCGCCACGAAATCCCATGGTGCGGATGGCAAATAGGTCTTCGGCCTTTTTAATTTTGGAGGTTGCGTGACGTTCAAAGCATAGGCGTGCATCCGTCATACTCATGCCTACGCCATCATCGATGACCTGAATCAGGGTTTTCCCCGCATCCTTAACGATTAATTTTATTTTTGTTGCTCCAGCATCAATAGCATTTTCAATCAATTCTTTAATTGCCGAAGCAGGACGCTGAACGACCTCTCCAGCAGCGATTTGATTAGCTACATTATCTGGTAACAATTGAATGATATCCGACATACAGTGCGAAGTTACGAAAAATGCAAAAGACTTGGGATTTTACATCTCCAATTTAAGAAATCTTGCAGTTTCGGATTTAGTATTTTTAATAAGATCTTCGGGTGTTCCCGCAAATAAGAGGTTTCCACCAGCTTGTCCACCCTCGGGGCCAATGTCTATCACCCAATCTGCGGACTTAATGACGTCTAAGTTATGCTCAATAATAAGCACCGTATTGCCACGTACTACTAAACGATTAATTACGCCCAAAAGTACATTGACGTCTTCAAAATGTAGCCCTGTTGTAGGCTCATCCAAGATATAAAAGGTGTTTCCAGTATCTTTTTTTGAAAGTTCTGTCGCTAATTTTATACGCTGAGCCTCCCCTCCAGAAAGTGTTGTCGAAGATTGACCCAGGGTGATATAGCCTAGGCCTACATCCTGTAACGTTTTAATCTTTCGGTAGATTGCAGGAATATTTTCAAAGAAGTCTACGGCTTCATGTACGGACATATCGAGTACGTCTGCAATGGACTTACCACGGTAGCGTACCTCTAAGGTCTCTCTGTTATAGCGCTTTCCATGGCATGTTTCACAAGGAACTTGCACGTCAGGTAGAAAGTTCATCTCTATAACTTTCATGCCCCCCCCTTGACAGGTTTCACAGCGTCCACCCTTCACATTGAAGGAGAAGCGTCCCGGCTTATAGCCTCGGATCTTCGCTTCCGGAAGCTGCACAAAAAGGGTGCGGATATCTGAAAATACGCCCGTGTAGGTGGATGGATTAGAGCGTGGTGTACGCCCAATAGGGCTCTGATCAATTTCTATGACTTTATCTATATGCTCGAGTCCTTCCAGCTCCTGATAGGGCAGTGGGGTGGCCTTTGCGCGAAAGAAGTGCTTGTTGAGTACAGGGTATAATGTGCCAGTAATTAACGAAGACTTTCCAGATCCTGAAACGCCAGACACTAATATCAATTTCCCCAGTGGAAACTCCACGGTGAGGTTTTTTAGGTTATTTCCTGTGGCACCTTTTAAGATTAAGCTTTTCCCATTTCCCGAGCGACGTTCCTGAGGGATAGGGACTTCCTTGCGGCCATTTAAATAGGCTGCCGTTAGGGAGTCTGCTTTCAAGATCTCCTTCGGAGTACCTTGTGCTACGACATAGCCCCCGTTTACGCCCGCTGCAGGTCCCATATCTAAGACATAGTCCGCATGTAGGATCATATCTTTATCATGCTCTACAACGAGGACGGAGTTTCCAATATCACGAAGATTTTTTAATGATTTTATAAGGCGCTCATTATCGCGCTGATGGAGTCCAATGCTGGGCTCATCTAAGATATATAATACATTGACTAGCTGAGAGCCAATTTGTGTCGCTAAGCGTATACGTTGTGCTTCACCCCCTGAGAGTGTCTTTGCAGTACGATTTAAAGTTAAATAGTTTAACCCTACATCCACTAAAAATCCCAGACGCGCGCGAATTTCTTTGAGTATCTCTGTGGCAATAGTGCGCTGACGCTTATCTAGGCGTTCATCTAACCCCTGAAACCAGGTCAATAGATCGCTGATATCCATGGTTGCTAGCTGATTGATATTCATGCCGTCAATCTTGAAGTTCAAGGACTCAGGGCGTAGTCTTGCGCCATGACAAGCCGAGCATACACATTGGCTACGGAAGTCATCTAAGGCAGGGATATCATCCGACTGCTTACCACTTTGCTCTTCAAGGAGTTTAAAGATCCCTTGGAAATTCACCTTATAATCCTTCACATGGTAGCTATTATAGGCTACCGTCACGTAGATCGGCTCCTCCTCACCGTAAAGCAGCATATCTATCTGCTCCTCGGAAAGTTTTTCCATCGGCGTGCTCATGGTAAATTCAAATTTCTTCGCGACAGCCTTTAAAACCTGAAAATTCCAAGACTCCCGGTAGGGCCCTAAAGGTGCTAAAGCTCCTTTGGAGATGCTTAGCTTACGGTCAGGAATAACCGTATTTTTATCAATCTCAAAGACGTAGCCTAGGCCATCACATTTGGGACATGCTCCATAAGGAGAGTTAAAGGAAAATGAATTCGGCTGCGGCTCATCGTAGGAAATACCCGATTCCGCATCCATTAAATAGCGGGAGTAGAACTGCTCCTGATTCTCCGCATTGGAAACTTTAATAATCCCTTTCGCCGTTTTCATAGCCTGCAGTACCGAGGTATGAAGGCGCTTGCGGTCCTCTTCAGTAACTTTTAGGCGGTCTACGACAATTTCAATATCATGAATTTTATAGCGGTCGGCTTGCATCTTAGGACTAAGATCTAGAATCTCCCCATCGACTCTAACTTTGACATATCCTTGTTTACGAATAGACTCAAAGAGTTCCCGGTAGTGTCCCTTACGTCCCTTGACCACAGGAGCTAGGATATTTATCGCTTGCCCTTGAAATTCATTTATGATGCGCTCCACGATTTGATCCTCAGACATACGCTCCATACGCTTTCCAGTGACATAGGAAAATGCATCTCCAGCACGCGCATACAATAGGCGCAGAAAGTCATATACTTCAGTAATGGTACCTACAGTGGAGCGTGGGTTTTTGGAAGTGGTCTTTTGTTCAATAGCAATAACAGGGGAGAGGCCGGCAATCTTATCGACATCGGGACGCTCCATTCCTCCTAAAAACTGTCGGCTATAAGCAGAAAATGTTTCCATATAGCGTCTTTGACCCTCGGCATAGATCGTATCAAAGGCTAAGGAGGATTTGCCGGATCCTGAAAGGCCTGTGATCACCACTAATTCATTTCTCGGGAAGGAGACGTCAATATTTTTAAGATTATGGACTCTAGCACCAAAGACTTGAACCTCATGCTGTTCGCCTAAATCTGGATTAATCTTCTTACTCATTAACTTGAATTTATGAATCGTGCAGAAATATTACTGCTTTGGCAAAAATACTTAAATAAACTGAAATTTTGTGGAGCTGTTAAGCCAAGTTTTGGGAAGTTAGTGGGAATGTGATTTTATTCTGATATTTTTACGGTAAAACTAATTAATGCTATAGATGAAAAAGTTAGATGTCAGCAAGCAAGAGAAGGAAATCCTCGAGGATGCCTTAGATTTTTGGGAGCAGGAGTCATTTATAGATGCCGAGCAAAGCCGTAAATTAAGAGACTCCTTAGCTGAAAAAGGCTTTGACTGGAGTATATTAGCACGTTATGCCTTTTGGATAGCTTTAGCCTCTTTGGTGTTTGCCGTGTTTTCTCTGTTTATTGACGATAGCTTTATCCAATTTATTGCTACCCTCTCGGAAGCCCCTAATAGTATCTTTTTGGCCTTCTTTACGGTCTTAGCAGTGCTTTTCTATGGACTTGGCTTTCGGCAGAAGGAGAAGTTTCCCAATAAGACATTTTCCAATGAGACGCTGATGCTTATTGGCGTATTTGCTACGGCTGCAGCTGTCGGATTTTTAGGGAAGACTATTGATAAGAATAGTACGCACTACTCTTTGTTATTTTTACTCTCTGTGGGAATATATGGCTTTCTCGCGGTAAAATTAAGATCCCAGCTAATTTGGATTTTTATGCTTATCAGCTTAGGGGTTTGGTTTGGAACAGAAACGGCCTACCGTAGTAATTGGGGGTTTAAATTTTGGGGGATGAACTTTCCCCTACGCTTTACCCTATTTGGTCTTTGCGTGACAGCCTTTGCGTACTTGCTGCAGGGGCGCTGGACAGCGCTAAAGCCCTTTGTAGGCCTCAGCCAGCTGATGGGTCTCCTATATTTGATGCTCTCTTTATGGATGCTTTCCATTTTTGGGAACTACAGTGACTTTGAAGATTGGACTGCTGTACGCCAGTATCATATTTTATATTGGGGAATTGCGGCCATCTTAATCTGCTTAGGCTGTGTTTGGTATGGGCTTAAAAATAAGGACTATAAGATGCGTGAAATCGGGTTTGTATTCTTAATATTAAATATCTATACGCGCTATGTTGAGTATTTATGGGATAATATCAATCGTGCGGTATTCTTCTTAATTTTGGCCTTATCCTTTTGGTTTGTCGGTCGATGGGCAGAGAAAATATGGCACAAAAAGAAAACCGAAACCTTGTCTTAAACAGGGTTTCGGTTTCTGAAGGATACGTGAAGGATCCTTAATTTATCTTTAAACTATAGGTGATATTTACGCCTCCTGCAGCCAACATATCGTGTACAGAACAGTACTTCTTAACGGCTAATTCTGCCGCTTTCAGCGCTTTAGCTTCATCAATATCTCCTTTCAGAAAAAAGCTTAAGTGAATATCTGTGAATATATTAGGTACCTCATCGCGGCGTTTACCAGCTACTTCGACTTGAATATCATCCAGCTGTTGACGCTGCTTTTTTAAGATTGTGGAGAGGTCAAATACGGAGCATGATCCCAGTGCCATTAGAATAAGTTCCATGGGACGTACGCCTAAACCTTCACCTCCAATTTCTGGAGATCCATCAATATGTACTTTTATTGGGGATAGTTCACTCGAAGCTTCAAAATGAACTTCCTTATTTTTTCGTTGTAAGTTAACTTTCATGTGTTATAAAAATAATAGCGTCGTTTACGGGTAGATAACTCCTCTAAACTTCGTGAAATCTACGCGTGTTAAGCGTGTATTGTATTCTTTATTTATAGCATCAATAAATAAGTTTGCCAGCAGGGCATTGCCCATGGGAGTAAGATGTATACCATCTAAGGAGAATACATTTCCTTGAATAAATCTCGCCGACAGCTGTATGCCATTTATGAATATCCCCGCTTTCACCTGATTTAAATAAGCATGTGCATCTGCTAAAGCTAAGCCTTTTTGTTCAGCAACTTCTTTAATAATGGTGTTAAATTCTTTTGTACGTTGCTTCACTTCTTCCGCTTCCGCCTTATCTAAGACATACATATCTTCAACGGGCTTGTTTGGGTGTAGTCCATATGGGTATGGATTGGCTGCTGTCGTACTCCCTAATAAGCCTTTAGAGCTGAATGGTAATAAGAAGAAGTCATCGTCCGTTGCTGGGCGTGTTCCTGCCTTGGTGCTGATGTAAATATTCTCCACTTTGGTCGTCGTATTCGCATTGACAGCCTGTAGCAGGGCAGCACGTGTTACCGTTGTAAAATGTGGTGTCGCCGTAACTTCAGGAATTGTCGCCACCACACCTTTTTGACCTTTTGCCGTTAGGGCATTGATAAAGTTTGTATAGTGCTGTCTAAATTCTGCTGTCGTTGTAATACGATTGGTAGCATCTGTCGTAACCCCTCCATTTGTCGCAAATAATAGGACGTCATTATTTCCTAACCAAAAGGAGAAGAAAGTGTGATCCTGTGAGGTCGCATGGGTGAAGTAAGTATATGCTGGGCTGGTGCCTTCTTTTAATAGGCGCTCAAAATACATATTTCCTGCCGTGGTACCCACACCTGGGGCAAAGGCAAAGTCCAGACGCATGCCAGGAACGCCTAAATTCTCAATAGGGTCTGTATATTTTGTTAGCAGTTTTGGCGCTCTATAAGCTAAGTTCGATGTGACTGCTTCTGTCACAGGATTTCCGTTTACTAAATCTTTCAGTCGGATGTATCCCGAACCATTACGCTGCTCTTCCGTAAAGAGCGGCGTACGGAATTCTCCACCGCCAACTTCAGCCATACTTTTGGCCATAAGATTTGGAAAAGCTACTTCTTGACCCGCGCGTGATAGTCCGCCATCGGCATAGCCCGATGTCAGGGAGTTTCCTACAGCGATAAAGTGTTTAAAATCTACGGAAGCATTTCCTTCCGGTTTATATTCATCCAGGGTAGGCTGGCAGGATACTGTAAACAGTAGGGCTGCTAAACCTAAAAAGTATTGATATCTTTTAATCATGATCTGACGATTTAAAACCTATTTACCATTTATAACTAACTGCAATTCCAGGGGCATATATATTTGTTTTATATGTTCCTGTTAATTGAGACTCTACATTTGTCGCTTCACGTTTTAAGATGTGCTGATAAGCAAAGGCTCCTGTTATTTCCCATTTCTCACTCACGCTATAAGTCAATCCAGCATTCACCATTACACGATCATTATCCGGTGTTTCTGGATATACGTAATCTACACGTACAGGGGTGCGCACATAGCCTGTTCCAGCACGAAGGGTTAACTTATCCGTGGTCTTGTGTTGAAAACCAACTTTTATCGATTGCGCATTGCGGTAGTTTTTTAGGGAGTAGGTATCCGCTAAAGAAGGTGTATTCGTCTTATAATCGAATTTTAGCTCTTTATAGGTGTTGTAGAATACGTAAGAACCATCTACAGCCATATCCAAGCGCTCCGTTAATGGAAATGAGATCCCTGCAACTAAGGTTGCTGGAAGTGGCAGTTCAGCATTGAAGGTATTTCCTGCAGGGAAATTAGGTATTACAGAGTTAGGGACATCAAAATTGGCATCTCCATCTTTAAGTTTAGTAAGTACTCTTGAGCGATAATTTACCATCACAGCTACCTTATTTTCCGTCTGGTAGTGGATCCCTAAATTATAGCCTAAGCCTGTACCCGTACCTTTTAAGGTTGCTAAGCCTGCGCGGCCATCTTCAAAAAATACAGGTATGGAGCGCTCGAGATTCACCTGCCCAATATTATAGACAAATCCTCCTCCAATACTCAAACGGTCTGTAATACGGTAACTCACTGTGGGCTGAATATAAATAGCACGTAAGGCTAAGGAAGCCAAATTATATTTTCCTTCCCATTCAGTGCCCCAGTCTACACCGCCACCGTAAGGCGTGTAGATACCAACGCCAAATTTAAATTTTGATGCTTGGGGTCCAAAAGCAGCGAAAACAGAAAAAGGTGGGGAAATACTATTTTTTGTATTTGCTACTGAACCACTGTTTACTTCTTGAAACGCAGATTTATACATAACAGCAGCGCCATTAATCTGAATACCGTTGGATTGAAATCTTGAAAGGGCTCCAGGGTTGTAAACAATAGTCGACTCATCGATGATTAGTGCTGCACCAGCACCTCCCATCCCAACTTGTTTCATTCCTTGAAGGTTTACTTGCGAACCTTGTCCAAATAATAGGATAGGGGCAGCTAAGGCTATACCTAGTAAAAGCTTCTTCATATGGTTATAATTTGGTTAATGAATTATGTGACAATTCTATGCTAACATAGTATTTATTTTTTGAAATCACTAATTTAGAATTGTGTTGATTCATGTTCTTAAAATAAAAATTGCCCGATGTTGCCGATTTCAAAATGTGAATGAATACCATTGAGCAAAAAATTAACTGATAGTTATTTACAAATAAAATATTGTCAAAATAACCACTTTTTTTTGACTGTTTATGTTTGTTTCAACAGAAATATTTTTTTGTAATAATTTCTCTAGCTATTAGAATTGCAACATTACTTCCTATTTACTACCCGAAATTTGTAGGAAATGACTAAATTGCTTAAAAAAATAAATATGGCAACAATAACATTTAAAGGCGCTCCAGTACAGACATCCGGGGATCTTCCACAAGTAGGCCAAGAGGCTCCAAACTTCTTATTAACAGCAGGTAACCTAGCGGATAAATCCTTAGCAGACTATGCGGGTAAAAAGGTTGTTTTAAATATTTTTCCAAGTATAGATACAGGTACTTGTGCAGCTTCGGTACGTGCTTTTAATCAAGCAGCAGCAGCATTGGAAAATACAGCTGTATTAAATATTTCTAAAGATCTACCTTTTGCGCAAGGACGTTTTTGTGCTGCTGAGGGTATTGAAAATGTAGAGACTTTATCTGAATTTAAGGATACCAACTTCTCCGATGCTTACCAATTACGTATTCAAGATGGCCCATTAGCGGGTTTATTAAGCCGTGTGGTCATTGTATTAGATGAGCAGGGTAAAGTTTTATATACGGAACAAGTAGCAGAGATTACGGAAGAGCCTAATTATGAAGCTGCTTTAGCTTCTTTATAATAAGGCGTATTTTTATAAGACAAAAGGGATCTAATAGCTGTTAGATCCCTTTTTTACTGTTATTTACTTTTCTCTAAGGCGGATTCGATATCCTTAATAATATCTTCAATATCTTCCAGACCTACGGAAAGACGAATTGATCCCGGTTGAATACCTAAATTTAAACGCTCATCTTCGGTTAATTTAGAGTGTGTGGTGGATGCGGGGTGTGTAGCAATCGATCGAGCATCGCCTAAATTGGAAGTATATAGAATCATTGTCAATGCGTCAATAAAGTTCTTGGCGCGCTCAAATCCTCCTTTTACAACAAATGTCACAATCCCTCCTCCGGCTTTCATCTGTTTCTTTGCCAACTCATACTGTGGATGTGAAGGCAGGAAGGGGTATTTCACCGCTATAATTTCGGGATGCTGCTCTAAGGTCGTAGCTAGACTTAATGCATTGGAACAGTGTCTATCCATTCTTAAGCCCAGGGTATCCAAGCTTTTGGAAATTACCCACGCATTAAAGGGCGAGAGTGAAGGGCCTGTGTGACGGATAAAGAACATCAATTTATCAATTAGCTCTTTTTTGCCGACCACAAGACCGCCTAATACGCGCCCTTGGCCATCCATATATTTTGTTGCTGAGTGAATGACTAAGTCAAATCCATATGCAATGGGCTTTTGTAAATAGGGCGTCGCGAAGCAGTTGTCAATAGCAAATATAATATGTGGGTATTTCTTTTTTAGCTCCCCTAAAAAGGCGAGGTCTACGAGCTCTAGTCCAGGATTCGATGGAGACTCTAAAAATATAATTTTCGTATTTTCTTGAATTGCTTGTTCCCATTCTGCCGGATGTATCGCATCTACATAAGTCGTAGTTACTCCCCAACGTGGAAAGAGCTGTGTGAATAGCTGATGTGTAGAGCCAAATATGGCACGTGAGGAAATAATATGATCCCCCTGTTGAACAAGTCCCGCAAAGGAGGCAAATACCGCCGCCATTCCTGAAGCAAAGGACAAGCCCGCTTCTGCATTTTCCATAATGCAAACCTTATTTATTAGTTCACTGGTATTGGGGTTTGCATAACGAGAGTAGACCATACCTTCTTCTTCATCGGCAAAAATCGCTCTTCCTTGTTCTGCGCTATCAAATATAAAACTAGATGTTAAGTATAGGGGTACAGAGTGTTCACGAACTGCGGAGCGTGGAGCTTGTTCTCTTATAATTTTGGATTGGTCATTGTTCATATAACAAATCTAATGATTACATATTTTTAATCCGAAAAATATAGGGATAAATTTTAACGTGTTTCTCTTTCCTTTTTTAATACTTAATCTATTGTGGCTGACTGCGTAAGAATAATATAGTCTGCAATCGATTGCCATTGCTGCCAAGCTGGAGGTGGATATGCTTCCACGGGCATACAGGAGATCGTTTGCAGCTTATACTGCGGAGCATACCTTTGTAACTGCAGGTAGGTGCCCAGTCTTTCGTCGCTATGGAACTTTCCATTAATATGTAATATCTGCTGCTGCTGTTGCAGCTTTTTATGCGTGGCAAGCTGCCATGCCATGGTGGCGTCCCATAGATTTTGGGATTGATAAAGCTGAAATGATCCCAGGGAGGAATGCCCCCCGAGCAGGGAAACAAATTTTTCATAATAGGCGCCAGTAAGGGTGTCAATGGGGAGCGGGGCAAGCCAGGCTTTTGCATCCTCACTAAGCTGTGAAAGACTCTGAAGGCCGAGGCGTGTCACACGGTTTGTGTAGCGGGAGGGCGCATTGGCAGCAAGAATAGGGATACCTTGTTTTTTTGCATAGGCTACTAAAGGGCTATAGTCTTTATAATTGGACCATGCACGGGCCTCTTGAATCATGTTTTTTTCACTTATTAAATCTTGCAGATACTCATTTAAGATAGGCTGTACATCTGTCTGAAACATTTCCATTGAAAGGGTGACCTTTGGTTGCTGCTGATGTAGGCCTTTGAGCAAGGCGAGCTCCAGCAGGTGAGCGATGGAATCCTGATGCTCTTCACCAAAGAAGATGACATCGGCCTGCTTCAGCTCACTAACAAGTTGGCTTACTGTTATTTCTTGCTGTTTAGCAACAGCATAAATTCTGTAATCTTTATTTTGTGCCTGCGTAAAAAGGGGCAGCATAAGGAGTATTATAAATAGTTTTTTCATTTTTTTTTTTGAGTACTACAGTAAGTTAATAGAAAAGTTGAAATGCTGTTGTGGCATACAGTTGTTGGGCGCAAGCACGAATATCCGCTGTGGTAATCTCCTTTAGCAGGCGCTCATAATCGTTAAAATCTGTGAGGCTGTCAAACATGAGATACTGCGCTTGAAGCGTTTCTGCCCATTTTTGTGCCGAGGAGTCGTCTAAATGTATCTGTTTATTGATGGCAATTTTACGTTTTAGTTTGACCAGCTGCGTGCTACTGAGCTCCTCTTGCTGAAGCTTAGATAATAGTCTTTTCGTGGCCTCTTGGAGCTGCGCGATATCGCTACTTTGGGCAGAAAAATTGATTGATAGAAAACTTCGAGGCTGCGGATTCATCAGCAGCTCAATGTCTACCGATGGAGTGTATACTAGGCCTAGCTGTTCACGTGTAGTATTTATTAAGTCCATAGTAAGCTGTTCGGTAATCATCTGCGTGATAATACGCGCCTTGAGGGTTCTTTGAAATACACCTGGATAGAGGATCGTGAAATCCTGCCTTTCAGCGGTATTTTCGGGTTGCTGAACGGTGCTTCTGTTCTTTTGATAGGTTTTGTTGTTTTTATAGTGGGGGTTTTTATTTTTTTTGACTGTTGGAATTGCACCAAAATAGGACGACAAAAGTGATTTTGCTTCTGCCAGGTCAAAGTTTCCAGAAAGCACGATATAATTTTCCGTGGGCTGGCTTATTAGTGCATCAAAAAATAAAAACATCTTGCTGAGCTTTACCTTTCGCCAATCTACATTTTCCAGTTCATGTTCTTCAGCGATCCATAGGGAGTCTACGGACTCTCTATAGGCGGATTTATAGGCTTGAATACGGCGTTTTTTATCCAAATTTGGGTACTTGAAAAAAGGCGAATTTACCGTGTCCTCAACGTGTGCAGGTTTAGTTAACTTGGCAATTTCCGCTTGTTTAAATTCTTTAAACTCCGCTTTCGGTTGCTCATAAAGGTATAACCTCCGATAGCACATTTCTATAAGGTCAGTGAGGGCGCCTTCCGTATGGCGTACGGAAGCCTGTAGGACAGTTTCAAAGTCATCTATATAGAGGTAGCTTGTTATATTTTTCTGCATGGCTAGCTCCTGACTAGCTTCCTGATGGAGCCCTTTTAACCAAGAGTTGCTCAGGAAATAGTTTATTTCTTGGTAATATGGATACGCTTTAGCACTAAGTTGCTGCAATCCTTTGGATGTGCTAAATGCTAAGACAATCTCTTTATTGGTGTTTTTATTCGGCTTTAGTGCAATGCGAAGCCCATTATCCAGGGTTATTTCCGTACAGTTAAGCTCCCTAAAATACTGCTCTTTGGCGATCCCAGTCTTTGCATGGGTTGTACGAACCGCAGGCAGCTGTTGCCAACTGAAATTTTTAAAGGATAAGGAGTCTGTGGAAGTTTTTTTTTCGGAAAATGGTTTACCTACTCCCACCGGCGGTCTTAGTGTTTGCTTCCTGTTTATTCCTTTCTGCCAGGCTTCCTCTAAGTTTTCAAAGCCCTCAATCTCGAATAGGGAGGGGTTAATATCCATTAAGTAGAAGCGCTTATTTTCTTTTGGGAACCATCTTTTTTGATGTATCTCGCGTAAATCTGCAGCTTGTATCTCCGGGAGAATCTGCGTTATCAGGAGGAGCCGCTGCTTGTTCGTTAGGAAATACTCTTGAATGGCCGCTTGGTCGACATAATAGTCAGCGACGGCGGCGGCGGGATATATTTGTTTAGAGCTACCTGCATGCGCTAGATAATCAGCTTTTAGCGTTTCAAACTCTTCACTGGTAATCCCTTCATTGGAAATTGTCGTCATCAGCTGTGCCGTCTGTTCAATCTTTTTGAGAAGATCTTTTCTTGAGTCCGAAGAAAACACAAGGGTAACCTCATTCATATTCGGTAGAAACCAATTGATAAAGTATTTTGCTAAATCGGGAAATTGGTTTAATTTTTTAGCTATAAATTTCTTGTATAGCTCCTCCAAGACCTGCCTTTGGAAGTCAGGGACTCTGCGAACTGGTGGCGCCACTGAAAAGGACGTAATTTCAAGTTTATTACTCTTTAAAGTCTTGTCTATACGTTGGTCAAATTGACGTGTGTAGCTAGGCTGAAAGCTATAGAGATTCTGCAGGCGTGATTTTCTTATTAATGAGGGCTGGAGGTCACTAAACTTTTGTTTGATAGCCTCTTCGGTAGTTGTGAGCGCTATATCGCCGCAGATAATAAGTGTAAAAAGCTCCGGCCGATACCATTTTTTATAGAATTCCTTTAAGGCTGGAGCCTTGGCGTTATAAATAGCTTCGGGGTTTCCGATAGGGAGTCTGTCAGCATAGCGGGTACCCGCGATCTTGGCATCCACAAAAATGGTCTCCTCACTGTTATCATGGATTTCTTGGATAATAATCTTACGCTCCTTTTCAAATTCTTGTTCATTAATTTCTGCGGTATGCAGCATCTGCTGAATAATAGCGAGTAGCAGGGGGAGATGGGCTTTATCAATAAGTTTAAAGCTCAATACCGTTCTATCATAATTGGTATAGGCATTAAAGTCTCTGCCAAAGCGATAGCCCAGCATTTCTAAACGATCGCGGAGCGTATTGTTAGGGAATTCTTGGTTACTATTAAAGAGCATATGCTCTAAATAATGCGCAAATCCTAGTTGTTTACTATTTTCCTGTAACGAGCCTACATGGATGACCAATCGGACTTCAATGCCTGCATCATTACTGGGATGGAGGATATATTGAAAGCCATTTTTTAAGCTGTCTATGCAGGATTCTGCTGATATGGGTAATTTATGGTTCAACTTTTGGCCCCAAGTAAATGTGGGCCAAAAGCATAGAAGTAGTACTAAAAAGCGCATTATTATAAGTTGTAAGCTACAGAAACTTGGATATAGTCGTTCATATTCTCATGGCCTAGCAAGAATTTAAAAGCTAGAAGCTGCTCCGTTAGCGTTGCTGTGGACGGCGTCCAGTTGATGCCATCAGTATATTCATTGGCAAGGATACCTTCTGTATTTAGGTATACCCTGGGGTTCACGGACCCCCCTTGTTCTGTATTTTCCAGCGCTATGGGATTCTTTGCCTCTATAAGTTTTTGCAAGCGATCCCATGCTGTATAGTGGAAGTCAAAGGGTACCGCTTGAATGAGGATATCGGATCTTAGGTCTTGATATTCGTGTATAAACGTTACTTTCTTCGTGTTGAGATCTATTTTTATAGCGTCTAAGGAGACTGTAAATGTTTCCGCGGAATTGCGGGATAGCTTGATTAAATCCATTATTTTCTTGGGTGCTGGGGGAGCATCCTTACTTATTGAATTCCAAATTTCTAAATCGTCAATTGTTAAATTACGAAATAAGGTATACAGGTAATTTTCAATGCCCATTGCATTGGATACCATCTTTAAGACCGGCTGTTCTGCTGTCGCCAGGTCGCTCAGGGTAATTTGTGTCTTTCCACTGAGGGTTATTTCGGCTTTGTCAATTAAGCTTATTAAGCTTCCACCACCTGGGAAATTGATTTTTCCGGTCAGATTTTTGTTGCCCATCAAAGGATATAAGTCCAAACCTTTGGTCTTATAGATTTCTAGCAGGCGGATCTTCTCTTCGGAGAGTGCTACAGTTGCTATATTTGGCTGTACGATTAATTTTAAAGGCCCTTCCAGGGGTATTTTGCTAGAATTTGTTTTCAGCTGTAGCAGGACATCTACGGCTTCAGTAAGCGGGACTTCAGGAAGGCTTTTAATCGTTAGTTGGGCAAATTTCTCCCCTGCTTTAAGGGTTATTTTAGGGTTTTCTATTGTCAGAATATCCTTCCTACCGCTGCTATCTCCAGGTGCTGCAGGTTGATCTAACGAAAATTCTAGATCTATTGTTTCCGCAGCTGCCGTAATCAGCATCACATCAATAAGGATCTTGTCGTACCCATTATTTTGAAGTACGTTGCTGTTGTTGGATTTTAATACAATCTTATTTTTACCCAGAAATTCTTGTTCATTCTTATTCTTTTCGCAGGATGAAGTGCCTAGGGTGATCAGGGTTAGCAGCAGTAAGGTAATTTTTGAATTTTTCATGCATTAATAAATTAATAAGTATATACTATTAGAATAGCCAGCCTGGATTTTGGCTTACCAAGGTGTTGTAGCGTCTTTCTGAAGTTGGAATTGGCCAAGTCCATCGGTAATCACTGGCTTGAATCGTTACGCTTAGCGTATTGCTATCGGGAAGGTAGCGTGAGATGGACTTATTCCATCTTTTTAAGTCTAAGAAGTTTATTTTCTCCCCTATAAATTCTTTTTGTTTTTCATGTCTGAGTCTAAGTCTGAGGGACTGCTGCGATTGCTGGCTAGGAATTGTCGTTAGGCCTACAGAGGTAAAGAATCTATTCAACGTGGCTACCGCTTCGGGGAGCTTATTCTGTTCTATAAGAGACTCTAGCAGGATGAAATGTGCTTCCGTTAGGCGCATCATGACAGGCATTCGCTCCAGCTGATCCTGTAGGGTACTGCGGTATTTCCCAAATAGGGGACGTACACCTGTTTGGCCAGAAAGGGTCTTCATTTCCATTTTAAAAAGGCTGATAGTTGCTCTCAGGTCTTGCTCTTCAAAGGAAAATAGGTTGTTTACTTGAAAGTAATCCCCTTCATTACGATTGGTATAATACAGGTAATTATTGGGGTGTGTTCGGTAGTCATAGGCCCATAGTACGTGGGGGGACTGTGCAGTCAAACTATTGTTCCACAACATTCGAATCTCATCCTTGTGCTGCGGTAAGCTTTTATTTTTAGCTAGTAAAGGGGCTATCCGTTGTTCTGCCTCCGCATATTTTTTTTGGAATAGGGCGACCTGACCTTGGAGTAGGTATGCTGCTGGGAGCTGCATATAATAAATTTGTGTGTCATTATTATCTTTTAATAAAGCGACCGCTTCAGAGAGGAAATTCTCGATAGCTTTTAAGCTTTCAGCCTGTGTCAGCCTAGGGTTTGTAGCCAAGATATTGGATTCCTTAAGGATAATACCTGCCTCTTGGGGGTCATACCGCTTGCTAAACAGTTGTAAGAGGTCAAAATAGATATATGCTTTCAGCACTAAAGCTTGCCCTTTGAGTGTAGACCATTTGTCTTGCGCGCTATTGAGGTAAGGTTCCGAGTTTAAGAGGGTGTTGAGATGTACAAGGGCATTGTAATTGGCCTCCCAAATTTGTGCTGTACGGCGTTCAATAACAGCTTCATTCCAGGCGTGATATTGCTGTAGGTCTATCTGATAGCTGATGAGATATGTAGGCTGAAAATCTTCCGTTAGGACGCTGTAGTCTTCGGGGCTGAATTGCAGGCTTACGTAAGCTTGAGAAAGGAGTGATTCCGCTTTGGGAATGGTGTTTATAATAGCATCCCCAGAGATTTCATTTTCAGGTTTTACTTCCAAGTTACATGCGCTGACAAGCAGAAGTAGGGGAATAAGATAGGATATATTCATATTAGAAGCTGGTCGTTAAGGAAAATGTTAGTACGGGCTGTAGTACATCGTTGAGCGATCCACGATCTTGTTCAAAGCGCAAGGTATATAGGTTGTCAGCCTGTAATCTGATTTTTGGATTTTTAAGGTATTTTAGCATTCCTGTGAAGGAGTTTATCGCATAGCTAAGCTGGAGGTGATTTAATTTTATGAAATCGGTTTTATAAATGGTTTTGTTATTGGCATATGATTGGTATAGATCGTTGATATTTGTCGGTAGATCTTTGATGGGGTAAATTTTATTTTCATCCCCAATTTCAAACCACATCTGCTGAAGCTGTCCTTTTAAGGCATTATAATTCGCTGATTTAGCATCCCGCACATAGGATTTACTGTAGGCTGCTATACCCCCAAAGCCAAAATTTATATTCATGGTAAAAGACCAGTTTTTATAAACAATATAATGGTTGAAATAGCCGGAATATGGCGCAATGGACAGACCTAAATTATTGAAATAATGTGCTTCTACGGGTCGATTGTAATCAATCGTAGCTCCTTGCTGATTCACATACTGTGGGATCCCTGTTAAGGGATGAATACCATGGCTTTGTAAGCCATAAATAATCCCTAGTGGCTGACCAACTTCATAATCCGGTATTACGGAACGCGCATTGAGATATAACTTGTCGCCACCATATAATTTGTTGACCCTATTTTTATTGTGTGAGATGGCTATGGAGCTATTCCATCGCCAGGATTTTTTACGTATTATATCTCCTGAGAGGGCTATTTCTATGCCTGAGTTTTGTAGTTCTCCAATATTTTGGGCGTAGGATTTGAAGCCATTGCTGCTGGCAATAGGAACTTGAATAATAGCTTGTTTGGTGATATGCGTATAGCGATTGACACTTAAATTTATGCGGTTGAAGAGGCCTAAATCCATGCTGCTATTGGCGGTATAGGTCTGCTGGGGAATTAATTGTTTATTGGGCAGAGCAATAAGTTCGAGCACCCGGTTGGCGCCATAAAAGTTGTTGTCCTGAAGAAAGGAAGTTTGTATATCGCGCCTATTAATTCCTGCCATGCTCGCTGTGTAGCCTATGGAATGCTTGAAAGCTAAATTTGTTACGATATGTTGTTCTTTAAAAAAGGCATAAGCACTGGGAGTCCACCCCAAGCCTGTGGACCATGCATTGTTCCAACGTTTCTCCTGCGGAAGCATCGAAGAGCCATCTCTTTTGATGCTGGCGTAAAAGGCGTATCGATTTTGAAAGGTGTATCCCATGGCTGCGCCAAATCCGAGCTGTTTATCGGCGACTTTATTGCCTGCAATCTTCGGTTGATTCCCATGGAGTAGGCTAGCGTTTACTCCCGAGAGGCTTTCCATATCATCGGAGATCCCCTTACCTTCAGCCTCCAAGCTCTTCCAAGAGTTATAGTAGTAATCGACATTAAAGCCTGCATAAAGATCATGATCCCCAAATTGACGTTGGTAGTTGGCGCGGATATTATTTGTCAAGCCAAAATTTTTACGATCCCCTTCCTTTAAGAATCCCTTAGCATTGTTAGGCTCATTACGTTGGCTAAAGGCGTCTGCATAAATACGTTCATAGATTTCCTCTAGTCCGTAATCTATACCAATAATTCCGGATATATTAAGCCCCCGAAGTACATCCCAATGGGCAATTAAGCTGGAGCTAAATCTTTTAGAGGTAGACCTTTTATGAAACTGGTCGATGAGATTACTAAACGATCTGCCATCGTAGCTGGTTAGTTTTCCTGATTCTCTTGTTTCGTAGGGGTTCAAGGCGTATACAAGGGTACTAGGGTCATTATTTTCCCCATTTTGGCTTCTTGTAGTCGAGAGTCCAAATGAGTTATTAAGGGATATACTTAGGCGATCTGTAAGGATATAGTCTAAGTTGGCACGTGCGGTAAATTGGTTTATCGCATTTCCGGGCATGCGTCCCCCTTGCTTGCTGTAGTTTGCAGAATAGAAGTACGAATTTTTTTCCGTACCCCCACGTATACCAAGATTATAAGATTGGAAGGTATTGGGCTTCACGAGCTCCCTGAACCAATCCGTATTATACTGTTGCAGCGAATCTAAATAATATGCCCCACGTGCTAACTGCCTTTCTAGTTCTTCCGGATTCGTATACTGTCGGCGGATATAGCTTGGTGAATACCGATATCCTGGGGTGCTAATGGCCTGTATGCTTTCTTCAAAGGCTAATTTCTCCGTTGTCCCCATCATTTCTACCGTACGTTCTCCGCGAAAGGTTATCCCCTGATTCAGGGACAGCGTTATATCAGGGGATCCGTGAAATCCTTTTTTTGAAGTTAGTTCTATGACACCATTGGCGGCTTTTATTCCATATAATGCTGTTGCTGGCGCATCCTTTAGCACCTTTATGCTGGCGAAATCTTGTGGATTTAATGTTAGAAAATTCTCCGCAGAAATAATCATTCCATCCATCACAAAAAGTGGCTGATTGGCATTTTGGGCATACGCAAAGGAGGCATTACCACGAATGCGAATTTCAGGTTTGGAGCCTAGCTCGCCGGAGAATTTGACCGTTAGCCCTGGAACTTGGCCTTCCAATAATTTCCCCATATCCAGCTCTGATCGCTCACTAAGTTTTTTTATGTCAACTTCATATACGGATCCTACGAGATTTCGGATGTCAATATCATTGATATTCTTCTGCTGTATTACGACCTCTTCCAGCATATTGGCTTTTGGCTGCAGGTAGATTTGTTGATAGCCTTGCTTTAGGACTAAAACAGTGTCTCGGTAGCTAATATGATGAATTTTTAATTTGGCAACAGGATCTACGTTGTTGGCCGCATAATCCATATTAAAGCGATAGCTTCCATCTGCTTTTGAAGTTCCAATAGCCGTTTTATTTGTCCCTATAAAGAAGGTTGCTCCTTCCACAGGCTGATTATTAGCGCTATTTATTAGGACCCCTGAATAGCTTTTAGTCTGTGTGTATGCTAAGGGGGTAAGAAAGAATAAAAGATGAATTAATAGATATGTTGGAAGTAAAAGTTTCATGAGACCAGCTCTTAATTAAAATAGTTAATTTGCGCAATAATACTACTTTATTTTAATCTAGTCTAAATTAATGTTATTATTGTGGAAATTTAATTACGTTCGTATTGCCTATTTATAATCTAGTGGAAATAATTTTTCACAAGAATGGGTAAAGAAGGCTATCGAATTCAATAAAAGTGATATGAAAAAACCAAAATTGCCTCTCTTTCTTGCAGGCCTATTATTAGCAGCTTCGGCACAGGCACAATCTCCATCGGATCAGCAAGCTATTAAACAGCTATGTGGATGTTTTGCGGTGACATTTAATTATGCGGAAACTTTTAGTACGGATACCGTAACTAAGCATTTTGCTAAGCCCCGAAAGACGGCTAGCGTGGTGGAGTATGCATTTCCAATTGAGGAAAGTCCTCAAAAGATCGTTATTCAACATCTCTTAGTAATTCCCGATGGAAAAGGTACGGTTATTAAACATTGGCGTGAGGATTGGGAATATGAGCAGACGAGTTGGTGGAACTTTACCAACGATCAGGAGTGGACGAAAGTAACGGTTCCTAAAGCAGCTGTCAAAGGGCAATGGGTGCAAACTGTCTGGGAGGTAGACGATGCACCGCGCTATGCAGGTTCCTCGAACTGGGTAAATACGAATAAGCAATTATTTTGGCTTAACACGACTGATGCACCACTTCCTAGAAGGGAATTTACGAAGCGCAGTGATTATAATATCTTGCAGCGCAGTAATAAAATAGTCTTTACAGGGCAGGGCTATAACCATGAGCAAGATAATCTCAAAATTCTAAGAAATCCCGGGAAAGTGGATCAACTTATTGCGGAGGAAAAGGGGTTTAATACTTACATCCGATTAGCAGATGCCGATTGTGCTCAGGCGCGAAAATATTGGTCTGTAGCAGCGCAGGATTTCTGGACTGATACACGTGAAGCATGGTCGCTGCTTATGCAGGATGCAAAACGTATCAAATTGCATAAAAAAGTCAATGGCTTGCTGTTATACCAAGCACTAGATGGCCTTTATGAGCAGAATCTTACTGGAGTTAAACGCAAAGAGGCACTATTGAAAATGATCGGCACTTATATAGAGCGCGAAGTTTAGTAGGCTTTATTAATTATACTAAAAAGGAGTCTTATCTATGGTTAGATAAAACTCCTTTAATATCCGAAACACTCATTCCTTTCGCATAAAAAGAGATGATGATATTCTCTAAACCATCAATGATATTGTGCCTTCTAGGAACTAAAGCTGGCTCAAAACTACCTTCACGGTCTCTAAGAACGTTGATCTCAGATGCTCCAAAAGAGGATTTTATTTTCTTGATTCCGTGTTCATTACGGTAATTTCCGCTTAACGTTTTTTCATGTTTTTCATTGTCAAGATGGCTGTCTAACTCAGCATCTAACATATTCTCAACTGCTTTTTTATGCAGTACTTTGAAGAATGAAGTTAAATCTTATCCATAATTAATGGACTTATTAACATCCTTGTTGTTCAATAAATCTTCTTTATCCATCATAACTATGTAACGTTTAAAAATAATAAAAAGTTATTCCGAAAAATTATTTGAGCTTTGAGGGCTCATAATTTTTCAAAATAACTTTTCAACTTACACCGTTAGCGGGATGCTACCCCTTTATAATTAGTTTTAATAAGTATATTCTAATTCAGTAATTAGCATCCTTGTACTAGTTACTTGCTAATTATTTGTTAGGCATATGCTGCGATAGGGCATTCATATCAACGCCTAAGCCTTGCGCTACGCCCATACCTAGGTTGATATCTGCTCTAAACCAGTGGCAGAGTTGTAAATTAACAATTTGCGCTTTTTTAGGGCCTTCAATACCGGACATAGCGCCCACAATATTTTGAATAAGGTGTTGTTTTTGTTCCTCATCTAATAAGCGGTATAAATCCCCAGGCTGCGTATAGTGGTCATTCTCTCCAGGAGCATTTCTGTCGTAATGATCTGCAATTAAGCTTTCCAGCTGCTGTGCAGGTTCTTTATAGCTTTGGTCTTGATAGCTACCATCAAAGCTATTTGGAAAATAGTTTGGCGTATCCCCATAATTACCGTCTGTGCGCATCGCGCCATCACGCTGATAGTTGTTGACCATAAAAGGACATCTATTTACCGGAATCTGCTCGTAATTTCCTCCTAAGCGATAGCGTTGAGCATCCGGGTAGGAGAGGATTCTTCCTTGCAGCATTTTGTCTGGTGAGAAGGAGATTCCATCGACCACGTGTGCAGGAGCAAAAGCTGCTTGCTCCACATGTGCGAAGTAGTTGTCAGGGATTTCATTCAGCTCCATTACACCGACTTCAATTAAAGGATATTCCTTTTGAGACCATACTTTTGTTAAGTCAAAAGGATTCCAACGGAAGGTCTTTGTTTGCTCTTCCGTCATCACCTGAATATGTAAGGTCCATTTTGGAAAGTTTCCTTCTTTAATCGCGTCTACAAGATCACGTTGAGCATAATCAGGGTCTTTACCACGCATTTGCTCCGCTTCCTCATTAGTTAAGTTTTTAATACCCTGCTGTGTTCTGAAGTGATATTTTACGTATACACGTTCATTGGCCGCATTAATCATGGAGTAGGTATGTGAGCCATAGCCATGCATATGTCGGTAGCCGAAAGGAGTACCACGGTCGGACATTAAGGTCGTTACTTGGTGCAAAGATTCTGGGTTTAATGACCAGAAGTCCCACATCATCGTTGGCGACTTGCAGTTTGTATGAGGATCTCTTTTTTGGGTATGAATAAAATCAGGGAATTTCTTAGCATCTTTTATAAAGAACACCGGTGTATTGTTACCTACTAAGTCATAGTTTCCATCTTCACTGTAGAATTTGATTGCAAAGCCACGTGGATCACGTTCTGAATCTGCGGATCCTTTCTCTCCACCTACCGTAGAGAAACGAGCGAAAACTTTCGTTTGTTTACCTAGCGTATTAAATAACTTCGCACGGGTATATTGGCTAATATCTCCGGTAACTGTAAAGGTTCCATAAGCACCAGATCCTTTTGCGTGGACGATACGTTCCGGAATTCGCTCGCGATTAAAGTGTGCTAACTTTTCGTGTAAGAAGTAGTCTTGTAAAAGTACAGGCCCACGGGGACCCACCGTCATTGTATCCTCATAATTAACAACAGGTGCTCCGGAGGCTGTTGTAATTTTTTTGTTTGAATTGGTATCCATTTTACAGTTATTTAAGTTTGTTTTTTTCGTTTTAAGCTGCTAGAATGCTTGTTATATGCTTTATATAAAGTTAGTTATTATTGTTATAAAAGAAGAATTAATACCTTGTAGAATTGTCTTCAGTGAAATTATTTACTGTAATATTTATTTATTTTGAAGTATATTTAACCAGTAATACTTTTAAGTAATCGTACCTACATCTATAACCAATAATACTTTTATTATGTTTTTATCAGCCCTCAATTTATTGTTTGCAGGACTCTTATTACCAGGCTCTGCAATTCCTGATCAGCCATTAAAACCTTTTGGTGCCGTTCCTTCCGAACGCCAGTTGAAATGGCATGAAATGGAAATGTATTGCTTAATACATTTTACACCTACCACCTATCAAAATAAAGAATGGGGCTACGGGGATGCCGACCCGAAGATTTTTAATCCTTCCAAATTCGATGCGCAGCAGATTGCAAATGCGGCCGCTGCTGGCGGTTTTAAAGGGTTAATTTCTGTTGCTAAGCATCACGATGGATTCTGTTTGTGGCCAACGAAGACCACGAATTATTCCGTAGCTAGCAGCCCTTGGAAGCAGGGTAAGGGAGATATGGTTGCCGATTTTATGAAAGCTTCACACAAAGCACAGTTAGCATTTGGTGTTTATCTCTCTGCTTGGGATCGTAATGATACGCGCTATGGCACAGCAGCTTATGCCGACGCTTACCGTGCACAGTTAACGGAGTTGATGACCAACTATGGACCATTATTTACCTCTTGGCATGACGGTGCTAATGGCGGAGATGGCTATTATGGGGGACTTAATGAAAAGCGTGTCATCGACCGTTCCACCTATTATGCTTGGCATGAGAAGACCTGGCCGATTGTAAGATCCTTACAGCCAAATGCCATGATATTTTCCGATGTAGGTCCAGATATGCGTTGGGTGGGTAATGAACGTGGGATGGCGGGAGAAACCTCTTGGTCGACGTTAACCCCAAAAGGTATTGACGGCAAACCTCCCGTTCCAGGCTTAGTGCAAGAAAAAAATCTTACTTCTGGAGATCGTTTAGGGGAGCAGTGGATTCCTGCGGAATGTGATGTGCCACAGCGTCCAGGATGGTTTTATCATGCTGACCAGGATTTAAAAGTGAAAACACCAAATCAGCTATTCGCTATCTACGTCGAGTCTGTAGGCCGTGGAGGAGCGATGAACCTGGGCTTAGCGCCAACACCGGAAGGGATTCTGCATGCTAATGATGTGCAGTCTTTAGTTGCTTTTGGAGATAAGTTAAAGAAAACATTTTCACGAAACTACGCTAAGAATGCGCAGCTAAAAGCTTCCAACACGCGCGATGGTCAACCGGTAGAAGCGGTATTAGATGCCGATCGATACAGCTACTGGGCGACGAAAGATGGTGTGCATCAAGCCTCCCTAGAGCTGACCCTCCCAGAACAACAATCGTTCGATTTAATCCAAATTCGGGAAAATATTAAACTTGGCCAACGCCTAGACTCAGTGCTTGTAGAAGTCGCTGAGGGTACGCAATGGAAGCCGCTAGCTAAAGCAACAAGCATAGGTGCAAACCGGTTAATCCACCTTTCCAAAGAGGTGAAAACAGCAAAATTAAGATTTCATTTTTTTGCCCCTGTCGCGATTACAGTGTCAGATATCGGTTTGTTTAAAGTCGCAGAAGCGCCTTTCTCATTTACCACAAAAACGCAAGAAAACTATAAAAATGCTAAGGTAACGCTTACCAATGCGGCACAATTAGGCATTAAAGCGGAAGCACTATTAGATAATAATTCAGCGACCACGGTACAAACGAAAAAATATGCGCAAGGTTTTATCTTCGCTTTTCCAAAGGAAACTAATGTGCGAGGTCTCCGCTACACGCCTACGGGGAATATGCCACAGCAAGCTATTGCGAAGTATACCATCTACCGCTCGGAAGATGGTAAGAAATTTACCGAAGTCCAACAGGGTGAGTTTGCGAATATTAAAGCCAATCCAATTCCTCAGGAGCTCCCTTTAAATTTACAAAAAGTGAAATTCTTGAAATTTGTCCCTACGGCATTAGTGCAATCCAATGAAGTGAACTTAGCGGATATCATATTCTATGAAGAAGATACTAAGTAGCCTAGTTACGCTTGTCGTTACGCTAAGCTTACAGCCTAGCACGCCGCTGAAGGCCAAGGAATCGCTGCCCAAGCGCCATAGCCTGCAGCTCTGGTATGCGCAGCCTGCGGCACGCTGGGAGGAAACTCTGCCAATCGGAAATGGATCGATTGGGATGATGCCCGATGGGCAGGTACAGCAGGAGTCTATTGTGCTTAATGAAATTAGTATGTGGTCGGGATCTCCTGAAGATCCAAACAACTACAGCGCCTATAAGCAGGTGAGCACGATTCAGCAATTACTATTTTCCGGGAAAAATAAAGAAGCTGAAAAATTAGTTGATCAGAATTTTATCTGTCAGGGCTTAGGATCCAATTTTGGAAATGGCGCTACGGCGCCTTATGGGTCTTATCAGAATTTCGGTTTTCTGAAGCTGAAGCATCAAATTCCTGGAAAGGTGGAAAACTACGAGCGCTCATTGGATATCCAAGATGCGGTTGCATACACCTCCTTTGAGGCAAATGGTACGACTTATCAGCGCACCTATTTTACTTCTCAGGATGAAAATTTTGGCTTAGTTTCCCTGACGGCGGACCGTAAGAAATCCATCAGCTTTAAACTTGACTTCAGCAGAAAGGAAGCGGTTACCTCAGCGGAAATACGCGGAAATACCCTAACTATTCAAGGGCAACTCACGGATGGTAAAGGAGGCAAAGGGCTGACTTTTGCGGCACAGATTACACTGAATATTAAAGGTGGAACGCTACGTAAAGAAGGATCCTCCTTAATGGTTGAAGACGCAGATCAAGCAACTATTTTATTTGCTGCTACGACTTCATACTATGGTCTGCCGCTTGTGGAAACCCTCGAAGGACGTCTTAAAAATGCGCAAAATAGCGCTACGGAAAAACTGCTTAAGGAACATAAAAAAGCCTATCACAGCGTATTTAATCGAGTGCGTCTCCAATTAAACCCTGGAAACTCCCTGGAAGGCGCAGGCTCAAAGATTTCAATCCCTACGGATCAGCGTTTAGCGGCCTTCTATAAGGCTCCGCAGCTGGACAATGAGATGGCAAGCTTATACTATCAATTTGGCCGTTATCTAACGATCAGTAGCACTGCACCAAAGATGGCTAATGCCCTTCCTCCCAACTTACAGGGGCTTTGGGCCCACGAGATAAATACACCTTGGAATGGTGACTATCACCTGAATGTCAATGCGCAAATGAATCATTGGGGCGTGGAGGTGTCCAACCTTTCGGAGTATCATCTGCCTTTTATAGCGATGATAAAGCGCCTAGCGAAGGAAGGGGAGAAGACCGCTAAGGCGTATTATAATGCACCCGGTTGGGTGGTCTATATGATGACGAATGTTTGGGGCTACACGGCCCCTGGGGAGTCCGCATCTTGGGGCGCTTCCACAGCCTCGGGCTGGCTTTGTAATCACCTTTGGGAACACTATTTATTCACAAAAGATAAAGCTTACTTAAAGGAAATATATCCTATTTTAAAAAATGCGGCAACATTCTATGCCCACACCATGGTGAAAGATCCCGTGACAGGCTGGTGGGTAACTTCCCCTTCGGTATCTCCGGAAAATGCTTTTCGCCTCCCTAGTGGTCAGGTAGCCTCCATCGTAATGGGACCAACAATAGATAACCAAATTGTAAGGGAACTCTATGGCGCTGTGCTAGCGGCCAATAAAATCCTCGCTCTAAATGACTCTTATGCGGAGGTGTTAGCGCAGCAGCTAACAGAAATTCCTCCTGCAGTGCAGGTAAGTAAGTCTGGGCGTGTGATGGAATGGTTGCAAGATTATGAAGAGGTAGAGCCTAAGCATAGACATGTATCCCATCTGTATGGCCTCTACCCGGCAGCCTTTATTTCTCCACAAACGAGTCCTGAGTGGGCGGAAGCGGCACGGAAAACATTGACCGTTCGTGGGGACGAGGGCACAGGTTGGTCGCGGGCATGGAAACTACTCTTTTGGGCGCGTCTTCAAGATGGCAACCATTCCCTGGAAATCCTTAGACAGCTTCTGCAGCCAGCATACACGGCGGAGAATCCGACGAAAGTTGGCGCTGGAACTTATCCAAACTTATTCTGCGCACACCCACCTTTTCAGATTGATGGAAATTTTGGGGGCTCTGCAGGAATTGCTGAAATGCTCATTCAATCCCACGCAGGATTTATTCATCTGCTACCTGCATTGCCGGAAAGCTGGTCTTCAGGGTCCTATAGCGGATTGAAAGCGCGTGGAGGATATACGGTGGATGTTAGCTGGGAAAATGGACTTGTGACAAGCTATAAGATTACTGGAAATAAAGGGGAAGCTGTAGATGTACTCGTAAACGGGAAGAAAAGCAGTTATAAACTATAAAATTTCCAATGCAAAAGGATCTGCAAAAAATATAATAAGTAATTATAACGTTTAAATCCTTATTTTTAAAGAAGAAAACAACCTCTGTTATGTACAATCTACGGTTTTACCAACATACCATTCGTTATGCAAAGACACCGTATCTATGTGCTGCAGGGGTTATTCCTTCTTTTGCTGCTATTTGTCATCAGCTCTTGTCGAAGAACGTTCGACTTTAATGTAGAAGATGATGACCGTGCTATTTATAAATTATCATTCTCCTTTACCAGTTTTCAATCGGCAATAAATCCGTTTCCAATCTCTCTGGTATCCAGGAGCGTGACTTCAACCAATCTAAGAGCGAGTACTTTAGCGAGTACTTCAGCGAATACTTCCGTTAATTCCTCGGGCGAGCTACTTTATTTCTGGTCTTTTAATGCGCGTAATCTACAGCCTGACATTGCTTTAGTGCCTACGCTCGTGCAGTGTTACACAAATCCTGTTGAAGGGTATTCTTTTTCAAGCACAGGAGCAATGGCTGATGCAGACTTTCTATTTCCCGCAGGCGATGCCCTTTCGGTCAATGGTCAAACGGAACTGTATATAGAAATTCCTGCACGCAGCATGCTCCAATTAAACTATTTATCGTTTAACGCGAATACAACCACTACAGGTCCACAGGAAGTGTTATTAAGCTATCAGTTTGTGGATGCGCTATCAGCTGATTTTATTGCCTTAACTTCCATTTCCGCTGCGGACACGCTAATTGGCGTAAATACCAATCAGCTTATGGAATATAACCTTCAGGATATCTCTTGGGGAGCTAGTGCTGTCCTATTTAAATTATCCTTTGCGGAAGGTCCTCGTAATGGCGGCAATGAGTACAACGCCACTGCAGGGAGAATACGTATTGACAATTTCCGTGTGCTTGGTGTGATTGATCCTGCGGATATATATCCGCCTAATAATCTTACGATGGCTGTATTTAGCTATTTTATATTTGATGCCGAAACTGGAGCGATTGTTAGAAATGTCAACCTTACATTGGAGGAGCCACTCCCTAGGCTCGACTTAGACATCGAACTCCCACGTGGTAGATACCATTTCCACTTTCTATACAACCAATCTAACGCGTCCCTGTTGTATGGTAGCCCATTGACTACCTTTTCAGAATTTGTTGTTGGAAACTCTTTTGACAATAGCTATGCACAGATTTATGGAGCTTTACTGACAGATGTCGCCATACTGAGTGATGCATTGCAGACAATACCTTTACACCGTTATTACAGCGAGGTGCAGATTCTCTTTACCGATAATCGGGATTTCTCGGAAGTAGGCGAGGTGCAAATTACCAAAAGGCATAACCATGACTTCTATGCCATCGGGAATGCGGCTATTACGCAGCCTTTTTATGCCGTGCAGCAGCTCTCCGTCGCTCCATATTTTGAGTTTACAGGAAATATGCTGCTTTTTAATCAATTTCTGGGGCTGCTCGATGAACCTGTACTGCTAAGCTATGATGTAGCCATATTTTCGAGGGACGGCTCTTTAATTCGGGCTTTTACGCTTTCAGAGGAAATTACGAATAATGTACAGTTGCTATTTTCTGGCCGTTTATATGATACGACAGATCAGGAATTCCAACTGTCCATTCAGGAAGAATGGGGCTGGCTCAAAGAAGGCTCTTTTTAGTTAATTATAATACGAGCCCTAAAATTTAAAATAAAAGCCTTCCCAAAAGAAATCTTCTATAGATAACCTTCCAATTAATGGAAGGTATCAATATAAAGCTCTTCGACTTTTTTGCGTGCCCATTCCGTGCGACGTAAGAAAGCGAGACTAGATTTGAGGCTGGGGTTATTACTAAAACTGTTAATACGGATTAGGCGAGCAAGCTCTTTCCATCCATAATGGGCATGTAATTCCGTAATAATTCTTTCCAAGGTCTTGCCATGTAAAGGATTGTTGGGTTGTGTTTCCATTTTTTTTGATGATATAGTTCAAATGTACAGCTTCTAAATAAAGTTCACAACATAAAAAAGGTTAGCAACCTAAGTTACTAACCTTTTAAGTGTACTCTTTATGGAGCGCTAAATCCTTAGATTAATTGTTTCAACATTGGTGACCAACTAACTAGGTCAGCGACAAATTTCTCTAAATCTGCTACCGCGATACGCTCTTGTAGCATGGAGTCGCGGTGACGAATAGTTAGGGTATTATCTTCTAATGTTTGGTGATCTACGGTGATACAGATTGGCGTACCAATGGCATCTTGACGGCGGTAGCGTTTACCGATAGAGTCTTTCTCATCGTACTGCACATTATGGTCTAATTTTAATTGAGCCATAATCTCACGAGCTTTCTCGGGTAGTCCGTCTTTTTTCGTCAGCGGTAAGATGGCTGCTTTCACTGGCGCTAATGGCGCAGGGAATTTCAACACTACACGCGCATCAGTACGTTCTTCAGTACTTAAATCTTCATGTACTAGGGCGTTACATAATAACGTTAAGAACAAGCGGTCAAGACCGATGGACGTTTCGATTACGTAAGGGACATAGTTTTGGTTAATCTCGGTATCGAAATACTGTAATTTCTTACCGGAAAACTCCTGATGTTGCTTTAAATCAAAATCTGTACGCGAGTGGATACCCTCTACCTCTTTGAATCCAAAAGGGAAGTTGTACTCGATATCTACAGCAGCATTCGCATAGTGAGCTAATTTTACGTGGTCATGGTAACGGTAGTTGTCCGCATTGAAGCCTAGGGCTAAGTGCCATTTTAAGCGTGTTTCTTTCCACTTATTATACCATTCCATCTCTGTGCCTGGGCGTACAAAATATTGCATTTCCATTTGTTCAAACTCACGCATACGGATGATAAATTGACGCGCAATTACTTCGTTACGAAAGGCTTTACCAATTTGAGCAATCCCGAAAGGGATTTTCATGCGGCCTGTTTTTTGAACATTTAAGAAGTTCACAAAGATACCTTGTGCCGTTTCAGGGCGTAGGTATACTTGTTCAGCGCCGTCAGCCATAGCGCCCATCTGCGTAGCGAACATTAAGTTGAACTGACGTACGTCGGTCCAATTTTTTGTGCCAGAGATTGGACATACAATATTATGTTCCTCGATAATTTCTTTTAAGCGAGGTAAATCGTCGTTATTTAAAGCCGTATCTAAATCCGTTTGTAAAGCCGCAGCTTTATCGTCCTTACCATCTTTTTGGTAGCGTTCAATTTTATCTTCGATTAATTGATCCGCACGGTAACGTTTTTTAGAATCTTTATTATCGATCATAGGATCACTGAAGCCATCTACGTGGCCCGAAGCTTTCCATACCGAAGGGTGCATGAAAATTGCAGAATCAATACCTACAATATTTTCATTTAATTGAACCATCGATTTCCACCAATAAGTCTTTAAGTTATTCTTTAACTCAGCACCTAATTGACCGTAATCATAAACAGCCGATAAGCCGTCATATATTTCGCTAGATGGGAATACAAAACCGTATTCTTTCGCATGTGATACTACACTTTTGAATAAGTCGTCCGTTTGTTTGCTCATAAGGGGCAAATATAGCTATTTTTTAAGATTATTAACGGAGATTTTAAGGCTTAGGAAAAATTCTTAAGCGATTAAATCTCGGATTTGTTGTGTCGCGTTTTTATTGTCTACTTTTTTGATAATATGCTGGATGATACCGGCCTCATCAATGATAAAAGTCGTACGGGCTGTACCCATATATTTTTTGCCATACATATTCTTCTCCACCCAGACGCCATACTTCTCCACGATTTCATGCGCTTCATCGGTTAGCAGCTGAAAGGGTAGTTCATGCTTGCTGATAAACTTCTGATGGGAGGCTTCTCCATCCACAGAAACCCCAATGACTTCAAAGCCATCTTTTTTTAAAGCTTGGTAGTTGTCCCTAAAGTTACAAGCTTCCGTTGTGCAGCCTGGGGTATTATCTTTTGGGTAAAAATATAAGATAATCTTCTTGCCTTTCCAAACGGCAAGCGAAACCTGCTCCCCAGCTTGATTCTTAGCTTGAAAATCAGGTGCCTGTTGTCCTACTTCTAATGCTGTCATTTTTCTGTGTATTTAGCGTGTAAACATATACAAGATAGTAAAATTTATGCTTAACGGGTGAATTTTGCGGTGTATACACCCGTATTATCTTTCCAATCGGTCGCCTCAAGGCGCAACTCATGGCTGCCGGCAGGAAGGTCATCGAAGGTATGCCAGATATGTCTGTTTTTAGGGTCATACTCAAAAAGCACCCATTTTCCATCTACATATCCATTTATAGACTGAATACCTGAAAGGTTGTCAGAGATGGTGAAGTTAATACTTTTTTGGGCAGCGACATGCTTGCCTGCTGTTAGGTTACGAGCAACAATTTTTGGCGCAATGGTATCGACTGCAATATAAAAGGATCCGAAGGTGCGCACAGAGGCTGTCACCCAGCCATTTTCATAGAATCCGCCCTGAGCACCACCCTGTGTAGATACAATCAGTGCTTTGCTGGTTAAGCTTTTTGGGAGGCTGCTGTCGGCCTTAATCCCTAATTTATACGACTCTAATACGGGGATATAGGTGTTATGTACATGCTGAACCTGCGAATACCCATTAGCCGGTTTTGCCCCCTGACTGTAAAGTAAGTTCAAGTCGTTATAAAGTACATTTTTCCCCATTTTTAGGGATAGATTATCACTGGAAAATGTATTCTCCGCATTATATTTTAAGAGTTTTACTCCTGCGACCTGCTTGTAAACGGGTTGATAGCTCTCTTTATTCTGGACTTTAAAGGATAGCTCGGAGCTATTTCCTTTCACATCCTTAACCACATATTTAAGCTCGTGAACATCCTGATCTTTCAATTCCATGATGCCGTTGTTAGCGAGGTATTTGAAAATATTTACTGGGTTTCCAGGATCTCTGAAGCTTTTTTGAATTTTTACTTTCGTCTTTAGCTGATAAGCGTAATCTACATACGAGTAAATAGCACGCGTAGAAGCAAATGAGAGCTCCTCAAAGACAACCGTAGATACGGGTTTGTTATCTAAGGTTAGTTCGATTGAATAAATGCCATTTGTAAAGGTCGTTCCACTATGTCTATCATTCGTGTTGATGCCTACAGAGAATTTTCCGTTTACAGGGATAACTCCGGTGTTTACAAGCCCATATTTCCCTGTAGCAAGGGCTTTTACTTGCGGATGACGGCGTGGAGTATGCTCATTGACAATAGGGTCTTCCAAGTCATATAGGGTAATACCTCGAATTGTTGGTGGGATATTATCCGCAAATTGAAGACCGAAAAGCTGTGAGTTTAAGGTGTTCTGCGTCTTTGTATCACGGATTTCAAAGTGTAAATGGGGCCCTCCGGAGCCGCCCGTATTCCCTGAAAGACCTATAATCTGTCCCTTTGTTAAGGGTACCTGCTTCGCCGTTAACGCCATGTCTACATCGTAGCGCTTTAAGCGGTATTGCTCCTCCTTAACAAGTTTTGCTAAGCTAGCGTTAAAACGATCCATATGCAGATATACTGAGGTATAGCCATTCGGATGGGTGATATATACCGAAAGTCCTCCTCCTCCAATTTGTACACGTACACGACTCACATAGCCATCCGCTACAGCATAGACATTTAAGCCTACACGCTGTTGCGTACGGTAGTCATTGCCGGCATGAAAGTGCGTGCTACGCAGCTCGCCAAAGGTGCCCGAAGCTTGGGGCGTAATATCCAAGGGGCTACGGAAATATTGCTGTGGGTAATTTCTAGCTTTAATAATATCCTGCGCTTGCAGCTTCACGGGGATCGCTAACAAGGTAGGGCTGAGGAGCAAGGCCCCCCAAAGTATGTTCCATGACTTCATCTGTATCCTTATTTAATCGTGCAGCTAAACATGTGCTGCTCATTGATATAGCCTTCTAGGACATCACCTATTGCGACCGAACCTACCCCTGCTGGAGTACCTGTGTAAATTAAGTCTCCCTTGCGTAAGGTTATATATTTGGAGATAAAAACAATTAAGTCCTCGTAGTTAAATATAACGTCTTTCGTATTTCCTTGTTGTGCCACAGCACCATTTTGTTTTAAGGAGAAGTCTAGCGCATAGATATCTTCAAATTCTTCTTTTGGAATTAAAGGGGATATAACTGCGGAGTGGTCGAATGATTTAGCTAGTTCCCAAGGAAGGCTTTTCTCCTTCATTTCCTTTTGCACATCGCGCGCAGTAAAATCTATGCCTAAACCAATGGCATCGTAATAGTTTGAGGCAAATTTTTTCGTTACATGCTTTCCTTCTTTACAGATTCTTAGGACGACCTCTGTTTCAAACTGAATATTTTTTGAGAATTCGGGGTAGTAGAAGTCTTTATTATCCTTTAATATAGCCGTGTCAGGCTTCATAAAGATAATCGGATTTTCAGGAACAGGATTATTTAACTCTTTAGCGTGATCTATATAGTTGCGTCCAATAGCAATAACTTTCATAATGGATTAAATTTAAAGTATAAACAAAAATAGAAATAATTAAATAAAGGGCGTTCTTTAAATTAGTTATCCACATTATGTGGAAAGCTTGTTAGTAAAGGATAACTTTATAACAATCAAGATTTTTGTGCTATGAACAAACTATCAGCTGTATTATTTGATTTCGATGGAACACTCATCGATTCCGAACGTTTCTATTTTGAAGCTTGGGGTCCTATTTTATCTCAAGATTTTCAGTTGGAAATAACTTTTGACGATTGGATAGCATCTTTTGCGGGACACACCTTACAGCGTAATGTGCAGTTTTTGAAAAGTAATTATGGCATTGAGACCACGGATGAGCATATGTGGAAACGTACCCGTGAAGCCTACGCCGATCAGGATCTATTAAGTATTCAGTTGATGCCTTTTGCTGGAGAGCTTATAAGCTACCTAGCGGAGAATCATATTCAGATAGGCTTGGTAACGAGTAACTTTAAGGGAGTTGTCTCCGAAATCTTAAAAAATCATAAGCTCTATAATTATTTTAACTTCTTTGTTACGCGTGAAGATGTGCAGGAGCCGAAGCCCAAGCCGGAATGTTATCTCCGTGCTCAGGAGCTCTGCCATGTTCCAGCATCGGAAATTTTAGTTATTGAAGATACTGTAACGGGAGCTTCAGCGGCATTAGCAGCGAATCTTACCTGCTTTGGAGTCTCCAAGCATGCCGCAGAACGGAGCCGATTAGCCAAAAGTGTTCCCCTTTTTGATGATCTTCAACAGGTTTATAAAGAGTTGGCAGAGTCAGGGTATTAATCCTGATAAAGCGTGTTGTTAAACGATTTAGCATTTCCCCTTTTCATAATTATTCCTTAATATTACGGTATTAACTTAAAATTATGAATCGGAGAACCGCCATCAAGCAACTGATGATCGTTGCAGGAGGTTTAGCACTTTTACCTTCCTGCAGAGGGAGTGTAGGTGAAGCCTCTATCGCCCTAGAAAATATACAAATTAGCGCCGCCGAAGAAGCTTTTCTTGGGGATTTGGTGGACGCTATTATTCCGGAAACAGATAGCCCGGGAGCCAAATCCTTAAATCTTCATTTATTTGTTTTGAAAATGCTTGACGACTGCCATTCTCCCGAAGATCAGCAGCTTGTAATTAGCGCTTTAAAGAAAAATGCAGATGCCAATAGTCCGACAGCCATAGAAGCCTTTCTCAAGGAGTCAGCCTATGTGGAGGCCCTAGCAATTATCAAACGACGCACGATTCAGGGATACCTAAACTCGGAATATGTGATGAAAAATAAACTGAAATATGAACTCATTCCCGGACGCTACCTCGGGGAAGTAAAAGTACAAGCATAATTTATGGCTAATTTAAATGCAGATGCGCAAGCGCGCAGCTATGATGCGATTGTAATCGGATCGGGGATTTCCGGGGGATGGGCTGCCAAAGAGTTAACTGAAAAGGGACTTAAAACACTCGTCTTAGAGCGAGGACGTGATGTGCAACATATCAAAGACTATCCAACCACGAATTTATACCCTTGGGAATTTGAACACCGTGGAGAAATGCCCTATGCTGTACAGCAGGCAAATCCTATTATCAATCGATGCTATGCTTTTCATGAAGATGCGGCACATTTTTTCGTGAAAGATCAGGAACATCCTTACGTACAAGAAAAGCCCTTTGATTGGATTCGTGGCTACCAAGTAGGCGGAAAGTCGCTGCTATGGGCACGTCAAACGCAACGCTGGTCAGACTTAGACTTTACAGGCCCTGCACGGGATGGATTCGCTGTAGACTGGCCTATACGCTATGCGGATATTGCTCCCTGGTATGATCATGTCGAACGCTTCGCGGGCATTGCCGGAAATAAAGATGGGCTTCCAGAATTGCCGGATGGCGAATTTCTACCCGCTTACCCTTTGAACATCGTGGAAAAATATTTTCAACAGTCAGTAGCTAAGAATTTTCCGCAACGGAAAGTTATCTCTGCGCGCTGTGCGCATCTCTCCAAGCCTAATCAAATTCATATCGACCAAGGGCGTGTACAATGTCAAAATCGTACACTATGTCAACGTGGCTGTCCGTTTGGAGGTTATTTTTCCTCCAACTCTTCGACGTTACCCTGGGCCGCAAAGACAGGAAACCTAACAGTAAGACCCCATTCTATCGTAGAATCTATTATTTACGACGATGAAAAAGGAAAAGCTGTAGGCGTACGCGTAATAGATAATGAAACCAAAGACGCTATTGACTTTTATGCGCGCGTAATCTTTGTGAACGCGGCAGCATTGAATACCAACCTAATTCTATTAAATTCTAAATCTAAGCGCTTCCCAGAGGGCTTAGGAAATGATTCCGGTGTTCTGGGAAAATACGTAGCTTTCCATAATTATTCCGCAAGAATATCCGCAGAGTATGAAGGCTATGCGGATTTTAAAACCGAAGGTCGTAACCCCGCAGGTGGAGGTTATATCCCTAGGTTCCGTAATTTACACTCGCAAGAAACAGATTATCTACGCGGGTATGCAGCCGGTTTTTCAGCTTATAGACCCTCAAATTCCGATAAAGCTGGCCTCGGAAAGTCGCTTAAGGAAAGTTTGCTAAACCCTAAATTAGGCCGCTGGCAGGTAGGGTCCCATATGATGGGTGAAACCATCCCTAAGGAGTCCGGTACGGTAAGCCTTGATCGCTCCCTTAAAGATGCTTGGGGGGTGCCACAGCTGAAAATTGCCGTTGCATACGATGAGAATGATGAGAAAATGAAAAAGGATTATATAGCGACTATGACGGATATGTTTACGCAGGCAGGCTTTACAAATATTCAAGCCAATGTCTCCAGCCAAGCACCAGGACTGGATATCCATGAAATGGGGGGGGCACGTATGGGCTTAGATCCCAAGACGTCCATCCTAAATAAATGGAATCAAGTACACAGTTGTCCCAATGTCTTTGTGACTGATGGAGCAAGTATGACTTCTACCGCTACACAGAACCCTTCATTAACCTATATGGCCTTTGCGGCCCGTGCTGTAGATTATGCGGTACAAGAAATGAAAAAAGGTAATTTATAGCCTTTAATAGCGCTATTAGCAAGCATTTTTTTTTGTTACAATAAGCCTTACTGTGTAGATCGCAGTAAGGCTTATTTTTTGACTGTATGCCGCTAGTTATTAAATAATTAATTGAAAAATAGTTTTACTATCAAGGATTTTTAGTATTATTAGAGAACCAATTATATGCTAAACAATAATTTCTAAATAGGCCATATTTAAAGTATATCGCTAAAACGTTTTAGTAATTAGTTTTGCAAAATTTTAATTAAACCTACTTATTATGAGTTACAAACATTTTTCAAATCGATTTAAGCCCAATTACGCCAAGTGGATCGTTTTTCCAATGATGGCGTTTGCCTATCAAGCAGCGCAGGGGGGCGTCAAATCCGCAGTTTCTTTGGGAGGGAAGAGTGCGACTACGCTGGCGGTTAATCTTGGTATGCAGCAGCAGGTAACGGGTGCTATTACAGATGCTTCTACAGGAGGTAAAATTGCCGGAGCCTCCGTGAAGGTAAAGGGTACAAATGTCGGTGTACAGACGGATGCGGACGGTAAATTTGCAATCACTGCAAAAGTCGGCGATATCCTGGAGGTGTCCAGTATAGGCTATGAGCTCAAATCGTTTATTATTAACCAAGCTGCTGGAATTGCTATTCCGCTAATGGCCATATCAGAGGAAATTGAGGAAGTTGTCGTCGTAGGCTATGGTACGCAGAAGAAGAAGGAAATTACTTCCGCAGTAGCTTCTGTAAAAGAAAAAGACTTTAATCAAGGGGGAATGCGAAATCCCATGCAGCTGATTCAAGGTAAAGTCGCGGGATTAAATATCACGCAATCACAAGGCTCTAACCCGAATGGTGGCACAAGTATACAACTGCGTGGTATGGCTTCTATTAAAGGGGCCAATTCACCACTCATTGTTGTCGATGGTATTCCTGGAGGGAATTTGGACCTTATTAAACAGGGTGACATTGAGTCCATAGATGTATTAAAAGATGGTTCAGCAGCGGCAATTTACGGTACGCGCGGAAATGGTGGTGTCATCTTAGTAACCACGAAAAAGGGAAAGGCTGGAACACCTCAATTTGATTATTTAACCTACGGTCAGCGGGAATTTGTAGCTCGAAAACCGACCTATTTGAGTGCCTCAGATTTTAGAAATTATATTAGTAAGGGTGTAATTGATCCATCCTTAGATTTGGGCGCTTCAGTAGATCTATATGAAGAATTAATCAATAAGGACAACTTCTCACATTTCCATAATTTCATTGCCTCTGGAGGGGGAGAGAAGTCCAGCTATCGCGCCTCCATAAACTATCAAAAGGCTCAAGGGATTGCTAAGCAGAATGAACGTGACCAATTTGGAGGGCGTTTTAATATTACGCAAACAGGGTTAAACGATCGACTTACCTTTGCGGCAAATGTGGCTGGAAATTTTAATAAAGCTGATTTATTAGGTGGTCAAACGGGCGATTTTGAACAAGCGATACAGCGTAACCCAACGGCTCCATTATATAATGTAGACGGTACATTTTTTGAAACTCAGGGTTTTAATAATTACAATCCATTGAGTAGACTAGCCTACAGACAGAGTGCGCGTGACCAACAATCATTTTCCGGAGATGCGCGATTACAATTTAAAGTTATAGAAGGCTTAAAAGTTTCCGCTTTTGGATCCTACCTACGTGATACCTGGAATGATAGAGAATTCCGCGGTACGAAAGATTGGAATCAACGTGTGAATTCGGACTACTTAGGTACAGCGTATGCTTTTAAAAGAAATGAATTAAACTGGTCAAAGACTTTTGAATCCACGATAGATTATGCGACAAATTTCGGAGATAAGCATAATTTTACGGCCCTCTTAGGGTATTCCTACCAAGATTTTGCCTATGAGCGTTTTCAGATGAGCAACAGTGGCTTTACGACAGACGGTTATCTGGATTGGAATATGGGGGCTGGTACCGCTTTAGTGAATGACAAATTACCTAAGCCCACAATGGGCTCCTATAAGGAGGGAAATAAATTGGTCGCTTTCTTTGGTCGTGTAAACTACAATTATGACAACCGCTATTTTGTATCGGGAATCTTACGTCGTGAGGGCTCTTCCCGCTTCGGAGCAAATCATAAATGGGGAAATTTTCCAGCAATTTCTGCCGGATGGACCTTGAGCAATGAAGAATTCCTAAAAGACTATCAAGCGATAAATTTATTGAAATTACGGGTAGGATATGGTGTGACAGGAAATCAAGATATTCCAAACTACAAGTCGTTAATTCTCTTAGGTACAGGGGGCGTGTATCCTCAAAATGGCGTTTATTATCAAACGTTCGGTCCTGCATCAAATCCTAATCCAGATTTGAAATGGGAACAAAAGCAAGAACTTAACCTTGGGGTAGACTTCGGATTATTTAATAATCGACTTACTGGAGCACTCGATATTTACAGCAGAAATACAACCGATTTATTATTGGACTATAAAGCACAGCAACCAGGCTATGTGCAATCTTCAATTTGGTATAATGTCGGTAAAGTAAATAATAAAGGAATAGAATTGCAGTTGTCAGCACTAGCTGTACAAAAGCAAGATTTTCAGTGGAATGTAGATTTTACAGGAAGTTATCAGAAGTATAAACTTACCAGTCTTTCCAATGAAACCTTTAAAGCCAACTTCTTAGAATTTGGAGGGCTTCCTTCGCCCGGAAATCTAGGGAATGCAATCCGCTTAGAAGAGGGGGGGCAAGTAGGATCCTTCTACGGTAAGCGCTATGCTGGGTTGACAGATGACGGAAATTGGTTGTTCTATAAGGCTGATGGATCAAAAGTTACTTCTGATAAAATTAATAATGACGACTTGACGTATATCGGAAATGGTGTGCCTAAATTCCAAGCTTCACTGTCCAATCGATTTGCCTATAAAGGTTTTGATTTAACGATTTTCTTACGTGGAAAATTCAAATTTGATATCCTAAATACATCGGATATGTTTTTTGGAAATAAAAAATGGTTGCCAAACAATGTCTTAGAATCGGCTTTTACAAAGCATGATAAGCTCGATGCCAGTCCACAGTTTTCCGATTACTACCTAGAAAATGGTTCTTTTGTCAAACTTGATAATGTGACCCTCGGGTATAATTTTAAATTTAAGACACCACATGTGAGAAATTTATATGTGTATGTCTCTGGACGTAATATCGCGACCATTACAGGTTATTCAGGCTTGGATCCTGAGGTGCAGGATACAGGGTTCGAGTCAGGTATTGATGGACGCGGATTCTATCCACGTACACAATCTTGGTCTGTTGGTTTAAATATTGGTTTTTAATAATTGATCTATGAAATTTACTAAAAAACATCTCAGCTATTTATTAGGAATTAGCTTTGCTGCGGCTTCCTTTACAGCATGTACAAAATTAGACGAGAAAGTCTATTCAGATTTAAATAAGCAAACTTTCTATAATAATAAATTGGAAGTTATGCAGGTTGCCTTGCGTCCCTTTACCCATATGCAAGCTTGGCTTGCGCCTACTGGAAACTCGGCTTTCTATTACCATGCAGAGCTGAGTGCCGATCAACAAGCATGGCCTCAGAAAGGGCGCCACGGCTATGATAGTGGAGACCACTTCCGTCAGCACTATCATACATGGACAGCCAATGAATCACGCCTAAGAGGTGCTTGGGAGCTGATGTGGTCTGGTGTAGGCTATGTGAATTCTGCGCTTGCTGACATCAGTGCTCTCGATGTTGCTCGAGTAGGTATGACAGAAGATGAGAAGGCCGATATCTTAGCGCAATTGCACGTGTTGCGCGCATATCATTATCTACGAATCATGGATTTGTGGGGTAATGTACCTATTGTTACAGATGTAGCCCTGCCCTTGAATCCTCCAACAAAACCCCGTGCTGAGGTCTTCGCTTTTATTCAGAAAGAATTGGAAGATTTTGTTCCAAAACTTCCCTTAACGCTCAACCAAACTGCAGGAGAGGTGAAGAATAATATTGGTCAAGTGAGTCGTGCTTCAGGCTATGCCATGCTTTCAGAACTATATTTGAATGCGGAGAAATGGATAGGTAAGCCGATGTGGGATCAATGTATTGCAGCCTCGGATCAAATTATTACGGGTAAAGCTGGTGGTAATGGCGGCACTCCAGCACTGTCACCTGATATTAATTCGTTGTTTAGTAATACCAATGATAGAAATCTAGAGTCCCTCTTTCAATTTCAATTTTCTCGGAAGGCAGGATTTTCCTTTGATTGGGGAGGATTTTTTATGGGCTATGATAATATTAAAGATGTATTAAAGGTCGGATATGGTGGATGGAACGCCTTTGTGGTAATTCCTTCGGCTTTTGATGCCTTTGCGGAAAATGATTTACGCAAAAAAGACTGGTTCTTATTCGGCCCTCAATATAAATATGGTACGAAGACTCCAATCTTAGGTACAGAGGAATTCTCAGGGAAGCCTTTTAGCTATGTGAACTCCATTAGAAGGGAGTCTGAAGGGGATTTTACATCCGTAGGAGGCATGAGTAAAGGGGAGGAAAACTCCGGAGCACGCTTTAATAAGTATAAGTCAGGGACATTAGATGATAATAACTACCAAGAAAATGACTATATCATCTACCGCTTAACAGAAATTTATTTTAATAAAGCTGAAGCACTTATGCGTAAGAATGGTGGTCGTGCTACTGCTGAGGCGGTTGAATTGATTAATGCCTCCCGAAAACGCGCTTTTAAAGCCGACGATTGGGCGAAAGCACAGTATACAGCGGCGACACTTAACTTGGATGAATTGCTCGCAGAACGTGGTAGAGAATTTATTTTCGAAGGTAAACGCCGTACCGATTTAATCCGTTTTGATAAGTTTGTGAAAGCGACCTGGTGGGATCACCCTGCTACGGGAGATGTTAATAAGGAATTATTTGCTATCCCTGCGCAGCAGATTGCTATAAATCCGAATCTCGTGCAGAATCCAGGCTATTAATCTACTAACAAATTTGATTTTATTCCCCGAAGAACGAGCAGGTCTTCGGGGATTTTTTGTTGCTAGGTAATAATTAATTGCAACAATGTTGCTTTTGTAATTTAGTTAATGTAACTTTGTTGCAATAACTAAATTACTTTAATATGAAAAGATATCTATATCTCGCATTTTCTTTATTTCTATTGGCTTCTTGTAAAAAGGATAAGAAGGAAGATTTACCAACAAACAGTCCAGAAATTATTCTTGAAACAGCAGTACCAAAAACGTTGAATTTTGGCGACTCCTTAGCCCTAAACGTATTATTTAAGGATACGAAAGAACTGCACTATGCACGAGCGTATATAATAGCGATGCCGCAAAATGACACCCTGTATGTCGCTCGTAAGCATGCCCATTCTGCTGAAATACACCTGCATGAAAAGGTGCTTATTGGCAGTCACACATTTTCGGATAATCAAGCGATAAATGTGGTGCTATGGGCTGAGAATGGGGAGAAGCTAACCCAAACAGTTACTCATAATCTAACGGTCGTAAAGGATGCTTTAAAACCCAATTTAGCAATTATTGCCCCTACAACAAAGGAACTGGAAGCGACAGCAAGATTACATCTTATCTTTGAAGATGCTGTTGAGATGCACAACGGAGATTTTAAATTAGTACGTAAATCGGATGAGTCGGTTTTATGGACGCATAAAGCCCATGTTCATTCTAAAACTATGGTACTAGATCAAAAGATACCGCTATATTATCTTAAATTAAAAGCAGGAGAAGAGTTAGAATTGCGAATAGATGTGAATAATAGTCGTGGAAACTCTTTAAAGAAAACAGTTGGTTTTCACGTTAAGAAATAACTAGCACACAGAAAAAAGCCGCACGCAATAAAAAAGCCGCACATGTTTATTGTGCGGCTTTTTTTATACAGGAAAATATTAAATATTCACTGTCGCATCCATCTCGAAATCCTCATTTTTAAGATGGACAATTTCTGTAGATTTTTCGTAGTTCGTAGATTTCTTTGAGAAGAAATCATGCTGTGTTGTTTCTGTATTTAAGCCGTTTAATACAATTGGGTTCACCTGCTTCACCTCAAAAATAGCGTCAAATCCGAGGTTCATTAATGCTTTATTAGCATTGTAACGCACGTATTCCTTGACATCCGCTGTTAAGCCTACCTCTGTATATACTTCTTCGGTATATTTTAATTCATTTTCATATAAATGATGTAGTAGGGCGATTACACGTTCTTTAACAGCTGCTTGGTTAGGAAGTTTTTTGAAGATATCCTGACCGATCAATCCTACGAAAATACCGTGAATAGACTCATCAGCAATAATTTTCTTGATAATATCCGCAGATGCCACCATTTCTCCTTGACCACATAACCATAATGGTAGGAAGAAGCCGGAATAGAATAGGAAAGATTCTAATAATACAGAGGCTGCAATAGCCATATAAACCTCTTCATCTGTGGGATTCTCTTTATCAATAGCCCGGTAGAATGCATCGATGGTAGCTGCTTTAAATTGCAGATGTTTATTTTCCTCTACCCAACTAAAAATTTCATTAATTTCCGCTGTAGAAGATACGGTGGAGAAGATCGTAGAATAAGATTTAGCATGGATCGCTTCCATCATACACATATACGATAATACAGCCTTGTTTTGTAAACATGTGATATGATCGATAATCTTAGGCATCCCTGTATGTGACTGCAAGGTATCTAAAAGCGTTAATCCCCCTAAAGCTTTTTTATAAGCTTCTTTTATTTCTGGGCTAATGCGCTTCCAACTATCAATATCCTTAGAGGGGATATATTCTGTATCAATCCAAAATTGCTTAATATTTTGTTCCCAAAATAATAAGGCATAATCATTCTCTGGGGTATTCCAGTTTACAGCGGTAAATTTTTTACTCATTTTAAATTTTTAGGACGATTATTTAAAATAATCGCTGAATATATTTGTAAGCTCCATATCCATTATTAGTAGATATGGAGCATAATTATCAATTAATTATTCCTAATATTATGCGGAGCATGATACACATTCATCGATACTAGATTTACGTGTACGCGTGTAATAAAGGGATTTTAACCCTAATTTATGTGCGTAGATATAGTATTTCGATAAATCTCGTGTCGTATCTTTAGAGTTGGTATGTAAGATTGTACTTACCCCTTGATCAATATGACGTTGGATGACAGAAATTAAACGTAAGACTTTCATCTGATCCATATCGTATGCTGATTTGAAGTAGAAGTAGTTGTCATTCGTTAAATATGGCATCGGATAGTAAGTGGTAGAATCTCCATACTCACGCACTTCAATAATATCTACAATAGGCATCACCGAAGCTGTGGCATTCATAATATATGATGTTGATTGATTTGGAGCAATGGCTAAGCGGTAAGCATGGAAGATACCATGTTCTTTTACTGCGGCCTTTAAGTTTGCCCAATCAGCACTTGAAGGGATATTAACGCCTTCGAAAAGCTCTTTTACACGGTCTGTTTGTGGTGCATATTCTCTGCTTGTGTAAGCATCGAAATAGGTGCCATCCGCATAAGCCGATTTCTCGAATCCTACAAACGTACGTTTTCTTTCTTTCGCAATTTCCATCGAAGCTTCTAATGAATAGTAATTCATCATCATAAAGAATGTATTTGCGAAGTCTAAGGCTTCATCGGACTCATACATAATGAAGTTTTTCGCTAAGTAACCGTGTAAGTTCATTGCGCCTAGACCGACAGAATGCAATTCTTTATTCGCTTTCGCGATGGAAGGCACCATTTTGATATCGGTCTCATCGGATACCACTGTCAACGCGCGCATAGCCGTCTTAATGGTCTGCGCCATACGTTTGTTGTCCATCACCGTAGCGATATTTAAGGATCCTAAGTTACAGGAAATACCGTAGCGGATGGTATCCTCTTCACCGTAGATATTGATGTCTGAAACTTCAGAAATTTGCATAATCTCTGTACATAAGTTTGAGAACTTCACTTTACCGACTCCATTTAAAGCGTGGTGACGATTGGCATTTTCCTTAAAGAAGATATAGGGGTATCCCGATTCTTTTTGCGTTTGCGCAATTTTCACTAACAAGTGACGGGCATTAATTTTCTTTTTCTTAATTCTTGGATTGTTGATTAGCTCATCGTACATCTTATCCATATCCATATCATCGAAATAAGTACCATACTCCTGCATGACGGTATGGGGGTGGATTAAGTAGCAAGCTTCATCTTTTTCCGCTAATTCCATAAACTTATCGGGCACAATAATACCAATAGAAAGGGATTTAATACGCACTTTCTCATCGACATTAATTTTCTTACAGTCTAAGAACTCCTCGATATCAGTATGGAAAATGTTTAGATATACCGCTCCCGCTCCTGGGCGTTGCCCAAGTTGATTAGCGTAAGAGAAGGTATCTTCCATAATTTTCATAATGGGAAGTACACCACCTGCGCGGCCTTCAACCCCTTTAATTGCTTCTCCACGAGCACGGATTTTGGAGATGTTAAAAGATACACCACCACCGATAGAAGATAACTTCATCGCTGAATCTACGGCATAGCCGATACCGTTTAAGTTATCCCCAATTTCATCTAAAAAACAGGAAACTAACTCGCCAGAACGTTTTTTTCCGGCATTTAAGAACGTCGGTGTTGCCGGTTGATATTCTTGGTTAATAAAGATCTCTGCATATTCCAAGGCTTTCTCAACACCTTCTTTACGCGCTAAGAATAAAGATACCGCTACGACCCTGTCTTCATAGCGTTCTAAGAATTTCTCCCCAGAGTCATCACGTAGGGCGTAACTTTGGAAGAATTTAAATGCTGACATAAACGATTGGAAGCGAAACTTTTTGTCAAAGACAAATTTGTATACACGCTCCATTTCTTCAAAGCTGAAGAACTCGTAGAAGTTAACGTAATAATTTTGCTCGATTAAGTAATCGATTTTTTCTTTTAAGGTATAGAAGAAGACTGTATTTTTGTTTACATACTCTAAGAAGTAAGCACGTACAGCTTCTTTATCTTTATGAAGACTGAATTCATCCTCATGTTTAATCATGATTTCATTATTAAGCAATATCCAGCTTAATGCTCCCGTGTTTACACTCATAGTAGTAATTATTCTTCTTTATAATTTCAATAAATTGATTAATATCATTCATTGTTCCTGACAACTCAAACTTTAGTGCTATAGGCACCGAGTAGTCAGTAGCAATTTTTTCTGCTGCCAGGGCAAAATTTCTTCCCCAGTTTGTATTTCCACTGGATGAAACCGTGAAAATCTGTTTCGCTTCGCGATTCATAAATTCACGTGTGGTATCGGGTACATCACCAAACCTTGTGGTGAAGGTAACCAGATGTCCCGGAACTTTTGCAGTGGTTGTAGGACCGATTTTGTACGCTTTCCAGCCTGTAATTTGCGTCACCTTGTCCATAAATCGCTGCACATTTCCGGTTTTTGAATCGAAATAAATATGCACCATATTGTTAGCTTATTGTTCGAGTTTACGCTTCAATAAGCGCTAACTCTTCGGGTTTAAATCCTATGATTCGTTGTTTTACTTCATCTTCTTCTAAGACGATTACCGTAGGAACGGTACGCACTTTGAATTTTATAGCTAATTCAGGCGCATCAAAAGGATTAACAGTTTCGTATGTTAGACCTTTTTGATCTAAATATGCCGATACTTGTGTACAAGGTGCACAGTCATTTTTTTCGAATTTGATGATTCTTGCCATGATATATGAAGTTTTGATGTAGTACATGTCAATACGCCTTTAGCATTGTATTGAACTTTTTGGAGGAAGACAGAAATGATATTTCTCTCTTCGCTTAGACAAATATCAGCTATTTAAAATTGAAGGTGAAATCTACTTTTCCACATTTTCCACAATCATTTTTTTTGATGCGCCTCTAGTTCGTTTAGACCCATTCATGTAAAATTAAATACTTAAAAATCAATATATTACAAATATGTTGAAAACTTTTTTTTTCTTTTGTAACAATAAATTTTCGATCAAAAAAGCAAATTTATTGACAAAAAAATAGCAATTATTTTAAGTTAAATATACGTAATTTTTAATATATTATGAGGCGTACACTTGTAGGTTTTAGGTCATAAAAAAAGACAGCTAGAGGCTGTCTTTAAGGGTTTACTCGGCTCGTTAGAAGGTCTCTAAGGACTGCTAACAAAGAAGTTGTTACACTAAATATTCAAAAAGCGTTTGATCTTTATTCAGCTCGATATATTCAAAGTTATTCGCCGTCATGCGTGCTAAGAGGGCTTGATATTCTGCAGATGAGTTAAGTTCAAGACCTATTAATGCTGGCCCGCGCTCACGCTCGGTCTTTTTAATAAATTCAAAGCGCGTGATATCATCTTTAGGACCTAACACCTCTGATACAAATAATTTCAGCGCTCCTGGACGATTGGGGAAGCGCACAATAAAGTAATGCTTAACGCCTTCATATAACAGCGAAAGTTCTTTAATTTCCGACATGCGGTCGATATCATTATTACCTCCGGAAATAATGCACACGACCTTCTTACCTTTAATTTCCTCTTTATGAAACTCTAAGGCTGCTACGGAAAGTGCTCCCGCGGGCTCCGCAACAATGGCATCTTTATTATAGAGCTCTAGAATACAGGTACAGATCTTACCTTCATCGACAGAGCGTACATCATCCAGCAGCTGGTTGGCTATAGCGAAGGTCGTAGCGCCGATTTTCTTTACCGCTGCACCATCGACAAACCTATTAATTTCCGCCAGCTCCACAGGTACGCCTGCAGCTTGTGCTGCTTGCATGGAAGCCGCTCCTCTAGGCTCAATGCCATAGCACTTTATCGTCGGCCTTTTATTTTTTAGGTAATAGGTCGTTCCTGCAGCTAAGCCTCCCCCCCCAATGGGGATAAATACAGCGTCCACATTGGGTAGATCCTGTAGGATTTCTACCGCTACGGTACCCTGTCCTTCAATAACCTTCAGGTCATCGAACGGCGCAATAAAGGTCATTCCATATTCTTCGGAATAGGCTAAAGCCGCTTTCTGACAGTCGTCAAAGGTGTCTCCCGTAAGCACAATCTCAACGCAGCCATTACCCCACATTTCTGTTTGGGTAATCTTTTGTTTTGGCGTTGGTCCAGGCATAAAGATAACCCCTTTAATTGCTAATTTATTGCATGAAAATGCCACCCCTTGGGCATGGTTTCCTGCGGAAGCACAAACGACCCCTTTTGCGGCATCTGTAGCAGAAAGGGAGATGATTTTATTGTATGCGCCCCGTAATTTATAAGAGCGTACCACTTGTAGGTCTTCCCGTTTTAAATAAACTTCAGCTTGATATTTCTCAGATAAATGACGATTGAACTGTAGGGGAGTGCGGTTGACCACACCCTTGATTCTTTCCAATGTTTCTTCTGAGTCGATGTGTAGGGTTGAAAGATCTAAACTCATGTGTTGTTTGTTTTAAAATAGTGCGACAAAGGCTGCAGGGTAAGATGCAGCCTTTGAACTTGTATTATGCGTTTGTTTTACTGACTAAGGCTAATAAGTCCGTATCTTGAATTTCTTTTTTTGCATCTGCAACGACTAAGAAACGTTCGTAGCAACTTGCTAATTCTTCTTTATCGAGCTGATGGCCTAAGCGTTCTAAGTGATGCTTCAGGGCATGACGTCCGGAGCGTGCAGTTAATATAATTCCCGCTTCTAGGAGCCCTACATCTTCAGGTTTAATAATTTCGTAGTTTTCACGATGCTTCAAGAAGCCATCTTGGTGGATACCGGAGCTATGCGCAAAGGCATTTTTTCCAACGATAGCTTTGTTGGGCTGCACAGGCATATTCATCATATCAGCAACCTTACGGGATAATTCCGTAAACATGCGGCTATCAATGTTGTTCGTCAGACCACCCATATATTCATTGTGCACTTTCATAATCATAGCTACCTCCTCGAGGGAAGTATTCCCAGCACGTTCGCCAATACCATTTATCGTACATTCAATCTGGCGTGCACCATTTTGAATCGCCGCAATGGAATTCGCTGTAGCAAGACCTAAATCATTGTGACAGTGTGCTGAGATAATGGCTTGATCGATATTACGTACATTTTCCTTTAAGAACTTTATTTTTGCACCGTATTGATCCGGTAAGCAGTAGCCATTGGTATCGGGAATGTTCACCACGGTAGCTCCTGCAGCGATCACAGCTTCCACCATTTGTGCTAAGAAGACAACATCAGCACGTCCTGCATCTTCGGCATAAAACTCCACATCTTCCACGAAAGATTTCGCATATTTTACGGCGTCTACAGCGCGTGCTAAGATTTCCTCCCGCGTAGAGTTAAACTTATATTTTATATGCATATCAGAAGCACCTATCCCTGTGTGGATACGGGGTCTTTTAGCATATTGTAGCGCCTCAGCAGCGACGGCGATATCATTTTTGTTAGCACGCGTTAGCGCACAGATAATTACGTTATCTACAGCTTTAGATAATTCAACTACAGATTGGAAGTCTCCCGGGCTAGATACGGGAAAACCAGCCTCAATAACATCCACTCCTAGGCGTTCCAAATCTCTTGCAATATCGATTTTTTCTGGAGTAGTCAATTGGCATCCCGGTACTTGCTCGCCATCGCGAAGTGTAGTATCGAAGATATATAAGTGATTTGGATCGTGTAACATAGTGTTATTTTTTATGTTGAACCTTAATTTTTTCTAGTTAATAAATGCTAATACTTTTTCACCCATCTCTACGGTGCCTAATATTTTGTCAGCTGGGGTCTGCGCATTGGCGATGTCACCTGTTCTCCAGCCAGCTTTTAACGTGTCAGCTACAGCTGTAGTAACCGTTTTGGCTTCTTCCTGAAGGCCGAAAGAGATATCTAACATCAGCGCTACGGATAGGATAGACGCTAAAGGATTCGCTTTATTCTGTCCCGCGATATCATGCGCGGAACCGTGAATAGGCTCAAAGAATCCGGTGCCATCTCCAATGGAAGCGGAAGCTAACATACCCATAGAGCCTGCAATTTGTGAAGCCTCATCGGTCAGGATGTCCCCAAATAGGTTGGCCGTTAATACAACGTCAAATTTCTTTGGATTCTTTACGAGCTGCATAGCGGCATTGTCAATAAACATATGCTCTGTCTCTACGTCGCTATACTCTTTGGCTAACTCTTGTACCACTTCTCTCCAAAGGCGGGAAGTCTCCAATACATTGGCTTTATCTACGGAGCATAATTTCTTGCCACGTGTGCGTGCTGCTTCAAATGCTTTGCGTGCAATGCGCTCCACTTCGTAGCGGTTGTAATTCATTAAGTCGGAAGCGAAGTTGTTATCTTCAGAACGCTTTTTCTCGCCAAAATAAACGTCTCCTGTTAATTCGCGGAAGAATAAGATATCCGTGCCTTTTAATATTTCTGGTTTTAAGCTAGAAGCATCTAAGAGCTCATCAAATAATAAGATCGGACGTAAGTTGGCATAGAGGCCTAGTTCCTTACGGATTTTTAGGAGACCTTGCTCTGGGCGTACTTTTGCTGTCGGGTCATTATCATACTTGATATGACCTATGGCGCCAAATAAAATGGCATCCGATGCCTTAGCTTTTTCTAAAGTTTCATCCGGTAGGGGGTTGCCCGTAACCTCTATGGCTGCATGCCCCATGATCGCTTCATCGAAGGCAAATTCATGGTTATATTTTTCAGCAATTTTCTCTAAAACTTTCTTTCCCCAAGTGGTAACCTCTTGACCAATTCCATCTCCAGGGATTACTAAAATATTTTTTTTCATTTTATATTACGCTTTCAAAAATTGTTTCGTTGGCTATTACTGCGCCATTTTCTAATATCAGTTTCTTTTCAATGCAGGAAGGGAGCTGTGTTTCGAAGTGCCCTACATAAATTAGGGTCTTTCCGTAGCCACAAAGCTCATCTACGACGGCATTGAAATGTGTCGTTTGTTCCAAATCTAATCCTTGGCAAGGCTCATCGAGAATTAATAACTCTGGGTTTTTAATAATCGTGCGCGCTAGCAGGGCTAGGCGTTGCTTACCTAAGGGAAGGGTGTTCAGGAGTTGATCTTTATAGGCGGTAAGCTCAAAGAAATCTAAAATCTGATTGACTTTTTGCTGTCTCTCATAACCTAAATTTTGAAATAAGCCTACACTATCAAAAAATCCAGAAGCTATACATTGCCATACCTTCGCCGTTGGGTCGAAGTACCAATGCATCTCTGGGGAGATAATCCCTAGGTGGGCTTTAATTTCCCAAATAGACTCGCCAGAACCTCTTTTATTCCCAAAAAGGGTAATATCATTGGCATAGGCCTGCGGGTGATCCGCATTTATTAAGGACAGTAGGGTTGATTTACCCGAGCCATTATGACCCTGCAATAACCATTTTTCACCAGCCTTTACCTCCCAATTGATATTTTTTAAGACCTGCTTCGCTCCGTAATTGATGCTGACATCTTTCATGCGGACCATAATTTCTGAAGCAACTAAGGGAGCTTGCTGTAGGAAGTAGGGTAAGCTTTTCTTCGTGCGCTGCGGCGCCTTAGAAAATGCTTGTGCCGAGGCACGCTCCACGAGCTTTCCATCTTTAATCTCCGCAAAATGCTGTATGCAGCTAGGTAAATCTTGGTCGCTAGCTAGTAGGACTAAGGTGGTGCCTTGGGCTGCTAACTGATCGAACGCCGTATTTAGGTAGCTACGCGACTGCGCATCTAATCCGGTGTAGGGCTGATCAATTATGAGTAGCTGTGGCTTTAACCACAGCGCTTTTATTAACTGTAATTTCTTGTGCTCTCCCGAGGAAAGCTCAAACAACTGTGCTTCCTTAAAATTCTCAAAGCCAAAAGCTTTTAAATGTGCTTCGGCATCGCTGAAAAGTAAGTTTTCCGTATCCGCATAATGCTGTAATTCAGCATATACAGAAAGGGTTTCCTTTACCTGCGACTTATTATAGCGCTGTTGGTAATAGAAATTCCTGTCGCCTTCTAAATTGGTAAACTGGTACCAGTTGGAGACATACAATAGGTGGTGAGGATTTTCAGGTTGGTAATGGAAGCTGATAGCTCCTTGAAAATGGTTTACCCCCGCCAAGGCTTTCGCTAAGGAGGTCTTCCCTGTTCCCGAGGGACCGCCAATCACCCAATGCTGTCCAGGAAAAATCTGCCAATTCAAATCCTTCAACACGGTATTGCTACCGTATTTAAGATTTAAATTGACACTATGTACCATCGCTTGCTTCATTATCTGGAAGCTTCAAAAGTTAAAATTTGCTCCTTTTGGTTTAAGATGAAATCGATATCATCGTAGCCATTTATTAAACAAGATTTCTTGTACGGATTGATTTCAAAAGACTCTGTGCGCCCTTCAATAGTCACTGACTGCTCTTCTAAGTCCACGACAATCTGTGTTGTAGGGTTTTTTAAGACTGTTTCAAAGATGAACTCTAAAAACTCGTCGGTTACTTGGATCGGCAACACACCGTTGTTCAAGGCATTGCCTTTGAAGATATCGGCGAAGAATGAGGAGATTACGACGTCAAAGCCATAATCTTGAATCGCCCATGCGGCATGCTCACGCGAAGATCCGCAGCCGAAATTCTTTCCTGCTACAAGGACTTTTCCACTGTAGGTGCTGTCGTTCATCACAAAATCTACTTTCGGTTGATTGTTGCTGTCGAAGCGCCAGTCGCGGAATAAGTTGTCACCAAAACCGTCCCTCGTCGTAGCTTTTAAGAAACGTGCGGGAATGATCTGATCGGTATCAATATTTTCAATGGGTAGGGGTACTACCTGTGAAGTTAATTTTTCAAATTTTTTCATGCTTTCTACAATTTACGCTTACAACAATTCTCTAACATCTGAAATCTTTCCTGTCACGGCTGCTGCTGCTGCCGTTAATGGCGATACCAGCAGGGTACGCGCATTCGGACCTTGGCGGCCCTCAAAGTTTCTGTTGGAAGTGGAAACGCAGTATTTGCCGGCAGGTATTTTATCTTCATTCATCCCTAAACATGCGGAACATCCAGGTTCACGGAGTTGGAATCCTGCCTCTTCAAAGATTTTATCAAGCTGCTCTTCCTTCGCTTGTGCTTCTACTTGCTTGGAGCCTGGAACAATCCATACTTCCACTTCAGGCGCTTTCTGCTTCCCTTTTACAAAGGCCGCTACTTCGCGTAAATCTTCAATCCTTGAGTTGGTACAAGAGCCGATAAATACGTAGTCTACAGGCTTCCCTAAGATGCCTGCATTATCTTGGAAGCCCATATAGGTTAAGGCTTTCTGATACGAAGGTTGTTCTGATTCTGGTTGAGCCGCGGTCGCAGGAATTTGCTCAGCAATACCCATACCCATCCCTGGGTTGGTACCATAAGTAATCATTGGGGCAATATCTGCCGCATCAAAGGTTAATACCTGATCGAATACCGCATCTGCATCGGAGTATAAAGTCTTCCAGTAAGCCAACGATTTATCCCATTCTTCACCTTTAGGGGCAAATTCACGGCCTTCCACATAGTCGAAAGTAATTTGATCCGGTGCAATTAAGCCGCCACGAGCACCCATCTCAATACTCATGTTACAGATGGTCATACGCGCCTCCATACTTAAGGATTCAATCGCTGAGCCAGCATATTCAATGAAGTATCCTGTACCTCCTGCAGCAGATATTTTCGCGATGATATACAAGATGATATCTTTTGCTCCTACACCTTTTCCTAGGGTACCATTCACTTCTATTTTCATGGTCTTAGGCTTCTGTAGTAACAGACATTGCGTAGCAAATACTTGTTCTACCTGCGAAGTTCCTATACCGAAAGCTATTGCCCCAAAAGCACCGTGTGTAGAGGTGTGGCTATCCCCACAAACCATCGTCTTACCCGGAAGGGTAATTCCCAACTCGGGGCCTATAACATGGACAATACCTTGGTACGGATGTCCTAATCCATATAGGTTAATCCCAAATTCAGCACAGTTTTTTGTCAACATATCCACTTGGTATCTTGACAATTCTTCTTTTATTGGTAAATGTTGATCTAAGGTTGGAACGTTGTGATCTGCTGTAGCAACTGTTTGTTGCGGACGAAATACAGGGATACCTCGTTTACGAAGGCCGTCAAACGCTTGAGGTGATGTTACCTCATGAATTAGGTGAGTATCAATATATAAGATATCTGGAAATCCCTCTTCACTCTTGACGACATGCGCATCCCAAATTTTCTCTACTAATGTTTTTGCCATTTTGCTCTACGTATTTAGAAACCGAATAGGTGACGAAGCCTATTCGGTTTAGATTGTTATAATTATGCCGTTTTAATTGCTTTCATTGCTGTCATAGCCTTGCGTAATACCGCACCAACTTGTTCTACTTGGTGTGTACGAATAGCTTCATTTACAGCGATTAATTCTTGGTTGTCTACAGCGCCGTCTTTGCCGTCATTGTAGTTTTTACCGATGATATCTGTTTCTACAGTAGTCATGAAATCCGCTAATAATGGTTTACAAGCGTGATCGAATAAGTAACAACCGTATTCTGCTGTATCAGAGATTACACGGTTCATTTCGAATAATTTCTTACGTGCGATGGTATTCGCAATTAAAGGCGTTTCGTGTAAGGACTCGTAGTATGCTGATTCAGGTTTGATGCCTGCTTCAACCATTGTTTCGAAGGCTAATTCCACACCTGCTTTGATGTAAGCAACCATAAATAAAGCGTTGTCGAAGTATTCTTGCTCACCGATTTTTACGTCGCCAGCAGCTGTTTTTTCAAACGCTGTCTCTCCTGTTGCTGCTCTCCAAGTTAATAAGTTCTTATCGTCGTTAGCCCAGTCAGCCATCATCGTAGCACTGAATTCACCAGACATAATATCATCTTGGTGTTTTTGGAATAAGGGACGCATAATTTGCTTTAACTCTTCCGCTACATTGAAAGCTTTGATTTTCGCTACATTCGAAAGACGGTCCATCATAGCTGTAACACCACCTTGTTTTAAGGCTTCTGTAATTACTTCTACACCGTACTGTACTAATTTCGAAGCGTAACCTGCATCGATTCCTTTTTCTACCATCTTGTCGAAAGATAAGATGGAACCCGTTTGTAATAAACCACAAAGGATGGTTTGCTCACCCATTAAGTCAGATTTTACTTCTGCTACGAACGATGATTTTAAGACACCAGCACGGTGACCACCTGTTCCGACACAGTAAGCTTTAGCTTCTGCTAATCCTTTACCTTGTGGGTCATTCTCAGGGTGTACAGCGATTAATGTAGGTACCCCGAAGCCACGTACATATTCCGCGCGCACTTCCGAACCTGGACATTTTGGCGCTACCATGATTACGGTAATATCTTTTCTTATTTGCATACCTTCTTCAACGATGTTAAAACCGTGGGAGTAAGAAAGTGTAGCGTCTTGTTTCATCAATGGCATGACAGCATTGATTACTGAAGTATGTTGTTTATCTGGCGTTAAGTTGATAACTAAATCCGCAGCAGGGATTAATTCTTCGTAAGTACCTACCGTAAAATTATTGTCAGTAGCATTTTTCCAAGAATCTCTTTTTTGTTCAATCGCTTCTTTACGTAAAGCATAAGACACATCTAAACCACTATCTCTTAAGTTTAAACCTTGATTTAAGCCTTGAGCACCACAACCTACGATAACAATTTTCTTACCTTTAAGGGCATTTACGCCATCCCCAAATTGGGTGATATCCATAAATTCTGCAACACCTAATTGGTTTAATTTCTCTCTAAGTGGTAATGTGTTAAAATAATTTGCCATTGTTTTAATTATTTAATTGCTTTGTTTCTTTTCAAAAGCCATTTTCGCCGAAGCTAAATAGCTAGGTTAGTTTATTTGTTGTTGATTATTCTTTTCTGTGCCATGGCATAGCCATAGTGGATGGTATCGTGACCTGCGGTGGTAATAAGCACATCTTCGATGGTAGATAGCGTAGCTTTGAAGGTATCTGTAGCAAAGGGCTGTATTTCTGCAAATACGCCTGCTTGATAGTCTGCTGCCAGCTGATCAATGGTCTGTAAGGCTAATCCTTTAAGCTCCGCAATTTCTTCAGCATCTACTGCATAGGTCGGTTTTGTACCCTTTGCGTAAGCGCTAAAATACTTTATGAAGCTTGCATCTGTACGTACGCCTGTGCGCAGGTAGCTTAAAGCTTGCGTGGTCACGACGATATGTCCAAAGTTCCAGATGATGTTATTGTTAAATCCTGCAGGCACTTCGTTGAGTTGATCGACCGTTAGGCCATCGATCAATTCGATAAAGGCACGGCGTTCGTCTTTGATAAAATTTAATACGTTTTCCATGTTCATTACATCGTAAATACAGACTCACCTTTTTCTAAGAATTCATTTTCAATAATTTCCTCCGAAGGTTCATGCTCTTCAAATTTCTTCAGCTTCGCGTGGAATCCTGCGGAGTTCTTGATGATGGCAATACGGGCGCCACGCACGAATTCAATGAGGTTGTACTTCGTTAATTCTTGTGTTAGGTTGTCAATTTCTTCGCGGTGACCTGCCGTTTCAAATACCGTATAATCTTTACGTATTACGACCGCTGAAGCACCATATTGACGTAATAAACGCTCTACATATAACTCTTCTGTCACGATGTCTGTAGGAACTTTATATAAAGCTTGCTCTTGCCAGATTACTTCATCATTGGTGTTATAGTAGGCTTTAAGTACGTCTATTTGTTTTTCAATTTGACGACATAGCTTACGTAATACTTCTTCAGTTTCCGTAATTAAAATGGTGAAGCGGTGAATACCTTCCACTTCCGAAGGAGAGGTGTTTAAGCTTTCGATATTAATCTTTCTTCTCGAGAAAATGGTCGAAATTCTACCGATTAAACCGATTGAATTTTCTGTATATAGGGTGATTGTATATTCTTGTTTTTCCATGATAATAAGCCTTATTTTAAACGGATTTCAGAAACAGATGTACCTTGAGCAACCATTGGGAAGACGTTATTTTCTTTTCCTACCATGACCTCTAACAGGTATGCTCCATCATGGTCTAACATTGCTTTTAACGCGGTCTTTAACACCGATCTATCGGAGATTTTATTTCCTGAGATGCCATAGCCTTTAGCTACTGCGACAAAGTCTGGGCTGGTGATATTCACAAAGGAATAGCGTCTATCGTTAAATAGCTGCTGCCATTGGCGTACCATACCTAAAAACTGGTTGTTTAAGATGAGTATTTTAACCTTGGCGCCAAACTGCATAATGGTTCCTAATTCCTGTAAGGTCATTTGAAAACCACCATCTCCGATAATAGCGACTACGGTACGCTCAGGCGCTCCATACCAAGCTCCAATTGCTGCCGGAAGCCCGAAGCCCATCGTTCCTAAACCGCCAGAAGTGACATTTGACTTCGACTGGTTAAATTTAGCGTATCTACAAGCCACCATTTGGTGCTGACCAACATCTGTGGTAATAATGGCATCACCACCTGTTAATTCATTTAAAATATTTACCACTTCACCCATGGTCATCACTTCGGATGTTGGGTGTAGCTCATCTTGAATAACTTCTTTAACTTCTTCCTTCTCCAGTTCACGGAACTGCTGTAACCAAGCGCTGTGATCCGCTTTATCGACTAAAGCTGTTAATAAGGGTAAGGTTTCTTTACAGTCGCCCCACACAGGTACCGTCGCTTTAACATTCTTATCAATCTCGGCAGGGTCAATGTCTAAATGGATAAGTTTTGCTTGTTTAGCATATTTGTCTAAACGTCCCGTAACACGGTCATCGAAACGCATACCTATAGCAATTAATACATCACATTCGTTGGTCATTACATTGGGCGCATAGTTTCCGTGCATTCCAAGCATGCCGACATGCTGTGGGTGGTCTGTTTCCAGCGCACTTAAGCCCATTACTGTGGCTGCAGCAGGAATGCCAGATTTCGCTAAGAAAGTCTTGAACTCCTCCTCGGCTCTCCCTAATATAATACCCTGACCGAATAAGATAAACGGTTTTTTGGCACCGTTAATTAACGCAGCTGCTTCTTCCACGTATTCCTTACGAACGATTGGCGCAGGACGGTAGGAGCGGATATGTGTACATTTCTTATAGCCTGGATAATCAAAGAGCTCCATTTGCGCATTTTTTGTGATATCGATTAACACAGGACCAGGACGGCCAGTGCTAGCGATATAAAATGCTTTAGCTAGGGCTTGTGGAATTTCTGATGCTTCGGTTACTTGGTAGCTCCATTTGGTGACCGGTGCGGTAATATTAATCACATCTGTCTCTTGAAAAGCATCGGTCCCCAAAAGGCTGGCAAATACTTGACCTGTGACACATACAATCGGATTACTATCGATCATCGCATCGGCTAATCCCGTTACTAAATTAGTGGCTCCAGGGCCCGAAGTTGCAAAGACAACACCTGTGCGTCCTGAAGTACGGGCATAGCCTTGTGCCGCATGAATACCACCTTGTTCATGACGTACCAAAATATGATTTAAACGGTCGTTATAATCATATAAGGCATCATAAATAGGCATAATTGCGCCTCCAGGATATCCAAATACGGTGTCTACACCTTCGCATAATAAGGCTTCCAAAACGGCTTGTGAACCTTTTAATTGCTTAGTAGGTTGTGTGCCCTTGGTACATTCCTTATTTTCAGTTTTTTCCAACGTACTCATTATAATTTATTTATTCTATTAGTATTGTTTAAGTTGATTATTCGGTTCTTGTTACTATAAGTCGGTTACACAACCTTCAGAGGCATCTGAAACTGATTTAGCGTATTTATACAATACACCTTTGCTAACTTTTAAGGCCGGCTGCGTCCATCTTGCACGACGTTGGGCAATGATTTCCTCCGATACCTTTAAGTTGATGGTGTTATTTACAGAATCTAGTTCAATGATGTCATCGTCTTCTACTAATCCTATAAGCCCTCCTTTATAGGCTTCAGGGGTGATGTGTCCTACGACAAAACCGTGAGTACCACCTGAAAAGCGTCCATCAGTGATTAAAGCTACAGACTTTCCTAAGCCAGCGCCGATAATTGCAGATGTTGGTTTTAGCATCTCTGGCATCCCTGGAGCACCCATAGGGCCTTCATTTTTGATAACTACAACATCACCTTTCTTCACCCGTCCATTTGAGATTCCAGCGATCAAATCTTGCTCGCCATCGAATACTCTTGCAGGACCTACGAAGCGTTCTCCTTCTTTACCGGAGATCTTCGCTACAGAGCCTTTTTCTGCTAAGTTTCCATACAAGATTTGTAGGTGACCATTTGCTTTAATAGGTTCTGATAATTTTTTGATAATAGGTTGATTGTAGTCTATAATAGATTTTACATCGGCTAGGTTCTCCGCTAATGTCTTACCCGTAACAGTGATACAATCCCCATGTAATAAACCTTCATCTAATAAATATTTTAATACCGAAGGGATACCACCATACTGATGTAAATCCTGCATTAAATATTGACCCGAAGGTTTGAAATCTGCTAATACTGGGGTATTATTTGAGAAGCGTTGGAAATCATCTTGCGTGATTTCTACGCCGACAGATTTACCCATAGCAATAAAGTGTAATACCGCATTAGTCGATCCCCCTAAGATAATAATGGTCCGGATAGCATTTTCAAATGCTTCGCGTGTCATAATATCCGAAGGCTTAATATCTTTTTCTAAGAGAATTTTGATGTATTTACCCGCTTCTATACACTCGGCTTCTTTCTCGGGAGAAACAGCAGGGTTGGAAGATGAATACGGTAGACTCATGCCTAGGGCTTCAATCGCTGAGGCCATGGTATTTGCCGTGTACATACCACCGCAAGCTCCCGCTCCTGGGCAAGTATGGCGGATGATGCCGTCATAATCTTCATCGGATAGGTTGCCGCATATTTTCTGTCCTAAAGCTTCAAAAGCAGAGACGATATTGAGGTCTTCACCTTTATATTTTCCAGGAGCAATTGTTCCACCGTAGACCATTAATGCAGGGCGATTTAATCTACCCATGGCAATTAGGGCACCCGGCATATTCTTATCACATCCAGGGATTGCAATTAAGCCATCATAATATTGACCACCACAGATTGTTTCGATAGAGTCGGCAATTACATCGCGGCTCACGAGGGAATAGCGCATACCTTCGGTACCGTTACTCATCCCATCGGAAACACCAATTGTTCCAAAGGTTAGCCCTACTAAGTCATTACTCCAGACACCTTTTTTTACGACCTGAGCTAAATCATTCAGGTGCATATTACAAGTGTTTCCATCATAACCCATGCTTGCGATACCGACTTGTGCTTTGTCCATATCAGCATCCGTTAATCCAATTCCGTACAACATAGCTTTTGCAGCAGGCTGTGTTGCATCTTGTGTAAAAGTCCGGCTGTATTTATTTAATACTTGCTCGTTCTCAGATGATGACTTCATAGTTTTCGTTCTCTAATACTAAATTTTTATATTTTCTTTGAATGGTGGCACTTAAGCTGTGCTCCCAATCTTCTTGGTAGACGATATGATCGACTTCTTTAATTCCTATAATCTCTGCGGCTGTTCCTGAAAGGAAGGCGGCATCGGCTTGATAAATATCTTGTATCGTTAAGGGGCGTTCAATAAGTTCAATATGTAAACTTTTGCATATTTCCGCTACTGTTTGGCGAGTGATTCCTGGAAATACATTGGCCAATGGAGGCGTATAGATCAGGCCATCTTTCTCTATAAAAAGATTCTCTGAGGAGGCCTGTGCTACATACCCATTTTGATCTAAAAGCAGGGCTTCATCAAAACCTTTGTTTAAGGCGTCCGAACTCGCTAGAATGGAATTGATATATTGCCCACAAATCTTGGCGTCTACACGGCAGGATTTAGGGTTAGGGCGTTCAATACTCGATACGCATACACGTAGTAAATTCTGTCCTAAGTAAGGGCCCCATTCCCAGGCAGCCATCATAATGCTTGCTTCCTTGGATGCTGTTAGGTGCATGTTGGCCCCCGATACCACTAAGGGACGTATATAGGCCGAGCGTAAGTTATTTACCGCTAATAATTCATAAGCCTGTTCAATCAATTCATTATTATCCCAACGGTAGGGGATATCAATGGCTTCACAGGATAATTTCAAGCGTTCAAAGTGTTCTTCTGCTTTGAAAATACGGGTTCCTAAATGCGTATTGTAGGCACGTAATCCTTCAAATGCACCATACCCGTAGTGCAAGGCCTGACCATAAAAGTCAATGCCTGTAACGGAAGCTTTTTCAAAGCTGCCATTGAGGTAAATTAGGGTGTCATTATCGTAATATTTCATGCGAATTATTTACTTATTAGTTGTGTCCAATATTTGCAGAATTTTGAACTTCTGATTTTTGTTATTTTCTCAACGTTTTAGGCGTTATGAAAATCATTCCTTTAAGTTAATATCTTTCTTTGTTGTGGTCAATAGGGGAGTGGTCTTTTTTCCAATTAGTATATAATTTCGTATTTTATGATAGTGCAAAATTAAATTTGGCATATTTTACAAATACAGATACTTTATAACTATCAAGGTAGACCAAATTTAAAATTGGTCTATCTGTAGTGAATTATATTTTTTGCTTTAGCGGATAGAATTCTGCGTAAAATTGAAAAAAAGCTGAAATTTCTTGAAAAAATCGCAATAAAAAAAAGCCCTTAAAGCATATGCTTTAAGGGCTTAAAATATCATGTTTTGGGAGAAATTATTTGTCTAAAATTCCTTCAGCTAAAACGGTAATTTTATTATCGATGACCTCTACTACACCACCAATAATATTTAAAACTTGTTCAGCTTTTCCTTGACGAATAATAACTTTTCCATCCTCTAAAGTAGACACGATAGCTGCGTGGTCATTTAATATTTCAAAAGAACCCGCGGAACCTGGTACCGTTACAGAAGTGACGTCACCTTCGAATGCTAACTTATCGGGAGTGATTATAGTAAGTTTCATATCGTTCAAAAATTAAACTGCCTCAGCTAATAATTTCTTACCTTTTTCAATAGCTTCTTCGATGTTACCTACTAAGTTGAAAGATGCTTCTGGGTATTCATCTACTTCACCGTCAATGATCATATTGAATCCTTTGATCGTGTCTTTGATGTCTACTAATACACCTTTTAAACCTGTAAATTGCTCAGCTACGTGGAAAGGTTGAGATAAGAAACGTTGTACACGACGTGCTCTGTGTACAGTTAATTTATCTTCCTCAGATAACTCATCCATACCTAAGATAGCGATGATATCTTGTAACTCTTTGTAACGTTGTAAGATCTCTTTTACACGTTGAGCTGTATTGTAGTGCTCAGCGCCTAATACTGCTGGAGATAAGATACGAGAAGTCGAATCTAATGGATCTACCGCAGGGTAGATACCTAACTCAGCAATTTTACGAGATAATACCGTTGTTGCATCTAAATGGGCGAAAGTCGTAGCCGGCGCCGGGTCAGTTAAATCATCCGCAGGTACGTAAACCGCTTGTACGGAAGTAATTGATCCATTTTTCGTCGAAGTAATACGCTCTTGCATTAAACCCATCTCCGTTGCTAAAGTTGGTTGGTAACCTACTGCAGAAGGCATACGGCCTAATAATGCGGAAACCTCAGAACCTGCTTGTGTAAAACGGAAGATATTATCAATAAAGAATAATACGTCTTTACCTGCACCATCACCTTCACCATCACGGAAGTATTCCGCAATTGTTAAACCTGATAATGCGACACGTGCACGTGCCCCAGGAGGCTCGTTCATCTGACCGAATACGAAAGTACATTTAGATTCTTTCATTAACTCGTGGTCGATTGTGTCTAAAGGCCATTGACCTTTTTCCATTTCTTCCATGAATTTATCACCGTATTTGATGATACCTGATTCTAACATCTCACGTAATAAGTCATTACCTTCACGTGTACGCTCACCAACACCTGCGAATACCGAAAGACCACCGTGACCTTTAGCGATATTGTTGATTAATTCTTGGATTAATACAGTTTTACCTACACCGGCACCACCAAATAAACCAATTTTACCACCTTTGGAGTAAGGCTCTAGTAAATCGATCACTTTGATACCTGTGAAAAGTACTTCTGTTTCCGTAGATAAATCTTCGAATCTTGGAGGTACATTGTGAATCGGACGACCAGCTGTTTTATCTAAGTTTTGAATCCCGTCAATGGCATCACCAACAACGTTAAAAACACGACCTTTGATCTCGTCACCAATTGGCATTTTGATCGGAGCTTCCGTATCAACTACTTTCATTCCACGAACTAAACCTTCGGTTGCATCCATGGCAATTGTACGTACACGTTCCTCACCTAAGTGTTGTTGAACTTCTAAAACTACACGTTGTCCATTTTCTTTCTCAATGTACAATGCGTCGTAAATTTTAGGTAGATTTTCATTGTCGGCAAAGTTGACGTCAACCACTGGGCCGATAATCTGCGCTATTTTACCAATATTGGGCATATTCTGGGGACTAAATATTTATTAATCAAATTTATAAGGAGCCAAATAGCATCCTCTTTTGGTTTGCAAAAATAAGTTTTATATAATTAAAAGCAAAACAGATTAGCAATTAAATCTATATTTTTTATACTCCTGGTAAAGTTGAATAAGTATATGGCGCAATCTATTTGATTATTAGGTTTTTTGCGAGCTAATACTTACTAACTTTCGTAACAAGAAACGCCAATTTTGAATAAATTGGCGTTATAATATGGGAAATATTAGAAATTATAAAATTTATAGTCTCCTATTTTTACTTTGAAAGCTCTTATTTCTGCCTTTTTTAATTGTCTTTACGGTTTAATTCGTCCTGTAATTGACGGCGTAATGACTGCTCTCGTTCCATCGACTTCTTGCGTAACGTCTGAAACTCTTCTTGTGTTTTCTCTGCGGTAAGCTGATATTCTAATGTGTCATTCTTTGACTTCGTAAATAGGCTGAAGAATAACGCTGCGGCACCTAATAGTACGGCTATAATCGCCCACACAACCGTGTTATAAACTGTTTTATCTACGGAAAGACCTAAGAATGACATACTGTCTATCTTGGCAACTTCTGCGGTTACCTGCTCTTTTAAGGTGCGAATACTATCCTGAAGTACTTTGGTGCTGCCTTCATGTGAGCCTGAAGCGTCTTTTAAGCTTGCAATTTGTTTTCGATACCCTTGAATGGAGTCTAAAACATTCACCTTTACTAAATCTAAATTCTCTCTTCGAATAAGCTTGTAGTCACCTGAAGTTCTAGAGATATAACTTAACTGTTGAAATTGAGATTCTAAAGTCCCTTTTTTTAAGGCCGCATTGGAGTATTTAAAACCGGCCGTTTGCGCTTGCAGGGAAGAAAAGAATAAAATGGATAAAGAGGTCAGTAATAGCGTGAAAACTTTCATCGTCCGTATAAGATTTTGATTATTAGTAATGTTTATAGCTGCAAGATCTTTACACAGATCTTACCATAGTTTCTATAAAAATAACTATAAGTTTTCACCTATTAAAATATTAATGTAAATGTTTTTTCTCATTAATTAATTTAAGGGATGATTTCTAAAGGCATTCATCACAGTACATGACAGTTGATTGAAATATTGATCTTAAATTAGGCATACCAATTAATTATAACCAATAACATATCTATGAATGCACTTGCTGGAGTTATTTTTCATTTTATCGGAGGATTTGCCTCGGGTAGTTTTTATGTTCCTTTCAAAAAAGTTAAAGGCTGGTCTTGGGAATCCCTTTGGATAATAGGAGGGTTGTTTTCCTGGCTTTTAGTTCCTTTTTTAGCCGCTTACACTACGATTCCAAATTTTATGGATATTATCTTGGCTACGGATTTGTCTACTTTATTTTACACGTATTTTTTCGGCTTATTATGGGGAATAGGAGGATTGACATACGGCCTAGGGGTACGCTATCTGGGGGTTTCTTTAGGAGGGTCTATTATTCTTGGATTAAGTATGGTATTCGGCTCTTTAATGCCTTCTATTTATTATTATTTATATCCTGCTGCTGGTAAGCAAGATATAAATTACTTTTTTACGACTACAGCAGGCATTTGCGTCTTGGTAGGCTTGTTAATCTGTCTGCTTGGGGTCATCCTCTGTGGGCGTGCTGGTGTAGAGAAAGAAAAGGGGTTAAAGTCTTCTGTACTTGTAGGGGATGTCAATGTCGATTATAATTTGAAGGCAGGGCTAGTTGTAGCGATCGTTTCTGGAATACTTTCTGCTTGTTTTAATTTTGGCTTAGAAGCCGGGAAATCGATGGCTACCGAAGCGAATGAACTTTGGAAGGCTACACATCCCAATCAGGGTGAATTTCTATTTCAAAATAATGTCACCTATATAATTATTCTATGGGGTGGACTGACGACCAATTTAATTTGGTGTATATACCTAAATGTTAAAAACAGCACCTTTTCGGACTACAGTAATAAAAATACTCCACTTGGACGTAATTATCTATTATGTGCTTTAGCTGGTACGACTTGGTATTTGCAATTTTTCTTCTATGGAATGGGCGAAAGCCGCTTAGGGAATGGTGCGAGTTCTTGGATTTTACACATGGCTTTCATTATTCTATTCTCCAATCTTTGGGGTGTATTATTAAAAGAATGGAAGGGAGTCGATAAGAAGGCCTATCGAACGATTGTTGCAGGTATCGTAGTTATCATTCTATCCATTGTCGTTGTCGGATTTTCAAAAACATTAGAATAAATAACTCACATATAAATATTATGAAAACAAAATCATATCAATACGTAGATTATCTATGGAATGATGAGAAAGCGCAAGCGTTAGCAGGCGATGAGGTCGCGTTATTAATTTATCGATCAAATTTATTAGGCGCAGATTTACGAATTACGAATTATGGTGGTGGAAATACTTCCTGTAAATCAATGGCAAAAGATCCTCTAACAGGTGTAGAGACAGAAGTAATGTGGATTAAAGGCTCAGGTGGTGATATTGGTACGCTTACCAAAGATGGATTAGCCGCTTTGTACGTAGATCGTTTGCGAGATTTAAAGAATATCTATCAGGGTCTTGATCAGGAAGATGAAATGGTAGAGTTATTTAACCATTGTATTTATGATTTAGCTTCTAAAGCACCTTCTATTGACACTCCTTTGCACGGATTCTTACCATTCAAACATATTGATCACTTACATCCTGATGCAGCGATTGCAATTGCTGCTTCTAAAGATGGAGAGCTGATTACCAAGACGTTATTTAAGGGTAAAATAGGGTGGGTTGATTGGCAAAAGCCTGGTTTTGACTTAGGCTTGCAATTAAAGCAATGTCTCGATGAAAATCCTGGAATAAACGGGATTATGTTAGGTTCTCACGGTCTTTTTACATGGGGTGATACAGCTTATGAAAGTTATGTTAATACGCTAGACGTGATAGAGCAGTGTGCCGCATTTTTAGAAGCTAATTATGGCAAGAAAGGTCCAGTTTTTGGAGGTCATAAGATTGCAAGTTTGGAAGCTGCTGAAAGGCAGAAGCAAGCGTCACTCTTAGCGCCCATTTTACGAGGTTTTTGCGCTAGTCAGAAGCACATGATTGGTCACTTTTCTGATGATGCACGTGTGTTAGAATTTATTAATTCTAAAGATCTAGCTCGTCTAGCACCTCTTGGCACTTCTTGTCCGGATCATTTCTTACGCACGAAAATATCGCCTTTAGTTTTAGATATTTCTTCGAATATGGATCTTTCTGATGTGGAAGCAGTAAAAGCAACTTTAGCACCAGCTTTTAAAGCATATAGAGAAATGTATACAGCCTATTATGAAAGTTGTAAGCATCACAATAGTCCTGCAATTCGTGATGCCAATCCTGTGATAATTTTGTATCCTGGCGTTGGTATGTTTGCTTTTTCTAAAGATAAGCAGACGGCGCGTGTTGCCGCGGAATTTTATATCAATGCAATTAATGTGATGAAAGGAGCTGAAGCCATCTCAAACTACACGGCGCTACCAAGGCAGGAAGCATTTAATATTGAATATTGGTTATTAGAAGAAGCTAAATTACAACGTATGCCCAAAGCTAAATCTTTATCAGGAAAGGTGGCATTAGTTACAGGGTCTGCTGGAGGCATTGGAAAGGCTATTGCAAAAAAATTTATTAGCGAAGGTGCTGTTGTTTTATTAAACGATTTGGATGAAGAGCGTCTGTCGGAAGCTGAAAAGGAATTTACAAGTGAGTTCGGAATTGATTCATTTGCTATTTCTCGTCTAGATGTAACAGATGAAGAGAGTATAAAGAACGCTTTTTATACAGCCGTATTAGCTTTTGGAGGGGTTGATATTGTCGTTAATAATGCCGGCCTTTCTATCTCTAAGCCAATAGGTGAACATACTGAGAAAGATTGGGATACACTTTATAATGTGCTCGTGAAGGGGCAGTTTTTCGTCACACAGGTTGCAGTAACTACCATGAAAAAACAAGCTATCGGAGGGGATATTATAAATATTGTTAGTAAGAATGCACTGGTTTCAGGACCAAATAACGCAGGTTATGGATCTGCTAAGGCTGCACAACTTCATCTAAGTCGTCTAAATGCGACGGAATTAGGAGCTGATCATATTCGTGTCAATGTAATTAATCCTGATGCTGTAATTTCAGATTCCAATATTTGGGCTGGAGGCTGGGCTGAGGGGCGTGCTAAAGCATATGGAATAACTGTTGCTGAATTACCAGCTTATTATGCTAATCGTACGCTTTTGAATGAGATTATCTTGCCTGAGGATATTGCTAATGCTTGCTTTGCTTTCACTGGTGGATTACTGAATAAGTCTACAGGTAATATTATAAATGTGGATGGTGGTGTGGCGATGGCCTTTGTTCGTTAAATTCTATTTCCTATATTTAAAAACCTTTTTTGAACCTTAATTATGAAAATACAGCAAGAGCAGATTCGTGCCTATAATGAATCTCATCTAGTTACACATAAAAGAAAATTTGACTTTATAGCGTCTGAAATTTCAGATTTAGAGGCTATAATTCAAAAGTTACAAGCTTTTCAAATCGCTATTCCTTCTTGGGCTTTAGGTACTGGAGGAACACGCTTTGGCCGTTTCTCAGGACCTGGTGAGCCAGCAACATTGGAACAAAAAATTGAAGATGTAGGCTTACTGCATGCCCTAAATAAATCTTCAGGAGCAATATCCTTACATATTCCCTGGGATATTCCGAAAGATACTGAAACTATAAAGTCATTAGCTTCTTCATATGGCTTAGTGTTTGACGCTGTAAACTCGAACACTTTTCAAGATCAAGAAGGGCAAACGCATTCCTATAAGTATGGGTCTTTGCAGCATGTGAATCCTGCTGTGCGTCAGCAAGCTATTAATCATAATATTGATGTTATTAAACAGGGAGTATCTTTAGGTTCTAAAGCTTTAACTGTTTGGTTAGCGGATGGTTCATCTTTTCCGGGACAGCTGAATTTCAGAGAAGCGTTCCAAAATACTTTACAATCTTTACAAGAAATTTATAAGCACCTTCCCACAGACTGGAAAATGTTTGTAGAATACAAGTGTTTTGAGCCTAATTTTTACTCTACCACAATTGCTGATTGGGGACAGTCGTTGCTATTAGCAAACAAATTAGGTGATCAAGCTTACACCTTGGTAGATTTAGGACATCATCTTCCTAATGCCAATATTGAACAAATTGTATCACTTCTATTAATGGAAAAAAAACTCGGTGGTTTTCATTTTAATGATTCTAAATATGCCGATGATGATTTAACTGCAGGGAGTATGAAGCCTTATCAGTTATTCTTAATTTTCAATGAGCTTGTGGAAGGCATGGATGCTCGTGGTATGGATCACGCAAAAGGATTGGGCTGGATGATTGATGCTTCACATAATTTAAAAGATCCTTTAGTAGACTTGTTACAATCTGTGGAAGCGATTCAATTAGCTTACGCACAAGCTTTGGTGGTCGACCGCCAAGCTTTGAGAAAAGCTCAAAACTCGAATGATGTAGTGGGTGCACAAGAAATCTTGCAAGAGGCATTTCGTAAAGACTTGCGCGCTGTAGTTGCCGAAGCACGGTTACGTGATGGAGGTTCTCTAAATCCAGTGGCACAATTTAGAGAAATGGATGTTCGTAGTAAATTAACGTTGGAAAGAGGAACGAATATCAAAGCAACAGGATTATAATGTTAACTAAGAATCCGCTTCCAGTAATCGCTATATTCGACGTTGGAAAGACAAATAAAAAGTTGTTTTTATTTGACGAACAGTACCGTATCGTTTTTGAGCGCTCTGCGCGTTTTTTGGAAACATTAGATGAAGACGGTGATGTCTGTGAAAATTTGGAAAGCCTTCGTCTATCAATTTTTGATTCGTTACATGAGATTTTTCGGATGCCTCAGTTTGAGGTGAAGGCCATTAATTTTTCTTCTTATGGGGCAAGTTTAGTGTATTTAGATTCATATGGGCGGCCATTAACACCATTATATAATTACCTCAAAGAATATCCTGAGGTAATGATGAAGGATTTACATCTGCAATATGGTGGTGGGGAGCGGTTTTCACAGCAGACAGCATCTCCGATATTGGGAAGTCTGAATGCTGGATTGCAAATTTATAGACTTCAACAGGAAAAGAAAGACCTTTATAAGGATATTGCCCATATTTTACATCTTCCTCAATACCTAAGTTTTCTACTCTCTGGAACATATTATTCTGAATTGACAAGTATTGGATGCCACACAGCACTTTGGGATTTTGAAAAAAAAGAGTACCACGCTTGGGTAAAAGATCATGGAATAGTTGAAAAATTAGCTCCTATTTGTTCTTCTGATGCTGTATTCTCTTCCACTTTTCCAGGATCTCCATATGTGGTGGGTACGGGCTTGCACGATAGTTCCGCTGCATTAATACCTTATTTGTTGAATTTTCAAGAACCTTTTATTTTAATTTCTACAGGTACATGGTCAATATCATTTAACCCTTTCAACCATGATGTCCTCACATTGGATGAATTGAATCAGGATTGCTTATTCTATCTTTCATACCAAGGAAAGCCCGTGAAAGCTTCCCGATTATTTGCAGGCTATGAGCATGATCTGCAGACCAAACGTATAGCTGAATATTTTCATTGTTCTGCGGCCAAATTTAGAAACTTAGGGCTTAATCAGAGTATTGTGAATACCTTGAAAATTAAGATCTCACAGAAATCAGCAGGATTGAAAACTTTTGCAGCACGTGACCTAAGTCAATTTGAGAATGAAGAGGAAGCTTATCATCAATTTATAATGGATTTGACGGATGCACAATTTCTAAGTACTCAACTTCTTATAAATGGGCAACCAATTCATCGTATTTTTGTTGATGGGGGCTTTAGTAAGAATAGCCTTTACATGAACCTCTTAGCAGATAAATTTCCCGAGCAGGAAGTTTATGCAGCTTCTATGGCGCAAGCTACTGCATTGGGGACGGCATTGGCTATTCATCAACACTGGAATCAACAACCTTTACCTAATAATTTAATCGAATTAAAATTTTTTGCTTCATGGAGATAAATCCTTAATTGGATGGAGCTCCTTATATAACTAACTATGGAACCGTTTAATCAATTTGCTTACAATCCTAATTTTCCATCGGTCGCTGATTTAAAGAAAAAAGCCAAAGCTAGAATTCCAAAATTCGCTTTCGACTATTTGGAAGGTGGCTGTAATGAAGAAGTCAACCTTCGCCGTAATGAAAAAGACTATGAAGATATTTTATTGCGTCCTCAATATCTTCAGAAATATGCTGGTATTGATATGCGTACAGAGCTCTTTGGGAAGCAATATCAAGCGCCATTTGGTGTCTCTCCCATTGGTTTACAGGGGCTAATGTGGCCTAATGCGCCAGAAATTTTAGCAAAGGCTGCAGCCAAACATGACATTCCATATATTTTAAGTACTGTTTCAACAAGTAGCATTGAACGTATAGCGGAGGTTTCTGATGGGAAAGCTTGGTTTCAATTGTATCATCCTACAGAAAATAGATTGCGTGATGATATTATAAAACGTTTGCAAGCTGTTGAATGTCCAGTACTTGTCGTATTGATTGATGTCCCCTCTTTTGGTTTGCGCTATCGCGAGATTAAAGCTGGACTTTCTATGCCTCCAAAAATGAACCTTAGGAATATTTTTCAAGCAGGTATTTGTCCAACATGGGGAATAGAGACGCTGCGTCATGGTATTCCGAATTTTGCTACGCTTCAACCATATATGGAAAAGGGATTGAATATGAGTCAGCTTGGTCAATTTATGAACCGAACGTTTACAGGAAGAGTTGATATTGAAAAAATTCAAGCAATTCGAGCGTTGTGGAAAGGTCCATTAGTTTTAAAAGGTGTCGTAAATGAAGAAGATGTGGAGACTTGTATAGCCTTAGGAATTGACGGAATTATTGTCTCCAATCATGGTGGAAGGCAGATTGACGCGGGTGAATCTTCTATTTCCTCGTTACAGAAAATAGTCGCAAACCCAACTTTTAAAGGGAAGATTAAGATTATGGTCGATGGAGGTATACGTTCGGGACCTGATATTGGTAGAGCTTTAGCAACAGGTGCAGAATTTACTTTTATGGGAAGGCCTTTTATGTATGGAGTAGGTGCCCTGGGGACAGCGGGAGGAGAACACACAATAGGTATGTTTAAAGCCCAACTCAAACAGGTCATGGAACAAATTTCTTGCGAGAAAATTTCAGATTTTTCAAATCGTCTTATCAAATAGTTTAAAATCCCTTCAATAACCTTGAAGGGATTTTTTAATTATAAGTCATTTGGTTATAATTCGGATAAACAATACCATGACAGTACGGGATAGTTAACAGTAGGAAATTTTGTTATTTAGTAATTAAGTAGAATGATAACCAACATTTACTCTAAAAGTAACCTAAAAAAATAACCTAAAAATAAAAAAATGAAGAGGCCATTAATTACATTTCATGTAGGCGCTATTATGGTGGTAGTATTATCACTATTTTGGACAGATTTCGCATTCGGTCAGGTTGATAAGAATGTGAAAGGAAGAGTTGTTAACGCAGATACGGGAATTCCCATAATCGGTGTTTCCATCTCAGATGCTACTACTAAATCGAGTAGTTCAACCAACGGTAATGGTGAGTTCGAAATTAAATCGCGTGCAAACTCGGTTCTAACATTTACGTATGTTGGTTATAATAGCCAGGTTGTGAATGTTTCTACGGCTAATTATTACACCATTCAGTTAAAAGAACAAAATACAGATTTGGAAGAAGTTGTTGTTGTAGCCTACGGAACGGCTAAGAGAAAAGATTTAACCGGAGCGGTATCTACAGTTGATAAAAATGCACTTGCCATGCAATCTAACTCCACAGTGAGTAGAGCTTTAGAGGGTGCTGCGCCAGGAATACAAGTATCTGCAGTGGATGGCCAACCTGGGGTGGATATGGGGATCCGCGTTCGTGGTTTAGGATCCGCTTCACAGAGTACTTCTGATGCGCTTGTAGTTATTGATGGTGTGCCGGCACAAAATGCCAATCCATTGGCAACCATTTCTTCCAAAGATATAGAATCAGTAACGGTTTTAAAGGATGCGGCTTCCACAGCACTTTATGGTTCTCGTGGAGCTAATGGTGTTGTTTTAGTTACGACTAAAAAGGGTGTAAAAGGGAAACCTAAGTTATCTTTAGAGGGAAAAATAGGCTTTAATCAAGCAGGGCCGTACCAATTTGATAAAATTGATAATCCTAAAGATGTATACGAATATGCTTGGCAATCCATTTATAACTCTGTACGATTCGGAGTGGATGGTACAGGAACTTCCAAAAATTATACGACCAATGTTAAAAATCCTAATATGACGCATGATGCCGCGGCGGAATTTGCATCAGCGCATCTATTCGATTATATAGGCTCAACCAGTAATTTTCAACGTAATAATTTAGGAAACTGGATGTTATATAGCGTGCCAGGAGCCGTATATACTCCGACAGGTGCTGGCGCAAATGCTAGTAGTACAATGTCGGGATCTTATCTAGTCAATAAAGATGGTAAGTTAAATCCAAATGCGCAGTTATTGTATAATGAAAATTATGATCAGTATGTGCTACAAAATAGCTTACGTCAAGATTATAATATGTCTATCTCTGGAGGCGCTGATAAAATAGATTATTTCTTCTCTGGCGGGTATTTAGAGGATCCATCTTATATTAAAGGTTCTAAATTTAAACGCTATAATGGCCGTGCTAATGTGAATGCGCAAGTTTTTGAATGGTTAAAAATTGGAACAAACGTGATGTATGGTGAGCGTAATACACAATCTCCAGCTACTCGTTTTGGTAGAAATCCTGGTTCAGCAGTTTCCAATGTTTTCCGTTTTATCACTGGGCAAAATCAACTTATTCAATTATATGCTCGAGATAAAGACGGAAACTATATTACAGAAAATGGACGAAATAAAGTGCATGTAATGGCAGGAGATACCTATTCACCTTTAGGGCAAACAACTTCAGCATTATCCAATACGAATATTTTAACAGTGTTAGATAAAGATATTGACAATAGAGAGTCTGCGGATTTAAATACGCGCACTTACGCACAAATTAAGTTATATAAGAACTTGATGTTTAGCTCAAACTTTTCTTATGATAAATTTAATGAAATGCGTACACGCTACTGGAATGCAGAATCTGGACAAGCTGAAAATATTGCCGCTTTCGGGAAAATGTATTCTGGTGTTACTATTATGAATACGCAGCAGTTATTAAATTATAATACTTCTTTTGATAAACATAGTCTCGAAGCATTAGCAGGTCATGAGTATGATAGCTACAAATCCGAAGGCTTAAATTACCGCTCATCTTATGAGTTGATACCAGATTTTTTAAGCTATTCTAATTTTGTGGGACGCTATGATGGAGGTACATTTTCTAATCCTGGAGGAGCAATTGATGTCCGCCGTTTGGAAAGTTTCTTCGCACGTGGAAATTATAATTACGATAACCGTTATTTCTTACAAGGCTCCATTCGTAGAGACGGTTCTTCTAAATTCAAACTTCCTGAAAACAGATGGGGAACATTCTGGTCTGTTGGTGGCGCATGGCGTGTTTCTAGTGAAAAATTCATGGAAAGTACTAAGAGCTGGTTACAAGACTTAAAATTGCGCGCTTCGTATGGAATTATTGGTAATCAAAACGGTATTTCAAACTACTCTGGTTATCAAACATGGTCTTACTCCGCAACATATGCCTCAACGACTGGTGGGACAGGTATTCCGGCATCTTATAATTTATCGCAAAATGCGTTTGTTAATGATCAGTTAACATGGGAAAATATCAATACTGTAGATGCTGGATTAGATTTTAATTTATTTGGCCGTGTACGTGGCTCCGTAGATTATTATAATCGATTAACGACAAATGCAATTTGGGCACAGCCAATACCAATCTCTAAAGGACAATCGTCTATTTCTACAAACTCAGCGCGTCTAAGCAATACAGGTATTGAGGTAGAATTAAATATAGACTTGATTAAAAGTGAAAATATTTCTTGGTCATTCAATACGAATGGAACACATTACAGAACGATTTTAAAGCAAGTTCCGCAGGGTGTAGGCTCTATGGAGTTAAATGGAGATTGGACCTCTGGGGTTGACGGATGGTCTGCAGCCGGTACAGGTGCCGTTTCAAACACCGTTTTCTTACGTGGCGAAAATAAAGATTTTTATGATTTGTATCTCTTTAAATATGCAGGTGTAGATCAAAATACTGGTTTACCTCAATTCTATCATAAGGTAACTAAGTCTGAGGCTGACGCAGGCTTATACAGCGATTATAAAGTAGGTGAAAGCTTTGCAACAACAGATTACTCAAAAGCTAGCCGCTATGAAATGGGCTCAGCTGTACCGAAATGGATTGGTGGATTTGGAACTACATTCCGTTATAAAAACTTCGATTTATATGCCATGTTTGCGTATCAATTGGGAGGTAAATTTTTTAGTACAGAGTATGGAAATAATTTATATGTAAGTGAAAACCCAGGTTCAACGAATTCGAAAGAATTAATTGGCAATACCTGGACTCCCGAGAACACGGGCGCTAAATTTCCAATGGTTATGTACGGAAACACTTATGGAAATGGTTCAACTTTCGGAAGTTGGTTATACTCTGATATGGCGTTATTCTCAGCATCCTATTTAAACTTTAAAAATATTACAATAGGCTATACCATTCCAGAATCAATCTTAAAGAAATCAAAGCTTGCACGTTTACGTGTTTATGCTTCAGCTGACAATCTATTCTTAGCAACAGCGCATTCGGGTGTTGATCCTAGAATGTCCTTAGTAGGAGGTTTTGAAGTTGGTGCTTATTCGTACCCTTCCATGCGTACATTTACTTTTGGTTTAAACCTTGATTTTTAATTATAAAAGATATGAAAAAGTTACTGATGATATTATCTACTTGTGCGCTATTAAGTTCTTGTAGCAACAAGTTAGATGTAGCCCCTCCCAATAGCATTACGGATGAACAAATTCAAGCGTTGCTAGCACAAGGTGATGCCGCAACTATACAATCTGTTTTAGGAAGTATAGCCAACAATATGCCTTTAGTATTAAATTCCGCAGCTACAGGATTATCTGGCTCTGATGCCCGATACTCCAATATTCAAGGCTTGTTAGCGATGCGTAATTTAGAAGGAAATGATCTTGTTTTCGGAAATAGAAACTTAACAATTTTCGGAGCAGATGAATATAGATTTCTAGATTTTACGTCCCCAGAAGTTGATAAAAATTATGGCTACTGGAATTATGCTTGGAATTTAATTACTGCATCAAATAAACTGTTAAATTATTTGGATGATGCTACTGTGGGTAATAATGTGAAGCTTAAAGATTTTAAAGCTCGTGGTTTAACGTTGCGTGCATATGCCTACCAATTCTTAATGGAAAATTACCAAGATGCGTATTTACAAGGAGGTAAGGCTAAACTAGGCATGCCGCTATATGATTTTTATTCACCAGTTCAGCCAAGTAAAGCACGTGCAACAGCCGTAGAAACTTACAATTTTATAAATAATGATCTTAATATGGCCTACCAGTTATTTTCCGATGCTGGTGTTGGATTTACCGCGAACGTCTCTGATTTTGACCTTTCTGTAGTTACGTTCCTACAAACTAAAGTTGCTGTAGCAACAGGGGAATGGGCTACAGCAATTAATAAAAGTACTGAACTCTTAGGTAAATATCCAACATTAATGAGTCAAGCTGTATATGGCGGTAAAAATACAGGTACAGCAACTGCTCCTGAGTTTAAAGCGGATCAAAATGGATTTATTAATAACGCGGTGAACCCAGAGGTAATCTTGGGATATCCGGTTGGACAAGCTGGAACTAACCATAACTATTGGTTAAATCCTTTTGCTGAAGGTAATGGTGGATTAGGAGAAGGCTATGCACGTATTGATAATCGCTTGTGGGATAAGATTAGTACCTCAGATTATCGTAAAGATGCGTTTATTGCGTCTGCTTTTGGTGATTACGCATACCCTACAACTGGAGCGGTTCGAAATATTCCTGCACAGACAAATCTTAAATTTGCAGCAACACATGGCATTGGAAGTACCGATAAGAAAGATGTTAATAATCGAGTATCCTGCTTTTATATGCGTGCTTCTGAAGTGCTTCTAATGAAAGCCGAAGCGCAAGCGCAAACTGGTGATGCAAATGCTGCAAAAAATACACTTAATGTTTTACTCGCTGCCCGTACTAAATCAGGTGAGGCTCCATTAACTTGCGATACATATCCTTCCATGGCAGGCTTAACGCCGCTACAAATGGTGCAGCTGCAAACTCGTATTGAGCTTTGGGGTGAAGGAGGACGTGACTTCTACAATAATAAACGCTGGAATACTCCTGTAGATCGTAGAAATTCTACCAACCACATTGATAAGAGTACTTACCCTGTAGCGAATATGACGCTAAAAATTCCTCAGGATGAAATGCTTTACAATGATAAGATTGTTCAAAATTAATCTTTAACACCGCGCTTGTCCCTAGCTTAGCTAGGGGCATGCGCTTTTTTACCCCTACCTATTCAACTCATGAACAGAAGATCTTTTATACAAAAGTCATCCTTAGCTACTGCAGGCCTTTATTTTGTGGATTCCTTACAGGGCCAAGTAATGGCAACTTTTAGTAAGGACACCGACCTTGGCAAAACTGATGATTTATATAAACTTTTTCAAAACCCTCCAAGCCAGTACCGACCTTTTGTGCGTTGGTGGTGGAATGGTAATAAAGTAAATAAAACAGAGCTATTTCGCGAACTACAACTACTGAAAGAGGTAGGTGTAGGGGGCGTAGAAATTAATCCAATATCCTTTCCTAGCCGTACAGATTCTATGGGAATACCTTCCTTACATTGGTTGGATAAGGAATGGATCACCCGAGTGCAAGAAACTTGTACTGAAGCGAAACGTAAAGATATGACCTGTGACCTTATTGTAGGTTCGGGTTGGCCTTTTGGCTCGGAAGAATTGACCGAGGAAGAAAGTGCACAAGTAGTGCTGGTGCTTGCCCTTCCAGTAGAGGGACCACAAGTATTTACCTCAAATAAATATAGTATTTTTCAAGCCGTAGACCCGCAAGTTACAGATAAGAACTCACTTCGTTCACCTCATTTAATTGATCTGCGTTTAGCAAAGGATCCGTTGAATTCCCTAACGGATGTAGTTGATTGCTCAGATCAATTAACGAACGATCTTATAAAAATTGAGGTTCCTGAAGGTCCTCATTTTATCTATGCTGTAGTTCAATTCAAAGCTTTTGCGAAGGTTATTAACGGAGCTCCAGGTGCCTCAGGGTCTATTCTAGATCATCTTAATAAGCAGACAGTAGAAAATTATTTAAACCGCATGTCCGCAACCATGCAGCAGCAAATAGGTTCCCTTTCACAGTATATCCGTGCATTATTTACAGATAGTATGGAGTTAGAAGGCTGTAATTGGTGTGAAGATTTTCCCGAGGAATTTCAAAAACGCTGCGGCTATGATCTTCGTCCGTACCTACCTTTTATATTATTTAAAGTAGGACGCTTAGGGGCTGTTGTTGAAGAGAACTACGGCGCTAAAAAATCAGCAGATTTTCTAGATATTTTGGAGAAAGTACGCTTTGATTTCGAATTTGTAAAAGCTAGATTATTATATGAACGCTTCACTCAGGTCTATCTGAACTGGTGTAAATCTTTGCAGGTAAAGTCTCGAGCGCAAGCTTATGGTCGCGGTTTCTTTCCCTTAGAAACATCCCTAAACTATGATATTCCTGAAGGGGAGTCGTGGACCACGAATTACCTGCGTCATAAACTTGGTGAAGAGATGTCTGATGAGGACTACCGACGCGGTCGAGGCTATACCATGATTAATAAGTATGTTTCTTCTGCTGCTCATTTGAAAGGAAATAGACTGGTGAGCTGTGAAGAGATGACCAATACCTATTTGGTCTTCAATGAAACACTTGAACTATTAAAGTTAGGCTCTGATCAGAGTATAATGTCCGGAACTACCCATTCCATCTGGCATGGTTTTAATTATTCTCCAGCCGATGCAAGCTTCCCCGGTTGGGTGCAATATGGCTCCTTCTATAATGAGAAAAATAATTGGTGGCCTTATTTTAAGAAGCTTAATGATTATAAAGCGCGCTTATCTTCCCAGCTTCAGAATGGAGATTATTATACGGATATAGCAATTCTACCTCCGAATTATGATTTATGGGCTAAACATGGTGTGCAGACTGACCCCTTTCCAGAAAAGCTGAATGTACCTTACACCTCACTGCTTTGGGAAGCTATTAATAAAAATGGTGGAGCTGCTGATTATATTACAGACTGGATTCTTTCGGATGCAAGTATTAAAGATGGGAAAATAGTTTACGGACCTAAAAGGTATAGCACCTTATTTCTACCCTCCGTAGAGAGTATTTCTGAAGTTGCTATGCAGAAGATTGCGCTTTTTGTGAAAACTGGTGGAACTGTAATTTGCATCGATAAGCTACCTTCTAAAGGGTTAGGCTTTATGAATTGGAAGCAAAAGAACGCTAGTATCCAACAGCAGGTTCAACTTCTGTCTGCTAATTATTCAACTAGATTTGTACTCGTGGATAAGCCTGCAGATAACAAATTTCTGGAATGGTATAAGCCTTTAATCGCCAAATATAAGCTTCCAACTTATTTGGATATAGCTACTCCAAATCGCTATTTCATGCAGATACGTTCTCAAAGAGATGATAAATCCGATTTATTTTTCTTTCAAAATGCCCACCGCTTTCAAGAATATGAAGCACATATACGTTTTCCAGATCACCACCTAAAAGGAAAGCATGCTTGGGTATGGGATCTAAATTCTGGTAATCGCTACCGCTTAAAATTAACTAAGGAAGGTCATTTCCAACATAATTTTGGACCCACAGAATCTTTAATAATTGTTGTCGACAAGCAGAAAAATGGTGATAACTGGAAGCCTTTGAAAAATACGGGCCCAGGGTTACAAGACCTCTCTAAGGATTGGGATATAGAACTTCGTTACAGCTTAGAGTCTACAGTTAAGGAACTTAAGATAGCTAAACTTATAGACATGAAAGACGATGAAAGTATGGTGAATTTTAGTGGAACGGCTATTTATAGGAAGTCATTCAACTGGGATACTAAGGAGGGATGTACACTTAATTTAGGAAAGGTATTTGGCGTGACAGAAGTGTTCTTAAATGGACAATCTTTAGGGGTAACTTGGTATGGTAGAAGGTTATATAACTTAGATAGCTACCTGAAAGATGGCGATAATAAGTTGGAAATCCACTTAATCACAACCATGGGGAACTATATGAAGACTCTAGTAACGAATGATATAGCCCAACATTGGGTTAACCGTAAAGGTAGAGAGCAGGAAATGCAGTCTATGGGGATTGTAGGACCACTTGAAATTTATAGCAGCCTTTAAAATTAAAAAATAATAATTTTTACACATATTATAATAAGATGCAAATGAGATATTTATGGATGCTGTTTTGCCTGTTGTGGCACTTAAACAGCTATGCAAACAACGAGAGTAAACGTGATTTTCCAGCACAAAGTTTTGGTATAAGCCCCGACGGTAAGACTTTAAATAGCCGTTCCATACAGGCAGCTATAGATTATATCTCCAACCAAGGGGGAGGACGATTAGTATTTACACCTGGAGATTATGTTACAGGAAGTATCTACCTAAAATCTAATGTAACCCTACACTTAGAGGCAGGAGCAAGTATATTGGGGTCAACTAATCCACATGATTATACCAAAGATTTAAAAGTTAATTGGCAATCCTTAATTTTTGCAATTAAACAGCAGAATATAGGGATTACAGGAGCTGGAACAATCAATGGTAGAGGGTTTATAACGGCTATGAATGCGTTAAATAATGTGCAACGAGGTATCCTTGTAGATGAGCTAAAATATGATCGTGTAAGAGAATGGAACAGACCTGAAAATATATATTTTCGCGAATGCCAGCATATTGTTATTAAAGATATTACGTTAAAAGATCCCGCAAGCTGGAATCAAACTTATGACCAATGTCAGCATTTACTAATTGACGGAATAAAAGTAGATAGTAAATCCTATTGGAATAACGATGGATTGGATTTAGTAGATTCTAAAGATGTTATCGTTAGAAACTCCTATTTCGATGCGGCCGATGATGCTATCTGCTTGAAGTCGCATGATAAGAATTCATCTTGTGAGAATATCTTGATTGAAAACTGTACAGCACGCTCTTCTGCTTCCGGTTTAAAATTTGGTACCGTATCGCGTGGTGGATTTAAAAATGTTACGGTTAAAAATCTTACGGTTATTGACACCTATCGCTCGGCAATAACTTTTGCGGCAGTAGATGGAGGTTTTGTTGAAAATATTGTGGTAGATGGTATGAGAGCCCTAAATACAGGAAATATTATTTACCTACGCATAGGCGATCGCGCGAAGGATAAGAAGAATCCTACGATGAAAAATATAACTATAAAAAATGTGTATGCAGAAGTAGCGCTCAACAAACCGGATGCAGGTTACTCTTATGAAGGGCCTATTGAAGACATGCCACGTAATATCTCTCCCGCTAGTATAGTAGGTCTTCCTAATCATAAGATTCAGCAAGTAACCTTAGAAAATGTAGAGATTGTATATCCAGGAGCAGGAAATCCCAACTTCGCTAAGCGTGGAGTCACAGCAGCGGAGCTAGAAGCGATTCCAGAAATGCCCGAAGCCTATCCCGAGTTTTCACAGTTTAAGGAACTTCCTGCATGGGCCTTTTACATCCGTCACGCAGAAGGAATCGTATTTAAAAATGTCACTTTTAAAGCTTTAAATCAAGATTATCGCCCAGCAATAGTAACTGACGATGTTCAGAATTCTATTTTCACAGCTACCAAAATTAGTGAACCTAAGGAAGCTAAAAAGAAGCAATTTATCTTTCATAATTCTAAGAATACTAAGATTAACTAAGTATGAAAAACCTTTTATTACTGTTACTAACACTAACTTGCTTAAAGAGCGCAGGAGCTTACGGGCAAGAATATAATGCCTCCCAATTTGGCTGCCTTTCTGATGGGAAGCATACTAATACAAGCTCTATACAATATGCAATAGATTTCATCGCTGAAAAAGGGGGTGGCAAACTCCATTTTTATGTTGGCCGCTATCTTACAGGGGGTATTCAACTGAAGTCGAATGTTACCATAGTCCTACATGAAGGCGCTGCTTTGGTAGCATCTCCTAATTTTTACGATTACTTAAAAGATGAACAAGGCTATAGTTTAATCGTTGGAGATAAGTTGTCACAAGTTAAAATCGAGGGTCAAGGAGTAATTCAAGGGCAAGATTCGTTGCTTCAGAGAAATTTGCTAAGTCTACTTGAAAAAGGTTATATCAAAGGAAATATTCAAGATTTTCAACCGACTTTATTGTCTTTAACGAATTGTAAGGATGTGCAGGTGGATGGTATATTTTGGAATAATGCCTTAAAAGCTGCGCAACAGTATACACGTGTGCAAAACTTAAGTCTTACCAACCTGAATATTAAAGGTGAGCAGCAGGCTAATGCTAAAGGGATTATAATAAAGGAGTCTAAAGGTTTGACTCTATCTAATATCTATATTGATACGTCAGGAAAACCTTTTGAGAAGGACAGTACAAGTGAACTAATAAAGGTAGAGAAAGCGATTTTACCATCCGGAAAATCGATATTATAAGTACTTTAAAGGCTAATTTTATAAGCAAAAAGATATGAAGAGCATTTCCTTTAAATATGCTGCAACCTGGTTATTAGGTTTGTGTAGCCTATCCCTTTTAGCGCAAAAAAGACCGATAGACTATGTTAATCCGTTAATAGGTACCGCAAAGATGGGGCATACCTATCCTGGGGCAACCTTACCTTTTGGGTCCATACAGCTAAGTCCCGAAACAGATACCTTATCTTATGTGATGAATGGTGCCTATAATAAAGATGTATATCGTTATTGTGCAGGTTATCAATATGATGATCCTAGTATTGTGGGTTTCTCTCACACTCATTTTTCAGGTACGGGACACTCCGACTTGGGTGATTTTCTTACGATGCCTACAGTAGGGAAGTTGCAGCTTAATCCAGGTACAGCTACCAATACAGCTGGAGGCTATAGGTCTAAATATGACCACGCCAAGGAAGTAGTACAGGCCAACTATTACAAAGCTTTTTTAGCAGACTATAATATTACGGCAGAGTTAACTGCTACGGAGCGTGTAGGCATGCATCAGTATACATTTCCAAAATCTGAAGATGCGCATATCATTTTAGACTTAACAGCAGGGCTTTATAATTTTGAGGATAAAAATGTATGGACCGTAGTTCGTGTACTCAATGATAGCACGATTACAGGCTATCGGCAGACGCAAGGCTGGGCCAGAAATCGTACGGTATACTTCGCAATGACATTTTCCAAGCCCTTTAAAAATTATGGAATGCAGTCTACGGATAAAACACAGGTGTATAAAGGATTTTGGCGTAAGTTCAATCAACAAGAGAACTTTCCAGACTTGGCTGCAAAAAATATGAAGCTACATTTCGACTTTGCTACAAAAGAACAAGAAAAGGTATTGGTTAAGTTAGCTATTTCCCCAGTAAGCCAACGCAATGCCCTAGCGAATATAACACATGAACTTAATCACTGGGATTTTGAACGTGTAAAGCAGGAAGGCCAAGAAAAATGGAATCAGGAACTGAAAAAAATAGCTATTGAAACCTTAGCCGAAGACGATAAAACTAATTTTTATACGGCGATGTATCATACTTTTTTAGGACCTACCCTCTACATGGATGTCAATCAGGAATATAAGGGTTTAGATCAAGATATTCATCGAGCTGAGAATTTTAAAAACTACACTACTTTTTCCTTATGGGATACGTATCGTACGCTGCATCCTTTCTTTAACCTAGTACAGCCCTCGAGGAATGCGGATATGGTAAGTTCTATGTTAGCCCATTATCAACAAAGTACGTTACATATGCTGCCAATCTGGTCCCATTATGCAAACGATAATTGGTGTATGTCTGGCTACCATGCCGTTTCTGTAGTGGCAGATGCCATCTTAAAAGGAGTGTACAAAGGGGATCCTTATGCGGCTTTAGAGGCTTGTATTCGCACGTCCACCCGCCGTGATTATGAAGGTATAGGTTGGTATATTGATAAGGGATATATTCCTTCAGATTACAACAATAATTCTGTTTCTTCAACGCTGGAATATGCGTACGATGATTGGTGTATTGCTCAACTTGCTGCTAAATTGGGGAAAATGGATATTGCTGAGACCTATAACCAGCGAGCTTCGAATTGGAAAAATGTGTTTGATGAAAAATCTGGTTTTATGCGCTCTAGGCTATCCGATGGAACATTCAAAAAGGATTTTGATCCATTAAGTACGCATGGGCAAGGATTTATTGAAGGGAATGCCTGGAATTTCAGCCTTTTTGTACCTCATAATCCACAAGGGCTTATTCAGCTGAAGGGTGGCGCAAAACGAATGAATAGCTACTTAGACTCCTTGTTTACCATGCATTTGCCAGATAAGTTTTTCGCAGAAACGGAAGATATTACGCGCGAGGGAATTATAGGTAATTATGTACATGGAAATGAACCTTCGCATCACGTAGCTTATTTATACAATTATACTGGCGCTGCATGGAAGACACAAGAACGCGTACGCATGATCTTAGATAAAATGTATCAAGCTCGCGTAGATGGTTTAGGAGGAAATGATGATTGTGGGCAGATGAGTGCCTGGTATTTATTTTCAGCCATGGGCTTCTATCCTTTAGCTCCAGGAAGTCTAACTTATGATATTGGTAGCCCTTTAGTGAAATCTGCAAACATTTCTCTAGAAAATGGACGTACCTTTGCCATAAAGACCCAAAATCAGTCAGTAAAGAATGTTTATGTTAGTAAAGTGCTACTAAATGGTAAGCTTTTAGTAGGAAATCAACTAGATCATAACGATATTCTTGCTGGTGGAACCTTGGAATATATTATGTCGGCCAAACCAAAGAAATAAATGCAAAAAATACTGTTATTATTTTTGAGCTTGAGCGCCTATTGCAGCATTGCCATGGCGCATGGACCAAGTAAGGATGATTCCCTATTTGTTGAACGCAACTATAGCAAAGAGGAACGTTATTTGACCATGCGTGATGGAACCAAGCTGTTTACGACGATTTATGCGCCCAAAGATAAGTTGTCAAACTATCCGATCATGTTGATCCGTACGCCTTATAGTGTAGCGCCTTATGGGGCTACAAAATTAAAAGTTCCGCTAGGTCCAAATATGGATTTTGTGCGCGAAGGGTTTATTTTCGTTCACCAAGATGTACGTGGCAAATATATGTCTGAAGGAAACTTTATAGCCAATAGACCTGTGGTGACAAAGGGAAAAAAAAGCGATGAGTCAACAGATACATATGATACCATAGATTGGCTAGTAAAAAATGTGAAATCTAATAAGCGTGTAGGGATCTGGGGAATATCATCTCCAGGTATGTATGCCTCCTTATCGTTAATAAATAGCCATCCTAATTTAAAGGCGGTATCTCCACAAGCTCCTGTTACAGATTGGTTTAAGGGGGATGATAGACATCATAATGGGGCGCTGATGTTGATGGGTACATTTTCCTTTCTTTCATCTTTTGGTAAGCCACGTGATTCTATCGGCACAAAGCATCCTGGAGGATTTGGAAATTACAATACTCTAGATAGTTATAACTTCTATCTGAAGGCTGGAGCGCTAAAAAACTTAAATACAAAGTATCTAGGAAATAAAAGCACCCTTTGGAATGAGATGATGGCACATCCTAACTACGACTCCTATTGGGAGGATAGAAATTTTTTGCCTAAAATCAAAGCTGTAAAACCTGCAGTTCTCGTAGTAGGAGGCTGGTTTGATCAAGAAGATCTTTATGGTCCGCTGAAAACGTATGCACATCTAGCAGGACTCCCTAAGCAAAAAGCTGCTAATGTACACCTGGTGATGGGACCCTGGTATCACGGATCTTGGACCCGTGGATTAGGAGATTCATTGCATATGGTGAAATTTGTAGAACCCACTTCCAAACAATTTAGGGAACAAATGGAACTTCCTTTCTTTAAAAAACACCTTAAGCAGGATACCAGTGCTACGCTGCCTGCCGCGAAAGTATTTTTTACGGGAGAGAATAAATGGGCTTCCTTTAAACAATGGCCTCCAGCACAAACTCAAGAACGGGCATTATTCTTAACTAAGGGGAATAAGCTTTCTTTCCAGCAATCTTCAAATTCAGCGTTGCCTTCATCAGATTTTGATGCTTATATTTCTGATCCCCAGAAGCCAGTGCCTTATACTAATGAGAAAACAGTTATGAGGGGCTATAAATATATGTATGAAGATCAATCTTTTGCTGCTAAACGTCCTGATGTGTTGATATACGAAACCGAAGTTCTTACCGAGGATATTCGTATGGCCGGAAATCTGAAAGCGAATCTTTTTGTGTCTACTACAGGTACAGATGCAGATTTTATAGTAAAAGTAATTGATGTTTTTCCTTATGAATCTAAGTCCCAAATGTCAGATTATCAAATGCTTGTGCGTGGTGAGGTGATGCGTGCTAAGTTTAGAGATTCGTTCTCGGAACCCAAGGCATTAGTGCCTAATGAAGTAACCGAAGTACGCTTTGATATGCAAGATGCCGCTCATGTATTTAAAAAGGGACATAAAATCATGGTACAGATTCAAAGTACTTGGTTCCCACTAGTAGATCGTAACCCACAACAATTTTTAGCTATAAACGATGCTGAAGATACCGATTTCCTAAAGCAGGAGCATCGTATTTATTTTAATGCTACTTATCCATCCCATATTAAACTACCAATTATTGAAAACAATGAAAACTAATATCTTCTTTCTTTTAAGCTTTTTACTAATTTTTAATAACCTATTTGCACAGGAAGGCTACGGCCGTAAGGTTGTTGAAGAACTCGCATCAAAACCTTATTTCGGTCGAGGATACTTACATAATGGGGATAGAAAGGCTGCAGAATTTATCCGTAAGGAATTTAAAGAATTCAAGCTTCAACCGTTAGGAGATTCCTACTTTCAATCGTATAGCTTCTCTGCAAATACGTTTCCTGTAGAACCTACCGTTCGTGTAAATGGTAAAAAATTGCAGTTAGCTATAAATTATTTAGTGGACGCTGCAAGTCCTGCAATTGCTGGGAAATTTGCTATTCAGCCTATTACCATTACATCTTCAACACCTGAATATATTGAATCTTTAGTAACCAATACCGCTTGGAAAGGTAAAGTGTTATTTATTGATGAAGATGAAACACTTAAGCTTTTAAAAGCTCCAGAATGGAAAGTAGTCTTAGATCAGTTAAAAGATCGTGGTCTTTTTGAAGGAATAATTCTTAACTCTAAGCAAAAATTAAAATGGCGTGCCTTAACCTACCAGCAAAAAAAGGCCTGTATTATCACACAGAATCTGAAATTAGATCCTACTAGTACGAATCAACTAGCTATAAATATAGCCCCTAAGCTGAATCCTAAGCATATTACGCAGAATGTCTGTGGATATATTCCGGGGACATCCAATACGGATTCTACACTTGTAATCACGGCACATTATGATCACATAGGAGGGATAGGGAAAAAAGTATATTTTCCAGGAGCCAATGATAATGCTAGTGGTACTGCCCTCTTATTGTACCTTGCAAAATATTATGCGGAAAATCCACCAAAGTATAATATGGTATTTCTAGCCTTTTCAGGGGAAGAGATAGGCCTTCAAGGGTCAAAATACTACGCCAACAATCCGCTCTTACCACTGGCTAAGATTAAGTTTCTTGTAAATCTAGATATGGCAGGTACTGGAGATGATGGTATTCAAGTGGTAAATGGTACGGAGTTTAGAAAAGAATTCGATCGTATGGTAGCCTTAAATGCGCAGCATAAATTTCTTCCTGATGTAAAAATTCGGAGTACTATGAACCGCTCTGATCACGCCCCATTTTTTGAAAAGGGTGTTCCAAGCTTCTTTATCTATACCTTAGGAGGTATTGATGCATATCATGATATCTTTGACCGTTATGAAACTTTGCCTTTCACGAATTTCACGAATTATGCAGAACTATTGAAACATTTTATCGCAACATTTTAGGTGGCTTTTCGTTATTTTTCTGTTGAAAATGCCGCTTTCCAAAGCGGCATTTTTGTTATCAAAGCAGGATAGTACATGATGCGTTTGTTAGTAGAATTTCTTTATTTAGAGATACTTAAAGAAAACCAATTTACAGTTATTTCAAAACAACCTCCGTTCGCGAAATAATCTAGTAGCCAATTATTAACTAAATGTATTGTATATGAAAACGAAATTTAACGGCAAGAATATTTTGCTCGTGATCCTATTCGTGATGATTTATTTGAGCTCATATGCTCAAAGTAATCTTACATCCTTCAGAGGAGTAATACGCTCAAATGGAGAGGCTGTTGCAGGAGCCACTGTACAGCTAAAAAATTCTAACAAGGCAACATCTTCAGGTGCCGACGGTGCATTTTCTATTGATGCGCAACCCAACGAAAAGATTATTATTCGGATGATAGGTTATATCACTGCTGAATATCCATTGGATAAGCAAAATTTACTTGTTGAGTTAAGTAAATCTGCAGCTGAAATTGATGAAGTTGTAGTTATTGGGTATGGAAAACTTCAAAAGCAAGATTTAACAGGTGCTGTAGGGCAGGTTAGCCTGTCAGCAGTAAAAGATATTCCCGTAGCAGGAGTAGATCAAAAACTAACAGGACAAATTGCCGGTGTGCAAATAAAAACTCCTACAGGTATAGCTGGTGGAGGTTCCCAAATAAAAATTCGTGGATCGGGATCTATTGGTGCCGGAGATGATCCTTTATTCGTAATTGATGGATTTCCAATTAGTGGCTCAACAGGTAGAACAAGTAACCCTTTGAATACCATTAACCCTGATGATATTGAGTCAATCACTGTCTTAAAAGACGCGTCTTCTACTGCAATCTATGGTTCACGTGGTGCCAATGGTGTTGTCATCATTACTACCAAAGCAGGGAAGTCAGGTAAGCCTACGGTAGATCTTACAGGCTATACAGGCATAGCTTCTGTGCCACAGCAAGGAAGACCATCCTTGTTGAATGCACAAGAGTTTGCTCAGTTTAGAAAAGAAATTATTCAGGATGCCTTTATCGCTCGCGGAGAGGTAGCTACAGATGCGGATATTCCTGAGGCCTATAGAAATCCAGCGCAATATGGAAAAGGTACAGATTGGTACGATTTATTATTCCGCAATGCAGCACAACATGCTATTAATGCGAATGTACGTGGGGGAGTTGAAGATGCTAAATACGCATTCTCCATGGGCTATTTAAAGCAAGATGGTGTATTAAAATATACAGGATATGATCGCTTTTCTGCGCGTATGAACACAGATGTTTCCATTTCTAAACGTTTAAAAGTTGGGTTGAATATCGCACCTACCTATTCTCATCAAGTTATCAATGATTTTGAGACTAGCTTTGTTGATGTTGTTACCAGCAGTTTATGGTACTCTCCTTTAGTATCTTCTCTGGATGAGCAGGGAAATCGTACTCCCTATATAACATCCCCAGATATGTATAGCGGACCTCACCCTTTAAATAAATTACAATATGGCGCTAATAAGCAGAAGCTATTTCGTGGCCTAGGAGGTTCATTTTTGGAACTTTCAATCCTGGAGGGATTAAAAGCTAAATATAGCTTTAACGTAGATTATTCTGTAGGAAGTGGTTTTGTTTATAATCCTAGTTTTGTCGGAGGTATTAATGCACCTCCTTCTGGATATATTGCTAATTCAGGTACTGGAAAATCATCTAATTTCAACTGGCTTTCAGAGTTTCTTTTAAACTATGATCGTAGATTTGGTGAACATCATAAGGTGGACGCTATCTTGGGCTATTCTGCACAGAAGGAGCGTTCTGAAGGATTAAATATCGCTGCAAGGAATTATCCCGATGACCTGATACAGTCAATTAATGCCGCAGCCACAATCAATGGCTGGGGCCAAGATATCCAAGAGTGGTCTTTACTATCCTACTTTGCACGTGTAAATTACGCATACAGAAATAAATTAATCCTTACTGGGACGATACGTCGCGATGGTTCTTCTCGTTTTGGATTTGAAAATCGGTATGGAACTTTCCCTTCAGGAGCAATTGCTTATCGCTTAAGTGAGGAACCTTTTTTTAAGAATGTCTCATGGATTGATGAGTTAAAATTCCGTGGAAGTTATGGTTTATCAGGGAACTTTAATATTGGAAATTATGCCTATGTATCCAGCGTAGGTACGGCTAATTATGTGTTTGGTGGGGTACTAGCTGGGGGACGTGTTTCTACAACACTTCCAAATCCACAGTTAACATGGGAGGAATCACAACAGTTAGATTTCGGTGTAGATTTCAATATTTTGAAAAATAGAGTTAATCTAACAGTAGACTTCTACAGTAGAAATACTACGGGTATGTTGTATAATTCTGAAATCCCGCTTTCATCAGGCTATAACAGAGCATTAATTAATTCAGGGAAAATTAGAAATCAAGGTGTGGAAATTAGTTTAACGACCAAAAATATTGATCGTGCTTTTAAGTGGAATACTAATTTTAATATATCATTCAACAGAAATCGTGTGATGGCCCTAAATGAAAAGAATGATCCTATATATTCTGGTCGTTCTGGGGAAGGTCATTATACACATATTACCCAAGTGGGTAGCCCTATTGGATTGTTTTATGGTTATGTAAATCAAGGAACTTATGCTACTAAAGCTGATTTTGATGCTTCACCTAAACATGTTACCTCTGTTTTAGGGTCTATTAAGTATAAAGATGTCGATGGAAATGGAGTTATTGAACCTATTAAAGATTTCGATGTAATCGGGAATCCTACTCCTGATTTCGTATTCGGTATGACTAATAGTTTTAGCTATAAGGGAGTTGACCTTGGGATTTTACTAACAGGATCTGTTGGGAATGATATCCTAAAACAGGCTAATCAATACCTGAATAATATCGATGGTATCTTTAATGTAGACCGCTCCGTGTTAGATCGCTGGCGCTCGGAATCTAACCCTGGAAATGGACTCGTGCCTACAACAAATGGTGCCCGTGTTATGTATCGCGATGTTAACTCATCATGGGTGGAGGATGGATCCTTTTTACGGATTCAAAATTTAAGTTTAGGCTACACATTTCCTAAATCTATGCTTTCAAAATGGCCATCATTTCAGCATTTAAGAATTTATGGATCGATTCAGAATTTAGCAACTTTTACCAACTATTCAGGAGGAAACCCAGATGTTGTGCCTAGAAGTAATGAAGGAGGACATGGCCTAGCCTTAGTTCCGGGATTAGATTATACCTCTTACCCTTTACCTAGAACTTTTACGATTGGTCTTAATATGAATTTTTAATACCCTTGAAGATGAAAAGAATAACAAAATTATATGTGAGCCTAGCTTCAATAGTGCTATTGTCGGCTTGTAGTAAGGATTTTCTTAGCTTAAATCCGGAAACTTATGTTAATGCAGAAAACTTTTATAGAAATGAATCGGAGTTAAAACAGGCTGTAAATGGTTCTTACTCCACATTACAAGGGCTGGGGAAAATAAATTACTGGCTATTTGGTGAGATGCGTTCCGACAATACGACGTATCAAAATAATACAACTGACCGTGGTCATGAAGCGCGAGAATTTATCGATCAGTTTCTAACTTCTGCTACAGCAGAACCTATTAGTCAATTTTGGCAAGCTAGCTATCAAGGTATATCAAGATCTAATGAAGTCCTTAACAAAATGGAAGGGGTTGCATTAGCTGATAATATCAAAAAGCAGTATACTGGAGAAGTGAAATTTTTACGCGCTTTTCACTATTTTAATTTAGTACGACAATTTGGTGGCGTGCCTTTGAAAAAGGTAGCAACTAGTTCTCCTGACTTAGCACTTTCCCAAGGAAGAGCTACCATCGCAGATACTTATGACTTTATTATTGAAGATCTTTCAGAAGCGGTGGAGGGATTGAAAGGAATTCGCTATGCTGCACAGGATCAAGGTCGTGTTACTGAAGGGGCTGCACGTGCCTTGTTAGGGAAAGTTTATCTTACTTTAAAACAGTATGATAAGGCTGTGGAACAGTTAAAAGTAGTCACAAATTTAGGTTATAGCCTACATGCTGATTATATGAAAAATTTTGCTCCAGGAAGTAAAAATGGGGTCGAATCAATTTTTGAAATTCAATATTTAGGTTCCAATCCGGCATTAGCATCTGATTTTATGTATCGTTTCGCTCCCTATAATTCCGGGTTTGTAATAACGCAAGATCCTTCAGTGCAATTAGCCGTAGAATCTGGTTGGAATATTCCTACAAAAGATCTTATTGAATCCTATGAAAATGGTGATATTAGGAAATCGGCCTCATTAGCTGAGCGTTTTACAAATGCAAATCAACAAGTCGTCAATGTGCCTTACATTAAAAAATTTAATCATGGATTTGTTACTAGTTGGCAAACAGATGTGAACTTTCCCATACTGAGGTATGCTGATGTACTTTTAATGCTGGCTGAAGGATTGAATGAACTCGCATTTTCTCCTTCAGGAGAAGCTTCCATATACCTGAATGCTGTTCGTCGTAGAGCGGGATTAAGTGATAAAACAACAACGAGTCAGCAAGAGTTTAGAGCAGCTATTATGCAAGAACGTCGTGTTGAATTAGCTTTTGAAAACCACCGCTGGTATGATTTAGTACGTTGGGGTACAGCAATTGAAGTTATGAAAGCACATGGAGTAAGAGAGAAAGCGCGAGGTACCTATATTCCAGCTAATGCTTATACTATTACAAGTAATAATCTACTGCTAGCCATTCCTCAAAAAGAGGTTAATTTAGATAAGTTGACTCAAAATCCTTTATAATAACAAGTTACATGCCCAACCTTTCTAGTGTTGGGCATGTCCATTTAACCAATTGTATTATGAATTATCTACTACTGCTATTTTCCGTTCTCTTAGTGAACCAAAGCGTAGCACAAAGCTTTAGTTTTATAGATTTAAAAACGGAATACTTAATAAATCCTATAGGTCTGGATATACCTCGACCACGCCTAAATTTTAGAGCGAATGATTCGGACATTAAACAAAAAATATTTATTCAGATTTCTAAAGATTCCCTTTTTAATGAAACTGGAAATTTAGTGTGGAAATCAAATGGCTTTAGCAGCGATATAAATCAAATAGTATACTCAGGAGCGCAATTAGAAGCTTTTCAGAAGTATTTTTGGCGTATTGTTGAAGACCAAAAACCAATTTCTGCAGTAGCCTCTTTTGAAATGGGGAAGATGTCTCCAAAGGATTGGAAGGGTTCATGGATCTCAGATGGACATGATAGAAATAAACTAGCAGCGCCGTATTTTCGAAAACAAATTCTACTGAAAAAGAAAATTAAGTCTGCGAGAGCTTATATAGCTACTGGTGGACTTTATGAATTATCAATTAACGGCGAAAAAGTTGGTAACCATCGCTTAGATCCAGCATTTACAAGGTATGATAGGCGTCTTTTATATGTGAGCTATGATGTTACTAAAGCCTTGGCCAAAGATCAAAATCTAATAGGTGTCGTACTTGGTAACGGTTGGTACAACCATCAATCTATGGCCGTTTGGTATTTTGATGAAGCTCCTTGGCGTAACCGTCCGACATTCTGTTTAGATATACATATTAATTATGTCGATGGAACTTCTGAAGTAATTGCTACAGATAAAAGTTGGAAAACTAGCGAAGGACCCCTTCAATTTAATAGTATCTATACAGCGGAACACTACGATGCAAGATTGGAGAAATCTACTTGGCTAACCAAGGAGGAGATAGAAAAAGATTGGAAGCCTGTCGTTGTTCGAGCAGCTCCGGCACAGCATATAGTGGCTCAAAGTTTACACCCTATTCGGAATACTCAGCGGATACCCCCATTAAAAATGACGCAGATGAATGATACCACCTACATTTTTGATTTTGGTAGAAATATTGCAGGTGTTACGGAATTATCCATTATGGGCCCCTCAGGAACGCGCATCCGATTAAAGCATGGCGAACGCCTAGATGCCAAAGGCTATGTAGATATTTCTAACATTGATGAGCATTATCGCCCTAAAGATGCCCGTGATCCTTTTCAGACAGATATTATCCTATTAAGTGGCCGTCAGGATAAGTTTATGCCTAAATTCAATTATAAAGGATTTCAATATGTGGAATTGACATCTTCTATACCGCTCGCTATTAAGCAAGATAATTTAACCGCTTTTTTTATGCATTCGGATGTCCCCGTGGTAGGGACAATAAACTCCTCTAATGAAGTGCTAAATAAAATATGGTCCGCTACCAATAATTCTTATTTATCCAATCTTTTTGGATACCCTACGGACTGCCCGCAACGTGAGAAAAATGGCTGGACTGGGGATGGACATATTGCTGTAGAAACAGGTTTGTATAATTTTGATGCGATCACCATTTATGAAAAATGGCTTGCTGACCATTTTGATGAGCAACAAGCGAATGGAATCTTTCCAGCGATAATACCCTCTAGTGGTTGGGGATATGATTGGGCTAATGGACCAGATTGGACGAGTTCCATAGCTATTATACCTTGGAATATCTATCTTTTCTATGGGGACTCCAGACTTCTACAACAGGCTTATGAACCTTTAAAAAGATATGTCAATTATATTGATGAGCAAAGCCCAGAGGGGCTGACTTCCTGGGGCTTGGGAGACTGGGTGCCCGTAAATTCATCTTCATCTGTTGAGTTAACAACGTCCATATATTTCTATACAAATGCTAATATTTTAACCAAGGCAGCTCAGCTATTTAATATGCCTGAGGATGTCAAGAAATATCAGCAGCTGGCAAGGAAAATTAAAAATGCCATTAATGCCAAGTATTTGAATCTTGCTACTGGACAATATGCTTCTGGTTTACAAACTGAGCAGAGTATGCCTTTGTATTGGGGCATCGTACCTGAGGAAGTTAAGGCTAAAGTCGTTGCAAAACTCGTGCAGCGAGTGAATGCCGATGGAAATAAAATTGATGTAGGACTTTTAGGTACCAAATCTTTGCTGAATGCTTTAAGTGAAAATGGACATGCTGACTTAGCATACACTTTAGCAAGTCGTGAAGAGTACCCCTCTTGGGGCTGGTGGATAAAAAATGGAGCAACAACTCTCTACGAAAATTGGAATATTAATGCTAAAAGAGATATTTCTATGAATCATATTATGTTTGGTGAAATCGGCGCTTGGCTCTACAAAGGTATCGCAGGAATTAAACCTGATGAGGACAACCCTGGGTTTAAGCATATCCTGTTAAAGCCTCATATTATGCCAAAATTAAAAGATTTTAAAGCCAGCTACAGCAGTATCCGTGGGGAAATAGCAATCGAATGGAAGACCGTTAATAAAAAAATTATTTTAACTGTAACAATCCCTCCAGCTACAACAGCTACACTTATGCTACCTGCTATACCTAATAAGAAAGTATATCAGCAGCATACATTGATAAAGACCTCCGAAGCTAAAATACTTCAATCAGGTGTTTATAGTTATGTATATCAATAAATAAAACGGCTAAATATTCATTAGTAATGCATAAATTTTTAGTTCTTATAAGTTTTATACTTATACAATATGCTGCATCAGCAAATAGCTTAAAGCTACAAAAATTGCAGATAGAATACTTGACAAATCCCCTAGGTTTGCAAGAGCAGAAACCACGCTTTAGCTGGAGCTTTAAGTCTCCTGAGGATGGGGTGTTTAATCAGAAGCAAGCTGCCTACCGTATTTTGGTCGCCTCTTCAGCGGGAGTTTTAAGTAAGCATATTGGGGATGTTTGGGATAGTCGTTGGGAAAATTCTTCGGAGACTTTAAATATTCCCTTTAATGGAAAGGAATTACTTTCTGATCGCAGTTATTACTGGAAGGTGCAGGTCAAAGATGAACGGGGTAAGCTCTCTGAATGGTCTGCTCCTGCTCTTTGGAGCACAGGAATTATCGAAGCCCAGGAATGGAAAGCTAAGTGGATAGGGTCTGATATTCTATTTGATCCCTCACAAAAGGATTGTAATATCCCTGATCCTTGGCTAAGGAAAGAAGTTAATTTAACACAAATTCCAAATCGGGCCATACTACACTTATCTAGTGTAGGCTTTCACGAATTGTATATTAATGGACATAAAGTAGGTGATGATGTATTGGCTACAGCTGTAACAGATCATACCAAACGTGCGCGCTACTTAAGCTACGATATCGCCCCTTACTTAAAGAAGGGTAAGAATATCGTTGGTATTTGGTTAGGTACAGGTTGGTCAATTCATGGCCCATATGTTTCAGATCATCGTCCCAATACACCAATTGCACTGGCACAAGTATCTTTTTACAGCGCTAAAGATCCTCAGCTTACTGAGAAGCCTTTTTTGACGCTTATTACGGATGATTCTTGGCAAGTGAAGGCAAGCCCAAGTCGCTTATTAGGCGTCTGGGATTCCAATAGGATGGGAGGTGAACATTGGGATGCCAACCTGGAAGATAGTAATTGGAATTTACCAAACAACTTATCTGAAGGCTGGAAGTTTGCAACGGTTTATCAACCTAAATTAAAGCTCTCGGCACAGCAGGTAGAACGAAATCGACTTCAACAGCCTATTTTTCCAGTGTCTATCGAAGACCTTGGTAATAAAACTTATCGCGTAGATATGGGCGTAAACTTTGCTGGATGGATTGCCGTGAAAATGATGGGAGATCCCTTTCAGGAAGTTGACTTCAGCTTCTCTGAGCGTGAACAGAATACAGAAACTTTTGGATTACATAGCCGATATACATTCAATAAAACTGGAAAAGGTACTTTTAAAAACAAATTTAACTACAGCTCTGGACGCTGGATTACCATTAAAGGATTAGCGCAGGCACCAACATTGAAAGATATTACAGGATGGCTTGTGCGTACCGATTTTCAAAAAGCTAGCAGCTTCAGTAGCTCTGATAGCCTTCATAATTGGCTACAGAAAACCGTGAATTGGACTTTTGAAAACCTGTCTCTAGGCGGATTTATTGTCGATTGCCCTCAACGGGAGCGCTTAGGCTATGGGGGAGATGCACATGCTACCGCGGAGACTGGCATGTTAAACTATGCTATGGGAGCGTTTTATACCAAATGGATGGAGGATTGGCGCGATGTGTCTGGAACAGAATCTATCGTTGGTAATATGTACGATCCTACTTTTGCACGCCATCAACCGATGTCAGGTAGAATTCTGAATAATGGAATTTTACCGCATACTGCGCCGACCTATATGGGCGGGGGAGGTCCTGCTTGGGGAGGAATTGTCGTAACGCTGCCGTGGTATTTCTATGAACAGTTTGGAGATACACGCATTTTAAAAGAAAATTTCCAATTAATAAAAAATTGGATTTCATTTATGGATGAAAATACTAAGGATGGTCTTCTGCAGCGCTTTGGAGGACGTTGGGACTTTCTAGGCGATTGGCTTTGGCCGCAAGCAACAGCGGAAGGGATGAACAATGATAGCCCGGAGAATTTATGCTTTAATAATAGTTATCGAGTATATAACCTGCGTACTGCAGCAAAGATTGCACAGACTTTAGGATATGCTAATGAAGCACAAACTTGGGCACAGAAAGCAGATGCCTTCGCCGAGATTATCCATAACCGTTTTTATAATTCCCACGATCATTCCTATGCGGATGGTTCTATGAGCAATCTAACTGCCGCCCTGTTAGCGGACATAGCTCCTGTAGCACTACGGAAATCTATTTTCCAACGCCTAGAAACAGAAATTATTCAACATAAGAAAGGGCATATTCATGTTGGTATCACTGGAGGAGCGCTGCTTTTTAAATTATTACGCGCGTACAACAGAAATGATCTACTCTTTACCATGACCTCGCAGACTTCCTACCCGAGCTGGGGATATATGAAGGAAAATCAGGCAACTACTATCTGGGAAATGTGGGAGAAGGATCTTCCAGGCCATTCGCTGTTACATAGCTCATACTTATATCCTGGAGCATGGTATATCGAAGGTGTTGGAGGTATTAAATCTCCGAAAAATGGCTATGAATCATTTGTTATTCAGCCTCCAGGAGCTAATGAAACTACACTAACATTTGCGCATGTAAATTACGATTCCCCGCGAGGAACAATTCAAGCTAATTGGTCTAGGGAAAATGGATTTCTACAGCTCAATCTATCAATACCTCCAAATACAGAAGCCTTGTTAAAATTGGACTCTTCTGAGAAGTTGCGCTCACATCCACAGCTTCAATTGCAGCATGAGAAGGAGGGAAAACTTACCTACAAACTAAAATCTGGCAACTATAAATTTTCCAGCAACTAAATTATAAGCGTAATAATTAGAATCATGGGCGTCCGCAGGATAGTGCAGGATGCCCTTCTAATATTTTATATTTAAATTACTCTTAATAACCACCAATTATAAATTTATGATACTACCGCGTAAAGCTCTGCCACTAGCTTACATGGTTATTACTATAGCGTTTGAAGCGCTAATGTGTAACCTTGTGCAAGCTCAAATTTCCAAAAATCCAATTATGAGTCCGCTCAGTACGGAATATATCTATCCCACACGCGTTATTTGGGAGCAGGGAAATATTACGAATAGCAGGGAGTTTCTAAAAGTTAAAACGGGACAAGCGACTTTAGTTAATGATAATATGATCGAGCTTAAAAATGTAGGAAGCCAGCAAGCGAGTGTAATTTTAGATTTTGGGAAGGAGATAAATGGCAGTGTTGAGCTTGTTACTGGAATGACTACTGGAGGCAACAAAACACAAAAGGTGCGACTGAGATTTGGAGAGTCGGTATCTGAAACAAACGCTGAAATAGGCTTGCATGGCGCAACTAATGATCACGCTATGCGAGACTTCACGATTGAACTCCCTTGGTTGGGAAAAAATAAAACTGGAGAAACGGGATTTAGATTTTTGCGTATAGACTTACTAGGGGAAGATACCTCACTACTGTTACGCGAAGTAAGGGCTGCGGCAACCTATAGAGATATACCTTATGTAGGAAGCTTTAAAAGTTCTGATGAGCGCTTGAATAAAATTTGGGAGGTTGGAGCCTATACCGTACATGTAAATATGCAAGATTATTTGTGGGATGCTATTAAACGTGATAGGTTAGTTTGGGTAGGTGATTTACACCCTGAAGTAGCAACGATAAATACGGTCTTTGGATATAATGATGTTGTTCCTAAAAGTTTAGATTTAGCGAGAGAGACCACTCCGCTACCAAATTGGATGTGTGGTATTAGCACTTATTCTATGTGGTGGATTATTATTCATCACGATTGGTATATGCATCATGCTGACGTAGCATATCTTAAGGAACAGCAAGAATATTTAGCGGGTTTAGTACGCTTAATAACATCTAAAATTGGCCCCGATAGTAAAGAGTTTTTTGATGGCACTCGATTCTTAGATTGGCCATCGTCCGATAATCCTGAAGCGATACATGCTGGTTTACAGGCTATGGCGCTATGGTCTTTGGAGGAAGCTTCTAAGTTGGCTAAGGTGATAGGTGATGTTGAAACGATGAAAATTGCGGATGAGGGAGTGATGAAATTAAAAAAATATATTCCTGCGCATGCTAACTCTAAGCAAGCAGCGGCCCTATTAGGGTTGACAGGTTTAGGCGATGCTCAGCAAATGGATTCTGAAGTCATATCCGTGGGAGGAGCTAAGAATTTCTCTACATTTTACGGTTATTACATGTTGCAAACAATGGCTAAAGCAGAAAATTATCAGGCTGCAATAGATATAATTCGTAATTATTGGGGAGCAATGCTCGATTTAGGAGCGACGACCTTTTGGGAGGATTTCAATATGGATTGGCTTCCTAATGCTGCACGTATAGACGAATTGGTGCCGCAGGGTAAAATAGATATTCATGCCAGCTTCGGCGACTATTGCTACCAAGGGTTTAGACATAGCTTTAGCCATGGATGGGCATCTGGCCCTACCGCATGGATGACGGAGCATATCTTGGGTATCAAAGTTGTTGAAGCAGGAGCGAAGACGATTTTAGTACGCCCAAATCTAGGTGATTTAAAATTTGCGGAGGGGACATTCCCAACTCCTTTTGGGCCTTTGTTTGTCCGCCATGAGAAGCAACAAAATAAGTCTGTGAAGACCATTATTAAGGCTCCAAAAGGGGTGAAAATAATTCGATAATATGTGTAGATTACTAGTTTTTTTATTGTTTTCATGTTATTTTTCTAGCGGCCTGGTAAAGGCTTCAGAAGCGCAGTGGATAGGTTTGAAAACTGCGTCAGCAGATTCGGTAAATGTGTGGGCAGGATTCCGGAAAGACTTTAAATTGTCTACAAAGCCTACCGCGCTAGTGCTTACTATTGCTGTAGATTCTAAGTATTGGTTATATATTAACGATCAGCTAGTAATTTTCGAGGGAGGCCTTAAGCGAGGTCCTAATCCTCGTGATACTTATGCTGATGAAGTAGATATTGCCAAGTATTTGACAGTCGGTGAGAATACCATTTCTTTAAAAGTATGGTATTTTGGGAAGCAAGGATTTTCACATAATAGCTCTGGTAAACTAGGCCTTTATATTTCATCCTCACATACAGCATTAAATAGTAATGCTTCTTGGATGGTAAAACGGTTGCGTGAATACCAAACTTCTGACGATCCTAAACCTAATTTTAGATTGGCAGAATCAAATATTTTATATGATGCATCGCTTGCTGATGAGGCCTGGTTTCTAAAAAAGAAATCAACAAAAAAAAATGGCTTCCAACCTGTCGAAGTGTATGGCCCTAAAGGGATTGCTCCTTGGCATAATTTATACGTACGTCCAATTCCTCAATGGAAAGACTTTGGTTTAAAAAATATTGACCTTGCTACTATACGTCAGCATGGAGATACAATAAAAGTTAAGCTTCCTTATAACATGCAATTTACGCCATACCTTAAAGTGGAGGCAAAAGCAGGACAGTTGATCCGTATGTTGACGGATAACAATACGACCTATAATGGATCAACAGATAATGTTCGCGCTGCGTATAAATGTAGAGATGGTGTTCAAGAGTATGAAAGTTTAGGTTGGTTAAATGGTCATGAACTTTATTATATCATTCCTTCGGGAGTAAAAGTGCTGGGCTTAAGTTATCGGGAAACAGGCTATGACACTGAATTTACCGGTACTTTTAACTCCTCGAATACCTTTTTAAATAAATTACGGGAAAAGGCTGCTCGCACTTTATATATTACGATGCGTGATAATTACATGGATTGTCCAGATCGAGAACGTGCACAGTGGACGGGCGATGCCGTGTTGGAGGCGGAGGAGGCTTTTTACGCCTTAAGTCCCTCTTCCCATCAGCTTACCCGAAAATGGCTTAAAGAATTAATCGACTGGCAACGAATTGATGGCAGCTTATTTTCTCCTATTCCTGCAGGAAACTGGTCTAAGGAGCTGCCTGATCAAATTCTAGCCTCCATAGGTTATTATGGCACATGGATGTATTACCTGCATACCGGGGATCGGACTCTCTTGGTAGAGACGTATCCCCAAATACAACGTTATTTAGCTTTGTGGGAAATAACAGATGATGGGCTCGTGAAATTTCGTGATGGGGATTGGACTTGGGGGGATTGGGGAGAAAATAAAGATATGCTTCTCCTATACAATCTTTGGTACTATTTAGCTGTGAAGGGGAATTATGAAGTCGCTAAAGTACTCAATAAGCCGCAAGATGCGGCTAAATATTTAAGTTTTATGCAGCAGTTTAAAAAAACGTTCAACGCGCGTTATTGGAATGGCATTTCTTACCGTGATCCAGCATATAGTGGACGTACAGATGATCGTGTGCATGCCTTAGCCGTGCTAGCTGGTATCGCCGAGGAATCTTTCTATCCTGCAATAAAACGTGTCTTTTCCTTGGAGAGGAATGCTAGCCCTTATATGGAAAAGTATGTCTATGAAGCCATGTATCAGATGCAACTTCCTGAAGAAGCAAATCGTAGACATGAAGAGCGTTTCGCAACAATGGTAAACAACGATTATTTTACCACGCTATTTGAGGGATGGGGAATTGGAAAGGATGGCTTTGGTGGAGGAACAGTAAATCACGCGTGGTCTGGTGGTGGTCTGACAATTATGTCAGCCTATATCTGTGGGATAAAACCCTTAAGCCCAGGTTATAAAACTATTGCTATAAAACCTCAGATTGGAAATCTCACATTTGCAGATGCGCGTGTTCATTCCGTAAATGGCTATATAAAAGTATCTATACAGCAGGATTCTACTGAAATACGAATGCAGCTTGACCTGCCTGCAGATACGGAATTAACACTACCTGCCAAAAGCTATAAAGCTGTAACTATAAATAATGAACCTGTAGCTTCAAAAGGAAATTTGCTTTCTTTAGCTAAAGGAAGATGGACTATAACGTTGAAAAAATAATCACTATGAAATTACAATCTTACATCTTTTCTCTTTTGCTGATCATCTTAACAGCGCAATCTATATTAGCAAAAAGTAGTATTTCATTGGTAGATTTAAAAGTAGAATATAAACGTATTCCTTTTATTGATCAGTCTCAGCCTCGCCTCAGTTGGGGATTAACTTCTGAGGGATTTGCACAAAAGCAAACGGCATACCGTATTCTCGTAGCCTCCTCGGAGGAGCTACTCGCTGAAAATAAAGCAGATTTATGGGACTCTAAAAAGGTTGACGACGCTAGGAATATTCAGGTAGAATATGCCGGGAAAGATTTACTCTCTCGAAAAAAAGCATTTTGGAAAGTTCAAATTTGGGATCAACTAGGGCAACTTACGGAATGGTCTAAAGTTTCCTTTTTTGAGCTGGGCCTTTTAAATGCCTCTGATTGGTCTGCACAGTGGATAGGTTGTGATTTAAATATGCTGAATAAAAATAAAGAACTACAGCTACCGCCATCTCCTTATTTGAGAACTACATCCATACTGAAAAAGCCAATAAAAAAAGCTAGATTATATATTAGCTCTCTTGGTGTTCACGAATTCTATATCAATGGAAATAGAATAGGTAAAGACTATTTTCCTTCAGGATGGACTGATTATAACAAGCGTGTATATTATCAAGTCTATGATGTTACAGAAGATGTTAAGCAAGGGGTAAATAGTTTTTCTGCAGTCTTAGGAGCTGGATGGTATGCGGGCTATTTGGGCTACGCATTGCTTGTCGGAACTGCAAAGACGTATGGCTTTTATGGTGATTTTCCACTGCTAAAGGCGCAAGTAGAGGTGGAATTTACCGATGGGAGCAGTCAGCGGATACACACTGACAAGTCCTGGAAAGTAGGTACAGGTGGCATCTTAGAAGCTGATTTATTGGCTGGGGAGAGATTTGATGCAAGTTTAGAACCTACCAATTGGAGACTAGCATCCTTTAATGATAAGCATTGGGATGCTGTCACGGTGGTGTCTGTAGAGCGCAATCTTCAGCTGTATCCATCGCAGGCTGTACAAGTCAGCGATACCTTAACGGCTAAGAAAATCTATCCAAGGGGAGAAAAGAAGTTTATTATTGACTTTGGACAGAATTTCGCAGGTATCGTGCAATTGATAAATTTGAAAGCCCCCAAAGGTACAGTTCTCCAATTGAGATACGGGGAAATGCTTAATCCTGATGGTAGTCTGATGACTGAAAATCTTCGTCGAGCACGGGCTACGGATACCTATATTTTTCGAGGCGACAGTAAGGGAGAATCTTGGTCTCCTAAATTCACCTATCATGGCTTTCAATTTGTCGAGGTCAGTGGAATTCATGCCCCCCAAGAGCTCAGTTTTATTAAAGGCTTAGCGCTTAGTTCTAACTTAGAAAAAGTGGGGTCTTTTGAAACTGATAATGCGCTTTTAAATCAGCTATATTCAAATATTGTATGGACTCAAAAAGCAAATTATTTAGATATTCCAACAGATTGCCCGCAACGTGATGAACGCTTAGCATGGACTGGTGATGCGCAGGTGTATATGCGTTCGGCTTTATATAATACGGATATAGCCGCTTTTCATACGAAATGGATTCAAGATTTAAATGATGCACAGTGGGATAATGGGGCCTATCCAATTTATGCGCCAATGCCTAAATCCCCCCAAGGAGTGGCAGCGATTCGTGCGGAGGATAGTTTTTCTCCAGGTTGGTCAGATGCTGGAGTCATTTGTACGTATGAGATTTTTAAGGCTTATCAAGATGAACGGATTGTGCGTGCTTCGATGCCTTTTATGAAAAAATATATGGACTTTTTATACACCCGCTCTCATGGTACATATGTACTTGCTGAAGGAGCATTTGAAGATATAAGTCCCAAAGGTGGATTCGGAGATTGGTTAAGTATTGGTGAGAAAACTTCCCCAGACTTACTTGCCTCTTTTTATTATTATTACTGTGCTAGATTGATGAAGGAGATGGCCTTAGGTGTATCAGATTATGATCTAGCGGCTAATTATGAGAAAATATCAAAACGTATAAAAGCTGCTATAAAGCAACATTATATAGATAAAGATGGTCGATTTAAAATTCAAAATAGTCGTTATGGAAATGCCGCAGGATATGTCACGGAGGGAAGTGATTCCTTTTCAGGTTTTACGCAGACAGCCTATGCTAATGCCATTTACATGGGCTTATTTGAACAAGCAGACTTAGACCTTGCGGGGAAATATTTAGAGGATCTTGTGGAAAAGAACGATAGGAAGTTAAGCACTGGATTTTTAGGGTTTAAACCTCTTCTTCCTGCGCTTTCTTCCGTCGGAAAAAGTGCGCAAGCATATCATCTTATCTTATCTGAAGCATACCCCTCTTTGGGATTTGAAGTTGTTAATGGAGCGACTTCCATTTGGGAACGTTGGGATTCTTATATTAAGGGGGAAGGATTTCGACATAATGCCGCTATGAATTCCTTTAGTCACTATGCTTTTGGATCAGTTAATGAATGGTTTTTTGAGCATATGGGCGGAATTAAAAACACTTCTCTTGCCTATAAAACTATTCAAATACGACCAGAAATTGCTCCTGAAAAAGTTAATTATGCATCTGTAAAGTATCAATCTATTCAAGGTGAAATAGTAAGCTCTTGGAGAAAACAAGGAGAGAAAATTATACAAATAATCACTGTCCCTGTGAATGTCGATGCAGTCATTCATATACCCTCTGATGTTGTTCAGAACGTAATTGTAAATGGCAAACCATTAAATTCACAGCCTTTAGTCAAGTATTTGAGAAAGGATAATGGATATATTCAGGTACAGGTTGGATCAGGCACTTATCACATAGAATCTCAAAAATAACAAGCTATGAAAAAGAAAAAAATAGCTTTTAAGATGTTTTTGAAAAAAGGAAATGCGGAAGAATATTTTCGGAGACATGCAGAAATATGGCCCGCATTAAAAAGCCTATTATCTTATCATGGAATTAGCAATTATTCTATTTTTCTTGATGATGATGGTGAAACATTATTTGCATACCAAGAAGTTGATCGTGTCGGCTCTCAAGAGTTAGCACTACAAAAAATAGTGCAACAGTGGTGGGCATATATGGCAGATATCATGCTTTGTAATCCTGATAATTCTCCTATCACTGTGCCCTTATCAAAAATTTTTTACATGGAATAATTTTTTACATGGAATAATTTTTTAAATAAAATCATTTGGGCTACCTTAGGTAGGTAAATCTATACGAATTATTAACCATCTATTCTATCTGTATTATGAGCGCTACTATATCTTATGATTTTATTCATATAAAAGAATCTTCGGTAAAGCCTAAATATCTGCAGCTCGCTCATGCTATCATCGATGCCGTAACTAATGGAGAAATAAAAATTAACGACGCACTTCCTTCCATTAATGAGCTGAGTTATAATTTGGATATCTCTAGAGACACCGTTGAAAAGGGATATAAGTATTTGAAAAAACTTGAATGTATAAAGTCAGTACCGGGAAAGGGATATTATATATGCGTTAATGAAGAAATTAATGGATTAAAAATAGCCCTATTCTTAAATAAATTAAGTTCTCATAAAAAAGCGATTTACGATGCTTTTGCAAATACGTTAGGTAGTGATACTATTATTGATCTTTATGTTTATAATAATGACTTAAAATATTTTAAGAAATCTTTAGATGGACTTTCAAAATCATATCAGTATATCGTTATATCACCTCATTTTATTAGGGAAAATGAGGAAGCTTCTAAAATTATTAATGAACTTCCAAAAGAAAAGTTAGTACTTCTAGGAAGTCTTTTAAAAGATATTCAAGGAGAATTTGCAGCCGTTTACGAAAACTTTGAAAAAGACATATTTGATGCTTTAGAACAGGCACTACCGGCATTGAAAAAATATAAAACGATTAAACTCGTATTTCCAGATAATAGCTACTACCCGAAATCAATCATTAAAGGATATTATAAATTCTGTCAGAAATATAATTTTAAGCATGTATTAGTGCCGTCGTTGGCAAACTTAACATTAAAGAAGGGAGATGTCTATATAACATTAAGTGATGATGAGTTGGCTATATTTTTAAAGTTAATATGTGCGAGTACACATTCACTAGGTCAAGATGTAGGCTTAATATCTTATAATGAAACGCCATTTAAGAAATATATCTTAAATGGTATTACAACAATATCTACCGATTTTAAGGGGATGGGTATTACTGCAGCAAATCTTATCTTAAGTAAAAAGAGAGTACATAAAGAAGTTCCATTTTATTTGCAATTACGAGCTTCCTTATAGCCTCTAATAATTCTATTAAGGAAATATGATAGTTAATAATCATAAAAAAAAGGAGTCCGATATACTTACCGGACTCCTTTTTTTTATGATTATTTCTTAGCCTGAATAGGGTATTGTGCAATAATTTTCTTTACCACAGTGGGCAATTTATTGATTGACTTCTCCGGATTTTTAATCTCTGCGGATCCCCTTGCTTGCCAAACGACTTTGTTGCTCTTACGGTCGATAGCTTCAATAATAATATGACCATAACGGAAGCGCTCACGTCCTATAGGGTTACTGTAGCCTCCGCCCCAGCCTCCCCAGCCACCGTACCATGGGTTATAAAATCCTCGAAGACCACCCCAGTAGCCACCACCCCAGCCATAGTTGCCATAGATTAAGCGTGATTTATTATTTACAATAGCAATATAACGGAATAAAATATCTGGATTATCTTTGCTGTATTGTAAATTTCTACCTGCTAACTCCTGGTTCGCAGATTCCATAATATTTGTCTGAGCGATATTATTATCAAAATATGATTTTGATAAAGAGTCTACAGGAGGTAACCAACCATAAGTTTTGAATTGACTGAAATCTAATTTCTGCACCCTAGTTGTATTATACTGCTGTGAAGAACAAGAAGCAACGAAGATTCCAATCAAAAAGAAGAAGAGTATCTTTTTCATAGTATTGATAATTTATTACATATTAGACTGTTAATATATTAATTAGTTTAATAGCTTTCCTAAAAAAAATTAAAAAGGATATTTTGCTACTAAAGGAATTGTACGTCCTGCACCAAATGCCTTTGGGCTGACACGTAAAATCGGTGGACATTGGAAGCGTTTAAATTCCGCATTGTTTACCAACCGAGCAATTCTTTGTACTAACGCAGGATTATAGCCTAGCGCTACAAGTTCAGAACCTGATTTTTCATTTTCTATAAATCCATGTAATAAGGCGTCTAACACCTCATACTCAGGGAGTGAGTCGGAATCCTTTTGATCAGGACGTAACTCCGCGGAGGGTGGCTTGACGATGGTATTTACAGGGATAATCTCACGCTCGCGGTTGATGTAGCGTGCTAAGGCAAAAGCTTGCGTCTTATATACATCGCCAATCACAGAAATAGCGCCTGCCATATCTCCATATAAGGTTCCATATCCTACGGCAGCTTCGGACTTATTCGAAGTGTTTAATAGGATGTAGCCCATTTTATTGGAGATAGCCATCAAGAGGGTGCCACGTGTGCGCGCTTGAATATTTTCCTCTGTTGTATCGGCGGCTAAACCTTGGAAAGTTGGCGCAAGGATATGCTCAAAGGCATTGGCTACATCTTTTATAGGGATTATTTGATGCTTGCAGCCTGTATTTTTCACTAAATCTAAGGCATCTTTGATGGAGTGGTCAGAAGAGTAGATGGAAGGCATTAGGACGGCGAAAACATTTTCCGCTCCTAAAGCTTCACATGCTAAAGCTGCGACAATAGCCGAGTCTAAGCCTCCAGATAGGCCTAAGACAGCTTTCTTAAACCCAGATTTACTGAAATAATCACGTAAGCCTAAAACTAATGCCTGATGGATTAAAGCTATTTCTGAGAAATCTACTGGCGTAGCAGCCACAGAATCACCGACTTCATAATATTGAAGGTCTTCTTGAAAAGCCGCCAATTCCAACAGTTGCTCCCCCTGTTCATTGAAAACTAAGGAGCGTCCGTCAAAAATAATGTCTGTATGAGCGCCTACCTGATTGACATAAAGTAAGGGAAGCTTGTAAGTTTGAGCTTGTTTAATTAAGATCTTTTTACGCTCCTCAAAATGTGTATAGGAGAAAGGAGAGGCCGCAATATTAATAATGAGGGAGGGGTTTTCCTCCGCAAGCATATCTATGGGATTGATGACATATGAATTTATATTCTCCATATTCCATAAATCTTCACAGATGGTGAGGGCAATCTTAATGCCTTTAAAAGTCAAGCAGGAGAAGTCTATGGCTGGTTCAAAGTAGCGGTATTCATCAAACACGTCATAGTCTGGAAGGAGGCCTTTTTTAGCGATATGCGTTACAGCCCCATTCTCAATAAATAATGCGGCATTAAAGAGCGATTTTCCCTTCTGGCTGGTATTGCGAATGGGAGCACCTATGATGCAGGCAATATCTGTGCAGGCTTCAGCAATGGTGTCTATTGCCTGCTCACAGGAGTCCAAAAATACGGTGGACCGCAGAAGATCTTTCGCCGGATAGCCGCCGATTGCTAATTCTGCGAAAACAATCAGATCTGCTTGGTCTTTTTTAGCATCAGCAATGCTTTTTAAAATTTTGGCTGTGTTGGCTTCAAAATTACCGATATGATAATTCAGTTGTGCTAAAGCTATTTTCATGTTCGTGGAATATGATTTCCGTAAAATTACGCTATATCTTTTATTTTACGCAGAATAATTGAAATTGTCTATTCCCTTAAATTGCAGTGGCAGTCTTGGGGGAAATTTATTTTTTCTTTCAGTTATAAAAACAAAAAAAGCCCGAAAATATTTCGGGCTCTTCTAGTAATGTTTTAAAATATAGTTGTTTAGCTTATCTTGTTATAAGCTTATTGAGGGTGCAAACTATTGGGTAATACTAATGGTGTTGTTGGAGATGTCAACGACTTCAATCGTAAATACTAATGGTGAATTTGCTGGAATTTTTGCGCTTACACTCTGGTCATAAGCCCAAATTGATGGTGTTGCAAAACGAATTTTTGAGCCTTTTTTCAAGCCGTTCGCTGTTAACCCACCGATGGAGTTTTCTCCAATTTTTAAAGGTAAAAATGCAATCTGCCATGCTGGTATTAAATCACCTAACTGGAATACACGGGAGATATCTACAGGGGTAGCGTCAAACTCAGTACCATTTAATAATTCTCCCTTATAGCTAATTCTTATATAAGGAAATTTAATTCCTGAACCACTGTATTCGTATTTATAGGATTCATTATCACCTGGAGCTAATACCTCATACCAGATACCGTACGTAGTATCATAAACGGCATTTTCAAAATTTTTAGCTGCATAGGCTGCTAATAAAGGTTTCTGCAAAGCTAATTGCTCTTTCTTACGAATTTCTTCAAGTTTTTGCTGCTCCACATACTTTGCGTAATCATCATTTTTTGAACATGCGGAGAATGTAGTTACTGCAATTAATGCAACAATAAGTGGTTTTAAATAGTTTTTCATTTTTATATAGGTATGTATTTTTTTAAGTATAGTAATTGTAAGGTTCCTATTGGGTAACATTTATTTGGTCATTTGTGATTTCCAACACTTCTATCGTATAGACTAACGGAGAATTAGCGGGTACTTTATCCACTGTTGTCGCGTTATCATAGCCTAGTACTGAATATGTGATAAAGCGAATCTTGGATCCTTTTTTTAACCCTTGTTCCGTTAGGCCACCAATTTTTAACTCACCGATTTTTTGTGGGAAAAAGGCATGCTTCCACGCTAAGATACGGGATTTTAAGCCAAATATTTTAAAACTTCCTGCCGTAGACTCTTCGAAGGTCGTACCATCGATTAACTGCCCTTTAAAAGCAACTTTGATGTTTGGAAAAAGAATGCCTTCTACGCTATTGTAACTGTAGCTGTAGCTCTCACTGTTTCCTGGGGCTAATACTTCATACCATATTCCCGTTGCAGAATCTAATTTAGCATTGTTAAAATTCTCGGCTGCATATTTTTCTAAAATAGGCTTTTGGAGCGCTATTTGTGCTTCAATACGTTGTTTCTCTAGCTCTTGTAATTCCAGGTATTTGTCGTAATCATCTGATTTGCTGCAGGCTAAAAAGCTGCTACATGCTAAAGCTCCAAGTAAAAATAACGTGTAGATCTTTTTCATATGTTGGTTAATTTAAATGTTATATATCTTCAAACGTTCAAATTTACTATTTGCTACAGGGGAATTGATAAAAAAAATATTAATCCACTTTTGAGGGACGGCTTAGGAGTTTATGTAGTTGTTTTTCAGAAAGATAGTTGTAGCTCTTTTCTTGTAAAATAAATTCACTATTAAAGATTAGCGTCGTAGGAAAGGTTACTATAGGCTTCTGTGCTGCCGAAGTATTTCCTCTGCGAGCGAGCAGAAGCGTTATTTCATGCAATGAATTCTTACGTTTAGGGTAGGGGTTTTTTAGGAGCTGCCCATCGAATACAAAAGATTCCTTTGACTCGCCGTCAAATTTAACAGCATAGTAGTTTGCATTTATTGAGGCTATAATTGCTGGTTTTGTGAAAACCTCCTTCTCCATCTTTCGGCAGTAGCCACACCAGTCGGTATGGAAAAATATTAAAATTGGCTTAGGATTACTAGCTAAGGAGTCTGCGAGTGCGGGAAAACTTAGCCAATTAATCTCTTGCGCCTGAACTGACAGGCGCAAGAGGATTAAAAAACCGATTAATAAAAATTTTTTCATTAGTGAAAATGTCCAATTTTTACGCTTAAGGTGTATGTTCGAGGACGTGATGGCCCATAGATATAGTCTGAATCACGTAACGGTCCACGGTCAAAATCCTTCTGATAGGCATTGAAAATATTCTGTACTCCACCAGAAAGCTCTAAGCTATATTCTTTTCTTAGGCTAAAGGTGTAGCCTAAGCGTAGATTAACCTCCAAAAATTGTGGTGTATTCTTGAGCTCCATACGTTCTCCTTTAAAGATATGTGGCGCGAGCATGCTACCCGTATATACGCTGGTTAAGTCAGCAGCTAATTTTGAGGTAGGCTTCCAGTTGGCCGTTAAGAAGCCGTAGGTATTGGGCGAACGAAGCATCTGCTTAGAGCTTACTGTTGCTGCAGGGTCCTCTGTTTCAAAGATAAGCTGTGGCGATTTATAGCGGGAGCGTTGAATTGTTCCTCCCGCTTGGAAAGTCCACTTATCTGAGGGAGCAATGTTTATTTCAACATTCGTTCCATAAACTTTACCATTTTCACCATTCTGCATCTCCTGAATTAGCAGGCCATCTTCGTCGGAAGATAGAACTGTGGTAAATGGATTTTGGAGTTGTGTGTAAAACCCTTCGACTAAGAAGCTTGTCTGCACATTGCCAAAGCTCTTACTGTAGTTGAAGGAACCGGTATAGGCATTGGAGTATTCTGTTTTCAGGTTTTCACCCATTAATACAAATACTTGTTGCCCTCCGATGGAGGAAACATGCATGTCTTCATTAAACGCTTGGGGAGCACGAAATCCTCGCGCATAGCCTCCACGAAATTGAAGATTCTCGATAATATCATATAACACTGTTAATCTCGGTGAGAAGGTGCCAAAACTTAATTTGGAGTTTCTTTTGATTAAGCCCAAGTTATATGTTCCATCAATGATGGAATAGTCGTATCTCGCACCAATTAACGTTTTTAAAGCATCTGTAGGCTTCCATTCATACTGCGCATAGGAGCCGATATTTTTTGTTTTTTGATCAATCAGGCGCTCATACCCTGGAATTTTATCTGCCGTGTTGTTGCTTGTAAATTCTGCTCCTACGGTTAAGACATCGCGCTCGAAATTATGCGTGTACTGCACCCCTGAGGAGCTGGAAAAGTCACTTGTAGTACCATATGCATTGGCTGCCGTTACAGAGTCTAGCGCTGTGCGCTCCCCCCCTAAGCCACCATAATAGCTATTTCTATTAGATTTCTGTACAGAGGAGTATAGGGATAGTTTGCTGTTAAAGTCTTTGAAATAATGATCATATGTCAATCCCGCGATATATGAGTTTGTTTCAATCTGCTCGGTGATATCCGTGAAGTGTGGCGCTTTTTCTAGTTGGTCTCCACCACGACGGAATTCATTCAGTGTGCTGAAGTCAAAGGTAATCTTATTGTTTTCTGAGGTCTTGTAGAATGCTTTAGCCCCGAATGTGGTATTGCGAAGTTTCGTGATTTCCGAAAAACCATCCCTATTGGCATCAAAAGCCTGACGATTTCTATTCATCCCATAGAATGTTACGCCGGACATAAGATCCTCATTTACTAAGGAGGTATTGAAATCTACCGTATTGTCCCATGCGCGTCCTCCGATTAAGGAGTTTGTGGACTTTATAGACCAATCGTTTTCAATAGGATCTTTGGTAATAATATTGATGGTTCCAGCAATCGCATTGGCACCAAATAGGGCAGACCCTCCTGAGCGTACGACTTCAATACGTTCGATCATGGAAGTAGGAATTTGATCTAAGCCATAGACTGAGTTTAAGGCTGAAAATATGGAGCGGCTATTAATTAATATTTGGGAGTATGCTCCTTCCAATCCATTTAAGCGTACTTGGGTAAAACCGCAATTTTGGCAGTTTGTCTCAATGCGCACACCAGGCTGGTAGTTGAGTGTCTCAGACATCGCTACAGACTGTGTCGCAGCGAATAATTTTGGGCTAAGGACATTGACAATAACAGGAGCCTCACGTCTGTTAACCCGATTTCTTGTAGCCGAAATTACAACCTCATTTAAGTTTAAATGATCCTCCATCAGTTGTATTTGAAGGGGTTGCTCGAGATCGGAAATGGTTATTTCACGCTTCTGAGGAAGAAACCCTACGGCGGATATCTGAAGGATACTTTTTGTGCCTACAGGAATTTGAAGCTCAAAATTTCCAGTTTCCTTACTGGAAGTTCCGAGAGTAGTTTTCTCAAATCTTAAGCTTGCATTGGCAATAGGCTGACTTTTTGAATCTATGATTGTGCCTTTTATAAAGGACTGTGCAAAAATATGTGTAGGGAAAAATAGGGCTATAAAAAGCCATAAGTACGGAATTCTCATTCTTTTCTAGGGTATTAATAAAGCATAAATATAGAGTCTTATACAGGCTGTAGGCTGCATAAGTGATGAAATCCTTTAAAGGATTAGCTATTGTTAGTATGCTAAGGCTGGAGGGCCGCGTAAGAAAAGATAAAAGATAGTCGCCTTAATTACATCATCGAATATTGTTGAGCTGTAATTAATTGTGAAAAAAGTTGGCGCTAAGAAGGAGTGATTCGTGAAACTTGGTTCCAAGTAGGTTCCGTGATACAAGACATCTAAAAGGCGGATTTGTGCATCCGAGTCATGCTGATGCTTATTCTTTTCCCCAAAATTATAGGGGTGAATATGTGTTATAATCTCACCTGTAGACGTAATTTCCTTATGCATAAAGATGACACCACTGATGATAATACTGCTCATCAGAAAGGCCATAAATAAGGCTAAATAGGGTCTATATGTTTTAGAATACAACAAAAAAAACACTATATCTTGGGATATAGTGTTTCAAAATTACTTAAATGATTTGTATAATGCGACTAACTATCAATGATTATTTTATCAGCTTGTTATTGTCATCGGGGAAAATGACAGCTGGAATATGTGTTTTTGCTTCCTCTGGAGTCATATTTGCATAAGAGATAATAATTACGATATCACCTACTTGTACCAGACGTGCTGCAGCACCATTTAAACAAATAGTCCCAGATCCACGTTGACCGGGAATAACATAGGTTTCTAAACGCGCACCATTGTTATTGTTTACAATCTGTACTTTCTCATTGGCAATAATATTTGCCGCATCCATTAAATCCTCATCAATGGTGATACTTCCAACGTAATTTAATTCAGCCTGTGTGACACGCACACGGTGAATCTTGGATTTCATTAGCTCTATTGTCATGCTACAAAATTACAGCTTAAAAAATTAAAAAGTAGGGGATAGAAGGAAAATATCGTTAATTCAATATCATATTATCGATCAGGCGAACGCCCCCCACCCATGCCGTCAGCAGGGCTACATACTGTTTGTCATCGGCAATGCTTGTCGCTTGCTCGAGGCTGCGGCTTTCACAAATGGCAAAATACTCCACTTCGACACCTTCACTTGCCGATAGTTGGCGTAGCGCTTCGCTATTTAATTCCGAGAGTGGTAGTCGTTGGAAATTTTCCTTTGTCCAGCTCAGTACCCGAGAAAGTGCCAGGGCCTCTTCCAAGGCCGTTTCCGAAAGACGGCTATTACGGGAGCTTAACGCTAAGCCATTTTCAGCGCGAATAATTGGGCATATGGCTAGTTCTATGGCTAACTGTTTCACCTGGATCATATGCTGGATGACCATCACTTGTTGGAAATCTTTTTGCCCAAAGCAGGCAATATCAGGCTGTACTAAGGAAAATAGTTTATATACAATCTGTGTCACCCCTTGAAAATGACCTGGTCGTTTTTCACCCTCCCAGATATTAGCTAAGTTCCCTAAATCTAGGGACCATTTTTCATCTGCGCTGTACATCTCTTCTACCGACGGCTGGAAGAGAATATCACAGTTTGCAGCTTCCAATAATTGGATGTCATTAGCTATGGGTCTCGGATATTTCGCTAAATCATTCGGATCATTAAACTGTGTAGGATTTACAAAAATACTGCATACAATAATATCCGACAGGGGTTTGGCGTAGTCAATTAAGGAGATATGTCCTTGATGTAAGGCGCCCATGGTGGGTACTAAAGCAATTTTTTTATGCTGCAAGCGCGCAGATTCTAAATAATCTTGCAGGGCTTTTTTTGTTTTAAATATTTCCACTTTCAAAAAGTTTTATCGCTGCAAAAGTGAGTATAAAATTCCTTAATGTAAAGCTATGATTTGTAGAGAATTGTAAAATTCATTTATTTTCTGTACCTTTGTGAACCGATTTTACTGTTCTATACAATTAAAAAAAACAACTGGAGATGGCAAAAACGAAGATATTGTTTATAACCCACGAGATGTCGCCTTTCCTCGAAATAAGTAAAATTTCTGAAATTACTCGCCAACTACCACAAGCAATGCAAGAAAAAGGTTTTGAAATCAGAATCTTGATGCCACGTTTTGGTAATATTAATGAGCGCAGAAATCGTCTTCACGAAGTGATAAGGTTGTCAGGTATGAATATCGTGGTGGATAGCAATGATAATCCGCTCATAATTAAAGTAGCTTCATTGCCTGCCGCACGTATGCAAGTTTACTTTTTGGACAATGAAGATTATTTTCAGCGGAAAAAAGTTTTTTCTGATGAGAATGGTCAATTCTTTGCAGACAATAATGAGCGCTCAGCGTTCTTCTGTAAAGGAGCCCTGGAAACTGTTAAAAAATTAGGCTGGTCCCCAGATGTGGTACACTGCCATGGTTGGTTTAGCGCATTAGTTCCTGTCTTATTAAAGACTGCTTACAAAGATGACCCAACATTTAAAGGCGTAAAAGTATTATATTCGTTATATAACGAAGAATTTTCAGGTACTTTAACTTCGAAATATGGTGCGATGGCGCTTACTGGAGATATGACAGCGCAGGAAGTTGCCCCTTACGGTGATGGTAGCTACGAAGCGATCTATCAAGGTGCGTTAAGCTATTCGGATGTCGCAGTAGTGGCTGATGAAAATGTAAATGCCGCTGTATTAAGCTACGCTAAATCATCAGGTATTGCCGTCTTCGAACCTCAGAGCGATACGGATTATGAAGGATTTTCTGATTTGTTCGATCAATTCGAGCCGGTAGAAGAAGAGACAACAGTCTAATCCCTGTTTCATAAAATAAAATAAGAGGCTACATCTAACGGGTGTAGCCTCTTTTAGTTTTCTTATCCTTATATTCGTCTTATCATGAAAATAAAAGTAGGTTTTGGTTTTGATGTTCACCAAATGAAAGAAGGACATCCCTTTATTGTGGGCGGCGTACAGCTGGATCACCACGCTGGTGCTTTTGGACATTCTGATGCCGATGTATTAGTGCATGCGATCTGTGATGCTATCTTAGGGGCAGCAAATTTAGAGGATATAGGCTACCATTTCCCCAATACGGACGATCAGTGGAAGGGCATTTCGAGTATCGTACTTTTGAAGCACTGTATCCAATTAATAAAAGATAAGGGATACTCCCTTGGGAATATCGACGCGATGCTTTGCTTAGAAGCGCCGAAGATTAAACCCTATATTGCTGCTATGAAAAGCAATTTAGCGGAAGCTACAGGCTTAGATAGTGATGATATCTCTATTAAAGCGACGACCAATGAAACCATGGGCTTTATAGGCCGTCAGGAAGGTGTCGTGGCCTATGCCGTATGCTTACTTGAGAAAAATTAAGACGTTTTCCTACCTATTATAGGTGCCCTGCTTTTTTAAGGCTGGCTTAATCTGTTTGCTTTTTAAAATAGTTGGCCACGCACAGTAAGGCTATGATTGCCAAGAAGGCAGCCATAAAAAAGGGCGCTCCGGGGAGATACCATTTTCCCGTAGGATTCGTGAAATAAGAAAATAATGTACTCATTAAAGGAGGGCCTATAATTGCGGTCAGACTGATTACGGAAGTAAGCCCTCCTTGAATTTGCCCTTGATTGTTTAATGGTGTGTGGTTGGAGATGTAACTCTGTATTGCAGGTCCCGCAATTCCTGAAAATACATAGGGAATAGATGCCGCAAAGAGCATCCACGGTGCTGCCGCGAGCCCCATCAGCGGCATAGCGATGCAATTCAAAGCAATGCCCACGACAATGCTGTTCGCTAAGCCTAACTTCGGGATTATTAGCCGTAGTAAGCCCGCCTGCACAATCGCTAGTAAGACGCCAATAAATCCCAACGAGATGCCTACCATACGCTCATTCCACCCGTAACGCTCCATGGTATAGTAGGACCATGTGCTCTGCACAGCATGCGCCCCAATATTTATTAGAAAAATAACCAGTATAAGGACCTTTATTTTAGGGAATTGGGCAAGAAACTTAAAGGAGCTCACGGGATTGGCATTTCGCCAAAGGAAAGGACGTCGAAATTCAGGTTTTAAAGATTCTGGAATTACAAAGTACCCATAGATAAGGTTGATAAAACTTAAGGCTGCGGCCGCAAAGAATGGTACCCGCGCGCCGTAATGCCCGAGTAGCCCACCGAGTAAGGGGCCAATAATAAATCCTAAGCCAAAGGCCGCCCCCAAGAGGCCAAAATTTTGTGCTTTTTTTTCTGCGGGGCTGATGTCTGCAATATAGGCGGCAGCGACGGTATGACTCGCCCCCGTGATGCCGGCAACAAGCCTACCTATAAAAAGCCATAGTATGCTTGGGGCAAAGCCCATCAGACAATAATTTACACAGAAGCCTGCTAGTGAAAATAAAAGTACAGGTCGACGCCCATAGCGATCGCTTAAATTCCCCAACACGGAGGCGAAGAAAAACTGCGTAAAGGCATATGAAAACATCAGAAGCCCCCCATACTTGGAGGCATCGGAGAGATTCCCTCCAATTAATGTCTTTATCAAGGTTGGCATAACGGGTATAATAATTCCTAGCCCTATCACATCTATAACCACGGTTATAAATATGAAAATTAAACTTGCCGATCCTTTTTTATCCATGAGCTTTCGTTCGTTAACATCTTTTATAAGGCTGTAAATATTCCTTTTACACGGAATTATTTGTTAAATATAAATTATCCTGCCCTTAAAAACGAAGGATTTTTGAGCCCGTGTATGCATCTAAAAAAAATATTTTAATACTTTTGGCCGAGTAAGTTCGTCTGAATCAGTAATTTTACCGTGAATTCCTGCATTGGCAAAGATTCCTGAAATTATTTATAATACCTTTGTACGCATATAAATACGATTTGGCACATTATCTGTTAGCTGTGTAACCTAGTAATATGCTGTACTTTACCATAGTAATAATACAATAAGCTGTAGAAAATATACAATGAAGCGAGAAACAAAACAAGATCAACTAACTAGTGAGGATGTACGCCGTTATACGGGGAATTTTTGGAAATTTCTGATCTTTTTAGTGGCCTTAGGTTTTTTATTTATCCTAAGTATTCGAATCGGGTTGTTTGGTAAGCTGCCAACCTTTTCGGATTTAGAAAATCCTAAGAGTAATCTGGCGTCGGAAGTAATTACTTCGGACGACCGTGTACTAGGGACCTATTATATTCAAAACCGCTCGAATGTGAAATATTCCGAGCTTTCCCCTTTTTTAATTCAGGCCTTAGTATCTACCGAAGATAAGCGTTTCTATAGTCATTCAGGGATTGACTACAAACGTACTATAACGATTATTTTCTACAATTTAACGGGTAGAAAGCAGGGGGCGAGTACAATTACACAGCAGCTGGCCCTGAATCTATTTTCCGATGGGAGAGCGAAAAATACGTTAAAACGTATCATTCAGAAATTTCAAGAATGGGTTACTGCGGTACGTTTAGAGCGTAATTACACGAAAGAAGAGATTATAACAATGTATTTTAATACGGTAGATTTTGGGGCCTATAATACTTTTGGTATTAAGTCCGCAGCACGCACCTATTTCAATACTACACCCGATAAATTGACGGCAGAGCAGGCGGCTTTATTAGTCGGTATGCTAAAAGGTCCCGGTGTATACTCACCAGTACGCTACCCGCAGAATGCGCTAAACCGTAGAAATTCGGTGTTGGCAAATATGTATGCTTCCAATTTTATTTCTGCGGAAGAAAAGTCTGCGGCAACGGAAAAACCCCTCGGTTTAAAATTAAAAATATCCAACTATGGCGAGGGTTTAGCCCCTTATTTCCGTGCCGTACTAAAGGAGGAAATCAAAAAAGAATTCAAGAAGCTGTCAATTACACGTCCCGATGGAACTCCTTATGATTTAGATCGTGATGGCTTAAAGATATATACAACGGTTAACTACGCTATGCAGCAGTATGCTGAAGAAGCGCAGCGTGAGTGGATGCAGGATTTACAGCGCACATTTACGCAGCAATGGAAGCATAATAACCCATTTAAGGGCGATAAAGCTAAGCTGCTGATCTCCGGTATGAAGCGCTCTGATCGCTACAGGGTGATGAAAGACGATGGTAAATCAGATGCTGAAATACGGAAAGCCTTTGATGTCAAGGTGCCTATGACACTATTTACCTGGAAAGGAAATGTCGATACGGTGATGACTCCTATGGACTCCATAAAATACAATAAGTTGTTCTTACGCAATGCCATGATGTCTATGGAGCCTAAGACTGGGCATATTAAAGCTTGGGTAGGTGGGATTAATTTTGAACATTTTAAATATGATCAAGTGAAGATGGGTACGCGGCAGGTAGGCTCCACAGCAAAGCCTTTTACCTATGCTGTCGCAATTGACAACGGCTATTCTCCGTGTTATACTGTGCCTAATTATCAGCAAGATTACAACGGCTGGTCACCACGAGGTACCGCTGAAGGAGGAAATCCCATCGCTTTATCGAAAGGCCTAGCTATGTCGCAAAACTTTGCTACAGCCTATTTGATTAATGAAGTGGGTGCCGATGCGGTCGCTTCGTTGACAAAGAAAATGGGTATAACCTCCGAAGTGCCATCCTATCCTTCTATTGCTTTAGGGTCCTATGAAGCTTCTGTCTATGATATGGTAGGTGCTTATTCTGCTTTTGTAAACCATGGAACATGGGTAGAGCCTACGATGATCTTACGAATAGAAGATAAGAATGGTACCCCAATCTATGAGAAAGCGCCAAAAGTCGTGAAAGCTTTAAATTCTGAAACGGCATATATTATGGTGGATATGTTGAAGAAAGTCGTTAACGGCGGTACAGCAAGCCGTATTCAGTGGAAATTCGGTTTACGCAATCCAATCGGCGGAAAGACAGGGACCACGAATGACAACTCTGATGCTTGGTTTATGGGGATCACCCCTGAGCTTGTTTCTGGTGTGTGGACTGGAGCTGAAGATCGTGGCATTTCCTTCTACAGCATGAGTGCAGGTCAAGGAGCGAATGCAGCGATGCCTATCTTTGCCCTCTATATGAAAAAGGTCTATGCGGACCCTAAATTAAAATATTCTAAGGGGGATTTTGAGCTTCCAGAAGGGGGCTTAACGCGAACGATAGACTGCAATAAATATTCTAATTTCCAAGGTGCTACCCCTGAGCCTCCGCTCGATGATGATCGCCTCGGGTTTTAGAAACCCTATAATCAAACTTTTCTTTATGCCAGACCTAAGATTTTTTTACGAACTTTAGGGTCTGGCATTTTATATTAAAAGCAGATGTTTAACTACAAAGAAGAATTAGCAAAGATCCCGCATAAGCCTGGTGTTTATCAATATTACGATAAAGAGGGTACCTTAATTTATATCGGTAAAGCGAAGGATTTAAAAAATCGAGTAGGTTCCTATTTTGTGAAAGAACATCTGCTAAACGCGAAGACGCAAGTCCTTGTGCGAAAAATTCAGCAGATTACTTTTACCATCGTAGATACGGAGATCGATGCCTGGCTCCTTGAAAATTCATTGATCAAGCGCTATAAGCCACGCTACAATGTGTTGCTTAAAGATGATAAGACTTATCCATGGATTGTTATTAAGCAGGAACATTTTCCACGTGTATTCTGGACGAGACGCCATATTAAAGATGGCTCCAAATACTATGGCCCCTATGCTTCCGTAGGGATGATGCATATCGTACTCGATGTAATTAAAGAGCTGTTTCCTCTACGTACTTGCAACTTGAATTTAAGCCCTGAAAATATTGCTAAAGGAAAATATAAAATTTGCCTGGAGTATCAAATCGGTAATTGTAAAGGCCCTTGTGAGTCTTTTCAGTCCGAGGAAGATTACGATCAGAACCTGGCAGATATCAAAGATATTCTAAATGGGAAAATAGGGGTGGTCACCAACCGCTTAAAAGAGCAGATGCAAGAGGCTGCAGCGGTATTGAACTTTGAAGCAGCTCAATTTTATAAAAATAAGCTTGATAAGCTCGCGAACTACCAGTCGAAATCTACGGTTGTAAATTCTTCTATCTCCAATGTAGATGTCTTTAGCATAGCTATTGAAGAGAGCTATGCATTTGTAAATTTCTTAAAAGTAATGAATGGCGTAATTATTCAGACGCAGACTTTGGAGATGAAGCGTCGCCTAGATGAGTCTGAGGCTGAGCTGCTGGCATTGGCAATACCCGAAATTCGGGAACGCTTTAAATCTCTCTCAAGGGAAATAATTGTGCCTTTTGAGTTGGATATTCAAGGCGATGAGCAGCTGAAATTTACCGTTCCCAAGCTTGGTGAGAAGCGCAAGCTTTTGGAGCTTTCACTTAAGAATGTCGCTTTCTTTAAGAAAGAACGGTTATTGCAGTATGAGAAGTTGAACCCAGATCTGCGTACCGATCGGATTTTGCAACAGATGAAAAAAGATTTACGTCTCAATGTGCTCCCACAGCATATCGAGTGTTTTGATAATTCCAATATCCAAGGGAGCTATCCTGTATCGGCCATTGTAGTCTTTAAGGATGCGAAGCCTTCTAAGAAGGACTACAGGCATTTTAATGTTAAAACTGTAGAAGGGCCTAACGATTTTGCGACCATGGAGGAGGCTGTTTACAGACGATATAAGCGCCTTTTAGCGGAAGATGAGCCACTGCCGCAGTTGGTCATTATCGATGGCGGTAAAGGGCAGCTGGGGGCTGCATTGAAAAGCTTACGCCTGTTGGGTATAGAAAAGCAACTAACAGTAATCGGTATTGCCAAGCGTTTAGAAGAGTTGTTCTATCCCGGAGATCAGTTTCCATTATACTTAGATAAGAAATCGGAGACGTTAAAGATTATCCAGCATTTGCGTGATGAGGCCCATAGATTTGGGATTACTTTCCACCGTAATCAGCGCTCAAGAAAGACTTTTAAGTCTGAATTATCGGATATCCCTGGGGTTGGTAAGCTGACTGTGGAGAAGCTTCTTACGGAGTTTAAATCGGTGAAGCGCGTGAAGGAAGCTTCCGAGGAGGAGCTAAAAAAAGTGCTCAATCTTAAACAAGTTCGAGCACTTAAAGACTATTTTGGAGAAAATAACCCGGAATAGCTATTCCTGATTAGTCTTCGTAACCAAAGCGTTTTAGGTAATTTTTCTTCGAGCGCCAGTCAGGAATTACCTTTACGAACATCTCTAAGAACACTTTTTTATCGATAAATGCTTCGATATCTTGACGCGCATAGGTACCTACTTTCTTAATCATAGAACCCTGCTTCCCGATAATAATATTTTTTTGGGAATCGCGCTCCACAATAATTTCTGCCGCGATACGCGTAATTTTTTCCTCTTCCTTGTAGGATGTAATAATGACCTCCGTGCTATAAGGAATCTCTTTATCGTACAATTTAAAGATTTTCTCACGAATCATCTCCGATACGAAAAAGCGCATATTCTTATCCGTTAGCTCATCCTTCTCATAGTAGGGTGGGTGTACCGGTAGGCGTTCTTTGATATATTCCATAATACCCGAAACATTATGATTCAGGAGCGCTGATATTGCGAAGATAGCTTCCGGATTTAGTGTCTGCTTCCAAAATTCCATTTTAGCAAATACTTCTTCCTCGGAAGATTTATCAATTTTATTAATTAATACCGCTACTGGAGAGCTGGTCGTTTTTAATTTTTCTAAGACATCATTCTCATCATATTTTTCATTGATATCTGTAACAAGAAGAATAATATCAGCATCAATTAAGGAACTTTGCACGAAACTCATCATCGATTCTTGCAAAGAATAGTTCGGTTTGATGACTCCAGGTGTATCCGAAAAAACAATTTGGTGGTCTTTATCGTTTACTATACCAATAATACGGTGTCTTGTAGTTTGTGCTTTAGGAGTGATGATAGACATCTTTTCACCCACTAAAGCGTTCATTAGCGTGGACTTACCAGCATTTGGTTTTCCGATGATACTTACGAATCCTGCTTTATGCGACATTTTTTTAAATTAAATTAGGATTACAAAGAAACAAAATATATCTTTGTACTCCAATTAAGAGAGACAGTTATATTGCTTTTCGCTATTAAAAAGGCAATTTTGAAATAAAAATATATTGCGGGATGGAGCAGTTGGTAGCTCGTCGGGCTCATAACCCGAAGGTCATCAGTTCGAGTCTGGTTCCCGCTACTAAAAGAGCCGACAGTCGGTCGGCTCAACAATATATTGCGGGATGGAGCAGTTGGTAGCTCGTCGGGCTCATAACCCGAAGGTCATCAGTTCGAGTCTGGTTCCCGCTACTAAAAGAGCCGACAGTCGGTCGGCTCAACAATATATTGCGGGATGGAGCAGTTGGTAGCTCGTCGGGCTCATAACCCGAAGGTCATCAGTTCGAGTCTGGTTCCCGCTACTAAAAGAGCCGACAGTCGGTCGGCTCAACAATATATTGCGGGATGGAGCAGTTGGTAGCTCGTCGGGCTCATAACCCGAAGGTCATCAGTTCGAGTCTGGTTCCCGCTACTAAAAGAGCCGACAGTCGGTCGGCTCAACAATATATTGCGGGATGGAGCAGTTGGTAGCTCGTCGGGCTCATAACCCGAAGGTCATCAGTTCGAGTCTGGTTCCCGCTACTTGGAAGAAAGTCGACCCCCAAAAGGTCGACTTTTCTTATTTTATAGCCTTCTTAATACCCTCTTATAAGCCCCCTTTTTAATTGTTTTAATTTTCTATATAATAAATAGATTATAAATGCAGTAAATTTTACGCAATCGATTTCGTTTGTGAAAATTTTTGATACTCTATATTATTAAACTATTATTGTTTCGTTAATCAGCACACGATAACTAACTATTTTAATTTTCAGCTAAAATTTTATCTTACGATATATTTTATTGAAAAATTGTTCTTATGTATATAAGATTTTAACATACTTTATGATAAACAATTACACCTTAAATTATCGGTTAAAACCCTTGAGGTTGGCGCTGATTCTCAGCTGCGTAACCCTTACGGCACAGCAATCTATGGCTTCGAATGCAACAATTGCATCGCTAGGTTCGGCCGTCCTTCAACAAAAAGTATCAGGCACAATTAGCGATGGCACGCAAGTCATTTCTGGAGCTACTATTACAGTAAAAGGAAGCACTGTAGCGACTTCCTCGGATGTTAATGGTAAATTCTCAATCGATGCTAAAAATGGAGATACCCTAGTTATTAAATCACTCGGTTTTGAAAATCAAGAGATTATTGTTGCTGGGTCAACTGTATCTGTTACATTACAAGCGAGTTATGCGACCTTAGATGAGATTGTAGTAACGGGATATTCTACCCAGAAAAAGGGAAATATTACAGCTTCCATTGCGACAATTAGCCCGGAAAAATTAAAAGATGTAACAACTCCTAACGTTTCAGGAATGTTACAAGGTAAAGTTGCCGGTGTAGATGTTGTTTCGGGTTCTGGACAACCGGGATCAGGCGCTACTATTCGTATTCGTGGTCGTAATTCCATTTCTTCTGGAACGGATCCATTATGGGTAGTAGATGGTATTATTATGCACGGAACACCTAATATCAATCCGAATGATATTGAGTCGATGTCTGTCTTAAAAGATGCTGCTGCGACGACACAATATGGTTCTCGTGGAACGAATGGTGTTATTGTCGTGACGACGAAGCGTGCGAGTAAAAATGGTGAAAGCCAAATTACCGTAAATTTAAAAACAGGTTCTTCAAACTTTAATCAAGGTAAATTTAAATTGATGGACTCTCAAGATATTTGGGATTATTACAAGCAATTTAAAAATCAACAAGCGATTCCTAATAATGTTACCGAGGATGTTCTTAAGAATAATTACAACTGGTTAGATAATGCAACGCAAACAGGTGTTGTTAATGATCACAGTTTGACATACTTAGGTAAAACTGAGAAGACGTCGATTTACTCTGGAGTGAATTATTTCAAAGATAAAGGCGCAATCAAGGGATTTGATTATCAACGTTTGTCAGGACGTTTGAATATTGATCATAAAATGTCTTCTCGTTTAACCTTTAAACCAAAGGTGAATGTAACATATTCTTCTACTGAAAATCAACAACATAGTTTATATGATGCATTCCTAAATATGCCTTGGGATAAGCCATATGATGAGAATGGAAAAATTATTGATCCTCAGAAATCAGGCGTTAGCTGGTACGGTCGTGATAAAAGAAATTATTTGAACGATCTACAATATAACTATTCAAAAGGTAATGTATTTGATATTCAATCAAATATGGACTTCTCGTACCGGATTTCAGATGCCTTTACATTTGAATCCATGAATAGTTTGACTTACTACAATAACCGTACGATGTCTTACACCGATCCGAAGTCTAATGCAGGCTTATCGGATGTGGGAAGAATTTATGATTTTTCAGATAATCGCATCACACGTTTCTTTAATCAGATGTTGAAATATCAGCAGAATTTTGGTAAACATGATGTGTCAGGATTTGTAGCTTATGAATATTCTGATTATAACTATTCTAGTCTAAGTGCAACAGGTAAAGGTATTACTCCAGGAACAGAAATTTTAGGAAATGCATCTTCTCCAAGAGAAATTGGTGGAACTAAGAATGAATATTCTTTCCAGTCAGGTATTTTGCAGGGAACGTACTCCTACGATAGCCGTTATAACTTCCAAGCTTCCTACCGTTTAGATGGTTCCTCGCGCTTTGGTGCAGATCGTCGCTATGGTAGCTTCTATTCTGGATCAGCAGCATGGAATATCCATAATGAATCCTTCTTTAATGTGAAAGCGATTGATTTTCTAAGATTGAAAGCTTCCTATGGTTTAGTTGGTAATGTTCCTAGCTCCCTGTATGCTTCTTATGATATCTTCAAGTTAGATGGTCAATACAATGGTACGCCAGCAGCATATGCGGATGTATTAGAAAATCCAAACCTTTCTTGGGAGAAGTCAAAAGACTCGAATATTGGTTTAGAGATTGGCTTATTTAATCGCGTAACATTCAACGCTGATTATTACTATAAGAATACCGATGGATTACTTTATTTCGTACAGCTTCCATCAACTGCAGGATACCGTGGTTACTGGGATAATATTGGTGCTATTAGAAATAAAGGTATTGAGTTCGCAGTTGGCGTAGATGTATTCAGTAAAGAGAGTCCATTTCAATGGCATGTAGATTTTAATATCTCTTCTAATAATAACCGTATTAAAGAGTTGAAAGATGGTTTAGAGCAACCTGCGGGCAACAAACGCTATGCTGAAGGTCGTGATATCGATTCTTATTACATGCGTAAATGGGCTGGTGTAGACGCTGCTAATGGCGATCCTTTATGGTATAAAAAAGATGCTAAGACGGGCGAAGAAACTACGACGAACTCGTATAACGCAGCTACTTTACAGTTTGTAGGTACTTCAACACCGAAATATCAAGGTGGTTTCGCTTCTTCTATGCGTTATAAAAACTTCTCTTTAAATGCGAGTTTCTCATACCTAAAAGGAGCGTATGCTTATAATATGGGTCGTGAGTATTTCGATGCAGATGGTGCTTACCCGACTTATAATCAAGTTAAGTTAATTAATGGTTGGTCTAGATGGACTCCTGAAAATACCAACGCTACGCATCCAGCGCCAAACTACAACGGAGGAAACAACTCGAATAAGACTTCTTCAAGATATTTGGAAGATGCTTCATTCTTACGCTTAAGAAACGTAACCTTAGGCTATCAATTACCAACGACTGTTGCGGAAAGATTGAAATTGAAAAATTTAAATGTCTTTGTTTCTGGGGATAACTTATGGATTTCTACGAAATTCTCTGCTTTAGATCCGGAAGCTGCTTTACAAGGAGATGCTATTTCACAATATCCAGCTCCAAAACGTTTTACTGTTGGCGTAAATGTTTCATTCTAACCATCGACAAACCATGAAAAAACTAGCTATATATATTGCATCACTTGCTGTCCTAACGACTTCTTGTGATTTAAAAAAGACGCCTTTTGATTCTTTAACAAAAGAGGAAATAAATAACATTGAGGGAGGTATTGAAACCCTAAACTTAGGAAACTACCATAATCTAAAAGGTTGGGTTGAAAACTGGCACCGTCTAACGGAATATCCGGGTGACAATGTTTCTTTAAGTGGTACTACGACGGATAATTTCTTTTACTCGTACAATTATCAGCGATTGGTAAATAACTCCAGAGCAAACTCGTTATGGAACCTGTCCTACAAAATTATTGTAGGTACTAATATTGTATTGGAGCAAATTAAGCCTGGAGAATCGGATAAAACGGATCAAATCTATGCGGAGAATTTATATATCCGCTCTTTAATGTATTTCTATTTAACGAATATCTTTGGAAAACCTTATAACCAAGGTGCTAGTAATTTAGCGGTGCCTATTAAGTTGACTTCGGATATCAAGGAAAATAACCCACGGAGTACAGTGGGGGAAGTATACGCTCAAATAGAAAAAGATTTATTACAAGCAGAAGCCCTTTTTAAGGAAGATAAAAAGAGTATTTTCGCTACCAGAGAAGCTGCTCAAGCTTTATTAGCACGTCTTTATTTATATAAAGAAGATAATGCTAAGGCTGTAATTTATGCTGATAAGGTGGAAAAATCTGGAAAATTCTCTTTATTGCCTACTGCAGATTATAAAGACTTCGCTGTAAAAACACCAGAAAATAACCCAGAGACGATCTTCTCAATTAAATTTGTGAAAGATGTGGATTATAAGGATAATGGATGGTATACAATTGGTTCCATGTATGCTAACGTGCAAGGGTCAGGTTGGGGTGAGATGTATGCTTCACGCTCGTATTTAGAGGCTGTAAGGAAATATCCTCAGGATGTGCGCTATTCGCTTATCAAGCCTGTCGTATTGGACAGCAAAGTATGGAAAGCTTATTATGTAAATGATAATTTGAAATACGAAAATGTTACCGTTACTAAAGTGGGCGATGACTATGAGTATGTAGATACGGATAAGTCGACCAAAAAGCTTGAAAAAGTGTCTAATGGAGCGGGTGCTTACCAATATTATATTACTACTGCGGGTAAGAAAAGAACGGTATTAATTGATAACCTGTTAGACGATAGAAATGGGTATCTGAAATACTATATCTTAAAATGTTCTGGCCAAGAAGGACAAGCGCATTTATGGTCTCCGACTATTTCTAGACTTTCAGAAATCTATCTTATCCGTGCTGAAGCAAATGCTAAATTAGGAAAGACGCAAGCGGCTTTGGAAGATGTAAACATCATTCGTAAGCGTGCAGGAATTCCTACTGCAGGTTTATACACGGCGGCTAACTTAGGTTCGAAATCTGCTTTAGATGTCGTGCTTGAAGAAAGACAATTAGAATTAGCTTGGGAAGGTCATCGTAAATTTGATATCTTCAGAAATGGAAGAACCCTAGATCGTACGTATCCAGGAACGCATTACGTGAATGCGAACTCTTTCTTAAAAGTGGAAGCAAATTCAAAAATAATTATTGATCTTATTCCAGAGCAACAAATATTATTATCGAATGGAGTACTTGTTCAAAACGAGTTATAAGATCCTTTTGACTTAACAGAAAGCCGTATTTTTAATTAAATACGGCTTTTTTTTGAACGCTAAATTTAAGTGCCCAATTATTTAATCAAAGAATCACTACCAATTGCCATTCCAATTGCGTAACTTTGTACCCTTATATATAAAATAGAATAAAACTATATTCTACCCCCGTGGTAGTATTATAATTAGTCAAAATATGGCAAATATTGTTGCAATCGTAGGCCGTCCAAATGTCGGTAAATCAACTCTTTTCAATCGTTTAACAGAAAGCAGAAAGGCTATCGTAGATGATTTTTCTGGAGTGACAAGAGACCGTCATTATGGTCAGGCGGAGTGGATAGGAAAGACCTTTACTGTAATCGATACCGGTGGTTTTGTCCACGGATCGGATGATATCTTTGAAGAAGCAATTCGCGATCAAGTTTATATCGCTATTGAAGAAGCTTCTGTAGTCGTGTTTATGGTCGATGTAACGACTGGGATCACGGATTTAGATGATGAAATCGCAGATATCCTAAGAAGAAGTACCAAGCCGGTATATGTCGTAGCTAATAAAGTAGATCATGCGAAATTACACCATGAATCCGCGGAATTTTACGCTTTCGGTTTAGGAGAGATTTTTAATGTTTCCTCCGCTACTGGTTCTGGAACTGGAGAGTTATTAGACGCCGTAGTTTCACACTTCGAGGAAATTGAAGAAGAAGATGATTCCCTAGCAAAATACACGATCGTAGGTCGTCCAAATGTGGGTAAATCGTCGTTAACGAATGCCTTATTAGGAAAAGAAAGAAATATCGTTACTCCAATTGCTGGAACAACACGTGATTCTATCCGTATTCACTACAACCAATTTGGTCATGATTTCCTTTTAATTGATACCGCAGGTTTACGTCGTAAGACAAAAGTAAACGAAGATATCGAGTTCTACTCTGTCATGCGTACTATTAAAGCCTTAGAGGATTCGGATATCGTTATCTTAATGTTAGATGCTAAGGATGGTATCGAAGCGCAAGATATCAATATCTTCCACCTTGCTGAGAAAAACAAAAAAGGAATTGTTATCGTAGTAAATAAATGGGATTTAATTGAGAAAGACAATAAGACCATGAAAGAGTTTGAAGCACGTATCCGTGAGAAAATTGCCCCTTTCACAGATGTGCCTATTGTCTTTACTTCGGTAACAGAAAAACAACGTATCCACAAAACATTAGAAGTAGCGGCGAAAGTCTATGAAAATAGATCCAAAAAAATCCCTACTTCAAAATTAAATGAGGTGATGTTACAAGTGATTGAAAACTACCCGCCACCGGCATTAAAAGGGAAGTATATCAAGATCAAATATGTAACACAATTACCGGGACGTACGCCTATGTTTGCGTTCTTCTGTAATCTACCGCAGTATGTAAAAGATCCATACAAACGTTATATCGAGAATAAACTTCGTGAAAACTTTGATTTCCAAGGAGTGCCAATTCAAATTTATTTTAGACAAAAATAAGCGCGTTAAATCGTATTCAATAGATGGAAAATAACCTAGTACTATATAATACATTATCCCGTAAGAAAGAAAAATTTGACCCCATACATCCCGCTTTAGTCGGGATGTATGTTTGTGGTCCAACTGTCTATTCAGATGTTCACTTAGGGAACTGTCGTACCTTTGTTTCTTTTGACTTAATCTATCGTTACTTAATACATATGGGCTTTAAAGTTCGTTATGTACGTAATATTACCGATGCCGGTCACCTGGAAGGTGATAACGACGAAGGAGATGATAAGTTTGCCAAAAAAGCAAAGTTAGAACAGTTAGAACCGATGGAGATCGTACAGAAATATACGATAGGCTTCCACGATGTCTTACGTCTCTTTAATACCATTCCTCCAAGCATTGAACCTACCGCTACAGGGCATATTTCTGAACAAATTGACATGGTACAAACTATCATTGAAAATGGCTATGCCTATGAAGTCAATGGTACTGTTTATTTCGATGTAGAGAAATATACCAAGGATTACGACTATACGATCCTTACAAATCGTAAGTTAGAAGATCTGCTAAATGGTACGCGTGAACTCGGAGGTCAGGATGAGAAAAGAGGACGCTTAGATTTCGCTTTATGGATTAAAGCTAAGCCTGAGCATATTATGCAATGGCCTTCACCTTGGTCTGTAGGTTTTCCAGGATGGCATATAGAATGCTCCGCGATGTCCCGCAAATATTTAGGCGATAAGTTTGATATTCACGGGGGAGGGATGGATCTTGCGGCAACGCATCATACCAATGAAATTGCGCAGTCTGAAGCTTGTAATCATACTTCTCCAGCGAAATATTGGATGCATACAAATATGCTTACCGTCAATGGAGCACGGATGTCCAAGTCCTCAGGTAATGGATTTCTTCCGCATCAGCTTTTTACTGGAGATCATCCTTTGCTATCGCGTGGCTACTCTCCAATGGCTGTTCGTTTCTTTATGCTGCAAGCACACTACCGTTCAACGTTGGATTTTTCTAATGAAGCGCTCGATGCAGCGGACAAAGGATTTAAACGGCTGATGACGGCAATTAACTTGCTGGACAACATAAAGGTTAGTAAAGGGAAATCCTCCTTTGATATGCAAGCAATTCGAGCGAAATGCTATGCAGCCATGAATGACGATTTTAATTCCCCAATTCTAATTGCTGAGCTTTTCGAAGTCGTACGGATTATCAACTCATTATATGATGGTAAAGCTACGGTGGATGAAGCTGGATTGGCAGACTTAAAATCATTTATGAGTGATTTCGTCTTTGATATCTTAGGTCTTAAAGACGATGCTACAGCAGATAATGATAGCATGGATGAGCTAATGTCTATTGTAATAAAACTTCGTAATGAAGCCAAAGCTAATAAAGACTTTGCTACCTCAGATCGTATTCGTGAAGAACTAACTGCTATCGGTATTCAATTAAAAGATAGTAAAGAAGGTACACTTTGGAATAAGATTTGATACGATAGCATCAACGCTATAAAATCAGGTTGAATGAATATTATAAATAAATTATCCGTAGCTATTCTCCTTTCGATTTCTTCTTCTGCACTCTTTGCGCAGCTACCAGAGAAAGTTGGAAGCTTAATTCATGCGGATAAATCGGCCGCCAATTTGTCGGCAAGTGAAACTCCTCATAAGGCCTTATCATCGATTATCGATAAGACCTCGGTATTTTATATTCCCTCGGAGGTCAATGCCTTTAATTATTTAGACAATAGACCGAATATTGCCGATGTAATGACCTGGGAGCCGACCTTAGCCTTGGTAGCTAGAAGTCAAAATTGGGGCTTGACAACAGGTCCCATGGAGTTTCAAAAAATCGGTGCTAAGAAGAGATATGGTGAATACCTAACGATTTGGAAGCGCAATAAGAAAGGTTTGTGGACCATTGACCTGCGTGCTGAAGTAGAGCATTTTCAACCTACTAAAGCAACGGAGTTAAGCTATAAGGAGCCAGATAATAGCTGGTTTATGAAGCAACGCTCTAAAGTTCGATTAGAACAGCGTGAGGAAGTGGTCTTAGAGTCTGATAAAGTCTTATCAACGATATTGCGTGCTGATAATGAAGCCGGCTACAGAGAGTTTCTGAAAGAGGACGCGCGATTACTTTTTCCATGGCAGGAGCCTGTTATCGGGAAGAAGAATATTATGGCTGCACTCAAGAAACAACGTGTACAGCTCGAAACGACTCCCCTGAAAGTGGGACGTGCTTATTCTGGTGAGTATGCCTACTCCATGGGTACAGCAAATGTCGCTATTAAGGACAAAACTTTTAAATATAATTATATCCGTGTTTGGGAACTGCAGGATGACTTCCAATGGAAAGTCATTGTGGAAATGTTATTCGAACGATAAAAGGAACTTCAAGATCATAAAAAAAGCGACGCTAGCGTCGCTTTTTTTATGAATATATATTTTTCTTATTTCTTTTTCTGCCAGATTTTTAAATCTTCGCAGTTTAAGAACTCTTCATTAATCTCTATAAAGGTGGATTCGCGTTTCTCCTCAAACCATTCTGCCAGCTTCTTATTTGTCTTATCTTGAATAGCTGCTTCTTTAATTTTCGCAAAATCTAAGTCTAAGGTAGCTTTATGTGGAGGAATCCGTGTCTTTAAATAATTAAACCGGTATCCTGTTTTTCCTGTACGATCTGTAAATTGCTCGGGCTTAGAATATTCTCCAGGTTTCAAATTATCAATCGCTTTAAATATCGCAGCATCTAATTTATCTACGGAAATAAGCGTTGAGCGGCTTTGACCTTCGGTGCTTAGAATCATTCCTCCGTTGTATTTCGTCTCTTTATTATCTGAAAAGTTGGATGCCGCATAGTAGAAATCTTGCTTTTTAGAAACTACCAAATTGTAAATGCTATCAATCTTCGCTTTGGTACGCTCCATGGCTGTTCCTGTAGGCTTAATGCTTATTAAGATGTGGCGCGATTTTACCTCTTCACCACGACGCTCTAAGACCTGTAAGAAGTGGAAACCATATTCCGACTCAAATACTTGGGATAACTCTCCGGCTTTTAACTTGAAGGCTACAGCTGAGAACTCCTTTACAAAGTTGTCACGTGTAGAGAAACCTAAGTCCCCTCCATATGGAGCAGAGCCTGGGTCTTGGGAGTATAAACGAGCTACGGTAGCAAAGTCAGAACCGTTGATAACTTGCTGTCTTAAATCTTCAGCACGTTGGCGGAATTGCTGCTTCTCTTCAGTCGTTAGTTGTGGGAACATCACCAATTCCCCAATTTCAACTTCCGTATTAAAATAAGGTAAGGAATCTTTATGAAGCCCTTCGAAGTAGCGTTTTACCTCCAATGGAGTAACATCGATCTTTCCTTCAATATTCTGTTGCATCTTTTGCGCCTTTAACTGCTCTGCAACATTGGGACGCATTTCCTCTTTGTATTGTAGTAAAGAGCGGTTTAAGAAAGTTTCTAAACGCTCTTGGCCACCGGCTTGTTGTGACATATAACGCAAGCGATTATTTAAATTGTCATCGACTTCAGACTCTGAAACTTCAATAGAGTCGATTTTTGCCTGCTGCGCGAGTAACTTTTGCGTCAGTGCTTGCTGAAGTAAATAACATTTAAAATTATCATCTGGTTTATTACCTTGGGCCAGGTATTGGGCATACTGCATATCTAAATCAGATTGCAATATAATATTGGAACCTACAGTTGCTACTACTCTGTCTACTATCTTGCTTTGTGCTACGGCATGGTGCAACGTTACGAAAGCTAAAAATAGTAACATCAATATGTTTCTTTTCATTCGAAGAAGATTGTTTTTTCTCTTTTTACTTGTGTTATCCTCAAAATTAATATTAATCAGGAGCATCACAAAATTATTAGAATATATTATTTATGCTTAAATTTATTTGAAATGATTTTATACTACAATTATGGAATTATTGTAAGACTCAAAACCTATGTTTAAGGATAGCTAATGTACATAATTGCCCTGAGCTATTGCTACTTTTAACCAAATTTAACACAAATAATAATCTACGAAAAATGAAAATAATAGTTGGGCTTTTAAGCCTTTTTCTACCCATCATACTTTTGGGGCAGCAATCCATTCCCCTCTTTGTTGGAAGCTATACTGAGGCCGGGAAAAATCAAGGCCTTTACAGCTATCAGTTTGATCTCCAGACGGGCAAGGCTAGCCTGCTCGAAGCTGTCGATGCGAAGAACCCTTCTTTTATCACACGTAATGCTGCGGGCACGCGTCTCTATACTGTCAATGAAGTCGGCAGTGGTAAGGGGGCTGTCAGTGCTTATGCCATAGAAAATGGAAAACTACGGTTTTTGAATTCGCTTTTAACGAAAGGCGATAATCCGTGTCACATTGCACTTCACCCTGACGGAAAATGGTTGTCGGTGGCCAATTACAGTGGAGGCTCTTTAACAACCTTTACCCTCGATAAAAAAGGATCTCTCAAGGAAATAGCTAATTTCATCCAATACAAAGGCTCAGGACCCGATTTAAGTCGACAGGAAGCGCCCCATGTGCACTCTTCCTTTTTTAATAAAAAGGGAAATGAACTCTATGTACAAGATTTAGGGAGAGATTTAATCGCTATCTATCAAACAGATAAAAAGGGTGCTTTAAGTAGTAGCCCTGTTGAAATTGCTACGAGCCCAGGAGGTGGACCACGCCATATTGCTTTGGCGAAGAATAACCGCTATCTATATGTACTCTTGGAGATGACAGGTCGCATCCTTACATATGAGAAGAGTGCTGATAAATGGGTCTTTCAACAAGATATAGGGATAAATGCTGCGGATTACCAAGGTAAGAATGGGGCTGCAGAATTGAAGTTGTCCCCGGATGGGAAATTCCTTTATGCCACAAACCGTGATAAAGCGAATAGTATAGCCATTTATAAGGTTCAAAATGACGGCCTCTTAGATCTTGTTGAGGTGCTTCCTGTAGGAGGGAAGGGACCCCGTAATTTTAATATTACACCCGATGGAAAGTGGTTGTTAATCGCCAATCAATACAGCCATAATATTGCTGTATTCAAGCGTGATATTGCTACTGGATTAATCACAAAAACAGACGCTGACATTGCTGTGCATGCGCCTGTATGTATTATTTTTTAGGATCTATGGTGGAATCTTCAGGCGTCTCTGGTTTAGCGATGCCCTGAAGATCTTCCCTGTTTTTATAGTCTTTTTCTAAATCATCCAATACGGTGCCTTTCCACTTTGGGGTGCCTGATTTGTAGGCCGCTCGGCCAATCATATGCGCCGCAACAGGAGTCGTTAGAATAAGGAAAAAACTAATCGCAATTGCCTTTGTTGTAACGGATATATCCGGAAATAGTATGGCCGTGCACAGTAGAAATAAACCTATGCCCAACGTTGCCGCTTTTACCGTCACCGAAAGGCGTAAATAAAAATCAGGCATACGTAAGATGCCTATGGAAGCAAAGAGGATCGCTAAGGCGCCGACTGTGCTAAGGATAGCAATTAATATATTAATCATCGTTGTTCGTCTTTTCTAAGTAAAAGGAAAATGCAATAGTCCCCAAAAAGGCTATTAAGGCCAAGATTACGGCAACATCTAAAAAGATTGCTTCTTTGGTACGGATGCTGTAAACTGTAATAAAGCCAATACCTATGGTAATAATTAAATCTAATGCTATTACGCGATCTACGACATTTGGCCCTTTTACTAAACGTATAAATACCAGTAATACAGCTATTGTAAGGATCGGAAAGATCACATAGTCGAAATATAGGGCTAAGCTCATCGTAATAATTCTAATAATTTCTTTTCAATACCATTTTCCATTTGTGCAATAAATTGATCTTTATCCTTCAGATACATCACATGGATATATAAGGTCGTTTTATCTTCAGAGACATCGAGAATTAGCGTTCCCGGAGTCATAGAAATAATGGTGGACAGTAAGTTAATCTCTAAATCTGTGCGCGCTTTCATCGGGTATTTTACAATGCCCGGCTTAAAGAAATATTTTGGCGTTATCACATCGTAGGCAACCTGAAGATTCGCCGCTATCATCTCATATAAGAAATAAAATAGAAAGGATATAATCTTCGGAACTCGAAAGAAGTAGCGTTGGTCATCCTCATTTCTATTCATTATCCACAGGATAAAGAAGCCCAATAAAAAGCCAAATAAGAAGTTGGAATAATACATTGAACCCGTTAAGGCTACCCAAATAAAGGATAACAACAGATTCATTAAAAAATGTTTCATCATAATCGCTTCGGTTTTAAGTGCCCAATACGGCTTGTATATATGGAGTCTTTTCCATCAGTTCATTGGATATACGGGTAGAAACTTGAATAATGACTTCGGCATTTAAGCCTATATAAACAGATACGGAAGCCATTAATAGAATGGGTACTACCAGCAGTCCCTTCTTAAATTTTGAGAGATTTTGAAAGTTGTCAACTATAATTTCATCATCACAAGCATCCTTCCAAAATACTTGTGCCCAGAATTTCGCAATTACATAAAGTGTCACAATACTTCCTATTAGAATAGCGGCTACATAAAACCATTGCTGGCTAGCAAAGGACGCATTAAATAAATAGATTTTTGGCCAAAATCCAGAAAGTGGAGGTATGCCCACTAAGGAGAATATAACGACCGCAATTAATAATGATATTTTTGGATATGCGGCATAGATGCCTCCAAGTTTCCCCATATGCATAGAGCCGCGTAGCTGTCGTATTAATCCGGCAATAAGAAATAAATTTGTCTTTACCATAATATCATGAATGAGGTAAAAGATGGCGCCAGTGATTGCTAGGGTCGTGTATAAGCCGAGACCTCCAATCATAAAGCCTATATGGCAGACAATCAGGTAGGAGAATAGCCGACGGATATTATCTTTAATTAAAGCCCCAAATGCACCCGTAAGGATCGTCATAACTGCCAACACGATAAAAGTACCTTTCATAAATTCATCTGGCGTGAAGATCAACGTAAATACGCGGAACAAGGCATAAATTCCTACTTTCGTTAACAGTCCCCCAAAAGTTGCCGCTACGGCAGAAGGTGGTGTATGGTAGGAGGAAGGAAGCCAGAAATATAAGGGGAATACCGCTGATTTTATGCCAAATCCTATTAGGAAAAACATCGCCGTAATATTAATCAGCGCTTGATTCGATATTTTTGGAACTTCCAATGCCAAGGAGGCCATATTTAAACTCCCTGTAAGTCCGTATAAAATACCTATTCCTGTTAAGAAAAATGTGGAAGCCAAAATATTCATAGCCATATATTTTACAGCACCTTCAAGCTGTGCCTTACGCCCACCAAGTGTCATTAATACAAAGGACGATATGATAATGACTTCAAACCACACATATAAATTAAAGATATCTCCAGTTAGAAAAGCCCCATTTAAGCCCATCATAAGAAAATGAAAGATGGGGAAATAACCATATAACATACGGGCGCGCCCAATACCTGTAGCCGAAAATATAGATACGGATATTCCTGCTATCGCTGTTAATAATACCAAGGTGCTGCTAAATAAATCGGCCACAAAGACAATTCCAAAGGGAGCGTCCCAGTTTGCCGCATTCATCGTTAATATTCCCTGGTTATAAACCTTATAGAAAAGGCGAATCGCGGAAACTAAGCCGAAAAAACAGCCTGCCACACTTAATATGCGCTGTGTAACGGTCTTTCGCCAAAAGATAAGCTGCGTAATAGCAGTAAATAAGTGGATAAGTACCGTGTTTATAATTAAATTATCAATCATATATCTTCTTCTTCGGGCGTGTTTAAATCATCTAAATCATCGGAGTTTATCAGCGCATAGACACGCTTCAATAAGACGATGGCGAAAGCTGTAAGTCCAAAGCTAATGACAATAGCTGTCAGGATTAAAGCTTGGGGGATAGGATCGGCATAAATATCCTGAAATACTTTAAAGTCAGCGCCGATTATCGGTGGTTTCCCTTTGACAATATTGCCCAGTAAAAATATTAATATATTCGTCGCATTACCAAAGAGCATAATCCCCAAGAGTAACTTTACCATGCTGCGACGCAGGATGAGGTAGACACCAGCGGCATAGAGTACACCTATTAAAAAGACTAAGAGTAGTTCCATAGTTTAATGGGTATTTTGTGAAATGGTGAATAGGATCGTTAGTACAACACCGATGACGACCAAATAGACGCCTAAATCGAAAAATAAAGCAGAACCAATCATTCCTATCACTGGAATTGGCTCTTCAAACCAAAGGCCTGTCATAACGGGAAGACCCAATAATACGGGCATAAACATACTTAAGGAAGCGATTAATAAGCCAATAGGAATTAGTGATAATGGCTTATAGCGAACGATTTTTAGGGTGTTCTCCGTGCCATTGGCAAAACTGTGAAGCACGAAAGCAATCGAAGCAACTAGCCCTCCAACGAACCCTCCTCCAGGGTAATAATGACCGCGTAATAATAGAAATACCGAAAATAATAATAATATCGGTAAGAGATATTGTGAGGCGGTTTGTAAAATACTACTGCGCATACTTATTCTTTTTCAGATGATTTTAAACGTAATTTTAAAAGACTGTAAACTCCTAATGCGGCAATACTTAACACCACAATCTCAAACATCGTGTCAAAGCCACGGAAATCGACAAGGATAACATTCACCACATTCTTACCCTTCGCTAAGCTGTAGGCATACTGCCCGTAGAAATCTGAAACCTGCGTTTCAAAAGGCTCTTGTAATACTTTAAGAGCTACTATGGAAAGAATTACGCCAAAACTGATCGCTACAAATCCATCTCTTATCTTATCTAATTTATTCGCAAAGTTAAGGAACGGAGGAAGACGGAATAACACCAATACAAAGAGTACAACGGTCAAGGTGTCAATCGTGAATTGTGTCATTGCTAAATCCGGTGCGGAGTAAAATACAAAGATTAAACAAATGGCATAGCCAATCACGGAGGTGCCCACAACGGCCGATAATCGGGAGCGTGTGCTAACGGTGAATAGGACTGCAGCAATTAAAATTAATACGTTAAAACCTTCATAAAAACTAATCGGTGAGAGCTTGTCGAAATCAATACTTATGGGTCCTGAATTTAATAACTCATAACCAATAAGTACCTCGGCAAAGATGATAATCTTGAGCATGTAGGACCGCAAATATCCATTGTGGATTTTATTCGTGTAAAAGTCCGAGAAACGTAGCAGCAAAGCGCCCATACGTTCGAATATATGCTTCGGAGAAAGATTGTTAAACTTCTCTATAAAAGCTAATTTGTTCGCCGTAGGCTTTTGAACAAGATAGATAATAGTTCCTAAAGCTAAGGTACCTATACTCAATAGCAACACGGTATTAAAGCCATGCCATATTTTAAGGTTCACAGGCGCCGTGCTAATGTCCATAACTTGTAAACTCGCTTGGATTAATGATCCCCCCAATAAATGAGGAAAAATACCAAGTATAAAGGCTAATATACCCAATAATAAAGGGGGTACCCACATCGCGCGGTAAGGAAGGTGTACTTTTTGAAATGCTTCTGGTAAAGGGCCTAAAAAAGGCTTTATACCGGCATAAAAACCAACAGTTACAAGAATAACATTCGTAAATACCGCAATTATTGTCAGATATAAAGCGAGCTGTTGTGGGCCATGTAACGTGGCCTCGTAGATTAAATCCTTTCCTATAAATCCGATGCTCAAAGGTAAGCCCGCAGAGGATAAGGCCGCAAGTGTCCCTGCAATAAATACCGGAAGAAGCACTTTTCGAAGTCCTGAAAGTAGGGTTAAGTCACGGGTGCCTGTCTCATGATCAATAATACCTGTAATTAAAAATAAAGCCGCTTTATAAAGTGCATGGGCCACAATAAATACCAAAGCTGCAGTCAGCGCTTCACGCGTTCCTAATCCTAATAAAAAGGTCAACATCCCCAAGGCTGCAATCGTGGAATAGGCTAATACCCCTTTTAGATCTGTGCGGAATAAGGAATGAATAGCGGCATATACCATCGTCACGCCTCCTGCAATTAAAAGCGTGTAAGACCATAATTCTGTATTTCCTAAAATAGGAGTGAATCTTGCAAGTACAAATATTCCCGCTTTAACCATCGTTGCCGAATGGAGATAGGCAGAAACAGGGGTGGGCGCTTTCATAGCGCCAGGTAACCAAAAATGAAATGGAAATTGAGCTGATTTTGTGAACGCTCCTAAGCATACAAATCCGACTATATAAGGATAATAGGCATGTTGTTGTATAAAAGAGGCTTGTGCAAAAAGAGCATCGATAGATGCTGTGCCTGTGATATAGACGATTAATAGCAGGCCGATTAGTAAGAAGTATCCGCCAATACCCGTGATTGTCAATGCTGTAAGGGCTGATTTTCGAGATTCTTTCTGCTGATTGTTAAAGCCTATTAGAAAGAATGAACTGATACTCGTAAGCTCCCAAAATATAAATAATAAGATAATATTATTGGAAAGCACAAGCCCTAACATGGCCGACATAAACAGGAGAAGATATGCGAAAAAGCGGTCGAGAAATTGATGACCTTTTAAATATGCGGATGCATAAATTACAATGAGCGAACCTATTCCTGTAATTAGCAGGCTAAAGAGCAGACTTAATCCATCGAGTCTAAACGATAGGTTGACTCCTAAACTAGGAATCCAATTAATTTCTTGATTAAATGTCTTTCCCAGGCTTATATCAGGGATATAGCTGAAATAGTAGACAAATAAAAGGATTGGTAGGCAAGCGAGTAAAACACTCCATCTGGATTTAAAAAATTTCCCAAATGGAATAAGAAGGCCCGATGTTATTAACCCTGATAGTACAGTAAATAGCATTTAGTCTCGATTATTTTTTTTCGTTAATTCACTAAAATACGAAAAAAAAAGCACTTTTTGATTAAAAATGTTCCTTATAGGTAGGCTTACTATTATTTCGTGCGTTTTTTTAAATTAGCATAGCGCTATTTATCAAAAGTTTAAAAAAAAGAGAAAGAGATGTGAAAATTGGCTGTTAAATTCAAAAATGTAGTGATTTAACTATAATAATTGTTGAATAAAATTTACAATTTATTAATTTTTAATTTATATTGCAGGTATAAACTAAATTATTTCCCTACATAATTAAATCTTTACCCGGTGTCTGAAATTTCCAAAGAATATATTTTCCGGAAATACTATAAGCAATTTTGTCACTATGCTTGGCAAATTACTAAAGATGCAATATTAGCTGAAGATATTGTACAGGATGCCTTTGTCTCCTATTTTGATCAAGAAGAGAAAATATATGATCAAGAAACGGCTATTAAAAACTTCTTATATACAGCCATCCGATTTACGGCATTGAAGAAAATTCGTAATGAACAAACAGTCGAACGCTATTGGTTGAAAAATAAATTTGAAGAAGCGTCTGATACGCAAATTGAAGTTGATATTATTCGATCTGAAGTAATAACGCATATTTTTGAAACCATGAAATATATGCCTAATTCCTGCAAAGAAATCTTTCGATTGGGATATTTAGAAGGCTTTACAAACTTAGAAATTGCAGAAATGGAAAATATTTCTGTCAATACGGTTAAGACACAGAAGCAGCGTGCCTTAAAAATTCTAAAAACAAAACTCAACCCAGAGTTTTTTATGCTTTTTTTACTGCTATTCCAGGATGTCGACTATTTTTAAAAAAATCATTTTTTTAATAAAATCATTTTTTTAAAAATAGTTGTATTTTCTTGTCACCCTTTTCTCCTAGTTGTGGTATCCTATCTATAAGATGCAGCATACTAACCAAAGAATATCTGATCTAATTAAAAAATTTTTGTTTAAAAAAACCACCCCTGAGGAGGATGGAGAGCTTATGCATTGGAAGAAGCTCGATAGACGAAATAATGATTTATTAGAATCTTTTAAAGACGCGGAAAAGATATCAGAAGATATGGATTTCCTAAAAAAGCTGCATACCGATACGGCATGGCAGCAACTTCAGCTTCGCACAAAAAAGCGTACTAGCAAAAAAACACTTTTTGCGCTTACGGCTGCGGCAGCGGCAATACTATGTTTTGCACTGACGGCTATTTGGTTCTATACACAGTCAAAAAAGGTGGATACACAAATTATTGCCGATGTCACAGGGAGACATGTTAATGATATTAGAGCAGGCAAGGAACAAGCCTTATTAATACTTGCTGATGGACAGGAGATAGACTTAATGGATAGTAATGCGACGGCTATTGATCAACAGGGCTCTTCGATTAGAAAGGAAGGCAATTCGATCAATTATTCGGATGCACAGCATACAAGGTTAGTCTATAATACCTTAGTCGTGCCGAAAGCAGGAACCTATAAAATTGCTCTCTCTGATGGTACAAAAGTTTGGGTTAATGCAAATACAACGTTTAAATTCCCGGTAAATTTTGTCGGTAATGAACGTCGTGTATTTATTGATGGCGAAGCCTATTTTGAAGTGGCTAAAGATGCGAAAAAACCATTTATAGTAGATTTTAATGGGAAAATGGTGGAAGTGCTAGGTACGCACTTTAATGTGAATACCTATAGTAATCAACTGAAAGCTACTCTCTTAGAGGGGGCTGTTAATCTGCATTCAAATCAACAAAGTGTACGTATTTATCCTGGACAGATGGGGGTTATTTCTAATCACTCAATTGATGTTTCCAAGGTAGATACCGCAAAAATTGCAGCATGGAAAGAAAATGAATTTTATTTTAAGTCAGACCAATTGGAAGAGATTATGCCGCAAATATCACGCTGGTATGATATTGAAGTGATCTACGACAAGAATTATAAACTATCCACGAAATCATCCTTGACAGGCTATGTAAGTAGACAGGCAAACCTGACCGAAGTTCTAGAGATGCTCAGTTTTGTAAGTCGCTATTCCTTCCGCATTGAAGGGAGAAAAGTATATGTTAAAGAAAAAATTTATTAACCATTAAACCCCGATGTATGCAATGAAAAATACGTAGAAAAATGGCCGATAAAATGTAATCAAGGGTGTTGCAGCACCCCTGATTACTAGGCAAAATGAGTGAGAACCCAATTATTTTATTACCTAATATTCAAATATATGAATAACAAATCAGTTGACCTAAAAAGGATTCGACATTTAAAAAACACTGTTTTTCTCAAAACAATTGTAATTATGAAAATTACGTTATTTCTTGTGTTGTGTTTTGTGGGGGCCGTTCATGCTGACGGATTTTCACAGCATATTTCCGTGTCTTTCAGAAAAGCTAAATTGAATAAAGTATTCGAAGAATTTTCTAAACAGACAAAACACCGATTTCTCTATAATGACGAGATTCTCAGTAAATCCCCAGCTATAGATATCGACTTAACAAACGTAAACCTTGAAGAAGCGCTAACGGCTGTCGCTAAGAAATCAAATATTTCATATAAGGTCATCGCTGGAACAGTTAGTATAGGTGCTAAGAAACATATAGATGTAGCTGCCACTTCAGTATCCCTTCAGGAGGCTGTGTCAGGAGTTATTCGGGATGAGCAAGGAAAAGCCCTTTCAGGGGCCTCCGTGACTGTTAAGGGAAGCGCTGTGTCAACTTCGACTGCCTCAAATGGTACATTTAAGATTAATGCTAAAGAGAATGCGATACTAGTTGTCACTTTTATGGGCTACCAATCCAAGGAAGTGCCTGTTTCCTCACGAAACACAATCTCTATCGTGTTAAGCGCCGCTAGCCAGCAGCTTGCAGAGGTTGAAATCGTTAATACAGGTTATCAGAATTTAGACCGAAAATTATTTACTGGAGCAACATCTAAAGTGTTAGCGAAAGATGCTGAGCGTGCTGGAGTACCTGATGTATCGCGTATGTTAGAAGGTCAAGTGGCAGGGGTTTCTGTACAAAACGTATCTGGAACTTTTGGCGCTGCGCCTAAAATCCGCGTTCGTGGAGCGACATCTCTTTCCGGAGATAACAAACCACTATGGGTAGTGGATGGTATTATCTTGGAGGATGTGGTAAATATTTCCAATGAAGCGTTATCTACTGGAGATGCCAATACGCTAATCGGGTCTTCTGTAGCGGGATTGAATCCCGATGATATTGAGTCGTTTACCATCTTAAAAGATGCTGCAGCAACGGCAATGTACGGAGCACGTGCGATGAATGGGGTAATCGTCGTGAATACCAAAAAGGGAAGAAATACAGATGGCAAGCCCAATGTAAACTATTCGGGAACCTTTACAACCTATTTAAAACCTAATTATGATCAATTCGATATCATGAACTCGGCAGAACAGATGTCAGTGATGTTAGAATTGGAAAATAAAGGTTATTTCAACCACTCTTCTGTATCGCGTTCTAAAGATGGAGGTATTTTCTATAAGATGTACAATATGATGTACGACTATGATGAGACTACAAATACCTTTGGATTAAAAAATACCAAAGAGGAGCGTTTAAATTTCCTATCGCGCTATGCGAAATCAAATACCGATTGGTTTGATGTCTTATTTAAGAACTCTTTATTACAAGAGCATTCTGTAAGTATCAACTCTGGGACTTCGCGTTCACAGACCTATTTCTCTACAAGTTTGACATCTGATAATGGACAGACTATCGGTGATAATGTGAAGCGTTATACAGCAAATTTTAGAAATAACTTAAAACTAAATGATAAGCTAAGCATTGAGGTATTAGCAAATGGTTCTGTACGTGACCAACGTACACCAGGGACTTTAACGCGTGCCTCAGACCCTGTTTACGGACAGTATTCTCGTGATTTTGATATTAACCCTTACTCATATGCTTTAAATAGCAGTCGCCTGATTACGCCTTATACGGAAGATGGTGATTTAGAGTATTTTGTACGTAATTATGCGCCTTTTAATATCTTGAATGAGTTAGATAATAACTATTTAACTCTACAGATGATTGACTTCAAAGTACAGGGGGGATTGAAATACAAAATTATTCCAACATTAACTTATTCCTTAGATGGAGCTTACCGATTTGCCAATACAAACCGTCAACATTACGTGAAAGAAGGTTCTAATATGGCCGGCTCTTTCCGTGCTAATGGGGATGCTACGATTGCTGATGGAAATATCAATCTCTATAATGATCCTGATTTTCCAAATGATCCACCCTTAGTGGTTCTTCCAGAAGGAGGGTTTTTCAATTCTACGGTAAATAGTATTAAAAACTACTATTTTAGACAGAATTTAGAATATGATAATACCTTCGCTAAAGATCACCGTCTTAATGTCTTTGGATCCATGGAAATTCGCTATACAGATAGACAAAATTCAAATTATCAGGGAATTGGCTATCAGTATGAAAATGGAGGTCTAGTTAATCCAAACTATCGTTATTTTAAAAAATTAATTGAAGGTGGAGAACCTTATTTTGGCATGTCCTATTCATATGATCGCTTTGTTGCTGCCATGGGACGTGTAGCCTACTCTTTTAAAGAAAAATACTCACTGAATGGTACCGTTCGTTATGATGGTTCCAATCTAATGGGTAAGTCAAAAACAGCCCGTTGGTTGCCAACATGGAACGTATCCGGAGCATGGAATATTGATCAAGAAGAATTCTTCCAAATCCCTGAAAGCATTATTTCTTCAGCGCGTGTGCGTGGTACTTATGGATTAGTAGCGAGTTTAGGAAATGCGACGAATTCTAAAGCCGTTTATTACAATCGGGTAACGTATAGACCATATGAAAATGAAAAAGAAGGGGCGATATATATATCTAGTTTAGAGAACTCTGAGTTAACATGGGAGAAGTTATATGAGCTAAACTTCGGTGCTGATTTATCATTTTTTAATAATAAGGTCGATGTTACCTTCGATTGGTACAAGCGAAATATATTCGACTTAATCGGAGCCTTACGTACTTCTGGTATCGGTGGTCAATTTACAAAATTGGCTAACTATGGTGAAATGAAAGCCCATGGGGTTGAGTTAACCATTGGTGGATCTCCCATTCGTAAAACGGATGGCTTCCGTTGGAGAACGCAATTTAACTTCGGCCTAAATAAAAACGAAGTTACCAAATTGGAAGTAGATCCTAATATATGGAATCTCGTGCGTGCCGAAGGAGCTGCAAAAAAAGGCTATTCACAACGTGGCTTATATTCTATTCAATTTGATGGTTTAGATCCTGCCTATGGATATCCAACCTATGTTGGTACAGATGGTAAAAAGGATACCTATTTATATTTGCAAGACGACAAAACGGAATTTCTTAAATACCATGGCCCTGTAGATCCAACGCTTACGGGTGGTTTTTTTAACCAGTTTGGCTATAAAAATTTCTCCATCTCTGCGTTATTTACCTTTGCTACAGGGAACTTTGTCCGTTTGCAACCTACGTATGCTGCGTCCTATAATGATATGACAGCGATGTCTAAGGACATGACAAATCGTTGGTTAATGCCTGGAGATGAGCAATTCACCAATATCCCAGCGCTATTAGATAAATTCTCTAATGACAATTTAGTATTGCGTGCTGATGGCTCTAAAGTTTCAGCTACGTATCCGTATAATGCCTACAATTATTCGACAGAGCGTGTTGCAAAAGGAGATTTTATTAGGTTAAAGAATATTTCCATTTCTTATCAATTACCAAAATCAATCTTAGAACGCTTAAAGATGACTTCAGCACAAATTGCTTTAGTAGGAAATAATGTCGCTCTATTATATTCGGATAAAAAGTTAAATGGTGCAGATCCGGAATTCTTTAATAACGGTGGGGTAGCAATGCCTGTACCTAGACAGTACACCTTATCCCTAAAAGTTGGATTTTAATAGTTAACAACATGAAAAGAAATATAAAATACTATATAGCTGCAAGCACCCTCTTATTTTCCTTAAGCTCTTGTGAGAAATATTTAGATAAGAATCCGGATATGCGTGCAGAAATTAATACTGCTGATAAAGTCGCTTCTTTGGTCACTACGGCATATCCGAGTTATAACTACTTGGCTATGGCAGAAACATACTCTGATAATGTAATGGATAAAGGCCCTGCTACGGGACATAATTCAGATCCTTATTTAAGCCTTTATTACTGGCGTGATATTACCGATAATGGAAATAATACACCTACTCAATATTGGAATGGATGTTATGAAGCTATTTCTGCGGCAAATCAAGCGTTAGCCTCTATTGAGGAGTTTGGTTTAGAGGAGGAAGCGAAAGCTTATAAGGGAGAAGCGTTAGTTGCACGCGCTTACGCTCACTTTATGCTAGTTCAGTTTTTTGCCAAAGCTTATGAAATCGGTAAAGCCAATGACTCTCCAGGTATTCCTTATGTTACGAAGCCTGAGACTGTTTCCTTGGCTAAATATTCGCGTGGCACTGTAGCTTCCGTATATGAGCAGATCAAAAAAGATTTAGAGGAAGGTCTTCCCTTATTAAGGGGTGGAAAATGGGATGTTCCGAAATATCATTTCAACTATTCTTCAGCGAATGCATTCGCGAGTAGATTCTATTTATTTACGGGTGAATGGGCAAAAGTGATTACTGCAGCAAATGAAATATTCCCTGCTGGGGATTTTACAAATAACCTGCAACCTTGGAATTCTACCATCCGTAATTATACCGTTGCAGAGTTCTTAGCTGCGATGACAAATTCGGATAAAAACTATAATTTATTGCTCTCAGAAACCTATTCTGTTTATCAACGTAGTAATTCCTCAGGAACGACACGCTATGGTTTTGGAACACAGAAGTATCAAGGGATTTATAATGCGACCACGGCAGCTGGCGCTCCTTTCTATAATAAAGGAATCAGTTGGTCTGATAATAATTATACGGTTTACTTCTTCAAAGAGTATTTCCATTATTCAAACGTGGCTGCGGGTATTGGTTATCCATATATTATGATGCCTTTATTTATTGCAGATGAAGCTTTAGTTAACCGTGCAGAAGCTTATGCGCAGATGGGTAACAGCTCCGCGGCAGTAAATGATTTAAACCAATTTGCTTCCGTTCGTATCAACAATTATAACCCTGCATCACATGCTGTAACAGTTGATAAATCGAAAGATTTCTTTAAGGTCACAGATGATAAAGAAGCCTTGATTAAAACGGTGTTACAGTTTAAGCAAGTAGCTTTTATGGGAATTGGTATGCGTTGGTTTGATATGTTAAGACATCGTATTCCTTCGGTACATAATTTCGTAGATGTGAAAGGGGCAGAGACTTTTGAAACATTGGCACCTGAAGATAACCGTCGTATGTTCCAAATTCCACAAGAAGCTGTCATCGCAGGCGTAGAACTAAATCCAAGATAATTAGCACCTTTATTATGAAAAAAAATATTTTATATGCTTTTGTTTCTGCTGTACTGATCTTAGGTTCTTGTAGTAAAACAGAAAATTTAGAGGTCGATTTGACAAAACTAAATGCAGACGATTATATTCCTGGACCTATCGATAAATGGATAGGTACGAATATTACAGATCCCTACAATATTGAAGTTGTTTACCGCTTCGAACGCAACTTAACAGATGTTTCCAAAGATATCTCTCCTGTAGCCCTCGATAAGGTGCAGCCAACAATGGAGATGGTATTAGAGCTGTTTTTAAAGCCTTATGAGAAGATTGCTGGGCCTACTTTTATTAAAAAGTTTACCCCGAAGCAGTTTGTTTTATATGGATCAACATCCTATAATACCAATGGATCAGTCACCTTAGGTACCGCTGATGGAGGCCGTCGGGTAGTACTGTATGATTTAAATACATTGGATAATAGTAATGGGGAGAATATTCGTCGTCGTGTACGAACTATTCACCATGAATTTACACATATTATCAATCAGAATATCCTTATTCCACCTGACTTTGAGCTTATCTCTAAAGCCGACTATACAGCGGATTGGACAGGCGCTGCAAATACGGCCGCACTTGCGAAGGAATTAGGATTTATTTCACAATATGCGCGTAGCTCATTTGGAGAAGATTTTGCTGAGATGACAGCACATTTATTGGTAGAAGGACAAGTTTGGTTTGACAATTACCTATTCTCCACGACTCCTGCAGGGAAAGTTAAGCTGCAACAAAAGGAGAAAATCGTGAAAGATTACTTTAAGTCATTCTTTGGAATTGACTTTGCGGCCTTACAAGCGGAGGTACAACGATCCATTAAAGCGGGATATGGTGTAAAAGATCCTGCAGATTTAACGCAGACACTCCCAATTTGGTTATTGAATAATAAAGTTAACACCTTAACCATTACGCCTACAGCGAGCTATCATACAACCTATGGGTCGTCGACGTCTTTCAATACAATCTTTACGAACTATTCTAATGTTATGAAAGCGGCGGGCTATACACCTCAGTATTTACAATTTATTTTCACGAATGCTTCTAATGTTGTATTACGTGCTAGTACGACAAGTAGTACTGGAGGAGTTGTCAATTTCGATTATAACTTCAAGCTAACGATAAATGCTATTTCTGGAGAGGTTGTATTTACTAAATCAATTCCTGAGGGAACTGGAACCACGTACAACAATGGTCAATCTCCAGCTTTCCTAGCTGCTTTTGAGCAATATCTATTACCTTACTTAACGAATCGAACGTTTGTAGCTTCGTGGTTACCTACGGAAGTTTTAGAAGGTGATCCGCTCTACAGAACTTTTGGAGGTCTGTCAGTGAAAGGGGCTCCAACTAATTATTTCTATGGAAAAATCGTTTTAAAATAGCTTATAAATCATGAAAAAATTAATCCTATTAAGTACAGCTATTTTTCTATTTGGCTGTACAAAATCCGAATCGGATCTAGTCTTTGATAAGCTTCCTGAACAACGTGTCGAAGAGCGTAATGCCGAACTGCGTGCTGCTTTAGTGGAGGCAGAAAATGGTTGGAATGCGGTACTTACTACCGGTAATGATTTAGAGTTTAGTTTCTATTTCGACTTTACGAAAGATGAAAATGTCAAGATGGTTTCTGATATTAATGAGAAAACAATTATAACTCCTGCAAGCTCTACTTGGCGTATTAAGTATGTAATGAATACATCCCTGATTTTTGATACTTATAACTATATTACACAGTTACAAGATCCTACACCATCAGTATTAGGTGGCGTTGCTGGAAATGGATTTTTCTCAGATATCGAATTTGAATATCTGCGTTCTACTCCTGACTCGGTCATCTTAAAGGGTAAGAAATATCATGGTTCCTTAATTTTGACGAAGGCTAAAGCTGAAGAGAAGAAATTATATCTTGAAGGAAAGTTTTATGATATGGCATTAAAAACAGATGCTGCTATTGCTGAATTTGATAATATAATTTTAGAAAAATCAGCTTCGGAAAGACTTCAGATTGATGTAAATAGCAATAAGACTATTTCTATCTCTAGTGTAGAAGCTGACGGTTCTATTCTAACGGCAGATACCTACTACCACTACACCCTTACTGGGATCGCTTTTTTAAATCCATTAATCTATAAGGATCTTAAATTGGTGGCTTTAAACTTAAAAGCGAACGGTAATTTAGTGGCATTAGATAGTCAAGGTAAAGAGCATGTGTTGAAAAATTCTGCGAGTCCTATTTTACCGCTCTATAAGCTAATGGGAGTGAAGTATAATCGTCTATTTAGTCCTTTCAAAACTATTTTCCCAGGTACCACCACAAAAGGAGCCGAGATTATGAATTTTTACCATCAGAATCTTAATAATGCCTACACAGGGTATACTTTTGGGAATGGTAGTCTATCATTATCATGGAACCTTGTCAATCAACGCGTGAGTGTTATTGGGTGGCATAATCAAAACGGAAATACTGGATGGAATACCACAGCCGTATTTGGCTATACGGTTGATGATGCTGGAGTTTACACGTTCACGTTATTGACGCCAGCAGCTGGTGGTTATGTTCAAAAATTAATTTCGGAACCGGGTAAACCTACTATTCAGAATTTCTTATTAACCAATAAGATAAAATTAGATTATTTTATTGACGGTAATAACGTGTATGGTATGATGGAATCTATCAACGACCCTACGATTAAAATTACCTTTCAATTGAACTAGCAAGTTCATTTAAGTTTATAAAATTAGGGCTCACTGGAAAGTGAGCCCTTTTTTATTAGGCTAATTTTACATATTGTTACAATCGCTCTTTTTCTTAAAAAAAGTGGAAAATAGTTTTTAACGTCATTAAAATGTATTTTTTATTTTATTGAAATGATATAAAGTGTCATATAAGTAAAATAAAAGTCTTATTTGGTTAATAAATCGTTAAATTTAAATTATTAATTCTTTAGTTAATTAAATAAATTTTAAAACCTAAAGCAAATGATAAAAATTTTACGAAGCCTTCTCGCTAGGTATTTATTGGTAACCTTCTTATTCCTGTATGTGCTACCAAGTTATGCTGCAACCCTTCCTATTAATCCAGAGAATTTAGCGCAAGAAATTCGCCAGGGTACAGTCCGTAGCACCGATGGACAGCCTATTGCAAATGCCACCATCCGTGTAAAAGATGCCAATCGGTCTACGTCCACAGATGCGCAAGGGAATTTTCAAATTTTGGCCTCGGGTACGGAAACTTTACTAATTCAAAGTATTGGTTACCAAAGCCTAGAAACCCCTATTGCAGACCGCACGACATTGACCATAACCCTAAGAGCCGCTGTCTTGCAAATTGCTGAAGTCGTTACGACAGGCTACCAGTCTATAGACCGACGTAAATTTACCGGTGCCGCAACGCTCCTGAAAGCCGAAGATGCACAGCGTGCAGGGATTCCTGATGTAAGCCGCATGCTAGAAGGGCAAGTAGCAGGGGTCTCCGTACAGAATGTGTCGGGTACTTTCGGCGCAGCACCGAAGATTCGTGTTCGTGGAGCAACCTCCATAACGGGGGACAACAAGCCTTTATGGGTAGTAGATGGTATTATACTCGAGGATGTGATAAATATTTCTAATGATCAGCTATCGACTGGGGATGCCAGCACCCTGCTGGGCTCCTCCGTGGCAGGCTTAAATGCCGATGATATTGAGTCCTTTCAGATTCTGAAAGATGCCGCAGCAACCTCACTATATGGCGCACGTGCCATGAATGGTGTGATACAGATTACCACCAAAAAGGGACGTGTAGGGCCCACAACAATTTCCTATACCGGAAATTATAGTACCTACCTGAAACCGTCCTACAGCCAGTTTGATATCGTAAATTCCTACGATCAGATGTCCATCTTCGCGGAGCTCTATCGCAAGGGGAATATAGATCTGCCGAATTGGTTGAATGAAGCCAATTCAGGTGTTTACGGTAATTTATCGCGCGCAATTTCACAATGGGAAAATGGACGCCCACTCGTGGAAAATACCGTCGCCGGAAGAAGTGAATTCTTACAGCGCTATGTAGATGTTAATACTGACTGGTTTGATCTACTCTTTCGCAACTCCCTGATGCATGAACACTCCCTAGCTGTAAGTACAGGATCCGAAAAGAGTCAAGTTTACTATTCCACATCCTATTTGAATGATGCTGGCTGGACCCTAGGGAATACTGCGGAGCGCTTCACAGGAAATATCCGTGGAAATTTCAAAATTTCTGATAAGCTGTCTTTTGGGATTCTCACAACAGGATCTATTCGTAATCAGGTAAGCCCAGGGACTTTTGAACGTACGGATAATACCTCCACAGGGGAAGTCACAAGAAACTTTGATATCAACCCCTTCTCTTATGCTACGCAGACAACACGTACCATTAGTCCCTTTGCTGAGGATGGCTCCCTTGAGTATGTCACCATGAACCATGCTCCTTTTAATATTCTGAATGAATTGGAGAATAATTACATGGATCTCCGTATGATAGATTTAAAAGTGCAGGGTGAATTGACTTATAAGCTCCCTAAGCATATAACTTATAATTTTATTGGCGCCTATCGCTATGTGAATACACAGAGTGAGCACAAGGTCTACGAGCAGTCAAATCTTCCTCAAGCCTACCGTGCAGGGACCATTTATGGCAGCACAGGGGTGGAGAATAGCACCATTGCGGATGCTAATCGCTTTTTATATAGACCCATAGAGTCGCTCGATGGCAGACCGATATCTGTGCTTCCCTATGGAGGGATTTATAATACCAATCAGAATTTATTAAAAAGCTACTACCTCCGCAATAGCTTAGATTGGGAGCAGACTTTTGGAAAGCATTACTTCAATGTTATTGGCTTCCAGGAACTTCGTTTTTTAGACCGTATACAGTCTTTTACCAATGGCTATGGCTATCAGTTTGATCGTGGAGGAGTCGTATTTATAGACCCGAATGCCATCCGTGTGAATGCTGAGTCAAATTTGCCCTACTTCGGGATGGAAGTTTTCCAAGACCGTTATGTAGCTTTTGCTTCCAATGCCCGCTACTCCTATGCGGGGAAATATCAACTTTCGGGTACCTTACGCTATGATGGGTCCAATCAATTAGGGCCTGGAGCCTCATCCCGATGGCTGCCAACTTGGAATATCTCCGGTTCTTGGAATGTCGATGAGGAGTCTTTCTTAAAAGATCAATCCTGGCTTTCCAACTTAACGATTCGTGGAACCTATGGGCTTGTTGCAAGCCTGGGGGAAGCAACTAATGCCAGCTTAGTACTGCGCTCAGCCAATGTAAATAGGCTGTACCCTAGTGAGCTGGAGCCGGTTATAAATATTCAGTATTTAGCGAATAGCGATTTGACTTGGGAGAAGCAATATGAAACTAATATTGGTGTTGATTGGGGATTTTTGAACAACCGCTATCAGGTGACTTTAGATGTGTACCGCCGCCAAGGGTTCGATTTGATAGGGCCAATTCGCGTCTCAGGGATAGGAGGCGATGAAATTCGTATCGCCAACTATGCCGATTTAAATTCTCAAGGGGTGGAGCTGCTGTTGCGCGCCACGGTATTTGATAGCCCGAAGTGGTCTTGGAAGACGCAGCTAACAAATGCTTACCACAATGGACGTATCACCAACTTATTAAGTGAGCCTTCGATTTGGAACCTGGTGAATAATGTGGGGGGATCGCTGGTCGGCTATCCGGCACGCGGTCTATTTTCCATAGATTTTGAACGCCTTTCGGCAGATCGTGGGGTTCCTGAATATGTTAATCAAGATGGTGAAGTAGGGAATAATGTATACCTGCAAAGTACTTTTACAGACTATCTAAAATATGAAGGTCCTGTAGATCCAACTTTTAATGGGGGGTTCTTTAACAGCTTCCGCTATAAGAACTTTAATTTTTCTGCGCTGATAAGCTACAGTGCGGGGAATAAAATTAGACTTAATCCCTTGTTCAAAAATCAATATTCGGAATTAGATGCCATGTCTTATGACTTTTTAAATCGTTTTGTGCTGCCCAATGATTACCTCATTCCTTCCATTGCAGATGCACGCACAGCCTCGCGCCTCGATGGGAATCAGGTATATAACGCTTACAACTATTCCACAGACCGTGTGGCTGATGGTGGATTTATACGCCTTAAGCAGGTGTCCGCGGGATTTAATTTTCCAGAACGCTATGTGAAGTCCTTAAAGTTGAGGTCGCTAAGTCTGAATATAGTAGCTAATAATCTGTGGTTAATTGCGGCTAGTTCCAACCTCAATGGGCAGGATCCTGAGTTCTATGCTTCCGGTGGGGTGGCCTTACCAAATCCGAGACAATTTACACTTTCTTTTAAAGCTTCTTTATAACACATAGCTTATGAAACGATCTATATCTCTATTACTGCTGCTGTTTGTAAGTGGCTCTTGTTCAAAATACCTGGATACTACTCCCGATTTAAGAACGGAAATTACGGATGCTGCGGGGGTTGCTGAATTGCTATCTTCGGCTTATCCACGCGCCAATTATATTGTATTTGCGGAGGCCGCCTCCGATAATGCGCAAGATAAGGGGAGTGCCGTGGGGAATATAGTGCCGGTAAATTTTCACCCTTGGCGTTACAGCATCATTGAAAATAGGCAAGAAGATTCTCCAGAATTCTACTGGCATGCTTGCTATCGTGCTATTGCGGCAGCTAATCAGGCACTGGCAGCGATTGATAATTTAGGCGCTGGCCCAGCGTACGCCTCTCTGCGTGGGGAAGCTTTAGTCGCACGTGCCTACGCTCATTTTATGCTAGTAACTTTTTTCGCCTCCCCCTACAATGTACTTACTGCAGCAAGTGACCCCGGCATTCCTTATGTGACAGCGCCTGAGGAATCGGTTATTTCACCCTATGACCGTGGAACTGTGGCTACGGTCTACGAAGCTATTGAAGCGGATCTTACGGCGGGTATTCCGCTGATTGATGACAGGCGCTATAGGGTGCCAAAATACCATTTCACACAGGCTGCAGCGCATGCTTTTGCGGCACGCTTTTATCTATTTAAGCAGGAGTGGGCTTTGGTGATAGCGCATGCTAATCAGGTCTATGCCTCGGATATTTCCCAACATATTATAACGCATAATTCGGCCTTCTTTCGATCCTTAGAGTATGGCGCTCGTTCGGCATTCTACAGCTCCCCGATAAATACAGGGAGCATACTTCAGGTGGAGGCGCAGACTCTTTGGGCGCGCAACTTTGCTTCCTACCGCTATGGGCTGAGCTCAGACTTACTTTCAGAACTTTTTTACAGTGGCAATGTGACGGGGGGAAGTTTTGCTTACAGCATCTATGGAGGAACAGAGCTGGTGTATAATATTCCGAAATTTGTCGAGCATTTTGTGCGCGAGTCTGTGAATGCTACGCAAGGAAGACCTTTTAATATGTTGGTCTTATTCTCTGCCGATGAGCTGTTAATGAATCGCGCTGAGGCCTATGCGAATTTGGGAAATCACACGGAAGCAATAGCCGACTTAAATGCTTTTGCGTCGGCGAAAATTTATGTGAGCCAGAATAACCCTGTTTATCTCCCTGATGTGCATCAGATCAACGAACAGAAATTGAGTGCCTTTTATAATTCAAGGAGTCTTTCGGAAAATATTGTACAAGCCGTCTTGGACTTCAAAAGGCGTGAATTTATTTTCGAAGGAATTCGATGGTTTGATATCCTTCGCCATAGACTTCCTGTAACACATCGCTCTTATGACCAGCAGGAGGTTTACTTTTTAGGGCCTAATGATAATAGGCGTATGTTCCAGCTTCCCGGAGAAGTCGTCCTTTCAGGGGTACAACAAAATCCACGTTAATCTAAATTTTATTCGTATGAAAACACGTTTATTAAGCTTGCTAATCAGTGCTGTTGCTCTGTTTAGCTGTCAGAAGGAAACACCTAACTATGTGCCTATTATAGGTCTCGGAGGGGATGAGTGGATCCAAGGGAGGATTGACAGTATTATTTATGCCGATTTTGTGTATCCCTATAATATTGAAGTTATTTATAAGTGGAATCCTTTTGATCTCAACTTTAATCGTACTCTGGTGCCCCCAGATGAAGCGCGCGTGCCGGCGGTGTTGTCAGCCATAAAAAATATATGGATGCTCCCCTATGAACAATTGGGGGGAACCACGTTTTTGCAAAATTTTTCTTTAACGCGTTTTAATCTTGTGGGCTCCGCGGAATACCAAGATTCAGGAACTATTATTTTAGGTACCGCTGAGGGGGGCTCAAAGATTACGCTTTTCGTAGTCAATCAATTTGAGCTCAGCAATCGTGCCGCTGTGGTGCAGATGCTGCATACCATTCACCATGAATTTGCCCATATCCTGCATCAGACGATTGACTACCCACAGGAGTGGCGCGGGCTCAGTACTTCTTGGTATACGGCGACATGGTTTAATACCTCCGATCAGGAAGCTAATGCACAGGGGTTAATTACAAGCTATGCCAAAGCGGCCGAGCGTGAAGATTTTGTGGAAACAATTGCCTACCTCCTCGTGGAAGGGCAAGCAGCTTATGACCTTGTCGTCCTGCAGAATCCTGCTGTAGCACAGATCTTCCGTCAGAAGGAGAATCTCGTGGTAACCTACTATCAAAATGCTTTTCAAATAGATTTTCGTGCGCTGCAGACTGAAGTTAGGGCAGCAATCGACTCATTAGTAACGAACAATTAATTATGCGCATATTACGAGTTACCCTATGGATGTTGCTGCTATTTACGAGCTGTAAGAAGGAGCTCCAAGACTATGAAAGTCCCGACAGACGCCTTACAGAACTGCTTAATAGCTATGAGGAAGCTTTGGTAAATTCCCCCGATGGTTGGATCGGCTACCTCTACCCCAAAGGTGGGGGCAGCTATACCTTTAAATTTTATTTTGACCCCGCTAATCGCGTGCGCATGTATGCTGATTTTAGGGAGGATTATGCGGCAGCGTTTAAAGAGAGCTCCTATCGGTTTAAGGTGGAGGCCGTCATAAGTCTATATTTTGATACCTACTCATATATTCATGAGCTTTCGGATCCCAACCCTGCTGTCATTCAAGGTGTCGTCGGGCAGGGCTTGGTTTCAGATTTTGAATTTTCTGTGCTTGCGCTCTCCGGAGATACTATGAGCTTGCGTGGGAATCACAATGAGAGCGAATTGATTCTGGTACGAGCCCAGCCTGAACAAGGGGAGAGCTATGTACAGACCGTCTATACGATGAATGAATATATCCGTCAGCTGGATGCTATACCTTGGTATTTTAAGCAGCTAGAATTTGCTGGGCAGACATTTATGCTGAGCCTAAATAATGAAATCAAAACTTTTAGCTTATACTATACCTCGCAGGGGCAATTCCAAAGTTTTTCCACCCAATTTATTGTTACGGATCAAGGGATACGCCTGCGTGAAGCCTTTACGTTTGGTGGTGAAAGTCTTTCAGAATTAACGGACTTTGTCTTTGACTTAGCGGCACAAACAGCAACAGTACGCATCAATAACTCCACGACGGCACTTTTGACCACCGTTCGTGATGCCCCTATTATAGATCCACAAGCAGCCATAGATTTCTTCGTGAACACGTATATCTACAGGTCATCTTCTGGCTTTACTATCAATGGTGTTACGGACTACTATAGTTTACGTGAGGTGCCAAGTTTTACTTCCCTGAGTTATGAGCCACGCTATTATATTGATAATTACGATGTACTGTTATTGAATTTTGGGGTCAATTTCTACGGGGGAGTTTTCCAATCTCATGCCGGAAATAATGGCATTATCGTATTCGATAATCTCTTAGGTTTTACAGGCGTCACCCCCGGGGGTGTACACACCAATAAAGTAGTTAATTCTGCCACCCTCTGGGTGGACCCTCAAGGCTATTATGTCGTGAAAACGGGGAATAATGCTTATGATCTTGTGCAGGTTGCTAACCCTAATATATGGATACGATTTAAATAATTAATAGGAGGTATATTATGAATAGATATTTTTATAGCCTACTTCTCGTCTTTCTTTTTATAAGTTGTGAGAAGTCTAATCTGACAAACTATCCTGTAAAAGAAGTTTATATAGATACAACGCAGTCCTTTACGGAGTTTGTGGCGCTCCTTGCTAGTTCACCCGCGGGTTGGACTTTTACCTGGACGGGGAAAGATCAGCCTACTTATCAGGGTTACTTAACGGTAGCGGAAGAGGCAGAATCTCTGCCAATTTATGGGGATTTTGATCTCTCTACTTTCAGCTCCTTTGAGGTAGACTTTCAGTTCCATAACACGAATTTTAAGCCTTCTTTTCAATTTAAGGAAGGCAATGCCTTCACCAACCTCTTAGCAAGCAGGGGGCAGCTGGATCGGGATTTCAGCTTTCTTGCGCAGACAGCCGAGGGCCTAATACTTTCGGGTAATGAATTTGGAAATCAGCTGTATTTACGCCCTGCAACAGCAGCGGTACAAGCAAATTATACAACAGGGGAATTTACAGCGCAGTCACAGCAATTGCTGCAGCAACTAGGGGCGATTGAATACCCGTACTTCAGCGTTGCTAATGCCGCAAATGCACCTGTTGAAGTGGTCCTAGATCTCCCTGCTAAGCTTATTCAACTTACGCGTGTGGATGATACCGGACTTGGCCTTCAAACAGCTGATGCCGAGTTTGTGGTCGATGGCTCTGGTGTCCGTTTCTTAGCTCCCATTACCATTGGGGATGCGGTCTACGAATCGATACAGCTGGCTGGACAGCAGCTGCAGCTTGTAGATCAGCAGGCGAATTCTTTTTTAATTGGCGAATATACGGTTCCTGTTATTCCTTTATATCTCAGCTTGGGGCGCACAAAAAATAATTTTATCCTACTGGGGCAGTATGATGATGTCTTACCTTTACCTACCTGGTCGGAGTCTTTTTTTGATCAATACTATCTATTTCTTTTTTTTATAAAATACTATGGCTATAATTTAGATTTAGGGAGGATAACATACCAATTTGGGGAAGCTATTGTGAATTTTGATGTGCAGATTTATCAAGCAGGCTCTTTATTTTCAGCGACCTATACCTATGATTTACTGCGTAATGCGAATGGCACTATTAAATTTAATAATCTGCAAACTACCAATGCCAATGCGCCCTTGTTATTAGAAGATTATTTATGGCCAGGGAGTATTGGTGAGACGCTGGGGAGGGATAATTTTTATGTTACTTACAGAAATGATGGGCAAGGTAATTTATTTGCAGAGTTCACTTCTGCAGAAAATCCCAACTTTGTATTTACCTTAGTTTCTACCGATTAAAATCGTTTTTTTTATAATAAAGAAAGGCGATCTATGTAGATCGCCTTTCAAAAAACAAATTTTCAAACGTAACACTTTCAGCGCTTATTACTTCTTAAATTCTTTAGAACCTTCAATAATAGCTTCCACTACTGTAGGGTCTAAAAGTGTGGAGGTATCTCCTAGAGAGGAAGTTTCACCTTCCGCAATTTTACGAAGTATTCTACGCATAATCTTTCCAGAACGTGTCTTTGGAAGATCCGTAACAAATTGTATAATATCTGGTTTGGCAATAGCTCCAATAAGGCGCGTTACGGTCTGCAGGATATCCTGACGTGTCTGATTGATGTCGTCATGGTGATGGTTGGCGATTACATACGCGTAAATCCCTTGACCTTTGACAGGATGTGGGTAACCAACAATAGCCGATTCCACAACATCAGAGTGCATATTTATAGCATTTTCCACCTCTGCAGTACCTATACGGTGGCCCGAGACATTCAATACATCATCAACACGACCTGTAATGCGGTAGTATCCTTCAGGGCTGCGGTAACAACCATCGCCCGTAAAATACATATCCTCATAGGTCGCGAAGTAGGTCTGACGGCAGCGCTCATGGTCTCCATAAGTCGTGCGCAGCATACCTGGCCATGGGAATTTAATACATAAGTTCCCCGAGACGTCGTTCCCCTCAATCTCTTTGCCATTTTCATCCATTAAAGCTGGCTGCACGCCGGGCAGTGGTGACATAGCATAGCCAGGAATGGTAGGGGATATACCTGCCATAGGAGCTATTAAGATACCGCCATTTTCCGTTTGCCACCAAGTATCAGCAATCGGTGCTTTCCCTTTACCGATCTTATCGTTAAACCAGTGCCATGCTTCCTCATTGATAGGCTCTCCAACAGAACCTAATTTACGGATGCTGCTAAGGTCCTTATTGTCTACATATTCATCACCAAAAGCCATTAAAGAGCGGATTGCCGTCGGTGCAGTATAAAGAATATTTACTTTATGCTTCGCTACGATATCCCACATTCTTCCAGCATCTGGATAGGTTGGCACACCTTCGAACATCAGCGATGTTGCTCCCTGGGATAGGGGGCCATAGACGATGTAAGAGTGGCCTGTAATCCAGCCGATATCTGCCGTACAGAAGTAAACTTCATCCGGTTGGTATTGGAAAACATTGGAAAATGTATAGCCTGCATACACCATATAGCCTGCTGTGGTATGTACGACCCCTTTAGGCTTTCCTGTAGAGCCCGAAGTGTAGAGGATAAATAAGGTGTCCTCTGCATCCATCTCTTCCGCGGGGCAGGCAGGGTTTCCTTGTGTTTCGACTTTTTTAATTTCATCTTCCCACCATACATCACGCCCTTTTAGCATGGAGATGGCCGTACGTGTACGTGTTAGTACAATGACACGGTCTACAGACTGGCACTGCATTAAAGCGTCGTCGACGATACTTTTTAATTCAATAGTTTTACTCCCACGGAAGCTTCCGTCGGAGGTAATTACCAACTTACATTTGGCATCGTTAATACGGTCGGCAATCGACTGCGCTGAGAAACCTCCAAATATAACAGAGTGAATCGCACCAATACGAGCACAGGCAAGTGTGGCAATGACTAATTCCGGTACCATGGGTAGGTAGATACAAATGCGGTCTCCTTTCTTAACATTGTTATTCTTTAGGACATTGGCAAATTGCTCAACCTTATGTAATAGTTGTTTATAGGAAAGCACGCGATGTGCTTCCGAAGGATCATTGGGCTCCCAAATAATCGCGGGTTTATCACCATTTTGATAGATATGTCTGTCGAGGCAGTTTTCTGTAATATTTAATTTGGCTCCCTCAAACCATTTGATATTGGGTTCTTTAAAATTCCAATTTAGGACCGTATGCCACTTTCTCTTCCAGAAAAAATTCTCAGCAATTCCTGCCCAAAATTCTTCTGGCTGTTCCACACTCTTCTTGTACGCATCTTGATATTCTTCAAATGATTTAATTTGTAGGCTCATTATACTTGGTTGTTAATTAGGTTACTTATTTTCGTATTTTACTCATATGCTTTATCACGACTTTTATTTTGTGCGTGATATCATAATTTGTTGTAGCATTGATAGAGCTAATTTATACAAATTTTTAGTAATACAAGCGTCAAAAAGGATAAATTTATGTCACAAATGAATAGATTATGAAAGTTAAAGCGCATTTTTCAAGTCGATGTCTGCATTTTTTTTCAACTTGTTTCTATTTTTCCGTACATACAAATATGCTTATCGCGGTGGCGGCAATGGCGCAGTGTGCCTTAAGCTATTTGATTTTTAAATCCGCTATTTCTTATCCGATTATTTTATTGGAAGGTTCAGCAACTTTGTTACTATATAATTTCAGCTTGTATCTTGCTAAGCCTGCCGATCCTATGCGCTCACCCTATAAGCGTACGAGGTGGGTATTCTCACACCTGCCTATTATGTATCTTTTTAGTGCTTTGGCGGCGATAATCTTTTTTTACAGCTTTTTAAATATCGGTTGGACGAGTAGATTTTTTCTCGCTTTTACAGGGTTGTGCTCTTTTTCTTATTCTTTTCCTTTGTACAAGCAAGAGGGGCGTTGGGTGGGCTTACGTCAGCTTCCTACAGCAAAGATATTTCATATTGCTGCAGTATGGGTACTGAGCTCCGTATGTCTTCCCTATGTTGATTTATATAGTCAGGGGATAATAGTTGACCCTTATCTTTTGGGGACGCTTATGCTTTTAAAATTTCTCTTTCTGCTGATTTGCACCTTACCCTTTGATATTCGAGATTTGAAACAAGACTCTTATTATCATTTGAAGACTATACCAACTTTATTAGGGGCGAATAAAGCTAAAAGATTGTGTTACCTCCTGCTGATAACGCATAGTATAGCTTTAATTTTCACAAGTTATGGATTTGCTATTCAGGGCGGATTATGGCTTACGAATCTCTTTATTTTCGGGTTGTTGAAGGGGGTAATTTTTAAAAGCCAGGCCCATTATCATTATGCCTATCTGTTAGATTTTGCGATGATTGTACAATATGCCCTTGTATTCTTTATTTCCTTTTTTTATGGTTAAATTTCCTTTTTTGAGGTTAAAAGAATACAAGGGTTTTCTGTTAATTCAAGTGTAGCTGAATAATCTTTTTGGCAAGGACATCGGCAATTTTTACATAGGATTCAAAGGTCCATCCTGCGACATGGGGGCTGAGTAATACATTTTCCCGTGCTACTAATTCAGGGTACCATGCTTGCTCCGCAAGTGGGGGAAACTTCTCTACAGGAAGTACATCAAAGGCTGCACCTAAAATCTTTCCAGTATCTAAGGCTTTTAATACGGCAGGAATTTCTACGATACCTCCCCGGGCGCCCATTAACAAGAAAAAGGGCTTTTTAAAATGGTATAAATACTCCGTGTTGACTAAGGATTTCGTTTCCGACGTTAGAGGGATATGAAAACTGAGGATATCGGCATGGCGTACGACCTCTTCCATGGAAACCTCGCGTGCATAAGCATCGGTGAAGCCTGTTTTGTATTTATCATAGGCAATCACTTCTACCTCAAAGCCACTTAGCTTCTTGGCCATTGCCTGCCCATTATTTCCATAGCCGATTAAGGCTACGGTCTTTCCTGCGAGTTCAAAACCGCGATTTTGCTCCCTTGCCCAGGTGCCTTGAATAATCTGCTGATGCCCTCTTTGGAGGTGGTTCATCAAGCTTAGTAACATACCCATCATATGCTCACCTACAGCATCTCTGTTTCCTTCTGGCGCATTCAAAAGTGTTATATTTCTTTTTGCCGCGTAGGCTTCATCGATGTTATCCATGCCGGCACCTCCACGCGCTATAAAAGTCAATTGTGCTGCCAAATCCAAGAAGCTGCGGTCGACTTGAAATTTGGAGCGTATTACTAAACCGTCATAATTGGCGATGACAGCTTCAGCATCCTCCCGGCTATAGTCGGGTTGGTAGTTTAGGGTATATCCAGCTTCCGTTAGCTGTTCTAGAAAGGTAGTATGTATATCGTCTACAATTAAAATAGAAGGCTTCATAGGTTATTTTATGTTCATAAAGTCCACCTCAAAGAGTTTGTGAAGGCTGCGTTGGCTGATGCTTTCCGGAAGAATACGCATCAGCGCGTTGCGCACCCCAATAAGTGCAGGATGCTCCCATTGGGATACTTCACCTATAAACTTGGAGGTTTCAGTGATATATTTAGTTCGTTGTAAGCGGCGTTTTTCAAAATTCTTGAAGGCCTGTTCTATCGGTTGTTTAATCCGTAGCTCTTCCATAAGGATGACGACATCTTCAATGGCTTGACAAGCACCTTGTCCCATATTTGGGGTGGTGGCATGTGCGGCATCTCCGAGCAGCAAGATAGGGCCAAAGGCGAAATGCTTTAGCGGCTTAATATCGATAATATCGTTCCGTAGGAGGCTTTCGTTGGGCGTAGCGTCCAATATTTCAGGGATTGGGCTGTGGTAGGAGGCGAAGTTGTGCTGTAAATCAGCGACTGTAAAGTTGCGATATTTCTCCGAATTTGCTGGGGCATTTATGCAAGCGTACCAATAGATTTTATTCCCCACTAAGGGCGTCATGCCAAAGCGCCCTTTTGGGCCCCAGGTTTCTGATCCCTCCGTTAACTGAATTGGAGCGTTGTCAATGGTTGCTCTCCAGCAGGTGTAGCCGGCATAGCGAGGTGTGGAGTCGGGAAGTAGCTGCTGCCTAAGGGGCGATTTAATGCCGTCAGCAATCAATAAATAGTCCGTTTCTACGCTGCTTCCGTCTTCAAAGTAGAGCTGTGTCTTGTTGCCTATCTGCTGGAATGAAAGGGCTTTTTTGCCTAGATGAAGTAGGCTAGGATCAATTTGTGTGCGCAGATACTGGTGTAAGTCTGCGCGATGGATGGCGAAATTCTCCTGCGCATAGCGGGCGGCTAATTTTCGTGTATTCGTACGTATTAGTGCTTTACCCTTGGCATCTTTAATTTCATAGGACGGTAGGTGATGGCCAATTTTCAGGATATCTTCCTTAATGCCTAAATAGTCGAATCCTTGCATCGCATTGGCCGCAAGGCCGAATCCTGCGCCTATCCCTTTCAGGACGGATGCCGCTTCATAAATAGTTACTGCCAAACCGAGCTTTTGTAGACCTATAGCTGCTGTTAAGCCGGCAATTCCTGCACCAATAATTGTAAAACGCATAGCCTATAAATAAAAAAGCTACGATTCCTTTCTGAGATCGTAGCCTGTAAATGCTTATAATAACGACGAAATCTCTTTGGTTAGAGCGACGAAATCTGCTACCGTTAGGCGTTCAGCACGTAACTCATATAAGGGGTTGTCAGACATTTTATCCTTTGGTACCACGGCGGAAAGGGAGTTTCTTAAGGTCTTACGACGTTGGTTGAAACCTGCTTTCACTACGCGCCAGAATAACTTCTCATCACAATCCAAGCTTGTTGTCGTATTTCTTGTCATGCGCATCACGCCTGACAACACTTTTGGTGGAGGGTTAAAAGCTCCAGCCTTTACGGTAAATAAATATTCTACGTGGTAGTAGGCTTGAAGAAATACCGAGAGGATACCATACTCTTTGGACCCTGGCTTTGCTACACAGCGTTCAGCAACTTCCTTTTGGAACATTCCTGTCATCTGCACAACGCGATCACGCTCTTCTAAAATTTTGAAAAGAATCTGGGAGGAGATATTATAGGGAAAGTTTCCGATAATGGCCATCTGCTCGCCAAAGTATTTTCCAAAATCTAAATTTAAAAAATCTCCATGAATAAGGCGTTCCCCAAGCTGCGGATATTTATCGGCTAAATAATCAATAGACTCATCATCGATATCAATTAACCAAGTCAGATAATCCTCTTTTAACAATAAAAAATCCGAAAGAACTCCCATCCCTGGACCGACTTCTAATACCTGCTTAAAACCTAAAGAAGGGTCTAAAGCTTCCACAATCCGTTGTGCGGCATTTTTATCGTTTAGAAAGTGCTGTCCTAGATGTTTCTTTGCTCTTACGCTACTCATAAATATAATTCTTTGCTACAAAGATAGCCATAAACCTGAAAAGATCATGCTTGGCTTCCTAATTTCGTATTATTAAGACTCGTATTTAGTTTATTTTCTTTAATTTTGAAGTATAAATATTCATCGACATATGAGTGACAAATTAAAAATCGGTATTACAGTAGGCGATATCAATGGGATTGGTTTAGAAGTGATTATTAAATCGCTGCTAGATAATAGGATTTTATCCTTCTTTACACCGATTGTATATGGTAATACCAAAGTTGCTTCCTTCCATCGTAAAGCGATTGGCGTCAATGATTTTAGTTTTAATGTCATTAACTCCCCAGAGCAAGCGAACCCTAAACGTGCGAACATGATTAACTGTTGGCAGGAAGATGTGAAGATCACTTTAGGGGAGGAGAATGAAATCGGCGGAAAGTATGCTTTTCTATCGTTAGAGAAAGCTGTTGAAGATTTGAATGCAGGTAGAATTGATGCGCTAGTAACAGCGCCAATAAATAAACATAATATTCAGCAGGAGGGATTTTCTTTCCCTGGACATACCGAATACCTACAGGCTAAGTGTGGTGCTTCCGATGTACTGATGTTTATGGTGACGGACTCGTTACGCATAGGCGTGGTAACGGGGCATATCCCTGTGAAGGATATTGCTGCAAATATTACGCAAGAGTCTATCTTAGATAAGCTTCAGCTGATGCATCAGTCCTTAAAGAAAGATTTCTGGATTCAGAAGCCTAAGATTGCTGTATTGGGCTTAAATCCACATGCCGGCGACCACGGTATTATTGGTACGGAGGATGATACAATAATTCGTCCAGCGATTGAGCTGGCAAATGAAAAGGGTATCTTCTGCTTCGGCCCTTACCCTGCGGATGGGTTCTTTGCTAAGCATGCTTACGAAAAGTTCGATGCTGTATTAGCGATGTACCATGACCAGGGGTTAATTCCTTTTAAGCATATTGCTAAAGGTGCGGGGGTAAATTTCACCGCGGGGCTCCCTTTCGTGCGTACTTCCCCGGATCACGGTACAGGCTATGATATCGCAGGTAAGAATGTTGCTTCCGCAGACTCTTTTTTAGAGGCTATCTTCTCGGCCGTACATATCGTTAAGCGTCGTAAAGAGCAGGCAGAATTATTAGAAAATCCATTAGCGATACGCAAACTTTCTCGCGATCGCGACTAAAAAAATACTGTATTTTCGGCATAAGCAGGCGCTTGTGCCGAATTACTTCCTTTATTTCTCAATACAAATCCTTATTTTTGTAGACTTATGGGTTTTCAAAGACCCTTGTCCATGCTATGAGTGAAAATTTACAACATCCTATCTTCTCGATAATAAAAGAATTAGCCGAACAAACGTCCACGGAATGCTATGTAATTGGAGGTTATGTACGTGACCGTATTATGGGGCGACCCTTTAAGAATGATGTAGATATTGTCGTAGTAGGTTCAGGTATTGAATTTGCGACCCTGCTAGGGGAAAAGCTTCATACAAATGTCGCTGTATATAAGAGTTTTGGCACGGCTATGCTCGTTTATGAAGGCTTAAATGTGGAGTTTGTCGGTGCCCGTAAGGAGTCTTACCGTACAGATTCTCGGAAGCCTATTGTGGAAGATGGCACCTTGGAGGATGATCAAAATAGACGAGATTTCACGGTAAATGCCATGGCTTACTCCCTAAATAAGGAGGATTACGGTCGTCTCTTAGATCCTTTTAATGGAAAAGCTGATTTGGAAGCGCGCATTATGCGAACTCCATTAGATCCTACCATTACCTTTTCCGATGACCCCTTACGTATGATGCGTGCAATACGCTTCGCTACGCAGCTGAATTTCAAGATTGATCTAAGCGCAATTACAGCGATTGCTGATAATAAGGAGCGTATAAAGATTATTTCTAGGGAGCGTATTACGGATGAGCTAAATAAGATTATTCTTTCTCCAAAACCATCGATCGGTTTTAAATATCTTTTCGATACAGGGCTCCTAGCCTTAATATTTCCTGCTATGCAGAATTTATATGGTGTAGATGTCATGGAAGGGCGTGCCCATAAGGATAATTTCTACCATACTTTAGAGGTCTTAGATAATGTTGCCGAGCTTTCCGAAGACCTATGGCTTCGTTGGGCGGCAATTATGCATGATATCGCCAAGCCTGCGACGAAGCGTTTCGATAAGCGTGTAGGTTGGACTTTTCATGGGCATGAAGATAAGGGAGCACGTATGGTTCCTAAGCTTTTTGGGGAGTTAAAACTTCCGCTCAATGAGAAGATGAAATTTGTGCAAAAGCTTGTGTTATTACATTTGCGCCCTATCGTATTGGCACAAGATATTGTTACGGACTCTGCGGTACGTCGACTTCTTTATGAGGCTGGCAATGATATTGAGGCACTGATGTTGCTTTGTCATGCTGATGTTACCACTAAGAATGAATATAAAAAAGTTAAATATCGGAATAACTTCGAGCTTGTAAAGCAGAAATTAAAAGATGTGGAGGAGCGTGATCAAATACGCAACTGGCAGCCCCCAATTTCTGGAGAGGATATTATGGAGATTTTTGGCTTGGGTCCTGGCCGCGTGGTAGGCACCATAAAAAATGCAATCCGCGAAGCTATTTTAGAAGGGGAGATTCCCAATGCAAAAAAAGAAGCTTACTTTTTTATGCTTAGCAAAGCTGAGGCATTAAATTTGACAGTAAAAAAAGAATTAGCGTTTGATTGTACAGCTAATTAGTCTAATTTTAAAAACTAATACGCAGGTTACCACAGCAGGTGCCGACGGAAAATATAAATGTAAAAAAAAATGGCAATTTACAGATTTAAGGTTTCTTTTGAAGATTACGAGGACATCTACCGTGAGATAGATATGCCTTCCAAGAGTACATTTTTAGATTTGCACGAAGCAATTCATCAGTCTACGAACTATGCTACAGAAGTATCATCTTCTTTTTATGTGAGCAATGACCAGTGGAAAAAAGGAACAGAAATTGCCCTTTTACCTGCGGCGCGTAAAGTAGCTGCGGAAGTTCTAGTAATGGATGCCGTACGTTTAAGTAAATTTATTGATGACCCTCATCAGAAGTTTTACTATATCTATAACTTCGATCGTCCTTACGAATTTCATGTAGAACTGATTAAGATTCTAAAAGAAGAAGAAGGAAAGAGCTATCCTGCAATCTTTAAATCTGTAGGCCTTGCGCCGAAAATTGCTGGTTTTGCTACTTTAGATGAGGCTTCAGCATTAAAGGAAGACGATGATGAGTTCTTAGATGAAACTGTTTATGGGGTGGATGATGAAGAAGATTTCGATCTTTTTGATGGCGACGAAACAGAAGAAGGTGAAGCTTCCTCCGAGAAATCTTCCGGTTTCGAAGACGAGTATTAATGAAGACTTTACTTGTCGTTGTAGGTCCTACCGCTGTAGGAAAGACGGCTTTAGCCATACAGCTGGCGCAGCATTTTCAGACGGCTATTATTTCCGCCGATTCGCGGCAGTTTTATCGTGAGATGGCAATTGGCACAGCAAAGCCTTCTTTGGAAGAGCAAGCTGCAGCACCCCATTACTTCATCGATTCACACTCTTTAGAGACGCCCTATTCTGCCGGAGATTTTGAGGTTGACGCTCTAGCGAAATTGGAAGAGCTCTTTAAGACACAGGATGAAGTGGTTATGGTAGGCGGCTCGGGGCTGTTTGTAAAAGCAGTATGTGAGGGTTTAGACAACCTTCCTAAAGCCACGCCTGGGGTTCGGGATCGTTTAAATGCGGAATTCGAAGCACAGGGTATTGCCCCTTTACAAGCGCGTCTCGCAGCATTAGATCCTGCTTACTATAAAGAAGTAGATCAGCATAATCCGCAGCGTATCATCCGCGCTTTGGAAGTGTGTGAATCTACAGGATTACCTTTCTCTAGCTTCCGAAAAAATGCTTTGCAGAAGCGTCCATTTCGGATAGTTACCATTGGCTTAACAATGGATCGCGCTAAATTATATGAGCGTATCAATTTACGTGTCGATAAGATGCTGCAGGAGGGCTTGATTGAAGAGGTCACTTCACTAATGGAGTTTCGCAGCTTACCGGCATTGCAGACAGTGGGCTATGCGGAGATTTTCGACTATTTGGAGGGTTCTCTAAGTTTGTCAGAAGCAGTAGAGAAAGTCAAACAAAATTCTCGCCGCTATGCTAAACGTCAGTTAACCTGGTTTCATAAAGATCAGCAAACGCAGTGGTTTGAGCCGACCGATTGGTCCAATATTATGGCATATATAACTGAACAAAAAGCTGATTCCCTGAGGTAGTAAGCTAATTTTGATAATAATATATTTTGTTAATAACATAAAAAGCCCTTTTCATTTGAAAAGGGCTTTTTGTATTGTATATAAGCTTTTGAATGGTATGTAAATTGTCAGCTGATTTTATTTTCCAACGAGGGTATTCCATCCTAATTCATCCGCTACTCTTCCATAGCGTAAATCATTTAAGTAGGTTAATACTTTGGTTGAGAATTCACGTCCTTCTACGGGCGGTAATTCATACGTCTGGCCTTCAAATCCAATCACAGATATCGGTGTTAATGTTGCTGCAGTACCTGCTGCAAAAGCTTCAGAAACCTCTCCAGCTTTGATACCGTCGATTAATTCCTGTACAGATACCGTTCTTTGCTCTGCTTTATAACCCCATTTGTTGGCAAGCTCAATAATTGAGCGACGCGTTACACCATGTAAGATAGTCTCACCATCTGGTGTGATAATCGTGTCACCGATACGGAATATTAAATTCGCGGTACCTGCTTCTTCAATATATTTATGCTCCTTCGCATCGGTCCATATTAATTGGTCAAAGCCTTCATCATTGGCAATGCGTGTCGGGTAGAGTGAAAGGGCGTAGTTTCCAGCATTTTTTGAGAATCCTACACCACCTTGTGCAGCACGCGTGTAATGCGTCTCCACTTTTAAGCGTAAAGGTTTGTTATAATATGCTCCAACGGGACCTGTAATAATAACAAATTTATAGGAAATAGAAGGGTGTACACCTAAAGCTGCTTCTGTAGCAAACATAAAGGGACGAATATAAAGGGCTGCACCCTCTACTGAAGGAACCCATTCACTGTCTATGGACAATAATTTCTTTAAGCCACCCATAAAGATCTCTTCCGGAACGGCAGGCATCTCTAAGCGTTGAGCAGATAAATTAAAACGTTCAAAGTTTTTCTCTGGTCTGAATATACTAACCGTACCGTCGGCGAATTTATACGCTTTGATACCTTCAAATATCGCTTGTCCGTAATGTAGTGCAGACATGGAAGGGCTAATTGTTAAATCTCCGTAAGGTACAATTTTGACGTCCGTCCATACACCATCCTCATACTCTGCTACCAACATGTGGTCAGCTAAAATTTTACCAAATTTTAGATCATTAAAATCTACTTGCGAGAGTTTGGATTCTTTGGTCAGCTCTACGCGTATTGGATACGTCTCAGTCACGCTCATCTTCTTAATAAGTTAGTTCGTGGAAGCTAATTTATGAAAAAAAACTGTTAATAAAGCGCTATAGCATGGAAAATGGATGCATTTATTTTTCTCCTACTTTCCGATTTTAAGAAATGTATATTAATTATGACAAAATGATTTCATTTTAGCACAATTCATGTCAGTAAGCTGATAATATTTTAATGAATTTGGGTCGACTTTACGGGGATTAAGTGATTGTGATTACATTAATTGTTTTTTTTCTCCTGTGGCATATTTTTTGAAATATAGATTTCAACCTGAGAGTTGGATTCATCCCTCAATTTATTTTGTGGGATGTAGTGAAGTGGAGGATACAATTATTAACTCAATCTATTTTAAAAAAAACAGTATGCAAACTTTTCAAAATCCACATCCGTCATTGAGCCGTCGTTCAATGTCAACTTATGTAGGAAAAAATGTGAAACCAAAGAATGCTAATTTAAATGAGAAAGTTAAATTTTTTCTGGGTTTTGTAGTTTTCTTCTACAATCGGGCTGTAAGGCCTTAACCATTCAGAAAGTGGTTTTAGTATAGGTAATTTCAAGGTGAATAATTCCAGAGATTACCTATATTATTTTATGTGGTTAGTCTTTTCTCATCATTGCTAGAATGGGGTCTAGGTAATCTCTATTATTTGCTAGGCGTGGAACTTTATGCTGTCCTCCGAGTTTATTTCTAGCTTTCATCCAGGCAAAAAAAGTATTTTCCGGAGCGTTATGGATTACGGGGAATTGCAAAGCCATATTGTTAAACCTCTTGGCATCATAATCTGAATTTATGGCGCGGAGTTCTTGATCCAGTAGCTGGCAGAAGGTCTCATAGTTGTCGGGTAATTTTTCAAACTCTATAATCCATTCATGCCCTCCCGCTTTATCTTCTTTAAAATAGATCGGTCCTGCGGTGTAATCTTTGACGATGGCATGTGTTATTGAAGCGGCTTTTTGAATTGCTGAATCTGCATTATCCACAATTAATTCCTCCCCAAAGGTGTTTATATATTGTTTTGTACGTCCTGTAATTTGTATCCTATAAGGACTAAGGTTGGTAAATTTAATGGTATCCCCGAGCATATAGCGCCATAATCCTGCATTTGTAGTGATAATTAACGCATAGTTTTTATTCAGTTCTACCTCATGTAATGCGAGTGTTTTAGGCTGTTCATGGTGGAGATTTTCTATCGGCATAAACTCGTAGTAGATACCATAGTCAAGCATAAGGAGTAAGTCTTCGGAGTCGGATTGATCTTGCAGCGCAAAATACCCTTCCGAGGCATTATAATTTTCCAAATAGTACATGCTGTCCGATGGGATAAACTGCTTGAACTGCTCGCGGTAAGGCTTAAAGCTGACGCCACCATGGCTGTAGAATTCTAAGTTAGGCCATACTTCCAGTAAATTATCCTTGCCTGTAATTTCTAGGATGCGCTTAGCAAGGACGACATTCCAAGTAGGGACGCCGGCTAAATTAGTAACATCCTGTTTACTTGTAATCTGTGCTACACGCTCAATCTTTTCTTCGAAATTCGGGTTTAGGGTAACCTCCAAAGTGGGGGTGCGTTTTATCTCTACCCAGAAAGGTAAGTTTCGAATAATGATAGAAGAAAGATCGCCATAGTAGGATTCAGCATTAAAGCTATTGATCTGCGAGGAGCCTCCTAAGATTACAGCCTTCCCGCCAAATATTTTATTGTCAGGTCTATTATGACAGTATACCGTCAGCATATCTTTTCCTCCCTGAAAATGGCATTCCTCCAAGGCTTCCATACTCACGGGAATAAATTTACTGCGGTCTGAAGTCGTGCCCGAGGATTTGGCAAACCACTTGATGTCTGAGGGCCATAAAATATTTTGTTCACCCTTGATCATACGATCAATATAGCCTTTAATGCTGTCGTAATCTTGGATAGGCACCCTGTCTTTAAACTCTTGAGGAGTTAATATGGAGTTGTAGTCGTATTTTTTCCCCCATTCTGTAGCTTCCGCTGTCGCAATTAAACTTTGAAACCATTCTTCTTGAACTTCATGTGGATATTTCATAAAAAGCTCAATCTGATGGATACGCTTTTTCATAAACCAAGTGAACAGAGAATTAAGGATTGCCATAGCTTGAAGGTTAAAGTTTTTTTCTGCGTAATTCGAAGTGTCTACCTAAATAGAATTTACGTGCTAATTCATTGGACGCAATTTCTTCGGGTGTTCCTGTCAGCATAATCTTTCCTTCGGTCAAGAGGTAGGCGCGATCGGTAATAGAAAGGGTCTCCTGAACATTGTGATCCGTGATAAGGATTCCGATATTTCTAGTTTTTAATTTCGCTACGATGGTTTGAATCTCTTCCACGGCAATTGGATCTACCCCAGCAAAAGGCTCATCTAATAGGATAAAGGCTGGGTTTGCAGCTAAAGCACGCGCAATCTCTGTACGTCTACGTTCCCCACCTGACAAGAGGTCGCCGCGATTTTTGCGTACGCGGTGTAGGGAGAATTCCGTTAGAAGCTCTTCCAATTTCGCTAGGCGTTCGGCCTTATTGCTGTAGTGAATCTCGAGTACAGCAAGGATATTGTCTTCCACAGATAGTTTACGGAATACCGAAGCTTCCTGTGCTAGGTAGCCAATGCCACGCTGTGCACGTTGGTACATGGCATCTTGAGTGATTTCAATATCATCTAAAAAGACCTTGCCCTCATTGGGTTTTATTAAGCCTACAATCATATAAAAAGAAGTGGTCTTTCCGGCTCCATTGGGCCCTAATAACCCGACAATTTCTCCTTGTTCTACTTGAAAGGATACGTCATTCACAACAGTACGTTGTTTGTATTTCTTGATCAGATTTTGTGCGCTAAGTATCATTATAGACGTTTTACTTGATTGTGTTGGAATTTACGAAATTCTTCGCAAATATATTTTAATAACGGATGGCTTTAACGTTTAATTGCAAATTCTTCTTGCCTCTCCATAAATTCTCTTCAATGGAATAGCATATATCGAAAGGCTTCCCGCTGTTAAGCTGTTCCAAGTAGCTGGCTAAGCCAAAGGCTATACATCCTATTGGAGGGGTATTATGCTGTTGTACATTAAATTTAAGATGATTGGTGCCCACGATGGTTGCAGCAGCAGTAAGTCGCACCTGCTCGGAAAGGAATAGGGGGGACTCATTATGCGGACCGAAGGGTTCAAAATTTAAAAGTGTATTGGAAAATGTATAGTCGATTTCAGCAAGCTGGAGTTTGCTATCTATTAAAATATCCTGGGTAAGGATATCTTGGGTGATACGCTGTGTGACCACTTCCTCAAAACGTTGCTGGAAGGCGCTGACATTTTCCAATGGCATGGTTAACCCTGCAGCATATTTATGTCCCCCATATTGGGTTAGTAAATCGGCACAATCTTGCAGGGCTTCATAAATGTCAAAGCCTATTATAGATCTGCAGGATCCTGATACGTAGCCATTTGTCTCTGTTAAGATAATAGTAGGTTTGTAATATTTCTCTATTAGTCTAGAGGCAACAATACCTATTACGCCTTTGTGCCAATCGGCTTTGAAGAGTACAGTAGAATTTTTCGCTATCAGCGCTTCATTCTGTGCAATAAGTTGTAACGCTTCTTCGGTAATACGTAGGTCGAAGTCCTTCCGTACATTATTTTGATCATCGATTACTGCGGAGTACTCTTTAGCTTCTTGGAGGGATTTTGCTATCAGGAGCTTTACCGCATCTTTAGCATGTTCAATGCGGCCTGCAGCATTGATACGTGGGCCTATTTGAAAAACAATATCATTTATTGAAAATATACGGCTTTTATTGGACGAAAGGTCTATCAGTGCTTGAAGCCCGCAGTTGGGATTGGAATTTAATTTAGAAAGGCCGAAATGGGTAAGGATTCTATTTTCCCCTGTGATAGGAGCGATGTCGGAAGCGATGCTTACAGCAACCAAATCCAAGTATTGGTAGCAGAGCTGTACATCCATTTTATTCTTTTGAATAAAAGCTTCGACGATTTTAAAGCCTATGGCGCAACCCGTAAGCTCTTTGTATGGATACATGCAATCGCTGCGCTTGGGATCCAATACGGCTACTGCGGCAGGTATTTGTTCGCCAGGGAGGTGGTGGTCGCCAATTATAAAATCAATGCCTTTAGCTGTGGCATAGGCAATTTCATCAACGGCCTTGATGCCACAATCGAGGGCAATTACTAAGCTGAAGTTATTTGCAGCAGCGTAATCTATCCCCTGTATGGATATCCCATAGCCTTCCATATAGCGGTCGGGGATATAAAACTCAATACGGCTGTGAAATTCTCTAAAAAAATTGTACATCAATGCGACGGCTGTGGTGCCATCAACGTCATAATCGCCATAGATAAGGATTTTTTCATTTTGACCAATAGCCTGTTCGATGCGAGAGATTGCACGATCCATATCTTTCATTAAAAAAGGATTGTGTAAATCTTGAAGGTCTGGATTGAAAAAGCGGTCGGCATTACTTTTATCTTCAATTCCTCTGTTGAGGAGAAGAGCTGTTAAAATTGGGTGTAGATGCAATTCATCAACCAACTGATTGATTTTTTTAACTTCGCTTTTAGATTTTACTACCCACCTTTTTTGCATATCTTTGCATGATTATTATGTGTAAATATACATTTTGTAGGGCTACTAACCTAATGTAAAAAGAGGGTAAGTATGCTTAAAAACTGTAACTTACATATTTCCAATTGAATATAGATGTTAGAAGTTCATTCCTTATATGAAGGATCATTTTCTGTCGATAGTTCGAAGAAATTTGTACCCTTTGATTCCAAAATTCATAGCCTTGAAGAGCGCCCTGGTGCTATGCTCGTCGATGTGCATCCATTCTTAATCGTCGGTAATGAAGGCCTAATCTTATGCGATACAGGTTTAGGATTTACCGATGATGCGGGCAATTTATTAATTCATAATAATATCCGTAAGTTAGGTTTTGATCCTTCGGACGTGAAGTATGTGTTGATGTCGCATCTGCATAAGGATCATACGGGAGGCATGGTACACTTTAACGATGGCGTAGGGCGTATTGCCTTTCCTGAAGCGGAGTATATTGTGCAACGTGGAGAGTGGGAGGATGCCTATTCTGCCATTTCACCGTCCTACAAAACTGATATTTTCGATGTTGTTCAACGTTCCGGAAATTTGGTTTTAGTCGAAGGAGATGGCGTTGTTAACCAGGAGATTTCCTATTTAATGAATGGTGGGCATACAGAATACCATCAAGCTTTTCATATTGTCACCGGGGGGGAGCATTATTTCTTTGGTGGTGATGTATTGCCGGAGCCGGAGCAGATCATTCATAACTACATTGCAAAATATGATTTCAATGGGCGTGATTCCAAGCAGCGTAGACAGGATTATTGGGACGAAGGGTCGGTGGCAGGATGGATTTTCCTGTTTTACCATGCTCGTAGTTTTGCCTTAGGTAGAGCTGAATTAAAAGCCGATGGCAGCTACCGGTTAGCTCCAGCGCAGTAATTCAATAGCTACATTATAAGATTTTAAGGGGGACATAGATGTTCCCCTTTTTTATTGGGGAGCTTTCTGAATTCCAAACGATTTTCATTATCTTTGAAGTTGAGGGTGTTACAATAAAAAAGCTGTACCCCTATTTTCAAAACTATTTTTATTCTAAAAGGAGCAAATTTATGTCTATTGTAAGAGAGTCTGACCTGATAGGTATTGGGAAAAAGTATCAGATTGAATCGGAGGCAGGTGACAATGTCGTTTTGGTTATCCATGACGATGGTAAACGGGAGTTATATCGTTACGATGAAGAGGAGAATGAATCGCGTTGCGTCATGACCTTAACGGATGAAGAGTCACGTCAGGTAGCAGGAATTATTGGTGGATTATCGTATAAGCCCAAAGCTTTGGAGACCATGGAGGTCGCTTTAGATGACCTGCGTATTGAATGGTATAAGGTGGTCGGTTCGGGTGCCTGCGTACATAAATCTATTGGAGAGTTGGGGGTACGTCAGCGTACGGGAGCAAGTATTATTGCGGCTATTCGTGAAGATGATACCGTTATTAATCCAGGGCCTGATTATATTATTTTGCCGGAGACTACCTTAGTCATTGCTGGTAAAAGAAGTCATATCAAATTAGTTAAAGAAGTTATTAAATAAATTATATAGTCTCGTTTATGTTATCACAAACCTTAATTTTAGAAATTGGTATTGCCGTAATTTTAGTCACTTTAGTGGGTTTATTCGCTAATAAGTTAAAGTTTTCTGTAATTCCATTTTTCATTATTATTGGTATGGTATTGGGTCAGCATGCCCCACAAATCGGACATATAGACTTAACCTTCACTGAATCTAAGCCTTTTATCGATTTTATGGGGCGGCTTGGTGTGCTCTTTTTACTCTTTTATTTGGGTTTAGAGTTTTCCGTAGGGCGGCTTATAAAATCGGGGAAGTCGATTGTTACCGGAGGTAGCGTCTATGTGTTATTAAATTTTTGCTCAGGCCTGCTATTAGGTTATCTGATGGGGCTTCCATTTAAGGAGACTATGGTGCTCTGTGGGATTATGACTTCTTCCTCTACAGCTATTGTTGCGAAGGTGTTGACAGACTTAAAGCGTACTGCAAATCCGGAGACAGAAGTTATTATGGGGATGATCATGTTTGATGATTTATTTATCGCCATGCATATCTCCTTCCTTTCAGGACTGATATTGACGGGCTCTAGTTCTGTCTGGGCCGTCGCGGGCACCTCCTTATTAGCCTTGGGATTCATCCTTATATTTTTGATTTTGGGCCGAAAATTAATTCCCTTTATCGATCGGTTATTGGATGTTAACTCCTCGGAATTATTTATTCTTATTATATTTTCCATCTTATTTTTAGTGGCAGGTTTTTCTGAGACCATACATGTTGCGGAGGCTATTGGGGCTTTAATGGCAGGCTTAGTCTTAGCTGACTCGCGCTATATTAAGAAGATTGAAGCAATGGTACTACCTTACAAGGATTTCTTTGGGGCGATGTTCTTTTTCAGCTTTGGTCTATCCATTGATATTTTCTCTTTAGGAGGGGCGGTGATGTGGGCTTCCATTGCAGCTTTTGTTACGATATTTTTCAATTTAATTTCAGGCTACTTTGCGACGAAATTTGCAGGCGTGAAGCGTCGTACTACTTTTGATATCGGATTTACATTGGCCGCTCGTGGGGAATTTTCTATTATTATGGCAAATATTGGGAAGGCGGGGGCACTTCTACCCGTTATTCAATCTTTCGTCGTCGTATATGTATTAATTTTATCCATTTTAGCTCCGCTACTAACGAAGGAATCTCGTAATATCTGGGATCGTATCTTTGGAAAGGATAAGAAAGTTGTGAAGGCTGTGAAGACACTTTCGGACTTGGAAAATCGACAATCTTAAGTATTCTATTATTAAAAATGCCCCAAATAGTCTTCCTATTTGGGGCTTTATAATTTTGGAGATTTTTTTTTACAGGAAACCTAATTCTAATTGGGCTTCTTCGCTCATCATATCTCTCGTCCAGGGAGGGTCGAATGTAAGTTCTACCAAAGCTTCTTTTACGCCTGGAACAGCAGCTACTTTTTGCTGCACTTCATCCATAATTTGTCCAGCTACGGGACATCCTGGAGCCGTTAGTGTCATCACTACTTTGGCGGTACCGCTTTCCTTCGTGATAATTTCATAGACCAAACCTAAATCTACAATATTTGCAGGTTTTAACTCAGGGTCGTATACGGTTTCTAATGCTTTTTTTATCTCTCCAGCTAGATTTAATTTGTCGATTACGATTATCATAGCGTGCTTATTTATGTAAAGATACGAATTCTTTTTTTGATAGAATAGTCGACTTATAGAGCTGAATAAGGGTGTCTATAGCGGATTTTTTGCTGTATTTCTCTTGGTATGTTGCTTGGCAGTGGGCCGCTATTTCAAGCCATTTTTCGGTGCTTATTTGTTGCCAACGTTCCATACATTGAAGGATGCTCGCTGGGTCGTTGGGGTCGAACAGGTCGCCTGTATATCCTGGCGTTATCATCTCTTTCAGTACGCCTAGATTTGACGCTAACACAGGGGTGCCTGCAGAGAAAGCCTCCAATACCGTTAGGGGCATTCCTTCTAAACATATGGAAGGAACTATCAGTGCTGTGGAGACTTGGAGCTGCTGTGCTATTTGCTCTTTGGTAAGACTTCCTAAGTAGCTGATATTATCATGTCCCTGAATCGCTTCTTTAAGGGCTTCCAGTTGGGGCCCATTTCCTGCGATAGCCAATTCAAAAGCGCTGTTTTTTAGGGCCTTTACCAAGGGCATAACTCCTTTTTCTGCAGCGATACGTCCCAGGTATAAAAAGCGTTTCTTAGGTGTTACAAAGGTGTTCTCGGCCTTTGGAATTGCTTCGACGAAATTGGGCTTAATGCTGAATTTATCCGTTGAAACGGGAAAACTAGCCTGCGCAAAGAGGTTTTTAGCAAATTCTGAAAGCACGACATAGCGATCTACTTTATTCCAGGTGCCAATCTTTCGATGTAGTCCATATGAAAATGCTAGCCAGGCAGTTTTTAATCGGGAATGGTCCAATACCCCTAGGCGGATCGCTTTCCACGGGAACGTAGCTTTTATAGAGTCTAAGAAAAGATGATCATTAAAAAAAAGACTTGCGGACGGGCATAGTAAACGGAAGTTATGTACGGTCATCACTAGGGGAACTCCACGTTGGGAAATCTTACGGATAATTGCGGGCCCGCAAGCATATTGTGTATTATGAAGATGTATAATACTGGGCTTGAAGGACGCTATTTTTGCATCTACCAGGCTTGCAGCAGGCAGGTTGAAGGGGCTTAAAAAAAATTGTAAGAGTCCCTTTAAGCCTTTTTCATTTTTAAATGTGAGCGTTTCTACTTCATAAATCTCTTTCAAGGCGGCGACTTCTTGCTGGAATACCACGTCCTCACCTCCGGGGTCTTGATAAAAATTATGAATAATTAGGATGCGCATAGAATTACATTTTGTACAAATGTATGATTTTATTCTATTTTATTATCTTCGCATAAATCATTGAGCATATGAGCAGCATAGAGAATTTTCAGCAACAGATATCAACGGCCTTGGCTAACCGCAATTTTCCAGATTCCCCGGCAAACTTATACGATCCTATCCGGTATATATTGTCCCTTGGTGGGAAGCGCATTCGGCCGTTATTAACACTCCTTGCTGCGGATCTCTTCGGAATGAAGGTCTTGGATACGGCAATTCCTGCCGCTTTAAGCATTGAATACTTTCATAATTTCTCCTTGATTCATGATGATATCATGGATAATGCGCCTTTACGTCGAGGGAAAGCTACAGTCCATGAGAAGTGGAACCCTAGTGTGGCAATCCTTTCTGGTGATGCCCTTTTGGTGCAGGCCTATATGGAACTTGCTAAATGCCCTCCAGCGCATGTAGCAGCGCTATTAACTGTTTTCAACCAAGTGGCCAAAGATGTTTGTGATGGACAGCAATTGGATATGGACTATGAAACTCGCACGGATGTAACCTTGACCGATTATATAGAAATGATTCGTTTGAAGACCTCTGTGTTATTGGGTGGTGCGCTGCAGCTTGGAGCGATCCTAGCGAATGCTTCTTTGGAGCAGCAGCAGTTAATCTATGAATTTGGCGTAGATATAGGGATTGCTTTTCAGCTCCAGGATGATATATTAGATGTTTATGGCGATCCCAAGACTTTTGGTAAGCAAGTGGGGGGAGATATTATTTCCAATAAAAAGACTTACCTCTTTCTATCCCTACAGAATTTGGCTGTAGCTGAGGATGCTGTACTCCTGCAAGAATTGGTAAAAGGTGATTTGAGCTCACATCCACAAAAAGTACAGCAGGTAATGGATTTATATGGTCGCTATGCTATTAAAGAGCGTGCTGAAGTAGAAAAACAGCACTATACAAAGGCTGCTTTTGCGTCTTTAGAAAAAATAAATATACCAAAAGAGCAAAAGCAAGCGTTAGAAGCTATAGCTAATCAGCTTTTAATACGTGAAATTTAATCTTTCAAGGTTAAATTTTTGAGTATAAAGGAAATAGTTGTACATTGGAGAATAATAAATAGTCATATTTAAGCTAGTATCTTATCATGGAACCAATAAAAATCACCATTTTTCAAGCCTATATTTTTTGGGAAAATATTGATAATAATTTAAAGAATCTGAGTACGCGCTTAGCGGCATTACGTGAGAAGACAGATCTTATTATCTTACCTGAAATGTTTAATACAGGCTTTACAAACAATGTCGAAAAATGTGCTGAGAAACCCAATGGGAAGACTATGCGTTGGATGTTTGCTATGGCGCAGCAGTTTGACTGTGTCATCGCTGGCTCACTGATTATCGAAGAGGATGGTAAATACTACAACCGTTTTATTTGGATGTCTGCAGATGGAAGCTATGTGAAATACGATAAGCGTCACCTTTTTGGCTTAGGAGGGGAGCATGAATTTTATACAGCTGGGGATTCCCGCGTCGTTGTCAATCTCAAAGGGTGGAAAGTATCTCCCATGATATGTTATGACTTACGTTTCCCGGTATGGTCTAGAAATCAACAAGGGGCTTACGATTTATTAATTTATATTGCTAGCTGGCCAGATAAGCGTTCAGCACATTGGCGAGCGCTATTGCCTGCGCGTGCTATTGAAAATCAAGCCTTTGTGATTGGTGTTAATCGCGTAGGGCATGATGGTAATGAAATCTATTATTCGGGTGGCTCAATGTGTATAGGACCTAATGGAGATGTCGTTTATTATAAACCTGAGGATGAAGATTTATATACTTTTACACTAAGCCCCAAAGATTTATTAGCGGTGAGAGAGCGCTTTCCATTTTTGAAAGATGCGGATAACTTTACGATCACACCTTAAGAAAATGGTTGCCACACTTTAAAGAAAATGGTTACTATTGGAATGCGGTTTTTGGCATTGGTATTTTCTAATCGTAGTTTGGACGATTTAATATGGCCTGTTGAATAATTGCATTCTTTAAATCAAATTGATAAGCACCTGCTAATTCTACAACCTCCAATGGCGGTTTCTGCGGCAATTTATTGCTATTTTTCTTGTCTTTTCTATTAAATTTTGCACGATTGACTTCATTCATGGGATTCAATCGTTCCTCAATAGCCGCTTCGTATTTATCCTGCCAATTATTACTTCTAACTACAGGAGTTTTACTAGCCTTTTCAGCTTGCTTACGCAGTTGCGCTTGTCTTTGTAAAGCCTTAGATTGTTCTTCTTGATACTTTCTATACATTTGAAAGACAACTATCAAGATTCCTATGATAAAGGGTAATGCTTGCTTCATATTAATAAATATAAAAAATAAAACTTATAATAATTGAATATTTGGAATTATTTAACGTTATAATTACTTTTATAGTAACAAAAAACTGATTTTTCAAATTAATTCCCTATATTTCCCAAGTGAATTTATGGGTAATTTATAAATTTTAATTTTGGTTGTACAAACAACCTAAACCGCTAATACTAATGATTAATCAAGACTCGATATATAGTAGTGACTTCTACGATTTTCTTACAGGAAAGGCTTCCACGGCTATGTCACGACGAATGCAGCGTAACTTTAAGGAGGTCGGCATTGCGATCACTGCAGAACAGTGGAGTATTTTGTATAACCTATGGATGGAAGAAGGGCTTACTCAGCAGGAGTTGGCAAACCGCACATTTAGGGATAAACCAAGCATAACGCGATTAATTAATAATCTGGAGAAGCAGAAATTAGTAATTCGTGTCAACGACAAAGAGGACCGTCGCTCCAACTTAATTTATCTCACAAAAATTGGTCGTCAAATGAAGGGGCTTACTATGGATCAGGCTACCAGGACCATTCAGGAGGCTTTGGAGGGCGTAAGTAGAGAGGATGTAGAGCAAGCTCATAAGACGTTGCACCGTGTATATAAAAATCTAATGTAAGATCGGGATACGAACCTTTTTCGTTGGAAATTGGACGACATCAAAAAAATAGCTATAAAAAAAGGGAATATCCAGCTGGATATTCCCTTTTTTAGGATCTTTAGTGAAGGTTCTTTAAGAATAGATCTTCTCTTGAACTTCAAAATCAGTGTGACTGTTTATTAATTTCCCTTGTTGACCAAAGTAAATTTCTTGAAAACTTAATGTCGTTCTATTATCTACTTTACGGAAGAATTTCTCTGCCGTAACATCATCGAGTGTTCTAAATCCACAAGCTTCCATAATTTCTACCGTAGCACGCAGGGTGTTGCGGTGGAATTGTGCTACACGGACGTATTTATCATTTACATCTAAGCCTTTATATAAATGTGGCTTTTGCGTAGCCACACCCACAGGGCAGATATCCTCATTACATTTTAAAGCTTGGATACAGCCTAAAGCAAACATCATTCCGCGTGCAGAGTAACAAGCATCAGCTCCTAATGCAATAGCTTTTAACAAGTCAAATCCTGTAACAATACGTGAAGAAACAATGATTTTTATATGTTTTTTTATACCAAATGATATAAGTGTCTTGGTAACAAAAGTTAATGCATCATAAAGAGGCATACCGATATTGTCTGTAAACTCTAAAGGTGCTGCTCCTGTACCTCCTTCAGAACCATCAATGGAAATGAAGTCGGGATAGATTTGATTTATTTGCATCGCTTGACAGATGTCAATAAATTCCTGTTTGTCACCAATACAAATTTTAAATCCTACAGGTTTGTAGCCTGAAAGTTCACGCATACGTTGAATAAACTGCACCATCTCATCGGGATTTGAAAATGCCGAATGTGCCGGTGGTGACATCACATCAGTACCAGGTGTTACATGACGGATTGCTGCAATTTCAGGTGTATTTTTCGCTGCCGGAAGAATACCTCCATGGCCAGGTTTTGCTCCTTGAGAAAGTTTTAACTCAATCATTTTTACATTTTCCTGTGCTGTTTTTTCGCGGTAAAGTTCAGGGTCAAAATTACCATCTTTATCTCTACAGCCAAAGTATCCTGTACCTACCTGCCAAATAAGATCGCCTCCAGAATTATGAAATTCTGAAATTCCTCCCTCACCGGTGTTATGAGCAAAATTCTGCAATGCAGCACCTTTATTTAAGGCGGTGATTGCCGTCTTACTCAAGGCTCCGTAACTCATTGCTGAGATGTTAAATACTGATAGGCTATAAGGTTTTTTACATTGAGCATTTCCTACAAGAGTGCGTAAATCATGGTTCTTGATATGACAAGGAAACACCGAATGCGCCACCCACTCATTACCGATTGCTTGTGGATCGGTTTGCATACCGAAAGCGACAGTCTCCCGTTCATTTTTTGCACGTTGATAGACAATAGAGCGCTGTCTTCTGTTGAAGGGCTTTCCATCGGTATCTGACTCCCAGAAATACTGACGTAATTCAGGACGGATAGACTCAAAGAAATAACGGAAATACCCAATTAATGGGTAGTTTCTTAAAATAGCATGTTTTGTTTGAATGCTATGGTAAAGAGCCATTAATGCTAGGGGACCTGTTACAACAAGTAACCAGTACCAACTAGATGTGAATATTAGCGCCAAAGCGATAATTAACACATTCAATAGAATGACGTAAATAAGGATTAATTTTCTAACTGCCATAATTGACGAATTATCTAATCTGTAATTTGGGTGAAATTTATATTATTGATCGTTGTCGACTACAGGGTATCTTGCTGCTTTTCTTTTCATGTTCTTGTTTTAATTGCTGCAATCAGACAGGGACAAAATTACTAAGTTACTGTCGCATAATAAAATATTTAAACACGCTAACACGCTTTTACCAAAGTAATAACGAATAATAATTTATTTGTTTCTTTTAATAATTTGCGCTGTCAAAAGTTGATATATTTCTGCCTTTTCCTTGTCTTGACTAAGAAAATCTAAATGCTTATTTATGGTGATTTCATCATTTCTTCTTGCGGGTCCAGTCTGTACATCTCTTGGAGCTTCCTGTTGCACCTTATTTGCCGTCTCTATAATAATTGGCTTTAAGAGTTCAAAGGGTAAATTATATTGTTCCAATAATTCATAAGCACATTGAAAAAGTAAATTACTAAAGTTGTTTACAAAAACTGCTCCAATATGTAATATTAGTCGTTGCTTACTATCACAGGGGATACAGTGAGGCGCAATAGGGGACATAATCTCCTGAAGTAAAGCTAGATTTTTTGGGGAATTTCCCTCTAGGCAAAAGGGGATTTCGGAGATTTGAAGGGTTATATTTTTTGAAATAGATTGCGGAGGATAGATGACGCCGCTGTTGGCAAATTTTTTCAGTATAGCAGTATCTGTAGCCCCTGAGCAGTGGACCACAAGGCCCACTAAATCTGCCGGCAGTGCCTCCACGATAGTTGGTATCGCGGTATCTGATACTGCGAGTATATAAAGGTCCCCATCGGTCCTTATTTGCGCTAAGGAGTCTGTGGCCAGAGCAGCAGTAAAGCCGAAAGCCAACGCATCGGCGTTGGCTTTCGTAAAACTGTATACTTGGATAATCTGGTAGCCATATGCTGCAAAAGCTTTCCCCAAGTGGGAGGCTACATTGCCGCTACCGATTAACACGATTTTCATATGATTATTTTTTAGCAGCATTTCGCTTATATTCTTTATTTCTTCTAAAGATAGACATTAAGAAACCAACTGTCATAACAATTGTTCCTGCCCAGAAGAAATTAATATAAGGGAACTTAATCGCTTTGAATACGATCCATTTTTTCTCTGGCAATGGTTTTTGGTAAACCATAATTTCCAATTTATCTTTTTGAGGGATAATATTTGAGAAGCGGAAGCGTAAGCCTTGCTCGTTAACATCTTTATTAAAGTCATAAGTAGTACCCGATTTTATTAAGAATATCGGCTCTACATGATACTCTTCCTGCTTAGCAGATACGACTTTAATCTTTAATCCTACGATAACATCTGAAGGACTCAAAGGGATATTTTCTAATTTTGCATTTTTATTTAACCCTTCAATCACGTAGAAACCGTTTCTGTAGCGTAAAGTATCGCCGACATTCACTTCGTAAGTTGCTGGCTCCTCATAGTCTTCAAAACCTGTCTTCTCGTCTTCAGACATCGCTGCATGCTCCGGTTTCTGATCCGAGGCTGCGGCAGTAATTAACGTGTAAATATCATGAGTGATATAATGTTTGGTATCCGGAGTACCTATTAAGCCACCCATTTTAGCGTTATTCTGTGCGAAAGGCTTTAAGGTAAATGCTTCTTTAACAGCTCCAGTTTCTTCATCAATACGCTCGTATTTGATTTTATAATATACGTTGGGAGCTACCACAGAATCGCCAACATAGGTGATGCGGTAATCCCCCATCAATGCGGGTTCATCCTGCGTTAGGAATAAGTTGTCACCTGGTTTTTCTACTTTGTCAAATCCTGCGACAGCAATATATCCTGAGTTGTTCACGGAAACAACACGGTTTGTAGCTGCTGCAACAAGGGCTCCGATCAACAGTAAAGCAAAACCAATATGTGCTACTGAAGCTCCTGCTAATTTCCATTTTCCTTTAATGGCATCTCCCAGTAGGCGTACATTCGCCAGGATACCAAAGACACTAGAAAATATAATAAGGATAAACATCAAGTTGGTGTAAACTTTCGTTACATAGATGATGACAGCACTTAACACAAGGGACAGTAGGAATGTCGCTATTGTAGCGGCTACAAATTTCGCCGTTTCTGTTTTCTTATATTTTAGGAATTGTGCAAAGCCCGATAAGAAAGCAATCACCACGGCAAAGCCTGCTTGCCATTTATTATAGTGCGCAATAGGGTCAATTGGAGGAGCGACCTTTGTTCCGAATACTTTATTAAATACTGGAATGGAAGTCGTTGCGATCATTTGTACGCAGGCAATAGTCAATACTAAACCTCCGATAAATAACCAGAATTCACGGGAGTAAACATCTTCTTCTTTCTCCGAAGATGGCATCGACTTTTTGTTGATTACCAATAAGACAATCATAATAATAAAGAATGCCGCATTGAAAGCAATTAACTGCTCATTTAATCCTAAATCTGTAAATGAATGCACGGAAGTTTCTCCCAATACACCTGAACGTGTTAAGTAAGATGCATAGATCACTAACACAAAAGATACCATTGTTAGGAAGGTAGCTGTAAAATAGGAGTGACCTGAATTACGGTAAGCTATCATAACGTGTACGGCAGCAATTAGGGTAAACCATGGAATCACAGACGCATTTTCTACGGGATCCCATGCCCAGAAACCACCGAAATTTAGTGCTTCGTAAGCCCAGAATGAACCCATAATAATACCTGCACCTAAAGTCATTACCGCAAATAGTGCCCAAGGTAATGCTGGCGTAATCCAATCGGCAAAGCGCTTTGTCCATAGTCCCGCTGCAGCATAAGCAAAGGGTACGATCATGGACGCAAAACCTAAGAATAACGTCGGCGGGTGGATCACCATCCAATAATTTTGTAATAATGGATTTAAGCCGTTTCCATCGGCTATCATACTTAAGTAATTTGGATCTGAGAAGATAGGCCCCTCAACCACTTCACGCAATAGGATAAATGGTGAACTACCAATATGAAAACCAAATATCTCTACCCCAATAATCATGGATGATAGGAATGTTTGTGCAAGCATTAAGACCGTCATTACAGGGCTTTCCCAAGTCTTTGCTTTCCATACCAAGATAACCCCTAATACGACCTGCCAAAACATCCATAGCCAAAAACTACCTTCTTGTCCCTCCCAAAAAGAGGATATTATATAATATGTAGGTAAGGATTTAGAGGAGTGAGCCCAAGCGTAGTGGTACTCAAATAAATGATTATAGATAATATAAAATAGAATTGCTCCAATTGAAAAAATGGAGAATGCATTAATAAAAAAACCTATTCTTCCTATATTTCTCCACGAACGATCATTCTCATTGGTGGTAGAAAAATAGTATGCTATTAAGGATAATAAGGATGCACCAAATGCCAGAATGATAAAAAACTGCCCTATCTGCCCTGGTAAAAGGTTTTCACCTACGAAATTGACTTCCATGAATATGAAATTATATAGTTGTTTTAATTTATGTAAGCAGTTTTTGGAGCTGCTGTATTTTCGATGATTTCAACCTCATTTTTATTGTATTTTGATGGGCATTTCATTAAGATTTTGCTTGCATGAAATACCTCTCCATCCATCTTTCCGGTTAATACAATCTGCTCTGAACGCTCAATATCTTGTGGTTTTGAGCCATTGAATACAACATAGGTCTCTGTACTATCTTTATCATACATGTAAAATGCAAAGTGATTGGCATCTTTCGTAGGCTCATATACAAGGGCTTTTTCCTTGTTTAATACCCCTACGACATACAATTCAGTCTTCTTTTCTTTCGCTTCTGTAAAAGTCGAATAGGTACTTGAATCTGTATAAATTACTAAAATCATGGCTATAGCTACTGCTATAATACCGATTAAAACTATGGAGCTCTTTTTCATTATGCTTCGTTAAACACTTAATCAAGTGCAAAATTACGAATTGATTAATCAAGTAACTAATATTGTCAAGTTTAGCTTTTATTTAGAATTGTTATAAATAATAGTGTATTTTTGTATAATACTTTGTTTATCAGTTTTATGAGTGTATTTTTAAGTGTTTACAGTTGGAAGCTCAAGGCTTAATACATTAAAATTTTACAATCAGTTAAAAATTGCATGCCATATTATTTGTTAATCCTTCTGTTAGGTATGCTGCAAAGCTTAAAATCCTATGGGCAATATAAGTCGGAGCTGAGATTCCAAAATGATAATGACGTTTACTTGCTTATCAATCAGGATCAGTATTATACGAATGGTCTTTCTTTAAGTTATTTGCACGCCTGGAATAGAGATAATCGTAAGCAGCTTGTGGAGTTACAAGTAGGTCAGCAGATTTATAATGGCGTGGAGTTATCTGCCAATGGGGAGCTGCGTTCGGATATGCCATTTACGGGCTATCTGTATGGTAGCATTGCTTGGACTCGATTTATTCAGCACAATAAGCTCCTCCGCGTAGGGGTTGAAATGGCGCAAATAGGTGATAAATCTTATGGGCAGGAGGCGCAGGAGTATTTTCATAAAGCACTTAATTTTTACGCTGTTCAAGGGTGGGAAAATAGATTATCCAACGCTTTTGGTGCAGATCTACAGGTTAGTTTTCAGCAGCAGCTCTTAGAGCAACTCTCAAAAAAATATAGTCTTACTTTTTCTGCGGCTGCACGCCTGGGGATGCATCATACAGATTTGGAGCTAGCACTGCCTTTTCGTTGGGGAAGGATCCATACGTTTCGAGAGTCAGTAAGCACTAATGGACATTTGGGAAAAGCAGAATCTTCGGATAGTAGGGGTGAGTTTTTTGGTTTTTATCGCCCTGCCGTTCATTGGCAAGGCTATAATGCTACGATGCAAGGTGGGCTATTTGCAAAAGATGCTGTCGGAGAACAATACCAGCCTAAGCCTTTTTTTTTCTCGCATGAGCTAGGCTTAAAGCTGCAAAAGAAACACTGGAACTTGGCTTTTAGTTATCAGTTTAACTCCCGGATTTCTGAATCGGCAATCTATCGACATCAGTATGGAAAATTGATTGCAGGCTATCTATTCTAATCTAATAAGTGGAAGGCGTTTTTACAAATTTCGCTACCAGCATGGCCGCAGGGGTATCTCCCGTCGCATTAATCACTGTCGCTATGGGATCTACAAGCGTACCAATAATCATTACTGCAGCCATAGCATCAGGCGGTAAACCGTAAATTGAAATCATAAGCATTTCTCCAATATAACCACCATTGGGAATTCCGCCAGCAACAATGCTGACTAATATCGTAATGCCTATCGCCGAAATAATTGCTTCAGCAGTAAAGAAATCCCATCCCATCAACACAAAGCATACATAAATTTTTATGATCGATGACATGGATGATCCGTGTTTATTAAGTGTATTGCCTAAAGGAATTACGACATTGGCTACAGCGGAAGGAACACCTATCTGCTGGGCTGCCGTTAAGTTTAAAGGTAATACGGCCAAACTAGAACAGGAGCTTAAAGCCGTGATACTAGGCAGTATATTTGCTTTCCAATAGCGTGAGATTCCTGATTTCCCCTGCGCAATAAAAGCATAGATGCTGAAAAATACAAAGAAATAGAACAATCCAAAGCCATAGTAAAGGCCTAAGGGTTTGGCATAAAAGCCAAAGAGTTGAGGTCCTAAGGTGCCAACTTGGTAGGCAAAATAAGCTCCAAGACCTACAGGAGCAGCTTTCATCAGCAGGATTAATAGATTCTTCATTACAGCATTACCTGCATTTAGAAAATTTAAAAATGCCTGTCCCTCGGTGCCTGCCTGTCGCGTGGCAATGCCTACAGCAAAGGAAAATATGATAAAGGCAAACATATGTGCACGCGATAGCAGCTCCCCAAATTCGCTTACCGTAAGCAGGCTTACAATCTTATCGCCCCAGTTTCCAGAGCTATCTTTTAAGTTGACCACTTCTGTAGCCGAATTTTGTAGCGTTTCCTTTATTGGAAATAACCATACGACAGCAATCATACCAAGGGCCGCAATAATAACTCCAATAACAAAGACTATAAGCATTACACCGATAATCTTTCCAAGCTTATTAGCTTCCTCAATATTTGCTACAGCTGTGGAGATTGCAAAGAATATTAGGGGAATAATTGTGACAAATAGAAAATTCAGGAATAAATCACCTAGGGGTTTTATATAATCCACCTTTTCGGGAGCAGAAAGTCCGATTACACTGCCTATGGTAATGCCTAAAAGAAGTAGCAGGATACTACCGTAATTTTTATAAAATGATTTAAGTGATTTTTCCATTATTGTTACTAAAGTAGGTGTTTTTTGCGTTAATTTGAAGAAAAAACACCAGACTATGGATTTTATTACAACTGAAGATGGTTCTAAGACTCTTTATAATGCCCAGATAGGTGAACATTACCATTCTACCCATGGTGCACAACAAGAAAGTTTGCATGTTTTTATAAATACAGGATTAGATTATCTGTTGAGTAGGGCTGCGGAAGAAAATATACCTACTGAAGAAAATAAACTTGCTGAAGTTCGAATTTTAGAAGTAGGCTTTGGTACAGGACTTAATTTTCTGAATACGGCAGCCTATGCTAAGCGTCGGGGAGTAGCAATAAACTATTTAGGTATTGAAGCTTATCCACTTTCCGAGGCATTGCTACAGAAGTCAGGTTATGAAGCCTATGTTCCATCGGAAATATGGGATTCATTTATAGGGCAGTATCCCACGGCGCTTCAGGAAGCTACGTCGGTGACTGCTGAATGCCAGCTGCGAATTATCCCTCAGAAAGTGTTGGATACGGAGCTTTCAGCACCCATTGACCTTATTTATTTCGATGCTTTTGCGGCAATACATCAGCCGGAGATGTGGTCTGAGGAAACGTTGGCACATATCTGTGCACCATTACGAGCTGGCGGTGTATTTGTTACCTATGCGATAACGGGTAATTTAAAACGATTGATGAAAAGTTTAGGATTCGCTATACAGAAAGTGCCTGGGGCACCAGGGAAGCGGGAGATGCTAAGAGCGATAAAATTATAAATAAAAGGAGTCTACTAAAGTTAGTAGACTCCTTTTATGTGTTAGTGACCTTCAGTACCGTCAACACCGTGTGAGTGACCATGAGATAACTCTTCTTCCGTTGCTGGACGAATATTTAAGATTTCAATTTCGAAATGTAAGTTTTTACCAGCCATTGGGTGGTTTAAATCCGCGATAACTGCTTCTGGAGTTACTTCAACAACAACTGCACGGAATTGGTTTCCTTGGTTATCTTGTAATGGGATTACTTCACCTACTGGAGGTAAACCAGTTTCTTTAAACATATCAGCTGGTAATTGAGCTACTGCACGCTCATCTTTTTCACCATATGCATCTGCTGCTGTCAATTCAAATGAAGTAGTATCACCAACTGATAAAGCAGCGATATTTTCTTCGAATTTAGGAAGCATCATGCCTACACCAAATAAGAAGTCTAAAGGATTTTCTTTTGAAGTTTCTTCAACAAAAACTTTCTCACCATTTTCTACTGTGTGTAGTTTGTAGGTTAACGCTACTACGTCGTTAGGAACTATTGCCATTGGATGTTAATTATGGGTTTTTACACCCTGTTATTTATTTTAAAATACTTAGTAAGGCTGTAACCGATCCTTGCGGTAAGCTACAGGTTTTGTTGCGGCAAAGGTAGGCTTTTGATTCCAAACCTTCTCTGCCTATTAACAAGGGTAGGGAGCTATTTGTTCCCCCCAGGGTAATTTTGTTTGGGATATAATGCTTATCCAGTTGCTGCAGCCATGTTAAGGCTTCGTCTCCAGTAAGCGCTATTTCATTGGTACCATATACTTCTTCTAATAAGAAGATGGCCCAGTTTGAGTAAGCCGAACCATAGCTTTTAAGCTGTGGAAAGACATTGGCAAACTGCTGATCGGCAATGGCACTATAATCATTCTTATCAAATAATAAGCCTAATTTTTTTAATTGGCGCACGAATGTTGAATTTGCAGAAGGAATGACATTATCCATAATCTCTGATTTTCGCGCAATTAAATCATCGGCTGCGGAATAATAGCAGGTAGCACGCTCTTTATCGTAGAAATTCGCTAGCGCATAATCGGCTAATTTTTGTGCTTCCAAGAGCCATTCTTCTTCAAAAGTAGCTTCATAGATTGCTGTAAAAGCCTCTATGGTAAAAGCGTAGTCGTCAAGGAATCCAGCTATACTACGCTTGTTGTCAGCGGGTTGGTGTAAGATGGCGTTATTTTCTTGGATTAATTCCTTACGTAGGAAGTTTGCCGTGTTTATCGCGAGTGTAAGATATTCGTCCTTCTGAAATACCCGGTAGGCATCGATAAGACCTTTGATCATAAGTGCATTCCAGCTGGCCAATTGTTTGTAATCGAGTCCTGGGCGGATGCGCGCTGCACGGTAATTTTTTAAACGTAATTTTATTTCTTTTAAATAGGTGTCCCATGCTATGTCAGAATAGCCGACAGATTCTGCCATTTTATCAGCATCGATGTCACAAATTAACACATTGGTCTGCTCTTCCTCCCAGTTTCCTGCAGCATGGATATTAAAATATTTTATGAATAGGGGGGCATCTTCTGCGAGGACTTCTTCAATCTCCGCTTTTGTGAAGGTGTAAAACTTCCCTTCCACACCTTCACTGTCCGCATCTAGGGCGCAGTAGAAGCCGTCATTAGGAGCGAGCATTTCTGATTTAGCCCAAGTTATTGTCTCCTCAACGACTCTTTTATAGCTGGGTAGTGGCTGCTGTTGATAAGCTTCAGCATAGAGAGATAGCAGCTGACCATTGTCGTAAAGCATTTTCTCAAAATGAGGAATATGCCACGCTGCATCGACAGAATAGCGCGCAAATCCTCCTCCAACTTGATCGTAAATGCCGCCTGAGGCAATTTTCTGCAGTGTGAAGTGCACAAAATCTAGCAGCTTAGCATCGCTGCTTAGTACCGCATAGCGTAGCAGAAACACCCAGTTATTAGGAAGCGGGAATTTTGGGGCACGGTCGTAACCTCCCAATTTAGTATCAAAAAGCCTTGTCCAGGGGGTAACAATTGCTGATAAATCGGCTTCAGTGTAGGCTTTAGGAATCGTAAGTATAGGGAGTTGCTCCGCCTGTTGAATTCCTTTTGTAAGCTTTTCGGCATACTCCAGAGCTACATGAGGTTGATTTTCCCACATCTGTGCGATTTGCAATAATACCGACTGCCAATCTTGGGGTTTGAAATAGGTACCCCCATAAATTGGGCGCCCATCGGGGAGACAGATGCAGTTGAGGGGCCATCCCCCAGCGTTCGTCATCAGCTGCACGGCGATCATATAAATCTGATCTATATCGGGGCGCTCTTCGCGATCAATCTTTATAGGTACAAAAAACTTATTCATCACCTGCGCAATAGCTTCATTCTCGAAGCTTTCACGCTCCATGACATGGCACCAGTGGCACGCAGAGTATCCTATGCTGATAATAATAAGTTTATTTTCAGCTTTTGCTTTCTCCAATGCTTCCTCACCCCACGGCATCCAGTGCACGGGGTTATGCTGATGTTGCTTCAGGTAGGGCGAATGTTCGTCTTTAAGTTTATTTGCCATAGACAGCGAAGTTACGGAATTTATTTTACCCTATAATACGTACGAGGTTGGCTGTGGAGGCTGATAGCAAGGGGAAAGTTATCCCTTCTTCGAGGGAAAGATGCGCCAGCTGCGCAGTCTTTAAGGTTACCGCAATCCCACTAATATAGTGTATTAGGTAGGAGAGGCCAGGGTTATGGCCAATAATAATTAAATGTTCAATATCTTCAGCCTGGTTATTTATAATCTTTAATAAGTCTATTGCTGAGGCTTCATAGATCTCGGGAATATGCTGTAGACTATTTTCTGGAAAATGGTTTTCCTGCGTAAAAATAGCCGCTGTCTGCTGTGTCCTTGCTGCCGTGGAAGCTAGGATGCAGCGCTTTCCTGTAAGGCTATAGTCGGCCGCAAGGGTCGCTGCGAGTGCTTGGGCTTCAAGGATTCCTGCTGCCGAAAGAGGGCGATCAAAGTCTGCACAGCCTGGAGGATGTTGTGCTTCGGCATGACGTAATAAATAAAGATGCATAATCATGGATTCTATAAACAATAAATGTACGTTTTTTGAAAATATAAATCTTGAAAACTTATCTTTGGGTTTACAAATAATCCGTATGACAAAGACGCCAATTTCCGCATTTATTATCACCCTGAATGAAGCTCAGAATATTGCTTCCTGCTTGGAACGCTTAGCTTGGTGCGATGAGATTGTCGTCGTCGATTCGGGGTCTACTGATGATACAGTAGCCATTTGTACGTCCTTCGGTGCAAAAGTGTATACCCATGCTTTCGAAGGTTTTGGGGCTCAGAAAAATTATGCATTAGCGTGCTGTAGCCATCCATGGCGCTTATCTATTGATGCCGATGAATTGCTTGATGACCGCTTAATTTCAAGTATTCAAGCGGTGCAAGCGCTACCTTTTGAGGAGGCTGCAGCAGGTTATTATCTGCTGCGACGACAGGTCTTTATGGGCAAAGCATTTAAATATGGTGATGAGTCCGCGCGCAAGATATTGCGACTGGTAAAGAAGGGGGCGCAGTTTACAAATGTTAAAGTGCATGAACTCTTAGAAGTAGAAGGCACAAAAGCTGTCCTATCAGGGATCTTAGCGCATGACAGTTATCAATCATTTTCCCATTATTTGCAGACGCTTAATAAGTATACAAGCTATAATGCTGAAAAAGCTTTTTTAAAGGGAAAGAATTACAGTAATTTCGAAGTACTTGTGAAGCCAAGCATCCAATTTCTGAGAAAATACCTGCTTAATCTTAATTTTATGAATGGTGTAGCAGGTTATTATTGGTCTAAACTTTCTGCATATTATGTCTTTATGAAATGCCTTAAAGTACGCGAGTATAGCGAGCGTCAGTCAAAGCCCTAGCGGCTTTGAAGGAATACATTTCTCTGAGTGGTTAAGCTTTTAATTCTCTGAGTGGTTAAGCTTTTACTTCTCTGAGTGGTTAAGCTTTTAAAAGGTATGCTGTAAGTTCGGCATAAATTTTTGTTTTATTAAACTTCTCTTGTGCATAAGTAAAGCCGTTGTTTCCATATTCTGCCGCTAAAGTAGGGTTATTGCGAAATTTTTCTACGGCATCTACGGCATCCTCAACATTATTTTCTGGAATTAGCAAACCTGTTTTTTCATGGATTACAATTTCGGGAATGGAGCTGTTATTAAACGCTATCACTGGTTTTTTTGCTAAGGAAGCTTCCGCAAGCACATAACCGAATCCTTCCCAAAGAGAGCATAAGATAAAGATATCTATGCTAGCTAGGAGGTCTTTAACATTTCCTATAAATCCTAAGAATATGACTTCATCTTGGCAGCCTCTCGCTTGGGCATATTCACGTAACATAGGGAGTAATTTTCCTGTTCCTCCAATTAGTATACGATGTTTGATGCCTTTAGCTTTTAAAGCTGCGGAAAGGTCGATCAGGAATTTTTGATTTTTTTCCGATGCCAAGCGACCCAAGTTGCCAAGGACAATTTCGCCCTCTTGTGCATGGTAGACGGCTTGAGCGGGGCGGCTTAAGAACTCCTCAATAGCTATGGGATTATAGATAACGCTAATTTTATCCTTTGGGAATAAGTGCTTATTTTTCGCCGTAATTGTATCTTTAGTAGCTTGAGAATTGGCTAATATAGCTGTCACGTACTTTGAAAATATGCGACGATTGAGCCACGAGTCTTTTATCGGTATCGCTGAGCCTCTGCGGTAGATCACACGTTTCACACCCGCATAGTTTGCCGCTTTAGCAGCAACTTTTAAATCGCCAGGGTGATTAATAATCAGGGTTTCTACTTGGAGTTTATAAAAAATCTTACGGAGCTTCTGTGTCGTTAATGGATTTAGAAAACTTAAGTTTGTAAGTGGGAAGTCTATAAAGTGGATCTTGGGAACAAGGGCTATTTTCGCCGCGAGTTCAGATTCTTTATTTCCGAAAAAATACACTGTATACCCTAATTGTGCGAAATGTGAGGCTGCCTCGAAATGCCATTTCTCACCACCACCCCAAGTTTTTATCGTATTGAAAAAGGCAATAATCATAACATTAATTTCGTGTAGGTATCCATCAATTGGTTTGCAATCTTAGCATCCGTAAAGTTGTTCGCATAGGCTAGCCCTTCAGCACGCATATGTGCACGCAAAGGTGCCTGACTTAAGACCTTTTGAATGGCGTCTTTAAACTGCTCTGTATCCGCAGGGTCAATATAACAGGATGATGGGCCTCCAGCTTCCGGAAATACCCCCGCCTGATTCGTAATTACGGGCGTTCCAGAAAAAAGTGCCTCAATAATAGGGATGCCAAATCCTTCAAAATGTGAGGGATAGACAAATGCTAGCGCAGCTTGATATAAACCTGCAAGTTCAGCCATCGATAGCCCTTGCACAAAAAATAGGCGATGGCTTATCTGTGCTTTTGCAGCATAGGCTTTGATTTCTTGGGCATAGTCTGTCTGTCTCCCAACGATGACTAGGGGAATATCTAGTTGTGTTAGGGCTTTGACTATGGAGAGGGCATTTTTCCGCTTTTCAACAGTGCCTACATTTAGAATAAATTCTGTTGGTAGCCCTAATTTTTGTTTTAGCTTCTGCAGGGTTTCTGCAGGAATAATGCTTTTAAAAGCAGGATGGCACCCTTGGTAGACTACATTAATTTTTGATTCAGGAACCTTTAAGTAGCTGATAATATCCTGCTTTGTCTGTTCTGAAATAGCGATAATTTGGTCCGCCTCTGCTACAGCAGCGCGCACCTTACGCTCATAGATGCGTCTATCAATAAAAGTATATAATTCCGGAGAGCGCATAAATATTAAATCATGCACGGTGACGACGGACTTTATGCCCGCTGCGCTGATTCCTGCAGGCAATTCCGCTGATAAGCCATGAAAGATGTCAACTTTATCCGCCTTTAAATCTTGCTTGATAAGGGAGCTACGCCATAGATTAGGGAAAGTTTTCGCCAAGCGTCCCTGAGGTAGTCGCTCCTTGATATTGGGCGCTTCTAGGCTGTAGCGGTTACTAGGCTTGGGATTATATAATAGATATGTATGCTGCGGAAAGTGCGCACTTAACATACGTACTAAATCACGGCTATAATTCCCTAGACCTGAGGAATTATGGTAGAGGCGTTTGGCATCAAATCCAATGTTCATCGGCTTGCAAGCTTTACTTTATCAATAACTTGCTGTGGTGTCACTAAATTAATTGCCTCTACGCCATCGCATAAGCAGGAGTAGTTTCCATAGATGGAACCCGGGCGATTAGGATGATCCACCTGTACGCAATTTTTAATAGATTGACCGTAGCCTAAGAATCCGGCATACGGATGAGTAGCGCCCCAAATTGACACACATTTAATCCCCATAAGGGAGGCCATATGCATTCCTGAGGAGTCCATGCTCACCATAAGGTCTAGGTTAGCGATAATGGCTAATTCTTCTGAAAGGGTGAATTTCCCGATGCTATTATAGACATTTGGGTATTTTCGTGCCCAAGCTGCGGCAATTTCTGCCTCCTCTTTTCCTCCGCCAAAGATCACTTGCACATAGCCTAATTGGCTTAAGGCAGCGATCACTTTCTCCATTTTTGGAAAGGGCAGTACCTTGAAGCTATGCTGTGCAAAGGGGGCTATGCCCACGACTTTATGTCTTCTGTCTGCGAATAAGCTTTTCGCTAATTCAGGAATTTCCTTCGGCGTGTTGACGAGTATATTTTGAAGTTTGAAATCTATAAACCCTAGTTCTCGAAAGACATCGGCGTAGCGCTCTACGGTCGGTCTTAAGGGTTTTAAAATTCTATTTTCACGACGTATTAAGGCATTTTTTTCTTTTCTGCCTTTGTTTAACTGCTTGACGCGATAACCTGCGAAGCGGAAAAAACTGCCTAATATACGTGAGCGTAAGTTGTAATGTAAGTCTGCAACAGCTGTAGCGCCGATTTCCTTAAGCTCTTTATATAAGCGATAGAGCCCCCCAATACCAGCATGCGCTTCCTTGGGGTATATCGGATGATAACTAAGGGAGGGAATATCTTGAAAAAATGCTTTAAAAGCGGGTCTACTGACCATATGGAGTTCAACATCCGGATATTGTAGCGCAAATTCCTTCAACACTGAAGCCACCATGGCCACATCACCCATCGCTGAAAAGCGCGTCACGATTACCTTCGCTGGTAGACTCATTACTTATTTTGAAGCTGCGTATAACACAGGATTTAAACTAGGATCGTTATACATTTTCATCTGTTTATAGACTTTCATGTATTTGTCACCCGTAGAAATATCCGTTAATAAATCATCTATACCCTGGGATAAATCCACACGTTGATCTAAGAGTACGTTTAATTTTTGTGTAGTGGAAGCTATATGTGCAGCGTCCACGTCAGTGCGCTTCGTCTCCTGCTCCATATGATAGATTTTTAGGGCTAATATCGAAAGGCGATCAATAGCCCAAGCAGGGCTCTCAGTATTGAGCTTTGCCGTAACCTTCACAGTAACGTCTTTAAATTGATTCAAGTAGTATCCGTCGATATACTCTACGGTATCTGTGCGGTATTGGTTGGATTCATCAATACGACGTTTCCAATAAAGTCCTTCCACAGGGTCAATAGCAGGATTACGTACGACATCTTCCATATGCCACTGTACAGTATCAATCCAACATTTTAAATATAGTAAATGTTCTAAAGTTGATGCATCGAATGGATTGTCAATCGGATGATCAATTTCATTGCTAACGTGGTACGCATCGATAGCACGTTGAAAAATAGAATTCGCTAAAGCACTTATCATACTGCAAATATAGAGATAAATGTTGAGTTCTGTTTTTTGAACTTCTATTTAAGAATATTTAACAATAAACTCGGAAATAGGCCTAGAATTAAGAGGCTAAAACTGAAAATTATAGCAAGAATATATAAAGTATCTACTTGGCTATCATTCGGATTCTGTACGGTAGAATCCTGCTTATAGTCCTTTAAAAATGCTGTTGTAGGAATTTTGAAGTAAAAGAAAAGTGAAATTGCTGCTGTAGAGGCTCCTATAATTAATAATAGTAAATAACAAGTGGACCCTGTAGATTGAAAGCTGTCAAATACAGACGAAAAAACGAGTAATTTACTCATAAATCCTGCGGTAGGAGGAAGCCCAATAAGAGAAATTAAAACAAATGTAAAGCAGCTGAATAGCAGCGGTTGTTTTTTTCCTAAACCCCGATAGTCAGCAATTGTGGTGCTCCCCAACTGATGCTCCAACCGATCAATAAAGATAAATACAGCTAGATTCATCAGCGTATAGATTGTCAAATAATAAAGGAGTATATGTGCGTTATCTCCTTGATATACCAAGGCTGCCATCAATAGAATCCCTATTTGACCGATGGAAGAGTACGCCATCATACGCTTTACTTGCTGCTGACGTAATGCGGCCATATTTCCTAAAAGCATACTCGCTATGGCCACGGCAGTGACGCCATAAATCAGTATATCGCTGTAGAAAAAAGGACTTGCAGTCCAACTTTGAAGTATGCGCGCTAGTAAGACTACGACGGCGACTTTGGGTAGCGTAGCTAGAAAGGCTGTAATTGCTGTAGGAGCGCCCTCATACACGTCTGGTGTCCATGCATGAAAAGGAACGAAAGATAGTTTAAATCCGATACCCGTAAATAATAAGAAGAAAGCGACCCCCATTACTACATTCGGCGTTGATGTCAGCCCAGTTAATTGCTCCTGACTCGCAAAATTTAGGTTTCCCGTGAAACCATAAATTAATGAAAGGCCATACAACATAATTGCTGCACAGACAGAGCCAAAAAGAATGTATTTCATGGCCGCCTCAGACTGTTGTTTTTTCGCCGCAAAGTAAGCGACAAGGATATAGGAACTTATAGAAACGGTTTCTATGGCGATATAAAGCATCAGCCAATGTGTGCTACTTACCAGTAGGAAGAGCCCTAAAGTGGCTGTTAATAAAATGCTGTAGGCATCGGAAACGTTCCGTGCATTTTTAGTTTTTAACGCATATTGACGCATGAAGAGGGCTATTACCAAAGCGCTAAACCCCATCAATAGGCGCGATATAATACTTAAGCGGTCAATTAATAAAAGGTCAAAAAAACCTCCTCCCACCGTATTTGCAGCATATTGCTGTAGCAAGATAAATAATGTTAGGATTAAGCCTATACAAGTAATATTAAATGTTGCTTGTGGAAATCTCTTCGCTAAAAACAAACTGCCGAGTATGCTGACAATAAACGTCGCTATCAAAAGTAGCTCGGCTCCGAATAGCGGAATAGAGCCTATAATATGGTTTAAAAACTCGGTAATATAGTATGTAAATTCGTTCATGCAAATGCGTATTATAGTTCTAAATTATAGCCCGCGAGCTATATATACTGGCGTACCATTGCTACCAAGTTTATGACAGAAGCATTCAAATTATCAAATACTAAAAAGGGGCAGATGCCTAATATTAGTGCCAAGGCCAAACTCGGGAATAGGATGAGCTGCTCCCGTGCCGTTAGATCCACTAATTTCGCCGACCAAGCCTCTCCACCATATAAGCGTGTTTCTCCGAAGAACATACGCTGCAATGTCCATAGTAAATAGGCAGCTGATAATAAGATGCCTATCGATCCCATAATCGCCATCCAACGAGGTATTCCAGTGCCTACAGACTCCGCATTAAAGGTTCCTATAATTACAAAAGCCTCCCCAATAAAAGCGGAAAATCCGGGTAATCCTAAGGATGCAAAGAAGGTTATCGCTACATAACCGGTATATTTCGGCATAAGCTGTGCTAAACCGCGGTAATGGTAAATGTCCCTGTCATGTACACGATCGTAGATAACGCCTACTAAGAAAAATAACGCTGCAGAAAGAAAGCCATGGGAAATCATTTGGAAGACTCCACCGGCAACACCTTCTGCTGTCATACTGGATATTCCTAAAAGTACAAATCCCATATGGGAAACCGATGAATAGGCTATCATACGCTTTAAATCCCGCTGTGCTAAAGCATTTAATGCGCCATAAAGAATAGAGATAACTCCGATAAGGGCCAGCCACCAGCCGGCAGCAAGTCCCGCATCTGGAAAGATGCTGTAGCAGGTGCGGATTATTCCATACCCCCCAACTTTAAGCAAAATGCCGGCAAGAATAATTGAAACCGGGGTAGGGGCCTCCACATGGGCATCGGGAAGCCATGTATGTAAGGGTACAATAGGAATCTTTATCGCAAAGGCGAAAAATAAAACTATAAATCCAATCATTCGCGTTGGTATACCCCAGACTTCATGCCCTGCGAATTGACTAAAGAATCCGTCTGAGGCGTAGTTTGCGGGATCCATCATCAGTAACATATTGAATGTATGTGCCCCTGTTACAGGGTTCGTTACGGAGAAATATAAGCCGACAATAATTAACAACATAAATACAGACCCTAGGAGCGTGTAAATAAAGAATTTGAGCGCTGCATACTCCCGGCGCTCCCCTCCCCAAATACCGATAAGGAAATATAAAGGTAACAGCATCACCTCATAGAATAGGTAGAATAGGAAAAAGTCTAAAGCACAGAAAATACCCATTACAGCCATATTCAGCACCATCAGTAAGGCGTAGTAGCCTTTCAAACTCTTCGTAATATTCCAGGAAGAACCGATGGCCATAAGCATCACAAAAGCGGAAAGTACCAACAAAGGTAGGGAGACCCCATCAATGCCGACAAAATAATCGATCTCCAACTTCCCAATAGTCCCTAAATCTAGTCTTATCCACGGTAGATGCTCCACAAATTGATACTGTGCTTCTTGATTAATTCCGGTAAAACTGGCATCAAATTGCATATACGCATAGCCTGCCAGTACAAACTGAATGCCTGTAAAGACTAAGGCGATATATTTATAACTATTTCTATACGATGTTGGCAGCGCTAAGATAAGGGCTGTAGCCAAAAGTGGTAAAAATATGAGTAGTGATAGCATGTTCGTTAACTAAAAATAAGATATAATAAACCCATAAATAAGGTGAAGAAGGCCGCTAGGAAATAACTTTGTATCTTCCCATTCTGGGCTTGTCTGAAGATATTTCCCAACCAATAGGTCAGCGCTGCCAGGCCATTAACAAGGCCATCGACGATATGCGTGTCCACCCAAGAACTAACTTTTGAAATATACTGCACGCAACCAGCAAACAGCTGCACAAGGCCATCGACGATATGGCGATCTAACCAATAAGCTCCCTTAGCAATGCCCAAAATACCATTCACCCAAATACGCTGATTAAACTCGTTAATGTAAAATTGCTTTTCCGCCGCTAGCATTAATGCTGACTGCGCATTTAAAGGGTATTTATCTTGCGCATACCATTTCCAGGCCAACGTAATACTCAAGACCGTCCCTGTGACAAGCATACTTGGGATTAGTAGGTGTAAGGCATGGATAGCCGCAAAAGAATGCGGCACGGCAAGTCCCGACAAAATCCATGAATGACTCGAGGAAAATGGATTTAAAGAGAATAATGGGAATAAACAGCAGATGCCTAAAAACACCATTGGCCATAACATACTCGCCCCAGGTTCATGAACAGGGTGCTTCTCCACACCGTGGAAATAAGGTAAGCGTGGCTCTCCAAAAAATGCTTTAAATATCAATCGTGCACTATAAAAAGCCGTTAATATGGATACTAGGATAAGCAACGCTGGAATAAGCTGGTAGACTAGGCCTCTTTCTGAAGCCCATTCAAATGTGGATATAATTAACGCGTCTTTGGATAGAAAACCTGAGGTTAGAGGAAACCCTGCTAATGCTAAGGAGGCAAGCCCCATTAAGATCGCCGTCTTCGGCATCCATCTTTTCAGTCCCCCCATATTTCGTAAATCTTGCGGGTCAAAGTCTCCTTGAACATGCTGCTTAAGATGCTGCATCTCATGGATCACAGCGCCAGCAGCAAGGAATAGCAAGCACTTAAAAAAGGCATGCGTCAGTAAGTGGAATATTGCCGTATCATAAGCGCCAATACCTACACCCACCATCATATACCCGAGTTGAGAGATGGTAGAATAGGCTAATATTTTTTTTATATCATACTGTGCTAAAGCAAAACATGCTGCCGTGCAGGCGGTAAGTGTTCCCACAATGCTGATTACTAAGAGGGCATGCTCATTGAATAACGGGAAAATACGAGCTAGCAAAAATACCCCTGCAGCTACCATGGTCGCCGCATGTATTAAAGAAGATACCGCAGTGGGACCTTCCATGGCATCTGGAAGCCATACGTGTAAGGGAAACTGTGCAGACTTCGCCATAGCACCAATAAAGAAGGCGATGCCTGCTGCGGTAAGCCATGTCGAAGATAGGTTGTCCATTTGGCTTAGTAAACCATTTTCCGAAAATAAAGCGTGTAGATCTAAGGTGCCAAATTCTGAAAAAATAATAGCGATCCCTATTAAAAAGCCTAAATCGCCAATGCGGTTGATTAAAAAAGCTTTCTTATTAGCCTGTACGGCAGATTCCCGTGTGTACCAGAATCCGATAAGCAAGTAGGACGCAAAGCCTACTAACTCCCAGAAAATATACATCAGGAGTAAATTGTCCACGACAAGTAAGCCGAGCATAGCAAAGCAGAATAAACTCAGGTACATCCAGTAACGGTGAATTCCCGCATCACCCTGCATGTAAGCCGTGGAATAGATATGCACGGGAACGGCAATTAACGGTACTAAAACCAACATTAAAGCCGTCAAATTATTTAATAGAATACCTATATAAAAGGTGTTTTCACCCAAGGTAAACCAGCTATATTGAAAATGAATAGGAGGCTGGTTCCAAACCTGCACAGCAATATAGCTTGCCAACAGTAGGGAGCCTATAATAGCTGTAATGGAAGGGATGCCCGTCTGTGCTGAGCGCCCTTTAACTGCTTGGTAGATAAAAGCTAATAGCGGTAAGCATACGGTCGCAATTACGGCATAAAGTAGGGTGTTATGTGGAGTCGCTGCTAGCATATTAATCTTTTAAATCCGTAATTTGATCGGGATTGATTGTACGATAGTGTCTATAAACATTGAGGATAATAGCCAACCCTACAGCTACAGCTGCGGCGGCTAGCACCATGGCAAATAGGGCGAACACCTGCCCTCCATAGTGTATCTTATCATAGCGCCCGAAAGCGACAAAATTTAAAATCGCCGCATTGATAATCAGCTCGATGCCCACAAGTATCATAATCGCATTGCGCTTTGCCAATATGGCATAGATACCGAGGCTAAAGATGCACGCTGAGACAATTAAAAAATGAGTTATACTAATCATTTTCAGGCTCCTTTCTAGCAATATGGGAAGCTCCAATTAAAGCCATTAACAGGAAAATGGATATCACCTCAAACGCCAATACATACTCCGTCATAAACTTAATCCCCAATTGTGGAATGTTATTGTCTGTGGCTTGAATAATATTGCCGTCCTGGATATTTTGCTGCATCCAAAGGGGGAGGCCCTCGCTGTCCCACTGCCACAAAGCGTACGTTAATACGACCAAGAAGCCAACGGATACAAACACCGCCTGCCAGCGTGTGAATGCCATTAAGCTGTTTTTTCCGTGCTGTAAATCTTGTAATAATTCTTTATTGGAGAGCATAAAAGCGAAGATCATAAGAATCAAAACGCCCCCAACATAGACCATAATTTGCGTAATAGCAACGAAATCGGCAAAGGCGAAGAGAAATAGTCCCGCCATCCCGAAAAGGGTGATAAAGAATAAAAATAAGGAGCGTGCGGTATTTCGTAGTGACACTAATAATAGCGCTGAGCCAATAGCAAGTACGGCAAATGCATAGAATAAAAATAGTTCCATTTTATTTCTTTTTCGCAGCCTCCTTCGCAGCTTGAAATTGTGTCCATTCGGATTTTCTATCGGCAATTTCTTGATCGCTCATCGTTGAAAATCCATATATTAAGTCTGTTAACTTTTGACTCGAACGATCGTAATTATTCGTCATGGTAATACACTCCGTAGGGCATACCACGGTACATAGTCCGCAGTACATGCATTTGGCCATATCGATTTCAAACTTGGCGGCATAAAGTCGCTTGACGGATCCATCGGAAGTCTCGCCAATTGCTTCTGTAGCTTTGACAGCTTCAATGGCGATGCAATCTACGGGACATGCTTTTGCGCATAAGTCGCAGACAATACAGTCGTCAATCTCCACATCCAGCTGGTAGCGTGCCACCTCAGGAATAGGCATTTTCTCCTGTGGATATTGAACGGTAGTCAGCCCTTGCTGCTGTTGAAAATAGTCTTTTGCACGAATATCTTTGGATTGACGTGACTTTCGGGCGCCAAAGAGGTGCTTTACGGTTAAGGAAAGACCCTGAAGTGCTGTGAAAAATAAATTTGTGGTCGTTTTAAATATCATAATTCCCCCTTAAACCATTACAAAGATTCGCCATATGGCGGAAATAGCGATACATAGAAAGGCAATAGGTGTCAGCACTTTCCAACATAAATTCATTAATTGATCGGCACGGAAGCGTGGTAAAGTCCAACGAATCCATATTTGAATGGCTACGATGGTCATCGATTTCGCTAACGTCCAGAAGATGCCCCATGCAAGTCCTGTCGTCCAATCGGCAAGTCTTAAAGCCCCAATATTTGGTAAAGGTGTATTCCAAGCACCCAGAAATAGGACCACGCCCAACATGGATACCAAGAACATCATGGCATATTCTGAAAGAAAGAGAAAGGCGAAATGTATACCTCCATACTCGGTATTATAACCGCCTACGAGTTCAGATTCTGCTTCAGGAATATCAAAAGGAGCACGATTACACTCTGCTAAAGAGGCTATAAAGAAGATCAAATAGACAACCAATAGGTGTGGCGCCTGAAAGATATGCCATGCGAAGATACCACCCACCTGATTTACTTCCCAAAAACCTAAGAATTTGATTGTTTCTGTAGCATGTATTCCCTGCATTAGGGCAATTTCATTCAGATTTAATGTTTGGCTTATCATCACGGCGGCAATCAGCGATAGGCCTACCGGAATTTCATAGGATACCATCTGTGCTATCGCGCGCATGGATCCTAATAAGGAATATTTATTGTTGGAGCCCCAGCCAGCCATTAGAATGCCAATAGCATCGATGGAAATGACAGCCATGATAAAGAAAAGTCCGGAGTGTGTATTGGCGGGAAGGAAATCCTGTGCCCAAGGCATCATCGCAAAGCCCGTAAATACGGCTACAAATATTAAGATCGGTGCTGCCTTAAATAAGATGCTGTCCGTGTTTGTAGGGTTTATATGCTCTTTCTGTAATAGCTTTAGGATGTCGGCAATCGTCTGTAAAGCGCCATATCTGCCCGTTTCCATCGGTCCCAAGCGATCTTGTACGAAACCTGCAATCTTACGTTCTGCATAAACGGCAAATAGCGCAAACGTAGCTATAAATATAAATAGCGCTATAGGAACGATAATATGTATAATGGTGTCTATCAAATCGTATATTATGAAGCTGAATACTTGTGTTATTCAGATACAAACTTAAAGAAAAGCACTGAATTAAGATAGCTTTTTTTAAGATAAAATAGTGTTCTGATATCAATATATACTAAGTCTGTAGATTAAACTGAGCATAAACAAAAAAAGCATCTTTAAAAGATGCTTTTTTTGGTCATATTGTTTGGATTATCTTTCAGATAACGGTGTGTAATCACGTTCTGTAGCACCTACATAGACTTGTCTTGGACGTCCAATAGGTTCTTTGTTAGCACGCATTTCTTTCCACTGTGCGATCCATCCTGGAAGACGGCCTAAAGCGAATAATACGGTAAACATTTCTGAGTTGAAACCTAAAGCACGGTAGATAATACCAGAGTAGAAATCTACGTTCGGGTATAATTTACGGTCTACAAAATACTGATCGTTTAAAGCTGCTTCTTCTAAGCGTTTAGCGATATCTAAGACAGGGTCATTAACACCTAATTTCTCTAAAATATCATCACATGCTTTTTTAATGATTTTTGCGCGTGGATCAAAGTTTTTGTATACACGGTGACCAAAGCCCATTAAACGGAAAGGATCATTTTTATCTTTTGCTTTTGCTAAGTATTTATCGGCATCACCACCATCGGCTTTAATTGCTTCTAACATCTCAATAACCGCCTGGTTAGCTCCTCCATGAAGAGGACCCCATAACGCATTGATACCTGCAGAAACGGATGCATATAAATTGGCATTCGAAGAACCTACGATACGTACTGTCGATGTCGAACAGTTTTGCTCGTGATCTACGTGTAAGATTAATAACTTATGCATGGCATCGATAACAACTGGATCAAAAGTTGACTCACCTGTTACTTCACCAAAAATCATATTTAGGAAGTTCTCAACGTAATTTGCATTGTTTTTAGGGTAAACAACGGGATGTCCTAATGATTTCTTTTGAATCCAAGAAACGATTGTTGGCATTTTTGCTAATAAGTTGATAATAGATTCATTATCTTCTTCAACAGTTGCATTGGGGTTTAAAGATTCCGGGTAAAAAGCAGACAATGCACCAACTAAACATGATAACTGACCCATAGGGTGAGATTTAGATGGAAAACCAGCGAAGAAGTTTTTCATATCTTCGTGGATCATTGTTTGTTTATTAATATCAGCTCTGAATTTTAACAAAGCTTCTTGAGAAGGAAGTTCTCCGTATATTACTAAGTAAGCAACTTCTAAAAAAGTCGATTTTTCGGCTAACTGTTCGATTGGGTACCCACGGTAACGTAAAATCCCTTCCTCTCCATCTAGGAAAGTAATCGCTGATTTCGTTGCTCCTGTATTTTTGAATCCAGGATCTAAAGTGATATAGCCTGATTGATCTCTCAATTTAGAAATATCTACTGCTTTTTCATTTTCTGTACCTGTGATTACTGGTAATTCGTATGACGAACCATTTAAAGTAATTGATGCTGTTTCAGACATAAGCGTACTATGTTGTATTTATGTATATGCAAATGTAGTAAAATAGATATGTAAACAGGAAAGCATTTTCGAATATATTTGCAATAATTGTATCATATTCGACAATTTAAGTAAGTCCTGACACACCTTTTTATTTCTACTTGCTCACATGCTAGCATGCTTTAGTGCGGCTAATTTCAATCGTTAATAGATTGATATCGATCAATTTAATTTTTTATTTGCATATCTACGAAATATTCGTAGCTTTATGAAAACTTAGTAGACTTACTAGCTTATGGATAAATTAACGGTACAAGAAGAACAGGCAATGCAAGCTATTTGGCGCATTCAGGGGGGATTTATAAAAGAATTACTGGGCGTGTTGGAAGGAGAGGAGGTTCCTTATACGACTTTAGCATCTACGGTAAAGAATTTGGAGAAAAAGGGTTTTGTAAAAGCTGTCCGCTATGCAAATGCCAAGCGCTATGAGGCGCTAATCACCGAAGAATCTTATAAGGCGGGCTTTATGCAATCCTTTGTAGGGGATTACTTTCAGAATTCTTACAAAGATATGGTTTCCTTTTTTATTAAGGAGCGTAAGCTAAATCCTGAAGAGTTGGCAGAAATTATGCAGATGATCGAACAGGAGTCTGATTAGGATATGGTTATGGAACAGCTATTTCACTATCTATTAAAGGTAAATATTCTATGGATACTGCTGTATTTGGGATATATCTGCCTGCTAAAGAAATTAACTTTCTACCGTTATAATCGGATTTATATCATCGGGGGACTTCTCTTTGGTCTGTTGTGTCCTTTTCTGTCGAAGGTGAGTTGGTGGCAGCAAGGGGCTATGCAGGTAATACCGCAAGGTATACCGATAAGTTATGAACATCTTGTTAACAAGATGTCAGTAAGTTGGTCTTATGGCGAAGCATTCACTCTTTTATTTGTGGTAGGGGGCGTGATTTTAGCTGCTCGCTTGCTGATACAGCTTTATGGTATACACAGAATTTATCAGGGATCTAAAGAAAGTCTGTGGGAAGGATATCGTTATCAACAAGTTTTCCACAAGATTGCCCCATTTTCCTTTTTCCACAGAATATTTATCCACCCGGAGTCTCATAGTAGGGAGGAGTTGAAGCAGATCATGGTGCATGAGTATCTTCATGTGCGCGGCTTCCATAGTTTAGATCGCTTATTCATGGCTTTTTGCTGCATTTTATGTTGGTTTAACCCCCTTGTATGGATGTTGCAAAAAGAGCTTGTGGAAAACTTAGAGTTTTTGACCGATGAGCAAGTGGTGGCCTCAGGAATAAATAAAAAAGCATATCAATATAGTTTAGTTGCGGTAGCCAACAATACGAAATCAATTTATATAACCAATACATTTAGTTTTTTAATCCTAAAAAAAAGAATTATGATGATGAACAAAAAGAAATCAAGGAAAATAGCGCTTACGGCATACGCATTACTTGTGCCAGGCTTTTTGATGGCTGGGGGAATGCTTACTTTAAAGCAGATGAATCCTACACTTGAAAATGTGTTATCCAAGAGTTATGCACCTCTTGTGGAAAACGCTGTGGAAAACTCCCTTGCTGCGACAGATACCCTAAAAAACAAAAAGGTTTCTCCACAAAAAATCAGTTTTTCAGATGATATATCAGGAAATGTTAAGGGTGTCAGCAAATCGGGAACCGGAGACGCTGTCCGTAATGTTAATTTTGCAAAAGATACGAGTCAGGTTTTAGATCCTGCGAAAAAGCCGATTGTATATCTCGGAGATAAGGAGATTACTATGGATGAGATGAAGGCCATCATGCCGGAAGAAATTCAGGAAATTATTGTTTACAAAGATGCAAAAGCTGTGGAATTATTTGGTGAAAAAGCTAAGCATGGTGTTATAAAAATTATCTTAAAGTAGGGCATTGATTTTTTAGCTCCAAAAAAAGAGGTGTCCAACTATGCTGCTGGGCACCTTATTTTTTTATTTATTGAGCTGTGTCATGGTTAGCTGAAGACCAATGTTGACAAAACTTTGGCACATCTTCACGGCGTGGTCAATTAATGCAGGAAGGTCCAGCTGTTCATCTTTGGTAAAGCTACCTAGAACATAATCTACCTGTCTTCCTTTTGGGTAGTCATCCGAAATACCGAATTTCAGGCGCGCATATTGCTGGCCTCCACAAAGGGATTCAATAGATTTCAGTCCATTATGCCCGGCAGAAGACCCTTTGGGTTTTATTTTTAGGCTTCCAAATGGGATTGCTAGGTCATCTACGATTACCAAAACATTTTCCAATGGAATTTTAAGCTCTTGCATCCAGTAATTCATGGCTTTACCAGACAGGTTCATATAAGTCGTGGGTTTAATCACGTAGACATGGTGGTTGCGCTGCTTAAAGTCAGCTACAAAGGCATGTTTGAGTGTCGCAAAGGAGGCGTCAGCTTGTTTCACTAAAGCATCGGCTACCATAAAGCCTATATTATGCCGCGTATCTTCATATTCTCTACCGACATTTCCTAAACCAACTATTAGAAAATTCATATTTTATATTTTCGTTTCTGCGAAATTACTATTATTCAGGCGTAAAAAAAAGGCATCGATTGCTCGATGCCTCTTGGGTATGCTAAAATCTTTACAGATTATTTTTTACCACCTTTAGCTTGTTTTGCAGCTTCTTGTTCTGCTTGACGTAATGCACGTGACATTGTTACTGAAACGATTGTATCATCAGCGTTGTTTAAAACTTTAGCGTTTTCTAACACGATTTGATCAACACGTACTGATTTACCAACTTCTAAAGATTCCATTGGAACTTCGATGTACTGAGGTAATGCAGCAGGTAATGCTTTAACACGTAATTTACGTAATTTTTGTACTAATTTACCACCCATTTTAACACCTGGAGAAGTTCCAGTTAATTTAATTGGAATGTTAACAGATACTTCTTTACCTTCCGTTAATTCTAAAAAGTCAACGTGTGTTACTAAGTCTGTTAATGGGTGGAATTGAGCGTCTTGAACGATAGCTTTTACTTCAGTACCATCGATGTTTAATTCAACAACGATAACTTCTGGTGTGTAAAGAACTGGTTTCAAATCAGCTGCGGATACAGAAAAATGCGTTTGAGTAGCACCACCATAAAGAACTGCTGGTACATTACCTGCGTAACGTGTTTCTTTTGCATCTCTTTTCCCTACGCTCTGTCTTGCAGAACCGCTAATAGCAATTGATTTCATCTTTAAATTTTTTAAAATTTGAGGAGCAAAGATAGTGATATTTTTATGTAATGTCAATATTTGTGGCATAAAAAAGCCCTTTCAATTTTTATTGAAAGGGCTTTTTATAGAATTAAAAATCAATTAATTAATCAACTTTAAAAAGTTCTGCAATAGAACCATGTTGGTTTACATTTTTAATAGCACGCGCAAATAAATCTGCCGTAGATAATACTTTGATTTTTTCACTTTGGTTTTTCAAAGGAATCGTATCTGTAACAATTAATTCTGCTAGTTGAGAATTTTCAATTGTCTCGTAAGCTTTACCTGAAAGTACAGCATGAGTACATACCGCTCTTACTGAGTTAGCTCCTTTTTCCATAATTAAAGAAGCCGCTTTGGATAACGTTCCTGCTGTATCACAGATATCATCGATTAATACGATATCTTGACCTGTAACGTCGCCAATGATTGACATCGACTCGATTTCATTCGCACGTTTACGTGTCTTATCACAAATCACTACTTCGGCATTAAAAAACTTCGCAAAGGTACGTGCTCTGTAAGAGCCACCCATGTCTGGAGAAGCGATTGTTAAGTTAGGAAGATTTAAAGATTTGATGTAAGGTACGAAGATTACGGAGGCGTCTAAATGGTCAACAGGGATGTCGAAAAAGCCTTGGATTTGTGCAGCGTGAAGGTCCATTGTCATAATGCGGTGGATACCTGCGGCTGTTAAAATGTTGGCGATCATGCGGGCGCCAATGGCAACACGAGGTTTATCTTTTCTATCTTGTCGTGCGAAACCAAAATAAGGAACTACAGCGGTAATATAGTGTGCTGAGGCTCTTTTAGCTGCATCAATCATAAGAAGCAATTCGAAGAGATTGTCTGTTGGCTGATTGGTTGACTGAATTAAGAAAACATCCGAACCACGAACTGACTCATTGTAGAAGGGTTGGATCTCCCCGTCAGAAAAGCGTGATAATGTTTTGTCACCTAATGGTTTCCCGTAAGATTGTGCGATTTTTTCTGCAAGTTCTGTAGTGCCAGAACCCGCGAATAACTTAACCGTGTTAAATTGCAAAGGCATGGTTTTGTATATTTGAGTGTGGATTAGAAACGAAAATATATAAATATAAAAATATTCTTCAAAACTAAACTTAAAAAAAAATGGATTGTTTTTTGAACAATCCATAATTTTTTGTTGTCCGACCTGGATTCGAACCAAGACAAACAGTACCAAAAACTGTCGTACTACCCTTATACTATCGGACAATCATGTCTTCAGAGATTTAAACCGAGGTTTTGTTTCCCTTTGACGATGCAAAGATAGCGTTACTTTTTTAATATCAAAATGTTTTTTTGATTAAAATTTTACGCTTATGCTTTAGGTGCTCATTTCGAGCTACTTATTTTTTAACGGTTATTTTGGTGATTTCTATCAACACCATATTGTGTTCTACCATTGCTCGGATGCGCGGTGTTGTCGCCCCTGTGATTACTGTCTTTACGCTTTATTTCACGCGTGTCAACATTCTTTCTGCCTGGATTTCTAGGGGCATTTTTCGGGCGATCGTAACCAACCTTACCATTTTTTTGATTGCCTTTGGCATATTTGATAGCTACTTGTGAATGGTTGCTTTTATAATGCCCGTAGTTTGAAGCATAATAATTGTTTTTCTTCCATGGATTCTTCTCATTAATGACAACTTTATAGGAGCTGTATAAATCATATCCACGATAGCGTGCCGGTAATGTTCTAGACTTTTTCCAAGCATTTTTATTTAAGTAGATATATTGACTATTGTTGACATCATAGTATATATTTAATGCTGGTAAATAGTAATAGCGTGCTGCTTGATAACCTGCAGGCCCCCATTGTGGCTGCTTGTCAAAATTGATATTTATGTTTATCTGTGCTTGTGTTACCGAAGCTCCCGAAAATCCAATTAAGAGTAATAATAGAGTCCAAAACTTTTTCATAGCAGTTATATTTAAGAGGATACGTTGTTTTTCTTATTTGTAGGTAGGACGTGATAAGTGTGAAATAGTTTAATTTGGGCTGTTAGGAAAATAGCGGGCAAAAAAAAAGAACCACTTTTTCAAGTGGTTCTTTTAATGTTGTCCGACCTGGATTCGAACCAAGACAAACAGTACCAAAAACTGTCGTACTACCCTTATACTATCGGACAAACAAGTATCATCGGGTCACAACTGGAAGCGTTGTTTCCCTTTGATGATGCAAATATACAGCTCCTTTTTAAATCTCCAAAACTTTTTATGCTTAAAAACCCTTTCATGCTGATTTTCAATAAAATATTTTTTAAAAATAATTTTTGAACTTACTTTAAATGCCTTTTTTGCGCTGTTTTGTTTCTTTCGAAATCAAAATTTATGTTAAAAATTGATAATATAGTTCATTTGTACGTTTCTAATCCTTAATTTCGAAGCATAATATAATCATCATTATAATCATCATTGCGTTTGTTTTTATGAACTATAACAAGAATAATAACCTATTAGGCTGGTTATGTGCTATTGTCGCTACAATAGTGTATGTCATGACTGCCGAAAGAAGCACCAGTTGGTGGGATTGTGGCGAGTTTATCGCTTCCGCTTATAAACTACAAATTGTGCATCAACCCGGAGCACCCTTATTTCTAATGTTGCAAAATCTATTCTCCAACTTTGCATTTGGTGATCTTTCAAAAATTGCTTTTTGGATGAATGTTGGTTCTGCCGTATCTTCAGGCTTAACGATTCTATTTTTATTTTGGACGATTACAGCCTTAGCTAAGAAAATACTTGTGCCTCGGAATGGAGAAGTAAGCACGGCCCAGATGATCACTATCATGGGAGCGGGTTTAGTAGGGGCTTTAGGCTATGCATTTACGGATACTTTTTGGTATTCAGCCGTAGAGTCTGAAGTATATGCGATGTCTTCTTTATGTACAGCCGTAGTTTTTTGGGCTATCTTGAAATGGGAAGCTCGTGCTGATGAGCCTGATGCTGACCGTTGGTTGATATTTATTGCTTACGTTATGGGCTTATCAATTGGAGTTCACTTATTGAACCTATTGGTGATTCCGGCAATGGCTTTAGTTATTTATTTCCGTAAGAAAGATAAGCCTGATACGAAAGGTGCATTAACCTCTTTATTAATAGGTGTAATTGTGTTAGGTTTAATTCTATGGGGTATTATTCAGTACTTAATTAAATTCGCCGCTTTCTTAGATTTATTCTTTGTAAACTCCCTGAGTTTACCATTTGGATCAGGTGTAACAGTGTTTGCTGTTGCTGTCGTAGCTGTGATAGTTTATCTATTGTACTACTCTGTGAAAAATAATAAGCCTTTATTAAATACGATTGTTTTAAGTGCTACTTTTATTATTTTGGGCTATAGCTCATTCTCGATGATTATGGTGCGCGCTAAAGCTAATCCTACGTTAAATAATTCAGATCCAGACAACGTGTTTGCTTTCTTAAGTTATTTAAATAGAGAGCAATATGGTGATGAGCCTTTATTTAAAGGGCCATATTTTGATTCCAAAGCTTCGGAGTTGGTTGAAGGGGCGAATTCTTACCGTAAAGATGCCGACAAATATGTCGTAGCTGAAAAAAGCTATAAATATAAATACGACCGTGAGACGGTATTTCCACGTATTTATTCAAATAGAGAAGGGCATGTGCAGTACTACCGTGAATATCTAAATATTCCTGAAGGGCAGCAAGCAACATTTTCAGATAACCTAAAATTCTTTTTCTCCTATCAAATAGGGCATATGTATGGCCGTTATTTACTATGGAATTTCGCAGGTCGTCAGAATGATCAGCAAGGGCATGGCTCTTTCACCGAGGGAAACTGGATCTCGGGGATTAAAGCGATTGATAATATGCATGTTGGTGGGCAGGATGTGTTGCCGGAGTCTGCTAAGCAGGATCCATCCCGCAATACTTACTTCTTCTTACCTTTAATATTAGGTATTCTAGGTGCTTTCTGGCATTTCGGAAAAAATCAAAAAGACGCGGGTGTCGTAGGTTTACTATTCTTCTTCACAGGTTTGGCGATTGTATTATATTTAAATCAGAATCCTTTACAACCTCGTGAGCGAGATTACGCTTATGCGGGATCCTTCTATGCTTTTGCTATTTGGATGGGTTTAGGCGTGGTGGCAATTGCTGATTTCCTAACAAAGAAAGTAAATGCTAAGACGGCAGCTTCCGTAGCTACGGTGGTAGGTTTGTTAGGAGCTCCTGTGATCTTAATTGCTCAAAACTGGGATGATCATGATCGTTCAGAAAAATTAATAGCACGTGATCTAGCGAAGAATTACTTAGAGTCTTGTGCGCCAAATGCTATTCTATTTACCTATGGAGATAACGATACCTATCCTTTATGGTATGCGCAGGAAGTGGAAAATATCCGTCCTGACATTCGTGTGGTCAACTTAAGTTTATTGTCTGCGGATTGGTATATGCGTCAGATGAAACAAAAGGTCAATGAAGCGGATGCGTTACCTATAACAATAGACGATAGTAAATTTGTGAAAGGTGTACGTAATGTTATGTATTACCAAGACGCGCAAATTCCTGGAAATATTGACTTGAACCTTATTGTTCAATTGCTAACTTCTGATAACCCTGAGAATCAAGTACGTATTCAAGGGGAGAAATTAGAGAATTTCTTGCCTACGAAAAATTTCCAATTGAAGGTTGACCGTCAGGCGGTGATAGCGAATAAAGTAGTCCCTCAAGCTTGGGAAGGCTCAATTGCTGACACCCTTACATGGACCTATAATAAGAACTATGTTTCCCGTGCTGAATTAGCAATTATGGATATTTTAGCGAATAACAATTGGAAGCGTCCGATTTACTTCGCGACGACCGTTCCTGAAGATAACTATATGGGCTTAGATAAGTATTTAGTGTCTGAAGGGTTTGCTTTACGCTTAATGCCATTAGCTACAGCAGCAGATGCTGCGGATAAACGTGTGCTGGTAAACTCTGAGGCGTTATACAATAATATTACCAAAAAGTATACTTGGGGTAATATGGCTAATTCCAAGTTTTTAGATCCCGAATCTTACCGTATGATAGGTTTGATTTCAGGAACGATTTACGGAACATCTGTACGTTCTCTATTTGCGGAAGGTAAAAATAAAGAAGCTCAAGAAGTGTTAAACTCGCTGTATAATAATATGCCTAAAAAGGTGTACCGTATGGCGGATGTATACAGCTATGCTGAGATTATTGATGGTCTATACAAAGTGGGAGAGACGCAAAAGGCGAATGAGATCGTCACTAGAAACTTAAAATACATGAAAGAGAATCTAGCTTATTACCAGGCAATAGCGCAATCTAAATCACTGAATGCTGAATACCAAAATGTCGGTTTTGCATTACAAGCCTTAGAACGCTATAAGCCTATTCTAAGCGCTGCGAAGCAACAGAAGTTGCTGCAAGAAGTGGAGACGTTAGATGCCAGTACGAGACAGCATTATCTCGGAAATTCACAATAATAGTTAGCGGCTGTTTCCTGCAAAGGAAGCAGCCGCTTTTTTTTAAAAATATTGGCAGCTTTACTTCGAATTTAAAAAAAATATAGTAGGTTTGCTTAAACATTCCCATAATGAAACAATCGATTTTATTAGAAGTTTTTTTCTGTCTTTAAATGAATCAAAAATGTGTTTTCAAACGTGGACTTGCAAATAAAATCGGCAGTATTAGTTAATCAGTTTTTTTAAGATATTGTTCTTTTTAATTAAATTGTTCTATTGTAAGGTTTCCCAATGTTGAATGGCGGCGTTCTCGATTATACCAGATCTCTATATATTCGAATAATTCAGCCCTCATCTGATCTTTAGAAACCAATTTGTTTCCATAAATTTGTTCTGATTTCAGCGTTTTGAAGAAACTCTCCTCTACAGCATTATCCCAACAGTTCCCTTTTCTACTCAAACTTCTTGTTACAACTTTATATGAATCTAACGTATTGCTAAATTTTTTACATGCGTATTATACTCCACGATCGGAATGAAAGAGTAAATCGGTAGATAGTTTACGGTTTTTAAGGGCCATTTTCCAAGTTGCTAATGAAGTTTCTTCAGTTTTCATGCTATCACTAACACTCCAACCAATACATTTACGATCGTATAAATCTAGAACAGCCGTGAGATATAAAAATCCTTCCTTGGTATGAATATAAGTAATATCAGATACCCAAGCTTTAGAGGGCTCCGAAGGTCGGAAATTACGTTCTAACACATTGTCGATTATTTTATGTGAATGTTTTGAATCGGTAGTTACCTTAAATTTCTTACCTATTTTACTACGTAGTCCCATATTCTTCATATACTTAGCAACCGTGGTTCTAGAAACCTTAATACCGGAATCTAACAATTCCGCAGTTATTCTTAGACTACCATATCGTTGCTTTTTATCTAAATAGACAGTTTGAATTTTGTTTTCAAGAATGCTGATTTTATTACTTTTATCCTGCTTAGAGCGGACCTGCCAAGCATAATAGCTTCTAGAACTGACCTCTAGAACCTTGCACATCTTTTCAATCGGATATAGTTGTTTATGCTCTTTGATAAAACTATATATTAATGATCGCTCTTGGAAAAGATGCCTATGACCTTTTTTAAGATCTCAAGCTCCAATTCTGATTCCTTAAGCTTTTTCTCTAGAGAGTTTATGCGCTCTTGCTCTGGTGTCTGCTTCAAATTGCCATTACCAAGAAAACTAATAGATCCAAATTCAGCTGACTCTTTACGCCATTTATATAATTGAGCGGCTGAGATTCCTAGTTCACGTCCCAATTCAGAAAGATTTTCCCTGTGTTTGATTAGTTCAACAGCGCGATCTTTAAAAACGCGATCGTATTTCTTACGGACTTTTGTCATTATTTTAAATTTAAGATATTTTAGTATTCTTAACTTGATATGCAGACTAAGTTAGCAACTCCAGTTTTAAAAAATAGCCCAATATGTCATTACCATTTTCTGCTTTCGTAAAATATATCCTTCCGGATTTTCTTGTTGACAACTTCGAATTAGTAGCTATTCATGAGATCGCAGAAGTGTTGCATATTACCTTAGAAGAACGTAATGAAATTCCTGCAGAATATATCGGTCAAAAACTAATTTCTAAAGGTTTTTTCAAAGATGCGCACCTTCAAGATTTCCCCATGCGCGGACAGGTTGTTATGTTGAATATCAAACGTCGCCGATGGTATAATGAAGAGACCGAGTCTGTAGTTTATAGAGACTGGAATTTAGTTGCAAAAGGAACGCGAATGACACAGGAATTTGCGGATTTTTTAAAAGAGGTCAATCAATACGAGCCCGAATAGCATCCATACTATTGGTGAATTTTACGGCGTTAATGGTCGAAAGTTACGTCGTCTATACCGCAATAATAATCCCGATTTTCAACAATGGGATCAAAAAGTCCATGCCCACAAATATCTTTTATTCCCTGAAAATTTAGGTTCCAAATTATCAATCGATGAGACCAGCTTGTCTCATGGAGAGCTTTACACCATACTTACCAACAAAGCTGCTAAAGGAAAAAAGGGGGCTATTGTGGCTATTGTAGCAGGAACTCGCGCAAGTGATGTGTTGGAAGTATTGGCTAAAATACCTCAAAATAAACGTAATAGAGTCGCGGAGGTGACATTAGATATGGCTGCTAACATGGAATTGATTGTCAAACGCGCCTTCCCTTATGCTGTGCGCGTAACGGATCGCTTTCACGTTCAACGCTTAGCCATAGAAGCGCTGCAGGAAATGCGTATTAAATATAGATGGCAGGCATTGGATGAAGAGAATATACGTATAGAAAAGTGCCGACGTCAGAAAAAAGAATACCTTCCAGAAATACTTTCCAATGGTGATACACATAAACAACTATTAGCACGAAGTCGTTATGTGCTTTATAAACGGGCTTCCAAGTGGACCGATTCTCAAAAGGTACGAGCAGAAGTGTTATTCGAGCGGTATCCTGATCTAAAAAGAGCTTATAACCTGAGCATAGAGTTGAGTAATATCTTTGAGAATAGTCCAGATAAACTATATGGAATGACGCGCTTAGCCAAGTGGCATGAAAAGGTTCGACTATGCGGTTTCCAATCCTTTAACACCATCTCAAGAACCATTCAATTGCATTATAAAACAATCTTAAATTACTTCGATAATCGGTCAACAAATGCTTCGGCTGAATCCTTAAATGCTAAAATAAAATCTTTCAGAGCCAAGCTAAGAGGTGTCCGTAACATTGACTTTTTTCTTTTTAGATTGGCGAAATTATATGCCTAAAATAATCTGTGCTCCACAACTTTTGGTTATGATCCATTGTATGCTTAATTATTTTCATCCCCCAAACTTTCAGTATGATCCGTATTTTTCTATGTGCAGAGAAATTTGCAAATAAATTTGGAAATGACAAAATAAAACCTTACATTTGTGTCTTATCAACAAACGTAAAATTTTAAAGTCATAAATCACACGTTCTTACTAAACGTGAGCCGAGGTTGACAGCCTCTTCAAATGTTGTGATAAGTCTTTTTTCAAAAAGGAATTTCTTATCGTTCTTTTTAGTTGGTACTGCAAAGGTAAGCATCATTTGTTATTATAAAAAATCTTTTACAATTTTTTTTAAAATTATTTTGTGTAACTAGGTAAAATAAAAGTAATAAAAGGTTTAGTATCATGTTATTCTTGGGGGTAAGACTAAGATTTTAAAAAATTACTAATAGTCTAATTCAATGAAATACAATGAAACTAGCAATTACAAAAGAGACCTACCAGTTAGGTAGAAAATGTGTTAGGATGGCTCCTAATAGAAGTGGATATTTTTTGGTGCAAAATGAATTTAATCATCTTTTTACTTTGGTGGCCAAATCATACGGATATGAAATTCCCGATGGTCTACAACCTGAAATATCAGTAGGTATTTGTTTTTCAAAATATCTAAAAGCTAATTTCGATACTCTTGATGGGGATATAATTAGCTATATACAGGAAGTTAAATATGGAAGGAGGGTTCACACTAAACTATATTCGAATAGCTTACTAAGCGTGTTTAGAGATTTCTTCTATTTAGTATGGCTTAAAGAAAAGGGTTATACTTATTTCAGTAAGGTGGATAAAAAGGCTCTACCAGTCATTAAAATGATTGTTAATTACTGGGGAGACGGATACTTACAAGCTTCATAGTGAATTTGTCTAGGGTGGTTAATCTACCCTAGACTTTAAAATTCTCATACTTAATTATTTGTAAATATAAACCTTAATAATACTAAATATTATTTAATACGTAATCTATATGGAATTACATTTGATAATAGTAATGTATTGTATACATTAAATCAGTTTGAGAATATTCTATGCTTGATTGATAAAGATATGTCTCAAGGTGAAAGCTATAGTTATAAGGAGGGAAATCTGGAAATTAATTATTTCCAACTCAAAAAATTGAAGAGAGGTTTAATGACTTAAAGGGTAAATCAAGAAGAACATGGTAAAGAGGTTTACGCACGCACTAAAGTTTACGATATTATTGAATATAACAATTTAAAAAAAGGAACTAATATCAATTCAGACATACTTGCATCAAACGTGAAACTTATTGCAAAAGAAGTTTATAATGAGCTGTTTATTAATAATTCTAAAAAACACGAAAAATTCGATAGGGATTCTGATGATTTTTTAAGAGATTTGCAACTACAAAGGCAGTACTCGAAAATGACCAAAAAATAGTAACATCAGTTTTTTGCACACTTTATTGTACACCTTAGTAATAAAATATACTTATAATCAGTAAGTTACATAAAAATCAATGAAACAATCGATTTTATTAGACGGTCCCAAATTTCAAATCACTATCCAACGACTGTGTAGACAGTTAATTGAAAACCACGGTGATTTCTCGCAGGCAGTACTTATTGGAATACAGCCTCGAGGAACCTATTTAGCGAAACGTATCGTACATGAGCTGAAAGCGATGTTAGGCGTTGATGTCCCTTTGGGCGCGTTAGATATCACCTTTTATCGTGATGATTTTAGAAGAAAAGGAACAGGTCCCATCTTAGCAAATAGTACCCATATTGACTTTATTGTTGAAGGTAAAAGTGTCATTCTTATTGATGATGTACTCTGGACGGGGCGTACCATTCGCTCTGCGATGGATGCTATGCAAGCCTTTGGTCGTTCTGAGAAAATAGAGCTGCTCGTGTTAGTAGATCGCCGATTCTCACGTCAAATTCCTATTCAACCAGATTATATAGGTATTCAAGTGGATTCCATAGATTCCCAAAAAGTCCTTGTACAATGGAAAGAAGAAGATGATCAGGATAGTATCCATCTGATCACCGAAGAAGTCTAACAATTGAAATTTTTGAAAAAGCCATAACATGTCATCTGCAGCTGAACAATTAAGTACGCGCCATCTTTTAGGTATTAAAGATTTAAATGAAAACGATATCCAACTGATCTTGGATACTGCCAGTAACTTTAAAGAAATCTTAAACCGACCAATAAAGAAGGTGCCTTCCCTTCGTGATATTACCATTGCGAACGTATTTTTTGAAAATTCTACCCGTACACGTCTTTCTTTTGAATTAGCCGAAAAACGCCTGTCGGCAGATACCATCAATTTTGCAGCCTCTTCTTCTTCTGTAAGTAAAGGGGAGACGCTAATTGATACCGTAAATAATATCTTAGCCATGAAAGTGGATATGGTCGTGATGCGTCATCCGCATGCTGGAGCTGGAGTGTTTCTGAGTAAACATGTCAATGCACAGATTGTGAATGCTGGTGATGGGGCGCACGAACACCCTACGCAAGCCCTCTTAGATTCTTTTTCTATTCGGGAACGTTATGGTGATGTCGCAGGTCGTAAAGTGGCAATTATTGGAGATATCACCCACTCCCGTGTGGCCTTGTCCAATATTCTATGCTTACAAAAGCAAGGGGCTGAAGTTATGGTCTGTGGGCCTACGACATTAATTCCAAAATATATTAAATCATTAGGTGTGAAAGTGGAGCATGACCTGCGTAAAGCTTTAAACTGGTGTGATGTAGCCAATATGCTACGCATTCAGCTGGAGCGTCAAGATATCGCTTACTTCCCATCGATTCGTGAATACACCATGTTATATGGATTAAATAAAGAAATTTTAGAATCACTAGATCATGAGATTACGATTATGCACCCAGGTCCTATAAACCGGGGGGTAGAGATTACCTCGGATGTAGCCGATAGCAAGCATTCTATTATCTTAGATCAGGTGGAAAATGGTGTCGCTGTACGTATGGCAGCACTTTATTTATTAGCTGGTAAGCGTGGCTAATAACAACCAATAGCAATACTATTTTAGTGTCCGATTTATTTTAAATCGGACATTTTTTTTTAGCATAATTTAACATCCTAAATAAGGGTAATTGTATTATTATTACTATCTTTTCTCAAATACTATTACATTTACTATTTATTTAGTAATATCATAGTGAATTATCCAATTAATGGAATTAATTTTGCTTAAAATAGGGGGAAAACTATTCTCCATTCATAATTCGAAGACGTTTTAAATATATATAGATCAAATCAGATGATGTTTAAAAACATTTATAAAGTAGGTTTTGCGCTGAGTTTACTCTCCACACCTGCATTTGCACAGCAGACGGAATGGCAAGAATTGAATAAAGCCTATAAGACCGGTATGGAACTTTTTGAACGGGGTAAATTTAGCTCCGCAGCAAAGCAGTTCGATAAAGTAGAATCACTAAGAACAAAGTCTACGCTACAGCTCGATGAAACAGAAGAACTAAGTCTGTTAAAAGAACATGTACGCTTCTATCAAGCAATCTGCGCGCTAGAATTAGGAGACTCCAATGCGGAATCTTTATTCCATAAGTATATTAAAGATTTCCCTGCTTCACCGAATGCGAAAGCAGCCTATTTTCAAATCGGTCGCTCTTATTATGAGAAGCAGGACTATGTGAAAACTATTGAATGGTTTTCAAAAATCGATTCTAAAAATTTAGCAGGTAGAGAAAATACAGAGTACCGCTTTAAATTAGCTTACGCTTATTTCAATACCAAAAATTATAGAGACGCAAAACCTTTATTTGAAGCTTTAAAAGATTCAAAAACCCCTTATCAAGAAGCTTCTATCTACTACTATGCTTATTTAGCGTATTTAGATGAAGAATATAAGACGGCCTTGAATGAGTTTGAACGCCTCAATGGATCGAAAACCTACGAGAATTCATACCCTTATTATATTACGGCTTTATATTTCTTAGACAAACGCTATGATGATGTATTAAGTTATGCGTTACCAATTTTACAGAATACAAAGCAAGAAAATGAAACTGAGATCTTCCGCATTGTCGCAGCAACGTATTTTATTAAAGGAGATTTAAAAGCTTCAAAAAATTATTACGATAAGTTTCAAGCTCAAGATCAAGGGAAGACGCAGAATAACCAAGATAGCTACCAGATTGGTTATATAGCCTACAAGCTAGGAGACTACAAAAAGACAATCGTAGAACTCGAGAAAATGACGGAGCCTGATGCATACTATCAATCGGCGATGATCACTTTAGGGGATGCTTTTATAAAAACGGGAAATAAACAGGCTGCAAGAAATGCCTTTTTCCGTGCCTCAAAATTAGAATTTGATGCCGCTTTGCAAGAGGAAGGTTTATTCAACTATGCAAAGCTATCCTACGAATTAGAATTCCACCAAGTGGCCTTAGCTGCTACGCAAGAGTATTTGAAGACCTACCCACAATCTAAACGCCAAGAAGATGCTAAGACGCTACTTGCAGAGGTGTTGCTGTCTACGAAAAACTACCGCGAGGCCGTGGACATCTTAGAGACTATCACCAAACGTGGGAAGGAAGCTTCGGCAGCATACCAAAAGGTGACTTACTACCGTGGCTTAGAATTTTATAATGAGCGCGCTTTTGAAAATGCCATTTCCTTATTCTTACGTTCGGAACAAAATCGCTATGATGAGGAGATTTACGCGCTCTCAACCTACTGGAAAGCAGAAGCAATGTATGAGGTTCGTAAATATGGGGAAGCGGTAACCAACTTCAATAAATTCTTACGTCTTCCTGCAGCCTCCAAAACAGATGTTTACAGCTATGCGAATTATGCCTTAGCCTATGCGGCATTTCGTAATGATAATTACAATACCTCGGCAAACTACTTTGAGCGCTTCTTAGCAACAGGAGGTACCAAAGGTCTTGAAGTAAATACCCGAAATGATGCTATTGCACGTCTTGGAGATTCCTATTTTTCATTGAAGAACTATGGAAAAGCACTCACACAATATGATCGATTAATCGCTGCTAAAGCGCAGTCGCAAGATTATGCCCTCTTTCAACGGGGTATTATCCAAGGATTGCAAGGAAACCCCACAGGGAAGGTTGCTACATTAAGATCCGTGCTTGAACGTTTCCCAACGTCAAACTACGCCGATGATATCAGCTTTGAAGTTCCATATACCTATTTCTTACAAGGACAGTACGATCAAGCAATCGCTGGTCTGCAGGAAATGGTCACCAAATATCCACGCTCTTCGTATGTTCCTCGTGCTTTAGTAACCATTGGTTTAGTACAGTATAACCAGGACAATAACGATGCTGCGCTAGCGACATTCCAACGTGTCGTAGAACAATACTCGACCACCGATGAAGCTAAGCAAGCGATGCGCTCTATTGAAAATATCTATTTAGATAAAGGGGATGCTACCGGTTATATCCGCTATGCTACGGGTACAAATATTGGTAACTTATCAACCTCTGAGCAGGACAACTTAACATTCTCGGCAGCGAATACACTCTTTGCTCGTGGTGAATATAAGGGTGCTGTAGAAGCGGTAAATGCTTACTTTGATAAATTCCCGAAACCTATTCAAGAGAAATATGCCCGTTTTGTACGCGCAGAGTCTAATGCTGCGTTAGGGAAATCGACAGAAGCATTACACGATTATAACATTATTTTGAATGATTGGACTTCGGCATATACTGAACGTGCTTTAGTTTCCGTTTCTAAACTATACTTAAAAGATAAAAAGTATAATGAAGCAACACAACATTTAAAGAAATTAGAACTTACTTCAGAATATAAATCCAACTACAGCTACGCTATTAATAACTTAATGGTTGCATATTACGAGATTGGTGATATGAAAGAAGCTTTAAACTATACAACTGCTGTTAAGAACTACGAAAAATCTTCCGAAGAAGAGATTTCTCGTGCATACTTATATGCGGGTAAAGTGTATACCAAGAATGGTAAACGTGCTGAAGCATTAAAAGAATATAACTTAGCCGCATTAAAAGGTCGTACGGCATATGCCGCAGAGGCACGCTATTTAGTCGGCGTATCTCAATTAGAAGATAAGCAGTATGATAAAGCTATAGCTACCGCTTTTGATGTCTCAGATAGCTTCTCATCCTACGATTATTGGGTCGCTAAAGCCTTTATATTAATGGCTGATGCTTACGCCGCTAAAGGAGATGCCTTCCAAGCAAAAACAACCTTGGAAAGTGTGATCGAAAATTATGAAGGTAACGATGATATCTTACCTACAGCCAAAGAACGTTTACAGAAACTTAACAAAAAGAAATAGGAAATAATATGAAGTTGCACAATACAGTGGTTAAAAAATATGCCCTAGCGACCTTATTGATGGGCGCTGGATTCAGCAGTTTTGCACAGGTAGATCCAACGAAGGCTGAGAAGCCCGTAACGATTGATTCTTTCGATGTAGTACGTGATTATAAGCCTATTCTTGCTGATGCGGTAAAAATCCGTCGGAGTCCTGATATGACTAATAAACGGGAATATCAACCTAAGTTAAGTTACGGTAATATCATCGATAGAAAGTTAGATATTAACACCGGGCTAAAGCAGTTAAATGTACAGCAGATGCCCTTCACTAAAGCTGAGGATATAAAATCTAACTATGTGAAACTCGGTGTAGGTAATTTTAATACCATTCTTGGGGAAGCCTATTTTGCTGCAGAGAAAAATGAAAATATGCGCTACGGAGCATTTTTAAAACATATCTCTCAAAAAGGTTCCCTTGAGAATCAGCAATATGGAAGACAAGAATTTGGTGTCTTTGGGCGCCGTACCTACGATAAGTTTACCATCGATGGAACGTTGGGTTATAACCGGAATAATACCCGTTTTTACGGTGTCGTAACCGATATTAATGGGGCTAGTCTAAACCCAGCTATGGAGAAGCAGGTATTTAATGATATCTACTTCACTGGAGAGCTGACGTCTAATTTCGATGAAAAGGATCAAGATGCTTTATCTTATTCTGTAAAAGCGGATGCTTATACTTTTAAGGATCGCTTCAATGCGAAAGAAAACTCCTTCGCATTTTCGGGATTCTTAAATAAACGTGTACGCACTTTCAATGTTGGGGTAAATGCTTCGGTAGATATCAATGCGGTAGAGGATGTTCGTAAGACAGCGAATCACATCGCCTTAGTGAACCCTTATGTAAAGTTTAAAGGAGACAATTATGACGTGCAAATTGGCGCTAATATAGCTTCAGAATTTGGAGACTCCACCCGCTTTAATATCTTTCCAACAGTAGCTGTAGACTTCGCAGTAGTGCCTACCTATGCACATATCTTTGCGGGGGTTACCGGAAATGTTAAGAAAGGATCATTAAGAGATTTTGCGAATCAAAATCAATACCTAAATTCAGATATTAACATCCAAAATACCGTTGAACGCATTCATATCTATGGGGGTGTTAAAGGGAATGCTGGAGCAACATTCGGCTATAAAGTGCAAGCATTCTATAAGAAAATTGATGGCTTACCTTTATTTATGAATGCTGCCAATCCATTAAGTACTGGTGGCTATGTTCCATATAAATTTGACGTCGTTTACGATGGCTTAATTAATAATGCTAAGCACCTAGGTTTTGAAGGAGCTTTAAATGTACGTATCTCTAACGCCTTTAGCATTGGCGGTAAAGTAAATATTGATGACTATACCTTATCTGATAATGAGGAAGCTTGGCACTTACCAAAATTCCGCTTAGCAGCAAATACCCGTATTAATATTTCCGAAAAATTATTTATTGATGGGGAGTTAACTTTCCAAGGGCAGACTTATTCCTTAGCATACGATTTTGCGGATGCTACGACAGTCTTAGACCCTGCGGTGAAACGTACAGTACCCTCTTTCGTGGATCTTTCTGCGGGAGCAGAATACCGCGCAACAAAACAATTAGGAATTTTTGTACGCGCAAATAATATGTTCGGTAAAGAGTATGAGCGTTATTTATACTACCCACGTTTAGGATTTAATGTGTTAGGTGGTATTAATTTTTCATTTTAATCGAACGACCAAAAATTTTGTGGAATAATGAGTAGTCAAATGAATTTAGGGAAGAGTATTAATAACTTGTTGAAACGTTATGATGAAGTGCGTGTGGAAGGTATAGGCCTTTTTATACGTAAGCAGAATCCTGCAAGCTTCGATAAAGTACGCCAAGTATTTCTACCCCCGATTACATATATCGAATTTGACGCACGTGCAGAGGGAGGTTATAATTTAACGCAGTATATACAGCAGCAGTTGCAATTGGATTTCCAGTCAGCAACCTCTTTAATTCAAACTGCAGTCGTAGATGTAAAAGAACAATTAGCGCAAAAAGGGCAAGCGAAATTAGAAAATTTAGGTTTTCTAATTTCTTATGGAGACTCCTTTGTGTTTAAGCCCTTGGATCTATCGGGTTTCTATTATTCAGAAGTACTTGCTACCGAAGCTACAATTCCTGTAGAAAAGCCCGTAGAAACTCCTGTAGAAACTCCTGTAGAACCTGTGGAGGAAGCTGCTGTAGAACCTGTGGAGGAAGCTGCGGTTGAACCCGTGGAAGAAGCTGCGGTTGAATCCGTGGAAGAAGCTGTCCCAGTATTACCTGTAGCCCCAGTGGAGCCTACACCTATTCAAAATATTACTTCAAAAGCTGAGAATGTTGATGAAGATATTATATCTTTGGAGTCAGAACAGCAGGCTGAGCGCACGTCTATCTATAATTCGCCAACAGAGATACCTTCCGAATCCAGTGGAAAAGTTTGGTATATCGCTTCGGCAGTTATTATTCTTGCCGCAGTAGCAGCCGTATTCTTACTAAACCCCAATCTGAAAGATCAGTTATTGGGAACTAAAAAAGAACTTGTTCCTGTGGAAAATAGACCTGTAATAGCAACTCCTGTAATTGATACCTTAGCGCAAGTAGATAGCACACTTGTGACTGATAGTTTAACTTTGCAAGCTGAAAATGCCGCTAAAGATACGATCGTCACCGAAGCACCTTTGGTTGCTGCTCCTCAAGTGCCCGCTAATTGGCAGATTGTCATAGGGACGCATAAGTCGATGGATCAGGCACAAGCGCAGGTTAATAAATTAAAGGCTAAGGGGCATACAACAGTACATGCCTTAGATGCTAAATTAAAAGCCAATAGAAAGAAAGTTATTTGGAATACCTATGCCGATAAGGCAGCAGCGGAAGCTGATTTAATTCAGGTACAAAAAACAATTGAAAAATCTGCTTGGCTGGATAAGATTAAGTAAAAAACTATAAACATTAAAAAATACAATTACTATTATGTCATTGATTCAAGGTACCGGCGTTCCGTTAGACACTTTACAGCAGCAAGCAGCTCCCGTAGCTGCACAATCTATTCAATTGGCTTCAGAAGAAAATTTAAGCTTAGTGCATATTTTAATGAAGGGTGGATGGATTATGGTTCCCATTTTATTCTTATTCTTCTTGGGATTAATTATCTTTTTTGAGCGTTTTATTACGATTCGTAAAGCAGCCAAATTTGATAATGGGTTAATGTCTCAAGTAAAATCTAATGTGTTAGCAGGGAAGTTGGATGCCGCTTTAGCGGTATGTCGCTCTTCGAATACGGCATTAGGACGTATGTTGTCCAAAGGTTTATTACGCGTAGGTCGCCCGATTAAAGATATCGAAGGAGCGATTGAAAATGTCGGTAAACTAGAGGTTGCTAAATTGGAGAAAAACATCAATATTCTCGGTATTATTGCCGGTATCGCACCGATGCTAGGTTTCGTAGGAACAATTTTCGGAGTTATTGCCATATTTCATGATGTAGAGTTAGCAGGTGGTATTGATATTGCTTCGGTATCTGGCGGTCTTTATGTAAAGATGATTGCTTCAGCATCCGGATTAACGGTAGGTATCCTTGCTTACATTGGATACCATGTGTTAAATATGATGGTAGAGCGTTTAATTTTACGTATTGAAACAGATGCAGTTGAGTTTATCGATTTATTAGATGAACCAGGCGCGTAATTTTAGAATTTATGAACTTACGTAATAGAAAGAATAAACCTTCCGCAGAAGTACATACATCCGCACTGAATGACATTATGTTTTTCTTAATGTTATTCTTCTTATTAGCTTCCGCAGTGTCCAATCCGCAGGTGGTAAAATTGTTATTACCCCGATCTTCAGCGGGAGAGCAATCCGTCGCGAAAAAGACGTTGACGGTATCTATATCAGCAGATTTACTGTACCATGTGGATAAGTCTGTCGTTCCTTTAGAAGGACTGGAAGCGGCGATTCAATCGCAAATGTCTACAGCAGAAGAATTGACGATTATGCTTTATGCGGATAATACTGTGCCAATTCAAAATGTGATTTCAGTAATGGACGTTGCTAATAGACTAAAGATTAAGTTGGTCTTAGCAACAGAGCCTAAAAAAGATTAGTAAGCCCATGAGTTATCATCACTATAGAGAGGAAAATAATTATCCCAAAGCATTAGCGATATCCACAGCGATATGTGTAGCGCTGGCGTTAATTAGCTTTTTTATCATTTTTGGGTCAGAAACTCCAAAGTATGGTATGGGCGGTATCGTTGTGAATTATGGTACCTCGGAAGAAGGAATGGGAGATGACTATATGAGCGTAGATGAACCCTCTATGGATGAAAACGCGAATAATGTGAAGCCCGATAAGATCGACCCGCAGGAAACACCAACGCCGACACCTTCACAGCAGGTAGCTGATAAAGTCGTCGCAACACAAGATATGGACGATGCACCCGCAGTGACAAAAGCTGCAAAGCCTGTGAAAGTTACCGCTACGGAGACGACTGTAGAAAAGAAAAATGCTGCCCCAACTGTAAATACCAATGCCTTATATAAAGGTAAAAAGAATAATGCCTTAGGCGCTGGCGATGGTACGGGAACGAAACCCGGAAATCAAGGTTCTAAGCTCGGAGACCCCTTAGCACCAAATTATGGTGAAGGTGGATCTGGAGATGGTAATATGATGCTTTCTTTGGCAAATAGACGCTTTGAAGTGCGCCCAAAGATTGATGACAATGGTCAGCAGGCAGGAAAAGTAGCCGTAGAGATACGCGTCGCTCCGAATGGAACAATTACTTACGCTCGTGCCGGCGTAAAAGGTACAACGCTTCCTGATCGCTCCCTATGGGAGAAATGTGAACGTGCCGTACGCGGCGCCCGCTTAAATCAGCTGGAGCAAGCACCAGATTCTCAAACTGGTGTGATTGTGTTTAATTTTAGAGTTAAATAACATTCTATACATGAATTCTTATCAAGAGGTAATCGCGTATTTATATGCGCGATTACCTATGTTTACACGTGACGGATCCTCCGCCTATAAAAAGGATTTAACAAATACCATTAAATTTTGTGAAGCGTTAGGTCATCCGCAAGAAACTTTTAAAACAGTGCATATTGCCGGAACAAATGGAAAGGGTTCCTCTTCCCATATGTTAGCGGCAGTCTTACAGCAAGCTGGCTATAAGACAGGCTTATATACATCTCCACATTTATTAGATTTTAGAGAACGTATCCGCTTAAATGGGGCAATGGTTGATGAGCAGTTTGTCATAGACTTCGTAAGTACCCATTTTGCACTTATTGAAGAAATTCAACCTTCTTTTTTTGAGGTTACCGTAGCTATGGCATTTGACTTTTTTGCAAAACAGGAAGTGGACATCGCTATTATCGAGGTCGGCCTTGGTGGACGCTTAGATTCTACAAATATTATCCAACCTTTGGTGTCCCTAATTACCAATATAGGGATGGACCATATGAATATGTTGGGAAATACTATTGAAGAGATAACTTTTGAAAAGGCAGGAATTATCAAAGCTCATACTCCTGTTGTAATTTCAGAATATAATCCGAAGACAGCTCCTATCTTTGAAAAGCGTGCTCAAGCATTACAAAGTCCGTTAACCTATGCCTCTAAAGCGCTATCAGTGACTATTCGCAGTACAGAAACTGCTTATTTAACATTAGAAGTACAGCCTGCTAAGGGGGGAATGCAAACCGTAGACTTGGATTTGAAGGGTACCTACCAAGCAAAGAATATTTCCGGGGTCCTCTGTACGATTGAGCAGTTGCGAAATCAAGGATTTACGATTTCCCAAGCGCAGGTATCAGCCGCTTTGAGGCAGGTGCAGCACCTTACAGGCTTACAAGGTCGTTGGCAGACTTATGCCACTGATCCTTTTATTATTTGCGACACGGGGCATAATGAGGATGGTATTCAAGAAGTATTAAAGAATCTTGCAGCCACAAAATTCACGAATTTATTAATCGTAATTGGCGCCATGCGTGATAAAGATCTTTCACATATGCTCCCCTTACTACCTAAAGATGCTCAATACTTCTTCTGTAGTCCGGATATGCCGCGTGCTATGCCTGCGGAAGAGTTAGCACAAGAGGCGCTTACTTTCGGCTTACAGGGACAGGCATTTCCAACAGTAAAAGAGGCGATAGATGGCGCTATTAAAGAATATAAAAAAGGAGATTTAATTTTTGTTGGAGGATCAAATTTCGTGGTTTCGGAATTACTTGCGATGGAGAAGTAATCCATTCTCTTTGCAGGCGATTTAAGATCTTTTATTTCCCCATTAAGTAAACTACTTCTTGGGGAAATATTTTTTTAAGACTTGTCGGCAGCATACATGCGATGTACTCCTTAGAAGGGGTTTAAATAATTGTCATTTCTCCGCGAAGATCTACTTCCATCCATTTGGCGACTTCTTTTTGATCTGTCAGTTGTCCCTGAAGATACATCAACTTGGTGACTGCAGCCTCAAAGGTTAGGTCGTAACCATTGAGCACACCTATAGCCTTCAGTCCTTGGGAAGTCTCATAGCGGCCTAGCTCCACGGAACCCACCTTACACTGGGAGATATTAACAATATTTTTGCCTTGATCAATAGCCTCTTTCAGGAGATCTAAAAACCACTGGTCTGTAGTCGTATTGCCGGAACCGAAAGTTTCCATAACAATGGAGCGTACATCGGCATTTAAGATTGATTTTATGCAGGCAGGGCTCATTCCTGGGAAAAGCTTTAGCACACCTACGCTATTATCTAATTCCGTATGCAGGATAAACTCTTTTGCCGTATTGTCTAAGAAGGCTTCATGGTGGTAGATCAGATGAATGCCTGCTTCGACTAATACCGGGTAATTTGGGGAGCGAAAAGCTTCAAATTTAGCGGAGTTATATTTAAAAGAACGGTTTCCACGATATAGTTTATTATCAAAAAGTATGCAGACTTCTTGGATAATGGAATGGCCATTAGCTTTTGCGGAAGCAATTTCTAATGCTGTCATTAGATTCTCTCTAGCATCGGTACGGATCTCTCCAATTGGGAGCTGTGAGCCGGAGAGAATAACGGGCTTTTGTAAGCCTTCAAGCATAAAGCTTAATACGGAGGCCGAAAATGACATCGTGTCGGAGCCATGAAGAATCACAAAACCATCATATGCATCATAGTTATCTTTTATAATTTGAGCCATTTCTAACCAAATTTCAGGATTCATATTCGATGAATCAATAATAGGGCTGAATGAATGCACCGTTAAATTATAACTTAAGCGTGCTAAGTCAGGTAGATTGTTTGCAATTAAGTCAAAGTCAAAAGGTACAAATGTACCCGTATGATCTTTTACCATGCCGATGGTTCCTCCGGTGTAGATAATAAATATATTCTGCATATTAATTAAGAAAGTCTAAAAATACGTTGGGCATTTGCACTGGTTATTTCGGCTAATTTTTCAAGGGTTATCTCGTGGGTATCAGCAACTTTCTGTGCGATATAATGTAAGTAGCTAGATTCATTCTCTTTACCACGAAAGGGACTCGGTGCTAAGTAAGGGGAGTCTGTTTCTAAGACGATATGCTGTAAATCTATTTCTTTTACTACAGCATCGAGACCGGCCTTTTTGAATGTTACGACGCCACCAATTCCTAGGAGAAAACCGTAATCTATTGCTTTTTTAGCCTGTTCTAAATTTCCTGTAAAGCAGTGAAGCACGCCGAAGAGCTTGTCATCATGAAGCTCTTCCAATAATTCAAAGAGCTCATCAAAAGCTTCTCGGCAATGGATATCGATCGGAAGTCCCAATGATTTAGCCCAGCCCACTTGAATACGGAAAGCATCTTTTTGAATCCCTAGTGTGCTTTTGTCCCAATATAAGTCCAAGCCTATTTCACCAATGGCATAAATTTTCTGATTTGCTAGCTGCGACTCGATAGTCTTTAATTGCGCCTTGTAGTCCTCCTTTACGGAGCAGGGGTGTAGCCCTAGCATTGGAAAGCAATGCGCTGGGTAGGCCGCTACCGTATCTAATACCGCCTGCATAGAATTTACATCCACATTAGGTAATATTAATCCTGTAATATGATTCGCTAGACAACGCTTAATTTGCTCATCTAATGCTTCGGTATTAGCTTGGTAATAGATATGTGTGTGTGTGTCAATTAATTGATAAGGGTGGTGCATATTTCCTAAAACGATAAAGAATGCCTAAAATTAGGATTTTGTTAGCAGATGTCCTAATAAATTAAAAAAAAAGCGTTTTCTAATTACTTAGAAAACGCTTTTTTATAAATATTGTAATTTTAAATTACTTCGCTGGTGCTACTTGAGGTGCTGCTTGTGGCGCAATACCTGGTGCCGCTTGTGGCGCTAACTGTGGCGCTGCAAGACCTTTACCTTTAACGATGTCTACTAATTCAACTTCAAATACTAAAGGAGCATATGGAGGAATCATACCACCACCACCACGTTCCGCATAGCCTAATTTTGAAGGAATGATTAACGTAGCTTTAGAACCTTTGTTTAATAATTGAATACCTTCAGTCCAACCTTGGATCACAGGATCGTTACCGATGCTGAAACGAATAGGCTCGTATGGACGTTGTGCATTGAAAATGTTATTTTTCTTAGCTAATTCAGGGTTGTTAGTATCGAATACTTTACCTGTAGCTAATAACGTTCCTGTATAGTTTACGACAACTGTATCGCCGATAGCAGGTTTTTCACCTTTACCTTCAGCAGTAACGATATATTGTAAACCAGAAGCTGTTTTCTTAGGCTCTAATTTTTTAGTTTTTACGTAGTCAGCTACTTTAACATCTTCTCCAGTTTTTAATTTTTCAATTTCACCTTCGAAATATTTGTTTACTTGCGCATATAAAGCTGAATCTGTTAACTGACCTCTTTTGAAGTGCTTTCTAACTTTTATTGTAAACGTTACATAATGATCCGCAAATTCTAATTTTGGTTGACCTGTACGTGCTGCCATGGTATCCACATTTAATTTGAATACTGCAGAGTCACCTTCTCCTAATAATTTGAACATGGAGTTGTAGTCACCTGGGTATAATCCTGGGATAGAATCGGGAGCTATATTGACGATTTGTGGTAAACCTAAATCGTAGGTACTATTTAATAAAGAGTCTCTATCAGTTTTGATAGTCATATCTACAGATAATAAATCTCCGGCAACTGCTTTTTCTGAAGCTTTGTCATCAACAATCTTGTATTCAAGACCACCGTCACCTTTTTTAAAATTTTGGCACGCAGATGTAGTTAAAGCTACTGCCGCTGCAACGAATAAAATTGCTTTCTTCATTTTGGTATAATTCACTAATTTTTTGTTAATATTTCTTTATAATCGGGTAATACAGATTTAAAGGTACGAATTACAGATTCTAAATCATCATGTGAACTTCCACCTGATGCATTTAAATGTCCACCACCATTAAAGTTGTTCTTGCAAATTTCATTACAAGGGATATCTCCAATGGAACGTAAGGATAATTTACGCAGTTCTATGCGATCTATAATTAACGCTGCCAACCGAACACCTTTAATGGAAAGGGCATAATTTACTAATCCCTCAGTATCTCCAGTAATAACGTTAAATTGCGCTAAATCTTGTTTCGTTAGATAGATTAGTGCCGTATTATATTCCGGAATTACTTCTAAACGATTTAATAAAGCAAAACCTAAGAATTTTAAACGGCTCTCTGAAGAGCTGTTATATATTTTCTCATGTATTTCCCAGTTCTTTGCTCCACATTCTATAAGACGGGCTATAATTAAATGTATTTCAGCCGTGGTGGAACGAAATCTGAAAGACCCCGTATCCGTCATAATGCCGGTGTACAGACAGGTTGCTATATCGGCTGTAATTTGTGCCCCTGCGTCCATCGTCGTATTGATAAAGCGGAATACTAATTGTGCTGCCGCTGCTGCCGCAGGATCCCAAAGTCCATCATCTTCAAATCCTTCTGGATCCAGGTGATGATCGATCATATATTTATATCCGGGAGCCGAACGTACGACTTCCTGCATCGCATTAATGCGGGAAAGATTATTAAAATCTAAACAGAATATTAAATCTGCTTCTGCAATAATCTCTTGACTCCGTGTAGGGGCTTGGGTGTAAATAAGGGCATCATCCTTCCCAGGTAACCAATCCAAAAATTGCGGGTAATCCGAAGGTACAATCACTTGTACATCATGACCATTTCCCTTCAGCCAATGATAGAGCCCCAAGGAGGAGCCTAATGCATCACCATCTGGTTTGAAATGGGTTGTGATAACAATTTTTTTAGGTTTGGTTAAAAATTTCTTAATCTCTAGTTCTCTTTGCATCTCTTAATTTCGATTGCAAACCTACTATAAAAAAATTATTTTTCGTTATTTTTTTATAAACAAGTTTTCTTTTTGCCCTTTATTTTTAAAGTTTAAATTTAAGTAAAACAATTCATTAAAAAGGATAACAATATAATTTGTGATCTCGTTTACTACTAATTAAATAATTTGTTGAATTGCCTTCCTGCAAGGGGCCAATATAAAAGTGGGGTAGACCTGTTAAAGGGAAGCCTTCTACCAAGCTTCCTTTTTCATTAAAGGCATAAATTAAATCACCTTCTGTATGTACTGTCAACCAATTAATCTGGCTGCTTATGGAGACTAGCTTCGGGAGCGCATTAATTTTCTGAGGAAAGGTATACTGGTAATTTACGATGCTATCCTTTGTCTTATGGGTCCACATTGTTGTGGGCGAAAAGAAAATTAAACTCGCTGCTTTATTTCCCGTAATTTGCCCATAGACGTAATACTGAGGTGTTTCTTTCCATGTTATCGGAAGGACATTTTTTTCTCCATTCAGCGCATATTGTACCATGCCATGGTCTTCGGAAAGTGTCAATAACGATGATTTTTGCGGTTGTGATGCATCTTTTTTAAAGGATAGCTTATGCTGATATGTTCCAGGGTCATTTATCTCTTGAATTAAGGATCCCTGCTGATTGAAGAAATAAAAATTCCCTGTGCTGGTGCCTGCCATAATATGCATTTTCCCATTTATCTCCTGCGCTTCCAATTGGTATAAGATTGAGCCTGCGAGGTCGATATCTTCCCAGCTAGCTACCGATGTGCCCTGCTCGGTGTAAGCAAGAATGCGGTTGCCCGCAGGAATCACAAGCAGATTGCCTTGGTTACTTTTAACATAAGTCAAACCATAGGTCGCTCGAACTGGCAAAGCGATTGAAAATCCGTCGTAATTATCCCCATTTGGAAGGATCCGATAAAGACGTTTTGACGTATTTAGAAGAATGGTGTAATCGGGAAGTTGCACCGGGGTACCTAAGATTTCTCCTTCAAATACAGCCGACCATAGTTTTGTCCCATCAGTTTTTAACGCATGCACGGTATGATCCTGCTCTTGCGCTAAGATTAATTTTTGGGAAGCATCTTGCTTTAGCACCCAGGGTCTATTGATAAGTTTGCTCCCTAGCTCATAGGTCCATGTGGCAGCACCACCGACTGTTTTCTGACTTTTATAAAGCGCAATAATTTTACTGCTAAAATTCCCTTCCGCTCCAGCTAATTGCAAGGACCAGCTATTGAAGTCCTGATACCCATAGGTATCGGTATCCATAAAATTCTTGGCATATTTATTTTTTAAGTCCTGCTTTATTTGTGCTTTCGCTTGTGTAGGATTGATATAGAAAAATACATTCGCCTGTTCTGCCTGCAATTCCTTATTATTTTGAAAAGCAGCTTGCTGCTGAAGGAGCTGCTTATTTGTATAGCGCTTGGTAAAGGCTGTAAGCTCGGATAGCTGGTTGGCAAAGATTAGCACATTGTTAATACGTGTGAAGTAGGGGCGTTGGAAATTTGCTAGCAGATCCCCATAATTGAAATAAAGAATATTGGAATTGTCAAATCTATAAATCCCTTCCTGTTGTCTGCTCGCTATTTTTGAGAAAATAGATTCCGCTTTCAGGCTGTCTTTTAAGGTGATAAAGCCTAGCGATTCACCGCTGTTAAGCTGAATACTGGCAAACTCATTGCCGAAGAAATTTTTTAATGCGGCATCTATGCTATCAGGGATATTGGTGCGGTAGCTATCAAGTTTTTTAGTTTCTTTCTTTCCTGCGATATAACGCGCTAGTGCGGAGGAGAAACTCGTCTTATCTGAAAGCGCTATCTGCATATAAGAAGCGGTATTTTCTGGAAAATAGTTTGCTAAGCTTTGCGTGACAGGTTTTTGCTGTGAAAATAAGTTTAAATACGCTTTGGAGTCTTTCGTGAGCGTGGAAGTTCCCGAGAAGATATAGGCGTCTTCTTTAAAATTTAGACCTACTACAGTTTGCCCTTGGAGACTGTCTAAAAATTGTAAATAACTTCCCGCTTTCCCCTGCTTATAGATCGCCGCAAGCTTAGCCAGAGAAGCATTATTAGCGTAGAGGTTCAAAGGACTATTTTCCGATAAAGAAGCCACAAATGAACGGATCTCAGCATCCGAAAGTTTCGTTTCCTTTTTATCTAATACCTGCGCTAAGAGCGCTAAGTCATAACTTGCATATAAAATACTATGAAAGGTGATGGCGTAAAGAGATTTCTTGGTGAGGGTATGCTTAAGGCTTACAAAGGAGTTGCCTAATGTGTCCAGACGATCTACTTCATAGCTCTTATTTAAACTTGCTAAGCTTTGCTTCAGATCCGTAGCTTTGATCTCCTTATTTAAAGGAATCGCATATAAGAATGCCAATCGCTCCTTTAAAGGGTGCGCTGAGAGGACAATCGCGACATCCTTCGTGTATTCTGCAAAGTTGGGCGCATTGAGGAGGTTACTCTTTAACGCCGCGATTTCCAATGACTCCTCTTTGCCCAATAAGGCTTCAAAAATATCAAATTTCCCCAACAGCTCATTATTGGTGTCATCATTCGTAAACTGCGCCATAAATAAGGTGTTTGCAGGATGATGTTTTAAGGTGGCTGCAGGATTTTTTTGCGAGAAGTTAATATCTGCAAAATAGTATATCGATGCTGCTACGACAGCAATAAATAATAGGACCGTAAGTATGATAGTATTTCTCATTTCTATAACAAACCTAATATAAAAAAACCACTATTTGAAGTCTTACAGCCTTAAATTCCTGCGAAATATGATTAAAATTGCTAAAAAGTCGGTATTATTAAGCGATAATTGATACATTTATACTTGTAAATAAGTAGGAATAAACATTTTTGTGATCAATGAATAAGCAAATTATTTTAATGGCTTCATTATTTGGAGTCTTAGCCGTCGTATTAGGTGCATTTGGCGCTCATGGATTAGAAGGGAAAATTTCTGATTACCATATTGGAACTTGGAAAACAGCGAATCAATATCACTTCTACCACACCTTAGCGCTCTTGTTTTTAGCTACATTTTCTAGAGCTAAAAATACAGCTATCCGTGTTGCCTTTTTTGCTTTTACCCTCGGTATTCTATTGTTTTCAGGTTCCTTATATCTCCTTGCTGTGCGATCCATCACCGAATTTGGAAATCCCGCGCTCTTAGGGCCTATCACCCCCTTGGGAGGATTGAGTTTTATCGTCGGTTGGGTAAGCTTATTTATTGCAGCAATTAAAAATAGATCGTAACATACGTTTAAAATATTGAAGCCCTCGAAAGATATTTTGAGGGCTTTTTTTTGTAATTTTACCTACAGTCTAAAAGTACATTATGCCGGAACAAAGTCAGCTATTTTCAAGTGCACACAGCAGCAAGTTTGTTGAAGTTATCCTTCCGCTAGCTTTACCTAAATGCTATACCTATCGCGTACCTGCGGAATGGAGCGATCTGATTGAGGTAGGTATGCGTGTGATGGTGCAATTTGGAAAGAATAAATTGTATGCCGCAATTATAAGGTCTATTGCCACATCCCCCCCAAGTAGCTATGAGGCGAAATATATTATGGATATCATCGATGCCAAGCCCATTGTTGGTCCCGATCAGCTGCAACTTTGGGATTGGATAGCGAGCTATTATATGTGCAGCTTAGGGGATGTTATGCAGGCCGCACTTCCGGCGGCATTAAAGTTGGCTTCGGAGACGAAGATAACCTTAAATGCTGCTGCTGAGACTGTAAAAGAGGCACTTTCAGAAAAAGAATATTTAATTATTGAAGCCTTAGAAGTGGCTGGGGAGTTGAAGGTAAACGATATTGTAAAGCTGTTGGGCCAAAAGTCTGTTTTCCCCCTGATAAAGGAAATGTTTGAAAAAGGCTATATCAGTATTGCCGAAGAAATAAAGGAACGCTATAAGCCGAAGATGAGGACCTTCCTGCTGCTGGCTGAGCTATACCAAGATGCGGCGGGGAGAAAGATGCTTTTGGACTCTTTAAATCGTGCGCCTAAGCAACAAGACGCGGTATTAGGCTTTCTGCAACTGCATAAGACGACAGCGGAAATCAGTCGCCAAACTTTAATGGAAGTGACAGGCTGCGGAAATAGCAGCATCAGCTCCCTGCTAGAAAAAGGAGTATTTGTACAAGTGGAAAAGGCTATCAGCCGTTTTGATACGGAAGAGCTCTTAGCAGCGAATGAATTTGTGCTCAATGCTGAACAAGATGCGGCCTATGAATCTATCCAGCAACAGCTAGAACTTAAGGATACGCTACTGCTACATGGGGTGACAGCTTCCGGAAAGACGCAACTTTATATTCGCTTAATTGAAAAGGTGCTCGCTGCAGGGAAATGTGCACTCTATCTGCTTCCTGAAATTGCGCTGACGGCACAGATTACCGCACGACTGAAGTTGCATTTTGGAAATAAACTCGGTGTTTATCACTCTAAGTTTAATGATAATGAGCGTGCTGAAGTATGGCATAAAGTCCTAAATGGGGAGTTTCAAGTCGTCGTCGGCGCGCGCTCATCGGTATTTTTACCTTTTCAAAACCTCGGTTTAATCGTTGTCGATGAGGAGCATGAAAATTCGTATAAACAGTATGACCCCGCACCCCGTTACCACGCGAGGGATACGGCAATCTATATGGCTTATATCCAAAAAGCCAAAGTCCTGCTGGGGTCGGCCACACCTTCTGTTGAAAGTTTCTATAACGCTAAAGCCGGAAAATATGGTTTTGTGCAGCTTTTAAATCGCTATGGTGATGTCGCCCTGCCTGAAATTCAGCTTATAAGCATTCCCGAAGAAAGCCGTAAAGAAAATATGTTTACCTACTTCTCAGGGCAGCTACTAAAAGGAATTGAGGAGGCTGTTGCCAATAAAGAGCAGATAATATTATTTCAAAATCGTCGTGGACATACCCCTTTACTGCAATGTAACACCTGTGGATTTACCGTTAAGTGTGTGAATTGTGATGTCAGTATGACCTATCATAAGAGTTCGCAGTTAATGCATTGCCACTATTGTGGGCATGTGGAGCCACCAGTGAAATTGTGTCCCGCCTGTGGGCAGCCACATATTGAATCTAAAGGATTTGGGACGGAACGTATTGAGGAGGAGCTGGAGATCTTAATGCCTACACTGCGTATTGGAAGGTTAGATTTAGACGCCGCAAAAGGTAAGCATGGCTTTGACCGTGTTATCAATGCCTTTGAAGCCTATGAGTATGATGTTTTAATAGGTACGCAGATGGTGGCTAAAGGCTTAGACTTCTCACGAGTGACCTTAATAGGGATTATCAATGCCGACACCATTATCAATTTTCCAGATTTTAGAGCCTATGAGCGTGCGTATGCTCTTTTTTCCCAGGTCTCAGGACGTGCAGGAAGAAGGCTTAAGGCTGGGAAGGTAATCTTACAGACCTACACACCGAAGCATCGCGTGCTGGAGCAAGTCGTAGCACATGACTATGAAGGCATGTTTATGACCGAAGTAACGGAACGTAAGAATTATCTATATCCGCCCTTCTACCGCCTTATAAGGTTAGATATCAAGCATACCGATAATCAGGTTTGCTATCAAGCAGCAACGCAACTTGCCTCCACCTTTCGGAGCCAGCTAGGGGGACGTGTACTAGGTCCTGAGCCTCCGCTAGTGGGACGTGTGCGCAATTATTTTATTCAGACAATCACCCTGAAAATTGAACGAAATGATATGAGTATCGCCAAAGTAAAGGAATTTGTGCGTCACTCTATTTTATATTTTCAAGCTGAAAAAGGAAATTCTCAAGTGCGCATCCAAGTGGATGTAGACCCTTATTAATAATAGGTTGGATTATTTCCTTGGCTTGCAATTTTTGCTGACAAAATAGCTTTCTATGGAATAAATTATTAATCATTTTCAGGAAGACTACCGTTTTATACAATAACAATGTTATTTTTGGGGTACCATGGCATATAAATTTATAGATAATTATAGAGAAAAGGGCGCCCGTAAGAAATTAGTGGAGCATCTCAAATCTAGAGGTATCGCAGACAGCCGCGTGCTACAAGCAATCGGTAAAGTACCTAGGCATTTTTTCTTCGATGAGACTTTTTGGCTTCAGGCTTATAAAGATATTGCTTTCCCAATTGGGGACGGGCAGACCATCTCCCAACCGTATACCGTAGCCTATCAATCGGAATTACTTCATGTCACCCCCGGGGAGAAAGTCCTTGAAATAGGCACTGGCTCGGGCTATCAAACCTGTATTTTGCTGGAGCTTGGGGCCGAAGTATTTACCATAGAGCGACAAGTTAATTTATACCATCGTACGATTCAAGTATTACCATATATGGGGTATAAGCCTCATTTTTTCTGTGGCGATGGCTCTAAGGGGATACCCGAACACGCACCTTATGATAAGATAATAGTTACTGCTGGGGCGCCTTTTGTTCCAGAAGTGATGCTTCAGCAGTTGAAGATTGGCGGGCAGGTGGTCATCCCTGTAGGCGATGAGAAAGAACAAAAAATGGTCACTATTATCCGTGTTGGAGAGAATGATTTTGACAGAATAGAATTAGATACTTTTAGATTTGTTCCCCTAGTGGGAGATCAAGCTTGGTAGTAACCCCGCTTTTTTACACGAATTATCATGCAGACAAATACCGTTTATCAAGATCATGTAGCGCAGGCTGAACAACAAATTCAGCGCCTAACAAAACAAATAAATAACAACAGTTTGGCTCGCCTAGCCGTGATTATTGGGGGTGGAGCGCTGTTGTTTCAATGCATTCAGCAGGGCTCAATCGTCTTCGTCGTGGCAGTAGCACTAGCAATCATCTTACTTTTTATTTATTTAATAAATCGGCAGGCGAAGTTGGAATTACGACGCAGCGAAGTGGAAGCTTTTTTGCGTGTCAATAGGAATGAGCTTTCCCTAGCAGCAGGGCAGGCGAATATCTACTCCGATGGTACGCAATTTATGGATGGAAGTCACGCCTACACCTCCGATTTAGATGTTTTTGGAAGCTACTCCATTTTCGCACAGGTCAATCGAGCAGCCACCTTAATGGGGGTGCAAGTATTGAGTGCCTGGTTTACTGGAGCAGCCACGAAAAAGGAAGTAGAGAGCAGGCAGCAGGCTTCCGAAGAACTAGCAACAGACCTTTCTTGGGCTCAAAAGTTTCAAGCCGCACTGCTCTTTAATTTAGGGCAAAAAATCCCTGTAAAAAGCTTTTTAGCGAATTATTTTAAAGATGCTAGTTTTAGCTTCGGCAATACCTTTATGCGTATCTACTGTTGGGTAGGCCCAGGTTTGCTATTTGGTGGTATCGTCTACAGTATTTTTGTCGCCAATAGTATGGGGTGGGTGATCTTATTGGGGCTCGTACACTTACTTTGGGCGATGTCTCAGGGAGGGAAAGTTGCTGTATTTTCCAGTAAAATAGATAAGATCGGACAAATTATTGATTCATATGCTAACGCCATTGCCCTCTTGGAGTCCCGTACCTTTACAGCAGCACAGAATCAGGCGTTGATCCAACGCTTAGCGGTTACTAAAGAGGGGATATTACTCTCTACAGCCTTTAAGTCCCTCGCAAATTTGATTAATAAGCTGGATGCTAGAAACAATATGCTGGTCGGGAGCCTATTAAATATTTTTCTATTATGGGATTTCCGTCAAGTGATGGCAATTGCTAAATGGAAGGAAGATTATCAGGAAAATATTTTAGAAGCACTCGATGTGATCGCCGAGTTTGAAGCCTTATTAAGCTTAGCTACTTATCGTAGAAATCACCCTACTTGGGTGCATCCAGAATTATTGGACGATCCATTAACCGCAGGCATTGAAGCCGCAGATCTGGGGCACCCTTTATTGGCGGCAGAGAATATGGTCGTCAATAGCTATACCTCCTCAGGGCATACTATTGCCCTAATTACGGGGTCAAATATGGCTGGAAAGAGTACCTTCTTACGTACCGTGGGCATCAATGCTGTCTTGGCTTATGCCGGTGCCGTAGTATGTGCGCAGCGATTCCGATTGCCAATCTATAAGCTTATCAGTTATATGCGTATCAAAGATGACCTGAAGGAGAGTACCTCGACCTTTAAAGCTGAATTGGACCGCATGCGCTTTATATTGCAAACGGTGGAACATGAAGAGGCTTCCTTCTTCTTAATTGATGAAATGCTGCGGGGGACAAACTCTGTCGATAAATACTTGGGCTCACGCGCCATTATAAAGAAGCTTATTCAGCAACATGGAAAAGGAATGGTTGCCACACACGATCTGCAGTTGGCTAGTCTTGCTGAGGAGTATCCTACAGCCGTGCGTAATTATCATTTTGATATTCAGGTTTCTGAAGGGGAAATGAAGTTCGATTACCTATTGAAACAAGGAGAATGTAAGGTTTTCAATGCTTCAATGCTTTTAAAAGGGATTGGTATCGATGTTGATAATGCCTGATTTAGGGGATGATTTCGTAACTTGCTGGCGATTTCAAAGGAGATGAATATGAGGATTGAAGAAAGAATGGACTTATCAGAAACCGTAATTTTTAAAACGGTTTTCCCAGATACTACAAACCACCATGACACCCTATTTGGGGGTAGAGCCATGGCGATGATGGATGAAATTGCCTTTATAGCAGCGACACGTTTCTGCCGTAAACGTTTAGTGACGGTATCTTCTGACAAAATAGATTTTACAAAAGCTATTCCTGCAGGAAGTATTATTGAGCTTGTAGCGCGTGTTATTCATGTCGGTAGAACAAGTTTAAAAGTGCAGGTAGATATTTTTATTGAGCAGATGTATCAAGATGGCCGTGAAAAGGCTATTTCAGGCTCTTTTACCTTAGTGGCTATTGATGCGGACAAAAAGCCTGTCTCCGTATTAGAAGGCTTAGGTATCGACGATTAAAAGTATAAATTTAGCGCTGCACAACGCTTATAAACAAAAAAAAGGTCACTTTCCAACTCGGAAAGTGACCTTTTTCGTAATCTTTAATAGGTAGACCTGTTTATGGAAAATAGTTTTCTTACGCCAAGTCTACTTACGTATAATCGGACTTAAATGTTGTAAATCTTCCTCAGAAAATAAACGATATTTAATTTTGAAGGTTTTCATTCTACTTGTTTCCAACGAAAATCCACCGACACCGATGCCATCAATAACATCTAATTCAAAATGGGAATATTGCCAATATTCAAAGAGATCACGGTCTATCCAGAATTCACAGCCTTCAATTAAACCTATCATTGCGTCATTCTTACGCAGATAATATTTCCCTTTCTTGAAACATTGAGGTTGGCTGCCTTCACAACATCCCCCTGCTTGGTAAAACATAAGTTCTCCAAACTCTTGCTGCAATTCATGAATTAATGCAATTGCTTCAGCTGTGGCATTTAATCTAGCAATCATACGGTCTCGCTTACCATTTATTAAATTATATTATACGTTTATTATTAGGCTCAATAACGACTAAAAGAAACCTAATCTTTTCTTATCGTATGAGATTAACATGTTTTTTGATTGACGGTAGTGATCTAACATCATTTTGTGATTCTCACGACCTATACCTGATAATTTATAACCTCCAAATGGAGCTCCCGCAGGATAGTTATGGTAGTTATTTACCCATACACGACCCGCTTGAATAGCACGAGGTACTTGGTATAATTGGTGCGCATCACGCGTCCATACACCTGCACCTAGACCGTAGATCGTGTCATTAGCAAGGGCGATCGCTTCCGCTTCATCTTTAAATGTTGTAACCGCTAATACAGGGCCGAAGATTTCTTCTTGGAACACACGCATTTTATTGTGTCCTTTTAATAAGGTCGGTTGAATATAGTAACCGTTGCTCAAATCACCTTCTAAGCTGTTAGCTTCACCACCTACTAATACTTCAGCACCTTCTTCTTTTCCTAATTTGATATAGTTTAAGATTTTTTCAAACTGAGGTTTAGACGCTTGAGCACCGATCATCGTTTCGGTATCTAATGGGTTACCCGCTTTAATCGCTTTAACACGTTCGATTACACGCTCAATAAATTTGTCGTAAATTGATTCTTGTACTAATAAACGGGAAGGACAAGTACAGATTTCACCTTGGTTTAAAGCAAATAACACTGCACCCTCTAAGGCTTTATCGAAGAAGTCATCATCCTCATCCATCACAGATTCGAAGAATACGTTCGGAGATTTACCACCAAGCTCTAATGTAACAGGAATAATGTTTTCCGTTGCATATTGCATTACTAAACGACCTGTAGCCGTTGATCCTGTAAAGGCAGCTTTAGCGATTTTTGGATTTGTTACTAGGTGCTCACCTAATTCACCACCGAATCCATTGACTACGTTTAATACTCCTGGAGGCAATAAGTCACCAATAAGCTCTAATAAGACAAGGATTGATATAGGCGTGCTTTCTGCAGGTTTCAATACGACTGTATTTCCGGCAGCTAAAGCTGGAGCCAATTTCCATGCACCCATTAATAGCGGGAAGTTCCAAGGGATAATTTGTGCAATAACACCTAAAGGTTCGTTTACAATTAAGGAAACGGTATTTACATCTAATTCCGAAAGAGAGCCTTCTTCAGCACGGATCACTGAAGCGAAATATCTGAAGTGGTCAACTACTAAAGGAATATCTGCGTTTAATGTTTCACGGATTGGTTTTCCGTTATCTACTGTTTCTACAGCAGCAATATATGCTAAGTTTTCTTCAATACGGTCTGCAATCTTGTTTAAGATAACAGAACGATGCGTTGTGGAGGTCTTTCCCCAGGTTTTGAATGCCTCATGTGCAGCATCTACAGCTAAATCTAAATCTTCTGTAGTAGAATGAGCTGCTTGGGTCATCACAGAACCATCGATAGGAGTGATTACATCAAAGTACTTTCCAGATTTTGGAGCTACAAACTCACCGTTAATGTAGTTGTCATAACGTTCTTTAAACGTTGGTCTTTGAATAAGTGCCATATTATACTGTTTAATTAAAATTCTTTGTGGCTATAGTACCACAATTCTTAAAATTAACGAAAATATGGAAAGAAAGTTTTGAAATTAATTTATGTGGCAATTAAATGATATTTCTTTTTATAGGATAAAATTTAACCTAATTATTAAAATTAGGTTAAATTAAAAATTAGTTTTTAAAATCAAAATATCGTTGAAATGCTCTTAATTAACGGGCTGATTTATTGATATTATTTCAATAGTCTACCTAATTCTCTCTTGGTGTCACGCTCTTTAATTGTATCTCTTTTGTCGTAGTCTTTTTTACCCTGTGCTAAGGCGATTTCAATTTTAGCAAAACCGCGACTGGAGATGAATATCTTTAATGGGACAATGGTAAATCCTTTTTCTTCGCCTTTAGCTTTTAACTTTTTAATTTCACGCTTTGTTAACAGCAGTTGACGATCTCTTTTTTGCTCATGATTATAGAAAGAACCATGTGAATATTCCGCTATATGCATATTTCGAATATATAGGCCATCATTAAAAAAAGCACAAAAGCTATCATTGATATTGACTTTTCCTTCTCGTATAGATTTAATTTCCGTGCCTAAGAGACAGATTCCTGCCGTATAGCGCTCCAGTAAATGATATTCAAATGAAGCGCGTTTATTTTTTATATTTATGTCTGACGATAGAGCCATATTAAAGTGCTTTTTTAGTAAAATATTGTTACATTTTAAGAAATAAAGTGTAACGGAAACAAAGATAATTAATATTAATTTCAAACATAATTAATACTGAAAATTCAGTAATCTAAACTATTTAGAATAATTCCAAAATTTATTTATGGTCAAATTTTCATTATTGACTAATTAGGCAAGAAAATCAGCCTTAGTTTTCGTATGTTTGTAGCCGATTTGAAATACTAATTGCCTTTAAATATACGTATTTAAAAGTATGTATAAAGTTTACCTGTTTACAGTAGCTTTTTAAACGATACCTGAATTCCGAACTAATTTTGGTAGATTTAATAATTGACTTACAGATGCATATACCTACTCGGCAATAAGATATTTAATAGTCATTTATAGAAACAATATAGAAATACCTTTTAATCGCATGAGTAAAGGAAAGTTGAGCGATAAAATTTCGCAATTCAAAGAAGTACAATACGTTGAATATTTAAAGTCTAAAAACTTGTATGCTTTTTTTAGGCCTATTCAATCTAAACAAGATACCGAAGTAAAAATCGATGGGAAGCGCGTGTTAATGTTTGGTTCAAACTCTTATTTAGGGTTGACTACAGACGTACGTATTATTGAGGCAGCCCAACAGGCATTATCGAAATACGGTACTGGCTGTGCTGGTTCACGTTTCTTAAACGGTACTTTGGACATTCATATTGAGCTTGAGCAAAAATTAGCGAATTTTGTCGGTAAGGAGTCCGCAGTATTATTTAGTACAGGATTTCAATCTAATTTAGGCCCATTATCTTGCTTAACAGGCAGAAATGACTATATTTTATTAGACGAGCGTAACCATGCTTCCATTATCGATGGAAGTCGCTTATCATTTTCAAAGGTGATAAAATATGCGCATAACGATATGAATGATTTACGTGCTAAATTATCCCGTCTACCAGCAGATAGCATGAAGCTAATTGCTACGGATGGTATTTTTAGTATGGAGGGTGATATCGTAAATTTACCAGAGATGGTCAAAGTAGCCGATGAATACGATGCGGTAGTGATGGTTGATGACGCGCACTCTTTAGGAGTTATTGGAGAGCTTGGTGCTGGTACAGCGAGTCACTTTGGCTTAACGAAAGACGTAGATTTAATTATGGGTACTTTCAGTAAATCGTTAGCTTCTTTAGGTGGTTTTATCGCTGCGGATGAAGATACAATCGATTACTTAAAGCATAAAGCGAGATCTTTAATGTTCTCTGCATCTATGACGCCAGCTTCAGTAGCTTCTACGTTAAAAGCGTTAGAAATTATGCAAACGGAGCCTGAGCATATGGAGAATTTATGGAAAAATACCAACTACGCTAAGAAGTTATTACTTGAATCAGGTTTTGATTTAGGAGCAACTGAAAGCCCTATTTTACCAATTTTTATCCGTAATAATGAAAAGACTTTCTGGGTTACTAAGAGCTTGCAAGATGCAGGAGTTTTCGTAAATCCAGTAGTTTCTCCAGCAGTTCCTGCAGAGGAATCATTAATACGTTTCTCTTTAATGGCAACACATACTTTTGCGCAAATTGATGAAGCTGTAGAAAAAATGGTGGTAGCTTTCAAAGAGGCAGAGGTGGAAACTTTAACCTAATAAGCAATGATTACAATCATTCCTGTAGAGTCCAAGAAACAAAAAACATTGTTTATAGATTTCCCGCATACTTTGTACGCGGGAAATTCTAATTATGTACCCGAGCTGTTTTTAGGGCAATGGGATTTAATTACGCCTGGAAAACATCCTTTTTACAAGCACTCTACCGCCCAGTTTTTTCTTGCTTATAGAGATCAAGTGCTGGTGGGCAGGGTAGGAGCGATATGGAATGTTAACCATAATGAATTTAACCAAGTCCAAGAAGGGCAATTCGGATTTTTTGATTGTATTAACGATCAAGAAGTGGCGACAGCCCTCTTAAAGACTGCGGAAGCGTGGGTTAAAGAAAAGGGGGGAGACACCATTGTAGGTCCTATAAATTTATCGACAAACGATACTTGTGGACTGCTTATCGATGGTTTTGATTTACCTCCTGTAGCGATGATGCCTTATAATTATCCCTATTATATCGATTTAATTGAAGGCGCTGGTTTTGGTAAAAAAACAGATTTAAGAGCTTATTTAGTTACCGAAAAAACGGCTAATCAACGCTCTGTTCTCCTTTTGGAGCGTCTCCAACAACGATTAGAGCGTTCTGGAATTGTGCTTCGCCAAATGAATCTCAAAGATTTTAAAAATGAGGCAGAGAAAATCCGTCAGGTGTATAATAAAGCCTGGGACAAGAACCTAGGTTTTGTGCCCATGACAGAGGATGAATTCAATCATGCGGCAAAGGATTTGAAAATGATTGTTGACCCTCGTTTTGCCATTATCGCTGAGAAGGACAATGAAGTTGTGGGATTCGCCTTAGGAGTTCCTGATATCAATCAAATTTTAAGAAAAATTCCCCGTGGAAGACTCTTTCCTACAGGGATATTTAAACTTCTTTTTGGGCTGAAGAAAGTGACACTACTCCGAGTGATGATGCTAGGAGTCGTAGATTCTTATCGTAAGCTTGGAATTGAAGCTTGTTTGTATGGTATGATTATTCGTAATTCTCGAAATTCCAATGTCTTAGGTGCTGAATGTTCTTGGATGTTAGAAGAGAATTATATGATGAATCATGCTATTGAACAGATAAACGGAGAGTTGTATAAACAATACCGTTTATATCAAAAATCGATATGAAATCCAAAGTTTTAATTACGGGAGCATCTGGCTTTGTCGGGTTTCACCTTACGGAGCTCGCGGCGTTATCGCAATTCGAAGTGCATGCTGCGGTACGTAAATCTTCAAAAGTTGAAGATATTGAACCCTTTGTGGATAAGTTTGTCTATCCAAACTTTGAATCTGTAGCAGATTTAAAAGCACTGTTAGAACTTCATAAATATGATTATATCATCCACGCTGCTGCGCTTACTAGAGCGAAATCCGAAGATGAGCTTATCAAAGTAAATGTTGGATACTCCCTAAATCTCTTACGCGCAGCTTTTTCTGCAGCAATAAATCTGAAGCGTTTTATATTCGTAGGTAGTTTAGCCGCAATAGGTCCAATAGCATTTAATGCATCTTTACCTATTGATGAGTCCAATGCCTACAAGCCTGTTACAGCTTATGGTCGAAGTAAGCGTCAAGCAGAAGAGGCTATATTAGCTGAGTTTGCGCATGCTCCAATTTCTATTATACGCCCAACGGCTGTATATGGACCTAAGGAAAAAGATTTATACGTACTATTCAAAACACTCAACGCAGGCTTAGACGCATATATTGGTGATAACCCGCAAAAATTAAGTTTTATTTACGTTAAAGATTTAGCTCAGGTAATCTTGAATGCTTGTCTGTTAGATAATGGACCCGCGCAAATCTATAATATTACTGATGGTAATAGCTATGGTCGCTATGAAATGGCTGATATATTTCAGGCTGTCTTAGCGAAGAAAGCATTTAGAATTCATCTCCCGCTATGGCTTGTAAAGAAAGTGGCTCAAGGATTTGAATTTGCCTATAGAAATTCCGCTAATATTCCTGTACTATACCCAGAAAGGTTGAATGAGCTGACAGCAGAAAATTGGATCTGTAATATTGATAAAGCAAAAGAGCGACTGAATTTTAAACCAAACTTTGACTTAAAAGCAGGTTTATCAGAAACATTAAATTGGTATAAAAAAAATAAATGGTTATAATCGCTTTGTAATGGGTGAAGAAAAAATTAATAAAAAATTATTTACGGATAGAAAAAGAACAAATATTCTTGCCAATCCGGAACAACAACTAATAACGTATCTCGTTCCAAGAATTCCTACGTTTATTACTTCCAATGGGTTGACAGCCATTGGTACTTTAGGATCGATTCTTATTTTTGTATCTTTTATACTTGCTAAATACGTAGCTGTATCATATCTCTTACTAGGGATTTTAGGCTTTGCAATTAATTGGTTTGGGGATTCCTTAGACGGACGTATTGCTTACTACAGAAATACCCCACGAAAATGGTACGGATTTTCTCTAGATATTATTATGGACTGGGTGTCTACCGTATTAATTGGTGCGGGATATATGGTTTATTGCGACGGTATCTTTGAAATTTCTGCCTATGTATTTGTCGTGTTCTACGGCTGGGCGATGATTATCTCCCAATTACGTTATAAAATTACCGATAGCTACAGTATTGATGCCGGTTTGGTAGGGCCTACTGAAATCCGGGTAATTATTGGCTTGATGCTAATCTCGGAAGTTATTTTCCCTGGCGTATTAAATTATTTGGTCATTGTAATTTGTGTGATTCTATTTATTATCAACTTAATTGATACCAATAAATTATTGGATTTCGGAAATCTTCGTGATCAAGAAGAAAAAGCGGAAAAATTAAAAGCTGAAAAAAATAAAAAGGATTAATAGTTTATGAAGACAAAATTAATTCCATTTTTTAAAGCGCAGCTATCAGCCTTTATAGGAGGAGCCTTTGATTATGGGATTATGCTTCTTTGTAAAGAAGTGCTCGGTTTTGATGTCAAGAATGCCATTCGTATTTCTGGCGCCCTCGGAGCTGTTGTAAATTTTAGTATTAATAGATTTTGGACTTTTAAAAAATCTGATACTCCTGTCGGTAGTCAACTCTGGAAATTTGTGCTTGTCGTTATAGGGTCAATATTTCTTAAGTCTGAAGGTACTCCTCTCGTATCGGAGTTTCTAAAAATAGACTATAAGATCGGACGTTTGATTGTTGAAGTAATCGTTTCTTTAGGCTTTAATTTCGTTCTCCAAAAATATTGGGTTTTTAAGAAGTAAAAGATCCTCGTAAATATAAAGATGCTGCATGACCATTGAGTCATGCAGCATCTTTCGTTTTTGAGAAGTTGACTTTTCACGTTTTTGAGAAGTTGACTTTTGAATATTTAAGCTTTTTTTAACCTTATCAATGGCTTTAATAAATTTAATTTACAACTAATAAGCGAGTTACAACAAATACCGAAACAATAGTTGCATCGTATTTGTTTTTTGCCCTATCTTTGCATCACTCCGCAAGGGAGGAACGGTATATACGAAGCAAAAATAAACGAGTTTACTTGTTTTAATTCAATAAAATTACTCTTCGGAGTTTTTTTAGTAGTTATCTTGAAAAACAGTCTTTAAAATAAGCAAACAAACTTTTTTCAAATAAAGTTTGGAAGTTTAAAAAAGATTCCTACCTTTGCAGTCCCGACGGAAACGAAGGGGTTAACATCGCAAGGATGTTAACAAACAAAAATGACAAATCAATCAGCAAACGTGCTGAACGATATATAAGCAGAAGCGAGATGCGGATGCGACCAAGTTCTTTAAAAGATATAATCAAGTAGCGTAATGAGTAGTTGGAATTTTAACAACGAAAGTTATACTAAAATTCAACCAAGTCAATTCAGATTAGAAATTATAAAACGATCAACATTTCTATTTTT
>JAGKSB010000031.1 GCA_017942165.1 Rhinopithecimicrobium faecis | reverse complement strand
CCATTCAAGGTCTTTACAACGGCAAGAGTTTATCTCCGAACGACGGCGTTCTGGCGCCTTTAATGAAGCATTTACTGGAATCCATGATGGATGCTGAACTATCTAATCATCTTGAAGAGGATAAGGCCTCTGGCAAGGCTAATCGCCGTAATGGTAAGACTAAAAAGACAGTTCGTGGTCTGAGTACAGGCACTTTTGAACTAGAATCTGGGCGAGATAGATCTGGAACATTCGAACCTAAAGTAGTTCCTAAGCGTCAGCTTATTATTACAGAACAGTTAGAAGGACACGTTCTTGGTATGTATGCCAAAGGCATGAGTACACGTGCTATCAGCGATTTTATTCGTGAGATGTATGCGATGGATATCTCTGCTACTGAAATATCCCGCATCACAGAAAGCGTGCTGCCAGCTGTCAATGAGTGGCGTAGCCGACCATTGGAAGCGGTTTATCCCTTTGTTTTCTTAGACTGCATGCATTATAAAGTACGCCAAAATGGATCAGTAGAGTCTAGGGCTATTTATAATATTCTGGGTGTGGGAATGGATGGACGTAAAGATCTTATCGGTCTTTATAGCTCAGAGCATGAAGGCGCAAAGTTTTGGTTATCGGTTCTCACAGATCTCAAACAGCGCGGGGTCGAAGATATTCTCATTGCCTGCATCGATGGTTTGAAAGGCTTCCCTGAAGCTATTGAAGCTATTTTCCCAAAAACTAACGTTCAATTGTGCATCGTCCATCAGATTAGATCAAGTATGCGCTATGTTACAGAAAAGGATAAAAAAGCAGTTATTGAAGATTTAAAACCTGTCTATAAGGCTATTAACGAGGAAATAGGCTATGAAAACTTACTTGTATTCGAAGAGAAATGGGGGAAGAAATACCCAATTGCTGCTAAATCCTGGTTGGACAATTGGACCAACTTATCTACTTTTTTCGAGTACGATGAACAAGTTCGTAAGACTATTTACACCACGAATCCTATTGAAGGAATGCACCGTCAGGTACGCAAAATTACCAAGACTAAAGGTGCATTCAGCTCTGAACAAGCTCTAATGAAATTAATATTTTTAATTGTAAAGGACATCTCAATAAAATGGACAATGCCAATGCAAAACTGGGGCTTGACTATATCTCAACTTTATATTAAATTTGGAGATAGACTCAAGCTCGAAAGAGACTTTTAGAGCGAGCTTAATTATCCAATGACACAGTTTGAGTTACACTGGATCATAACCAAAAGTTGTGGAGCACAGATTATTTTAGGCATATAATTTCGCCAATCTAAAAAGAAAAAAGTCAATGTTACGGACACCTCTTAGCTTGGCTCTGAAGGATTTTATTTTAGCATTGAAGGATTCATCCGAAGCATTTGTTGACCGATTATCGAAGTAATTTAAGATTGTTTTATAATGCAATTGAATGGTTCTTGAGATGGTGTTAAAGGATTGGAAACCGCATAGTGACACTATCCCATCAAGTGTGTAAGTTAAAAAGTTAGGCTTGGATTTTATAATCTGAGCCTTTTGTCAAAAATAAGCATAAATTGGTTTAAAACAATTCCCCAATTA
>JAGKSB010000030.1 GCA_017942165.1 Rhinopithecimicrobium faecis | reverse complement strand
ATGGACAATGCCGATTCATAATTGGGGAATTGTTTTAAACCAATTTATGCTTATTTTTGACAAAAGGCTCAGATTATAAAATCCAAGCCTAACTTTTTAACTTACACACTTGATGGGATAGTGTCGATTACTAATCTAATGATGATTCATTTTTTTAATAGAAGCTGGGATTTCTATTTAATTGGCTGCCAATTTTCGTCTCTTTGCTCATCAGTATACGGTTTTCTTACATTTTTAATCATTTCTCTTTCACAAGCACCGAATTCTATAAAGTTTATTTGTCCTTGTTTTAACGAAACTCGATTAGCTCCACCTTCATAATTGGGGTCATCAAATTGAATCGGATCATCTTCCCAAAAACGCACATGGCAAATATCATAAGTTCCATTGGGAACTTCATTAAATGTTTTATAACCACAACAAGGACAAGTGTATTTTATTTTTACCATAATTTCCACCAAGGTTTTTTCTTTTCAAAAGTATAATAACTTCCTCCAATTAATTTCTTGGAATCAATATCATAACTAAAATCAATCCAATCATCAGAATCATCTATAGGATTAAAAGCTAATCCAGATACTAAATTATTTTCGACATTAATATCTCCTAGACCATCCAATGAAATTCTTTCAGAGTGCCAATAACTCCCATCAGATTCTATAATGGTTAAACCAGTATCATCAGATAGAACAAATCTATGATTATTAGTTTCAAAAAATAGCTTTATAATTCACACCAAAAACCGCTATTGGTTGTGTTAGATTTGGATTCATGATATAACAAATACCATTGGCTATAACTAATAAATTATGAGATTCTTGAAGAATCATAACATCAGTTAAATCAGTCCACCCAGGTTGAAAGTTAGCGACCCAATTTGTACCATCCTCCTTAAAAAAGCGAACAACAAATCCTTCCGAGAAGTACTCTTCTCCACTCTCAGTAATAGAGGTGTACATCGGACCATAAGGTGGTAACGAGTTTAGTCTCTCGAATTTTTTTTCAATCATTTTAAGATTTCATCACAGATATTAATAAGTTATTTTTTGTTTTCGATTAAGGTTAAAAATAATTAAAAAAATGAGATTTATTTATAGATGGGTATTTCGGAGCAATGGTAGTTCTAAATAAACCTATGATCACAATGGATGTAATAGACACCGACCCAAAATATTTTAAGAGATGATTAAATCATTAATGTTCTTTGTTTGCGATTTGCGAACATAGAACAAATTCATTAACTTTGTTCTATGAGATCACACAATGGTATGCGACCGCAAGACATCGTAATTCTTTTAAAGATTATTTCTTTGGCAGTAAAGGATGAACCATGGCAATTCAGGGATTTATCTGCGTTATTGAATATTAGTATTTCTGAGATTTCCGAATCGCTAAGGAGAAGTGAACAGGCTGGATTGATTAATGGAAAAAAAGTTGCAAGAAATTCGCTAATGGAATTTATCCAATATGGGCTAAAATATGTATTTCCACAAAAACCCGGATCGTTAGCAACCGGAATGCCGACCGCACATTCACATCCGTTTTATAAGGAAAGAATTGTAAGTAGTAATCCTTATGTATGGCCATCGTTTGATGGAAGTATAAGAGGGGAATCTATAGAACCCCTGCATAAAGGTGTGATAAATGCATCTGATCAAGATGATATTTTTTATTTGCTCTTAGCAAGTGTGGATATCATAAGAGTTGGAAGAGTACGTGAGATACAAATTGCAATTGAAGAGATCAAAAAATATGTATTATGAGCTATCAGCAGAATTTGGTTAGAATTAAAGTTGTTTTTGATGCTTTGGAAGAATTGGGTCCAAAAGTAATCTTTGTTGGAGGGGCAACCGTTTCACTTTATGCAGACAGAATTGGAGAAGAGACCAGACCAACAGACGATGTTGATATTTTAATCGAGGTGTTACATTATAGCGATTATGCAGGAATTGAGGAAAAGCTAAGATTAAAAGGGTTTTCGAATGATGTTGAATCTGGGGTTATTTGTAGATATAAAGTACAGGGTATTGTTGTTGATGTGATGCCAACTGCTGAAGAAATTCTGGGCTTTGCAAATAAATGGTATATAGAAGGTTATAAGTATGCTATGGAACATGTAATAAATGAAAGCTATAAGATTAATATTTTCAGCCCTCCGTATTTTTTAGCAACGAAGCTGGAAGCATTTAAAGATAGAGGAAAAAATGATGGCAGGTGGAGTACCGATTTTGAAGATATTGTTTACGTGCTTAATAACAGAAGTAAAATTTGGTCAGAAATAGGAGAGGCAGATTACAATGTAAAATCATACCTTTTAACCGAGTTTAAAAATTTAGTTGAAAATAAATACATTGATGAATGGATTAGTTCACATTTAGGCTATGGGGAGCAAGAAAGGACTTACCATATCATCGGTTCAATAAATGAACTCTTGGAGAAAAATTAAGCTGATTTTGGAAATCTTGGTAGCGTCCCGCTAACTGTGTAAGTTGAAAAGTTATTCTAAAAAATTATGAGCCCTGAAAGCTCAAATAATTTTTTGGAAATAACTTTTTATTATTTTTAAACGTTACATAGTTATGATGGACAAAGAAGAATTATTGAACAACAAGGATTTTTATAAGTCCTTCAA
>JAGKSB010000029.1 GCA_017942165.1 Rhinopithecimicrobium faecis | reverse complement strand
CGTCTTTTTTGAATGCTTTTTACCACCTGTATGCCTTCAACCATCAGTACCAGATCACTCCAGGACAACTCGTTGTTTTTTGTGTGTGGTGCCAAAAAAGTTCCGCTTTCCAAACGTTTATAATACAACACAAAACCACCCTTCTCCCAATGCAACAACTTCACGTGCGTACGGCTACGGTTTAGGAACACAAATACTTCACCACTAGTAGCCTGCCGTTGCATCCCTGAACTGATTAGTCCACAAAGTCCATCAAAAGACTTCCTCATGTCGCAGTAACCATCATAAAGGTAAAACCTATGCGATGAGCCTAGCGCAAACATCAGTACAAACGAATCAATTGTGAAACAAGAGCAAGATCATTCTCTACCACAATACGTACACCATTAGGATACATAATTTCAATATCACTGTGTTTAATGCCTCTATCGATGGTTAAAAAGCCAACACCGGAATTATCGCTTTCTTTAATGCGGGAAACCCAATAGTAAAACTTGGAGGCATTGATCCCATTTTCAACACAGTAGGCCCTCTTGCTTTTTCCACTCTGTTGCCAATCTGCTATCATCAATAGCATCTGCTCTCTTTTTTCCTGTATGCTCATGCAACAAAGATAGCCTATACGCTTAGGCTAAAAAATATGTACTTCGTAGGACGGATACCATACAACAAAGATAGCCTATACGCTTAGGCTAAAAAATATGTACTTCGTAGGACGGATACATAGCATCTGTTCTCTTTTTTCTTGTATCCTCATGTAACAAAGCTAGGCTATACATTTAATTTGAAAAATATGTACTTCGTAGGACGGATACGTTTCAATACACCTACAGCACTAAAACCATTGAATAACAAAAAAGCCTGAAGAATTAATCTTCAGGCTTATTATTATCATTAACTACTTTTTTTTGAATAAAATTGTCTATCAAAAAAGCGAATATCAATAGATAGGCTGAAATTATAATAATAATCCAACCTACACTAACACAATTAAATACATATAAATAGGGAATAAACAATAAAATCATTATTAAAAATGACAAACCCGTTGTTCTGAAGAATTTTATAATATTGATGTGCTTTTCAAAAAATTTACTAATAAATAAAACGACACTTATAAATGAAAAAGGCAGTGTTAAACAAAAGATAAATCGTTTAGTATAAGAGCTAAAATCATATAAATGATAATCCCAAAATATATAACTAACAGAAAAAACAATAAGAATAATAAATATTAAATTAAAAACTCTAAGGGCTGCTGTTTCTATTTTCTTATATAAACCAGATACTTTCACAAAGCTCATGGATGTGTTTTTTACTCGATTAGATGTTATCGTAAACAAATTGCCTTTAATCCTCTTTAGGTATATGAAAGAATCCTCTTTCTCTGAATGCGAAAAATATTGAATAGGACTAGTTATTATCAACTGTTTAATTGCTTCTACCTTTCTTAAATCTTCCTCGCTTTGTTTCTGTAATCTATAATATTTACGGGTTTCAAACAAAGCGTAAGCTTCCACATTACTATCTTTACCAACCACAACCTCATGCAAACGTCCCGTAAACAAGGAATCATCATCTGTAATGATATCGATATATGGGGCATAAATATCTCCTAATTTATGATGATGATTTATCTTTTTATTGGAATTAGTCAGGTAATGCCACTTATGAGAAAACTGAAAGATTGTAAATCGTCTCTCGAGTCCGAAAATATGAATGAACCAATTACAAACAAAACCTAAAAGACCAGAAAAAAGATATAAAGAGAAAAGAATTTTAGAAAGATTTAATATAGAAGTAGTACTCTTTAATATAGTAGGAAATTTATTTTGATATAAAGAGTCAAAATTATTGAAGATATCAGATTCAGAAAAATTAGAAAATACTTTAATCTTGCCATCTAACAATTCATCTATCTTCAATGCGAAGATAGTAAAAAGGAATAAGCATATAATACTTATTAATAAAGAGTAGAGGATTCGCTCTAAAGAATTGCCAGAATCAAAATTTTGTGAAAAACGTCCTGAAAAGAAAACTCTCCGAAATAAAACTCCTGGAAATAAAAATACCATTATGTAGATAATGGTATTAAATGCAATATTTATATTCACTTCTATTAGATTGAAATAGTGATTTCTTTATTATTAATGTGAATTACTTTCGAATCACCATTCTCTCTAATTAATTGATCCACCTCTTTACGAAACTTCACTTTATCTGCATCAGTCTTTAATAATGACTCAATAGCATCTTCATCATTTTTTACAATAAACCTATCAACTGATTTAATATGTCTCCATACAACCCCTAAAGAAAGTGTCAAGACAGAAATAATCGATATAAAATTCTTAAATGATTTCATGGCCTACTAATTTAAAGATGCAAATATATAATCTAATATAATAATAACAAATGTTTTTAACAAATGTTTTTTTTGCTTACCTCCTTTTTCTTAAAGTAGCTATAAGCTATAAAACCTTTTTCGTATTATTGTTTATCAAGCTAAATCATTTACTTATGAACTGTATATGTAACTTCCTTTACGATATCTTACCGACTAAGCCAGATAAAATTCAAGCATGGGCATCAATAATAACAACAAGTATTGCAGGTTATGCCTTATTTTCTTGGAAAAGTACAAGTAGGCATACATACACATTTGAATTAATTGAAAATTTAGATGAAAGTAAAGAAGCTATTTTGGTGCTAAGAAATTTTGTTAGTAAAGAATTATCTGAAAAAACCAAACAATCAATACGAATTGGTGCCTCAAATTATGATGCTGCCGTTAATAAAGAAAGTATAGAAAACAAGTTAGATAAATACGCTACAACAATTAAAAACATTAAAAGGCTAGCTTTAAAATCTGGCATATTAAAAAAGAATAACCCTTTAAGATTTTATTATTGGGAATTGAGGGAATTCATACTAATGTTCGAAAACGACTATAAAGTATACATTAATATATTAGAAAACATAGAATATTATCACAAAGAATTGGCTTCATTAAGGAAAGCTGGAGATAGTAATTTAGAAGAATTTAGAAATAATCAATTAGAACTTCAAGAAAATAGATCACTTGAAGAAAAATATAGAAATATATTATTTATGAGTGGAGGACAAAAGGATGAGTTTTCAGTTAAATTTTTCAAACTATTTAACCAAGCAAATAAATTTGCAAAAGAATATAATCTATAAATCTCACACACCCCTTTGAACAACACACCTTAAACATAGTAGTGCACAACCAGCTGCAAAACCAAATATTTTTAAACCCTAAAATTGGAGCAATAAAAAAAGCTGATAACCTTTACAGATCACCAGCTTTCCTACATTTTAGGGAGTGTAACGGATCAAGACCAAAAGTTGTGGAGTATCCATAAAATTTCTATTTTTGGGTTTTAAAAAATAGCCCAATATGTCATTACCATTTTCTGCTTTAGTAAAATATATCCTTCCGGATTTTCTTGTTGACAACTTCGAATTAGTAGCTATTCATGAGATCGCAGAAGTGTTGCATATTACCTTAGAAGAACGTAATGAAATTCCTGCAGAATATATCGGTCAAAAACTAATTTCTAAAGGTTTTTTCAAAGATGCGCACCTTCAAGATTTCCCCATGCGCGGACAGGTAGTTATGTTGAATATCAAACGTCGCCGATGGTATAATGAAGAGACCGAGTCTGTAGTTTATAGAGACTGGAATTTAGTTGCAAAAGGAACGCGAATGACACAGGAATTTGCGGATTTTTTAAAAGAGGTCAATCAATACGAGCCTGAATAGCATCCATACTATTGGTGAATTTTACGGCGTTAATGGTCGAAAGTTACGTCGTCTATACCGCGATAATAATCCCGATTTTCAACAATGGGATCAAAAAGTACATGCCCACAAATATCTTTTATTCCCTGAAAATTTAGGTTCCAAATTATCAATCGATGAGACCAGCTTGTCTCATGGAGAGCTTTACACCATACTTACCAACAAAGCTGCTAAAGGAAAAAAGGGGGCTATTGTGGCTATTGTAGCAGGAACTCGCGCAAGTGATGTGTTGGAAGTATTGGCTAAAATACCTCAAAATAAACGCAATAGAGTCGCGGAGGTGACATTAGATATGGCTGCTAACATGGAATTGATTGTCAAACGCGCCTTCCCTTATACTGTGCGCGTAACGGATCGCTTTCACGTTCAACGCTTAGCCATAGAAGCGCTGCAGGAAATGCGTATTAAAGTATCCGGCCTACGAACTACATATTTGATTGTTGGATAATCTGTTTATAGTTCC
>JAGKSB010000028.1 GCA_017942165.1 Rhinopithecimicrobium faecis | reverse complement strand
GCAAGCTTAGGCTTGTTTATCACACATATATAACCTTATTTTAGGTGCCTATATCGGCGGTGTCTACCTCTTCCCATTCCGAACAGAGCAGTCAAGCCCGCCAGAGCCGATGGTATTGCCGTAACAGGTGGGAGAGTAGGTCGGTGCCTTTTTTTATACAAAAGCCCTTTAGTGAAAACTAAAGGGCTTTTTTGTGTGCCTAAGTTTTTTGTGTGCCTAAGTTTTTTGTGTGCCTAAGTTTTTTGTGCGACTCTATTTTTTACGCGACTCTATTTTTATTTCATCAAAGATTCTTTTAATTCTTAAAGACAACCAATTTTCATTACTGCTATCTGCGGGAAGGTCAAATAATTTCGACCCTAATCCCACTGCGGTAACGCCGGCATCAAACCAAGCTTTGAGGTTAGCCGCTTCAGGTGTTACTCCTCCGGTAGGCATAAATTTTAGTTTAGGGAATAACGGTTTTATAGCCGTCAAAAATTTTGGTCCTAGCAGATCTCCAGGAAACAACTTCACTAAAGGAGCGCCCAAATCTTCTGCTAAAGCAATTTCTGTCGGCGTCATACAGCCTGGGATCCAAAGTATCCCTTGAGCAAGGGTGACTTCAGCGATTTCCTCTTTAATGAGTGGGCTAACAATAAAGTCTGCGCCTAAGCGTATAAAATCATTCGCCTGTTTTTGCGTTTTTATAGTTCCAATACCCAGTAGCATCGTTGGGAAATGCTTATTCTTATAAGCCAGTAAACCTTCAAAATTTTGTAATGCATTGGCGCCACGATTTACAAATTCAAAGACACGAATTCCTCCCGTATATGCCTGACGTAAAGTATTTTCACATACTGCTAAATCATCGTGATAAAATACGGGTATTATTGGATATTGTTCAATGAGCGCTAAGCTATTTTTCAACTTTTTATCGTCTATCATATTATCTTTTCTTTAGAAAGTCTCCTGCTACAAATAACTTGTCGAAGCCAAATTGCAGGGCTGTTTGAATAATTGTTTCGGGATCTTCGGAAAACTGCAATGCATGGATTAAGCCTGCCATAAAAGCGTCTCCAGATCCAATGCGATCAATAATTTCATGGGTTTCCAGGATATCACTTAAAGCGGCATACTGACGGTTATGGTAGCTGCCATAAAGTAGGTTATGGTTCGCAGTATCCATAAAACGGAAGGTATTGGCAATATGCTTACAAGTAGGATACTGATCAAAAATTTCCTTCGCTACCTGCTTGGCAAAATGGAAGTAGTCGGTAGGGGGAGTAGCGCGCGTAAGATCGTCGCTAATTGATGTTCCTAACATTTTATTCGCCGCCCAAATATTTCCCATAATCACATCACAGTATTGTACTAGGTCTGGCATAACTTGCAAAGGTGTTTTCCCGTATTGCCATAGTTTAGAACGATAGTTTAAATCTACAGAAATATGAATTTTCATTTTCTTCGCCTGCTGTAAACATTCTTCCATAAGAAGCGCTAGCTCCTCACTAAGTGCAGGCGTAAGTGCGGACCAATGTAACCAAGTACAATCTTTTAAATACGCCCCCCAATCAATGCTTCCAGTTTTCAATTCAGAAAAACTGGAATACTTACGATCATAGATTACCTCACCATTTGAAAGCCCATTAGCTGATAATAAGTAATAGGAGCCTAGACGATCGCCCCCAAGAATAACGTGAGAGGTGTCAGTGCCAACATTATGAAATAGCGTCAGGATTTCTTTGGTAAGTTGGTTATCAGGAGCCGCAGAAATGTAACGTGTAGCATGACCATATTGTGCTAAAGCATAAAGTACATTTGCTTCAGACCCTCCGGGATAAATCAGCGACTCCCCATTAATTAAATTATTAGCAGTAGCTTGGATACGGATAAGCAATTCACCAAAAGCCGCAATCTTAGGTTTAGCAGTCATAAGTTGTTATAATTAGGTTCAATTTACTAAATTAAAACTAATTATAATAAGCTGAAGAGCGGTAATTATCGAAATCGTTTGAGTTATTATTGTTGTGCTATGGGTATTTTTTGTTGGTTGAATTTCGTTAAATTGCCTTTATAAAACCGTTTGCAAAAACTCATTTTTATGCAATGGTCGAATTTTTTAATATGTTATAACCATGAATAAATTAATTCAATCTTGGCGCTGGTATGGGCCACAGGATAGCGTAACCTTGCAAGATATCAAACAAGCAGGTGCCAAGGATGTGGTCACGGCCCTTCATCATCGAGCACATGGGGACATATGGCCTATAGAAGAAATTCAAGCGCGCAAGAAGATTTTGGAAGAGGAAGGGCTTAATTGGTGCGTGGTAGAATCTGTTCCTGTCCATGAGGCTATCAAAACGAATAGTACGGAGGCAGCGCACTATATTGATAATTATAAACAAACACTAAGGAATCTAGCAGCCTGCGGTATAAAGACAGTTTGCTATAATTTTATGCCTGTACTAGATTGGACCCGTACACAGCTGGACTTAGAATTGGAAAATGGTGCTAAGGCCTTATCTTTTAATTGGATAGATTTAGCGATTTTTGACCGTTATATTTTACAACGGGAAGAGGCCGTTAATAGTTTTCCGGAAAATATTTTATCCCTCGCTGAAGCCCGTTATCATACGATGGATGCGACCGCATTAGAAGATCTTCAGCGTGTTGTATTAATGGGTATACCTAATGAAAAGGATATTAGCCTCGCAGATTTAGCGCATAGTATTACCGTATATAAGAAGATTGGTGAAGATGGCTTAAGGAAAAATTTAGTTCTTTTTCTTCAGGCCATAGCGGATGTATGCACGGAAAATGGGATACTGATGACGATTCATCCAGACGACCCCCCTTATCCAATATTAGGATTACCACGTATTATGCGTTGTTACGCAGATTATGAATTTCTAATGCAGGCTATTAATAGCCCCTTTAATGGCTTCTGCTTTTGTACAGGATCCCTGGGGGCTGCTATTGAAAATAATCTTCTAAACATCTTCGAGCTTATTAAATCACGTATTTACTTTGCCCATTTGAGAAATATTAAGAAAGATGCTTTAGGTAATTTTTATGAAGCCGATCACTTAAATGGAGATGTAGCTATGTACGAAATTATGGCAGCATTGGTAGCAGAAAATCAAGTACGCAAAGTGGCCATTCCATTTCGGCCTGATCATGGTCATCAGCTGCTTGATGATTTACATAAAACAACAAATCCAGGGTATTCAGCTATCGGTAGACTGCGTGGGCTTGCCGAGTTAAGGGGGCTAGAATTGGGGATTTTGGGAAGTAAATACGCGAACTAATTGGATCCATTAAAAAGTTGTAACAAAGGACACATCATTATAAATTACACATAGAATACATGGCATCTATAAGGTTGTGTCCACAACTTCACTCGTTTATTTGCGTGTAGAATTTCTTAAAACAATTGTTGTGTCCAGTTCAACGGTTTCAAACTCGATATGCGCATACCGCTTTTTACTCAATATTTTTTCTAATTTTTCTACAGCTAGGCGGCCGATTTCCTCAGCAGGCTGCGTAATGGTGCTTAAGGAAGGGTTTAGGGCGAATGCTAAGTCTGAATTTGAAAATCCTATCACAGAAACTTCATTGGGAACTTTTATATCTAATTCCGCAAGGATACCCAAACAGTTTGCCGATATAATATCCGATCCCCCAAAAATGGCATCAATTTCAAGTGATTTATTTTTAATTTTTGAAAATACTTCATGGATTTCTTTACGCATCGTCTCAATATCTCCTATGGTACACTGTAGGTACTGATCATTGGAAAATGGAATATCGGCATCATCGAGTGCTTTTTTGAATCCATTAAAGCGATCTTTACTTATGCCCACCCCTTTAGCACCAATATGTAAGAAACGTCGATGGCCAGAATTAATTAGTAATTGCGTAGCTTCATAAGATCCCATAAAATTATTTACCCCTACTTTATGTGTGTTAAGGCTAGAGTCTATACGGTCAAATAGCACAATAGGACATCCTTCTTCTTGCATCTGTTCTAATAGCGCAATATTGGAAGTTTCATGTACCGGAGATAATAAAATCCCATTTACGCCTTTTGCAAATAGATTTTCAAGACTCTTTTTTTCAATATCCGCATCTTCCTGCGATTGCATAATAATGAAATCGTATTCGTATTTCTGCGCTACTTCTTGAATTCCCTGAACGATTTGAGCCATAAAAGTATTACTTATAGAACTTATAATAATTCCTATAGTATTGGTACCTCCTGTACGTAAATTTTTCGCAAACTGATTTGGCTTATATTGTTTGTCTTTAGCGTGGGCTAATACACGTTTTTTTGTTTCGCTAGATATTTCGTAACTGTCAGATAATGCTTTTGAAACTGTTGAAGTAGAAAGACCTAAATCCTTAGCAAGGCTTTTGAGCGTAACATGATTCATATAATTTGGTTTACTTGTAATTGGCTTTTTCTAATAGCTAATATAATAAGAATAAATAGTTTTAATGTAAACTCTTTCTTACTCATATATTTTTAAGTAATTGACTTATGGCTGTTTCCTGCTTGGTAGGAGAGAAGTTATTCTTGATTTACCGCCTTTAGAGATTGAAACGCGCGTTTAGAAATTGAAGCACCTATTTATCGCCTGAATATTAATTTATTTCAGACATATATTTTTAGTTGTTAAAACTATAAATCATTGTATTAGTAAGTTATAATTTAGTTTCCTATTTTATTTGTTTGGTATTTGTTTTTAGTACTACCTTTGCATCACTCCGCAAGGGAGGAACGGTATAATAAGAGAGGGATTGTGTGTGTGATTAGTGTTAAAGATCCCCCACTTATACATACCATTTGAAATGAGTCTTTAAAATAAGCCAAACAAACTTTTTTCAAATAAAGTTTGGAAGTTTAAAAAAGATTCCTACCTTTGCAGTCCCGACGGAAACGAAGGGGTTGACATCGCAAGGATGTTAACATTACAAAATGACAAATCAATCAGCAAACGTGCTGAACGATATATAAGCAGAAGCGAGATGCGGATGCGATCAAGTTCTTTAAAAGATATAATCAAGTAGCGTAATGAGTAGTTGGAATTTT
>JAGKSB010000027.1 GCA_017942165.1 Rhinopithecimicrobium faecis | reverse complement strand
ATGGCTTCTGCTTTGAAGCGCTCAAAGTCAAATGGAGTCTCGTCTTTCATGACCATGTTATTTGAATAATTAAATATATAAAATCTTATTAAATTATTCCCCTGACACAGTTCACGTTACAGTCTCTTTATCTCTTGTAAAAAAGATTATACAGAAGATAATAGCCTGAAAACAGATCTTAATTACACGGAGTCTGTTATAGATTCCGTGTATATGTTAGCTTCCTCGCTCTATTTATGGAACGATCAGCTACCTCCTTACAGCGTTTTTAACCATAAAAAATATGTAGGATTAGATTTAGAACAGCGTATTCAGAATAGTGTAAATTATATAAGCTCTTTTGCAACTGATTCACAGACCAACCTGTTGTATGAACAATATGCAGACCTCTTAAACAAAAAAGATAAAATCAAATATTCAACCTTTTTGAATAGAAATGAACAGAGTAGGGAAGACTCTAATTTTGGAATGAAATTAGGCGTTGATAAAACCTCTGGTGACATCAGAGTAATGTATGTCTTACCAAATAGTCCAGCTGATCGTTCAGGAATAAAAAGGTCTTATTTATTAGAAGACTTTTAACAGAAGATTTAACTTCTATAGCCCTACTTAAAAATAAAATAGTACGCTTATACCCAAATAAAAACAGCAATAAAGAAATCACCGAATTATTCAAACTATATGGCTATTAAAATTAATATAAAACGAATTTCCCTATTGGGCTGCATTGCTGTATTCTGCTTATGCACAGCTATGCGATGTAAAAAAGCCGACTGGATGTATGAAGATATCGATAGGCTTGAAGATGCTAAAGTATTCGTAACCCTATTGCCAGATAAAAAAATATATAACGTTGGGGACACTATCTTTATTGAAGGCAAATTTTTAGCCAAAGATTTTAATATGAAAGATTTTTCAATGATATCAAATGGTCCTTGGGTCTCTTCTTTCTACTTTTACAGCAATGATTCGAAGGATGTAGAGTATAAATATCATAAAAGATTCTACAACGATACTACGCTAAATAATGGTCAATTTTCTTCAGACCGTCTATCCTACAGCTTTAAAAAATCGTATATGCTTAAGCTTCCTGGAAGATACCGTATTGATTATGGTGTAGGAAGACCATGGAAAGCAATAGATTCCCAGGGAAATAAAATTTACAGCACCTTAGATATACGTATTCTTTCGGGCAAAAAGAGACCCAGAGGTTATAGTACTGATGCTATAATGTATTTCACCAATAACAAAAAAACCTATATAGAAATTGAAGTCCAATAAACATCTGTTTACATATATCTTCTTTTTTCTTTTTTCCTTGATTTCTTGTGAAAAAGATTCTATAGAATATAATAGCCTGAAAACAGATCTTAATTACACGGAGTCTGTTATAGATTCCGTGTATATGTTAGCTTCTTCACTCTATTTATGGAACGATCAGCTACCTCCTTACAGCGTTTTTAACCCTAAAAAATATTTAGGATTAGATTTAGAACAGAGTATTCAGAATAGTGTAAATTATATAAGCTCTTTTGCAACTGATTCACAGACCAACCTGTTGTATGAACAATATGCATACCCCTTAAACATAAAAGATAAAATCAAATATTCAACCTTTTTGAATAAAAATGAACAGAGTCTCCAAAATACTAATTTTGGAATGAAATTAGGCGTTGATAAAACCTCTGGTGAAATTAGGGTAATGTATGTTTTACCAAATAGTCCAGCTGACCGTTCAGGAATAAAAAGGTCTTATTTATTAGAAGAAATAAATGGCATAAAAATACAAGGGATACGTAAAAGTGCTTCCTTTGTTGCTAAAATTTTAAAAACAGATGAGCGATGCTCCTTTGTTTTTAAAAACAAAAATGGCTTATCCATCTATTTTGATTTACGTAAAAATCTATACATCTCTTCGCCTATATTAAAAGACACTGTTTTTGAACATTCTGGGAAACAGATAGGCTACCTGCTCTTACATTCTTTTCCTTCAGCCAGTGCTATCCGTACAGACTTGGATAATGTCTTCCGTAAATTTAACAAACAGCACCTTGAAGGACTTATTGTTGATTTAAGATATAACGGAGGAGGTAATATATCCAGCGCAAGGTATTTAGCAAATTTAATCGCTCCAAGATCTATAAATGGAAAAAAAATGTATTCCTTAATTTATAATAAAAACTTAAGGGAAGGAAAATTCAACGATTTATCACGATTTTATGTGCGTGGAAATAATGAGGAAAGGATCAAGAAAGAGACTGGCTCCTGGATGACCTTTGCAGACTATGATTTTTCGGTTGAGGAAAACACACATTTTTTCAATAAAAAAGGGAATTTAAATTCTTTAAAGAAAATCGTATTTATTGTTTCTGAACATACCGCCTCTGCTTCAGAAATGCTAATAAATAGCCTTAAACCTTATATGAATGTTTCCCTTGTAGGTCAGAAAACTTACGGAAAGCCTGTGGGTTTTTTTGCTGTACCAATTGGAAAGTATAATATTTTTTTAAGTTCATTTTTAACGACTAATGCAGAAGGAAATGCAAAATATTTTCAAGGTATGCCTGTTGATGTAGAAGCGCTGGATGATTTTAACTATGATTTTATGGATTTTAAAGAGGACTGCTTCTATAGTGCTCTTTCAGAGTTTAACCTGAAATTAACGAAAGCTAGATCGCTTCTATTGAAGAAGAAAAAAACTATAAAAATGTTAAACGTTGAGCCCATAAATAACCTTTTAAATGATGATATCACTAGCGTCCCGTACTCAAAATAAAATGGTTAGTTAAATTAAATTTTAGTAATTATTAGTTGTTTTGGGAGGGAGTTTAAATCAATCGTCCCTCTCCAACCCTATAATCTTGATATATTGAAGATGAGAACTTATGTACAGGAATTAGTGTAATTTGAAATTATAAATCCCTGAATTCTACATTTTCTAAATTGAGATAATCTCTAATTTCGTCAGCTATTATTAAGTCATAATCTGAGTTTAAAGTACTATTCTTTTCATAATAACTTTCAGTTAGTAATATAAACCTTTGGTTGTTAAGTGTTTCTTTAATAAATTCATTTAGCATTTATATTTTACATTAAAATTATTATATTTGCTCAAATGTAAAATATTATAATTTTAAAATTATAATATTATTTCAATTTTTTTACCTAAAATCTCACGGCGTAGGATGCAGACCATTAAAGGAGGATTTTTCTATGGTAGAGATTTTACGGATGAGCCTATCCAGGGAGGAAGGTTACCTGAAATAGGTATTACAGGTATTAGAAAGGATGATGGTCATTGGACTTTTGAAATTCATAACCCTTATTATACAGGTAATTTTGATGGATATGGTAATGATGATTTTGCGGTTCCTAATCCAAAATCTAATATCGATGATGGAGATAGTGGGAGTAGTAATAATTACACGGTACAAAAATTTATTGATAATATTTCTTTACGTTATAAATGTTCCTTATGCAGCAGTAGAGTATTATACTGGAATTGATAAAATTAGAACATGGAAATTAACATTTAGTAATCTAGGTAGGCTTTTAATTAAAGAGGGAATTGCAATTAATTCAAGTAAAAAATAAAAATTATGGATAGATTATTCTACGTGATATTCAACAGTTATTTCAAAAATGGAAATTTTAAAAATGATCAACCTCTACTAACCGCAGGGGGATTTTTTATAATGATATTTTTTTCAATTCTAAAATTTCTTGCAAGAGCATACAAGCATTTTATTGACGAGGATTTGGGAGATACGCTATATGAATTACACGCATTTTTTTATGTTATAGTTGGACTCATAATTTATTTCTTTGTTTTCATATTTAGAAAAAGGTATGAAAAAATTTATTTCCGGTATCAGAATAATGAGTTTTTAAACAAAAAAGTTGTGAAATATTTAGGCTTTTTGTTAGCCTATATTTTAATTTTCATACCGTGGGTTTTAATCGTGGTCTTTTTTTTCAAAAGATGATTTTAGATTAAATTAATAATAGGCGCTTGAACAGCTCGCTTTCAATATGACAGAAATATAGAAAATCAAGAAAGTTTGCAACAGATGATGTTCATAGGGGACAAAGAAATATCCGCTATCTTCAGCAAGCGTTACAGACCTTGAGGAAAAATTCTTGTGAAAACAACATGGTGGAGTAATGTTGTATATACAAATGATGATGGATATTATATAGTCGACAGAAGATATAAAGATATTCCTACTGTAAAATTATGGAATAGAAACCAAACAAATAAAACAACGCAAAGATGGACCGAAAATATTGATTTTTGGGTTAAAGGGACTATAAATAACGCTATTGTCATCTATGCTGATTTCAGCAAAAACGGAGATACTTGCAATAAGTCCTCTGATGGATTTAATAACATCGGTAACACTAACAAAAAAAACTTGCCTGATATCATTATTGGAATTATAGGAAAGAATACAAGTTAAATTTATGCTATGTTCGATGAAACAAATGGTACATACGGAGATGAATAGCCTAATTATTCTAGTTATACAGGGGTTGCTGAAGCTTGGTCTAATTTTATTGAATATCAGATGATGGCTAATAATAATTTATTAGGAAAAGGCGAGTACTCAATAAACATGACTGCATATACAAACAGATCTATGACCTTTTAACAGAAGATGTAACCTCTATACCGCGACTTAGAGATAAGATAATACGCCTACATGCAAATAAAAACAGCAATAAATAAACCACTGAATTATTCAAACTATATGGCTATTAAAATTAATATAAAACGAATTTCCCTATTGGGCTGCATTGCTGTATTCTGCTTATGCACAGCTATGCGATGTAAAAAAGCCGACTGGATTTATGAAGATATCGATAGGCTTGAAGATGCTAAAGTATTCGTAACCCTATTGCCAGAAAAAAAAATATATAACGTTGGGGACACTATCTTTATTGAAGGTAAATTCTTACCAAAAGATCTTAATATGAAAGATTTTTCAATGATATCAAATGATCCTTGGGTCTCTTCTTTCTACTTTTACAGCAATGATTCGAAGGATTTAGAGGATAAATATCATAAAATGTTCTACAACGATACAACGCTAAATAATAGTCAATTTTCTTCAGACCGTCAATCCTACAGCTTTAAAAAATCGTTTTTGCTTAAGCTTCCTGGAAGATACCGTATTGATTATGGTGTAGAAAGACCATGGAAAGCAATAGATTCCCAGGGAAATAAAATTTACAGCACCTTAGACATACGTATTCTTTCGGGCAAAAAGAGACCCAGAGGTTATAGTACTGATGCTATAATGTATTTCACCAATAACAAAAAAACGTTTATAGAAATTGAAGTCCAATAAACATCTGTTTACATATATTTTCTTTTTTCCTTGATTTCTTGTAAAAAAGATTCTATAGAAGATAATAGCCTGAAAACAGATCTTAATTACACGGAGTCTGTTATAGATTCCGTGTATATGTTAGCTTCTTCGCTCTATTTATGGTACGATTAGCTACCTCCTTACAGCGTTTTTAACCCTAAAAAATATGTAGGATTAGATTTAGAACAGCGTATTCAGAATAGTGTAAATTATATAAGCTCTTTTGCAACTGATTCACAGACCAACCTGTTGTATGAACAATATGCATACCCCTTAAACATAAAAGATAAAATCAAATATTCAACCTTTTTGAATAAAAATGAACAGAGTAGGGAAGACTCTAATTTTGGAATGAAATTAGGCGTGGATAAAACCTCTGGTGACATCAGAGTAATGTATGTCTTACCAAATAGTCCAGCTGATCGTTCAGGAATAAAAAGGTCTTATTTATTAGAAGACTTTTAACAGAAGATTTAACTTCTATAGCCCTACTTAAAAATAAAATAGTACGCTTATACCCAAATAAAAACAGCAATAAAGAAATCACCGAATTATTCAAACTATATGGCTATTAAAATTAATATAAAACGAATTTCCCTATTGGGCTGCATTGCTATATTCTGCTTATGCACAGCTATGCGATGTAAAAAAGCCGACTGGATGTATGAAGATATCGATAGGCTTGAAGATGCTAAAGTATTCGTAACCCTATCACCAGATAAAAACATATATAACGTTGGGGATACTGTTTTTATTACAGGTAAATTCTTACCAAAAGATCTTAATATGAAAGATTTTTCTTTAATAGAAAGTAGTATTTGGGTCAATTCTTTCAAATTTTGCATCAATGATTCGCTGAAATTCGGGGATAGATATTATGAAAAATTACACAACGATACTACGCTAAATAATAGTCAATTTTCTTCAGACCGCCTATCCTTTAGCTTTAAACAAGCGTATATACTTAATCTTCCTGGAAGATACCGTATTGATTATGGTGTAGAACCACCATTTAAAGCAATAGATTCCCAAGGAAATAAAATTTACAGTACATTATACATATCTATTCTTTCGGGGAAAAGGAGACCTAGAGGTTATAATACCGATGCTATAATGTATTTCACCAATAACAAAAAAACCTATATAGAAATTGAAGTCCAATAAACATCCGTTTATATATATCTTCTTTTTTCTTTATCTCTTGTAAAAAAGATTCTATAGAAGATAATAGCCTGAAAACAGATCTTAATTACACGGAGTCTGTTATAGATTCCGTGTATATGTTAGCTTCTTCGCTCTATTTATGGTACGATTAGCTACCTCCTTACAGCGTTTTTAACCCTAAAAAATATGTAGGATTAGATTTAGAACAGCGTATTCAGAATAGTGTAAATTATATAAGCTCTTTTGCAACTGATTCACAGACCAACCTGTTGTATGAACAATATGCATACCCCTTAAACATAAAAGATAAAATCAAATATTCAACCTTTTTGAATAAAAATGAACAGAGTAGGGAAGACTCTAATTTTGGAATGAAATTAGGCGCTGATAAAACCTCTGGATAGAATATGTTTCAAAATTAATGGATCATACCGATATAGGCATTACACATGTTTTTGTAAAAGTAATTAGGGAAGAAATAAATAGGGATAGAAGTGTGCTAACTGCTTTTCATACACTGTCGTCAATCAACCATTTCAGTTTTAGAGAACAGGAGTTTGTTGTTGTTAAAAATATTTTATCTCAAATTTCATATACTATTGAACAAAAAGATGCTTTTTACTTCAATGCATTAAGACTTTTATTTGGTCTATTTTTCATAACATTAAGCAAGCAAAACCTAAATGTTGCAATCATAAATAATTCTTTATCAAATCATCAAAACATTGTTAATGGCGACATCTAATCAAGTCAAGGAAATAGCTTGCGACTTAGGTTTTGAGGATTCATCTTATTTTATTCGATTTTTTAAGAAGCACACAGGTTCAACACCTGATGAATACCGCAAAATTTATTAATCTGTCCTATACAACCTTGTTTTTGTCCTGTTATCGTAATTAATTTCAAAAGTAATTTTGTTCATCACATTAAATAATTTAAAATTATGAACGAAATTTTAAAAATTACTTTAGTAGGTATTGGAGCAACCTTAGTAATGGATATTTACACTTTTGTATTAAAGTTTTTTAATATCAACTCATTAGATTATAGATTAGTTGGAAGATGGATTTCTAAATTCTCAGAAGGAAAGTTTTTTCACGAAAACATTGTAAAAGCTACTCCCTAGAAATATGAGATTTTTATTGGTTGGACGGCGCATTATTTAATAGGAATTAGTTTTGCTATTCTACTCGTGATGATTATGGGGATGAAATGGTTGGAAAACCCAACATTATTACCTGCTTTAATTGTTGGTCTTGTAACTATAATTGCACCATTCTTTATTATGCAGCCTGCTTTTGGTATTGCTGCTTCTAATCTTCAAGATCCCAATATATTAAGACTAAGAAGCCTACTAACTCATTCGGTATTTGGTATTGGTTTATTCGTATCTGCATACGTTATAAATTATATATGCTCAATATAATTTAGCCCCCAATAAGTTCGGAGTGAAATTTTAGATTTCAAATTAATACATTTGAGATAATGAAATATAAGAAATGGACTTTAGCTGAAAAGCTAGAAATCTTATCTAGTGGCGATGCCATAGG
>JAGKSB010000026.1 GCA_017942165.1 Rhinopithecimicrobium faecis | reverse complement strand
CTTCAATATCCGAAACACTCATTCCTTTGGCATAAAAAGAAATGATGATATTCTCTAAACCATCAATGATATTGTGTCTTTTAGGAACTAAAGCTGGCTCAAAACTACCTTCACGGTCTCTAGGAACTTTGATCTCAGATGCTCCAAAAGAGGATTTTATTTTCTTGATTCCGTGTCCATTACGGTAATTCCGCTTAACGTTTTTTCATGTTTTTCATTGTCCAGATGGCTGTCTAACTCAGCATCTAACATATGCTCAACTGCTTTTTTATGCAGTTCCTTGAAGAATGACGTTAAATCTTCTCCACTTTTGAAGGACTTATAAAAATCCTTGTTGTTCAATAATTCTTCTTTGTCCATCATAACTATGTAACGTTTAAAAATAATAAAAAGTTATTTCCAAAAAATTATTTGAGCTTTCAGGGCTCATAATTTTTCAAAATAACTTTTCAACTTACACAGTTAGCGGGACGCTACCGATAAAAATCTATTTTAAGGCATTTTGTAACAAAATTTTTTGAGGCTCAGATTATAAAATCCAAGCCTAACTTTTTAACTCACACACTTTATGGGATAGTGTCTTCTTTTTTCCTAAGCTAGGCTTTCGATATTAGCTACTAGCTACCATGCCAACCATCCGTATTAACTAGGATTTACTACACTTAAACCGCTGATGCAATCTGGCAACTATATCTTTCTTGGATCGGATGTCCCAAACTTTTTTTTTAAAAGTGATCTTTGAACCTCCAATTCAATGTCTTTGTCACTAAGTAATTTACGAAGTATACGATTCTCTTCTTCTGCCTGCTTTAGCTCTTTACTTTTGGTATCATATGTAATTTTTAAGCCGGCTTCACCTTGACTATCGTGCTTTTTCTTCCAGTTATAAAAAGTACCTGAGCTTACGCCATATTTACGACATGACTCTACAACCCCTATGGCATCGCCACTAGATAAGATTTCTAGCTTTTCAGCTAAAGTCCATTTCTTATATTTCATTATCTCAAATGTATTAATTTGAAATCTAAAATTTCACTCCGAACTTATTGGGGGCTAAATTACGAGTGAAATAGTAAACCTTCATTTACTTCTCTGTTTTTGATTGCCATTTTCCAAGCCGCGAGACTTGTTTCTTCGGTACTCATTCCGTTGCTTAAACTCCATCCAATTATTTTCCGGTCATATAAATCAAGAATTGTAGTTAAATATAAAAACCCTTCTTTGGTTTGAATGTAAGTGATGTCTGAAACCCAACCTTTTGAAGGTTTGGCAACTTTGAACTTCCGGTTCAACACATTCTATACCACCAAATAATTGTGTTTTGAATTGGTTGTAACTTTAAATTTTCTACTCAGTTTACTTCTTAATCCTAGCTCCTTCATGTATTTAGCAACAGTTATTCGGGATGTTTTAAAACCTAAAGTGTTGAGTTCAAAAGTTACCCGCGGACTGCCATAACGTTGTTTTGAGGAGAAATAAATTGCTATTATTTCCTGCTTTATTATATCTTTCAAAAGCAATCTATTGCAAATTGACTTGTTCTTCCATTTAAAATAACCGCTAGAACAAAACCTTTAAAATTGTACACATTCTTTCAATCGGAAATAAATATTCATGGTTTTTAATAAACCCATATTTCATCGACCGCTCTTGGAAAAAATGCCTATTGCTTTTTTTAATATATCTCGTTCAAGCTCTGCGTCCTTGAGTTTTTTCTCCAATTCGTAGATTTTTTCTTGCTCTGGCGTCAGTTTCAAATTACCATTTCCAGGAAAACTTCCTTCTCCAAATTCTTCATATTCTTTGCGCCACTTATAAAGCAAGGTGACCGCTATACCCAGCTCGCGAGCCAATTCGGAAATGTTGCTCCGCTCATTGCTTAATTGAACTGCTTTGGTTTTAAATGCTGGATCGTAGATTTTTCTGTCTCGTTTCATTTGTTAAAATAAAGTTTTTATGCTTAACTTTAACTGTACACTAAGTTAGTCTATCCAGATATACTGATTTTAACAAAATTCTCTTAAATATCCATCGTAATAAACTTATCTAAAGCCTTAAAGTTGCCAGTTCAATACGTTATCCAGAGGGTGACTAGCTTCAGTATGTGACATCATTCTTACTTCGTTTAAAGATGATTTCTCTATTCTATCATTTATTTTATTGATGTACGTATTAAGACTTTTCGTGCCTTTTATAATGTATGCAACTTGTAAATAATCTGGCAGATTCACTTCTGAAATATCCCTCAAAGTCAGAACAGAAAGTTTTAATTTATTACTTTCAGCATTTAATTTGTCCTGTTCCAATATTGACGCGTGTCCATATCCAACTTCAAATGGAACCCAAAGTGATTTATAGGTTTTTTCAGATATCACTACCAACATATGAGTACTGTTCTTAATCCCTTCCTTAATACTCTCTGTTATTCTTATAGGATCATTAGAATTAGATGCACTTTGTAAACTGTTATCCTCTATATCTAGATAATAATCTATACCTGCGTTTTTCAGATAACTACTTATAACTTTACAAGCGTCTTTATCCTCCCTCTTATGACTTAAAAATACACACGGCCTAGTTTTTACTGTTGGATCTTTTTCAAAAGCCCACAGAATATTCTCATATATATTTGCTTTATTAAATCCTTGCTTGTACATTCAATTACCTTCTTTTTTGTGCTAACCACATTGTATGCTCCCTTGACATTGCATTTTCAGAATCAAGAACATACTTAGCAAATTCTGTATCTGTATTATATCTGTTTGCTTCCTCTTTGATTAAATTGAGTTCTGAAGTGGCTGTCGTATAGGCCTCTTTATTCTCTTGATATTTTTTCAATTGCAGCCAACTAAAGCCACTTGCGGAAATAGTAGAAAACAGGCCTACCATATTAAAATTAGAAGTCGGGCAAGCAACTAGATACCCAATAGATAATAAAGCTAATAATTGAGATGCGATCACCATCCAAAACCAATTTTCATACTTCGATTTATTACTATCGGCTTTTGACGAGTACCATTCAATCTGGTTTGTAATTCTTTTATTTAAATAAAAAGCCTTTCTGTCCTCTAGGGATAATGATCGAATTCTGTTCATTTCACCAGTAATCACTGGTAACGCAAGCTTTGAGGCAACCAACACCCCTGTTAAATCATTAAATTCATCATTGATTTCCCTTATTCTTCCAATAAATCTATTATCCGCTTCAGCACCAGATAAGCCAGATTCGAAATATTCTGAACACATGATGAATCGCCATGTTAGTGTTTTACAAGATTCAGCTAAAGCCCGTCCCCTGTACCAAACATCCTCGTATTTCTTAAACTTTAATATGATAGATATAAATAGTGCAAACAGCAGCATCACACCAGATAATATGTATACTATAAGCTTGGAATCTTCAGTCTGATAATTATAGATGCAGATTAGTGCAGAGAAAACCATCAAAAGCAAATCGAATTTTACAAAGCGTACATACCTGGATTGAGCTTTTAATGACGCGTCATCTCCGGCGATATAATAATTTGGATAATTTTTGTTTTCCATTACGGTTTTACTTTTACTTTTAAAGAAATGGGTGAATCTCTCTTGTTGAATGCTTTATCAATATAATAGTTCGGTGTCTTACAAAACTCATCCCACTTTACTAGCACACAAAACTTATCGTCATCACCCCAAGCACATTTGTTATTTGGTATATAGTAATTATATGCAAATTCTGATATAACAGTATCACCATTAATATTCACATAATTATGAGAGTTACCACAAATATTGCAGGTTTCACTTCCTGCATAAATCTTATCGTACATACTTGGCAATACTACACCCAGTATTCCATTTATTGTATTACCTACACCGTGATACAATGAAGCTTGCAATTCACGCTTCAAAAAATTCTGGTTCTGAAAAGGTGAATTTTCTGACGAATGATTTCCAATCAAAAAAATTGTAACAGTTGAATCTGATAAATAATGTTCTCGGATTTTTCTCATAATATAATCTTCATCAACCGAGTTGATTGGAATATGTAACGATTTGTCTATCATGTCCACTTTCAGGTGATCATGTATATACTTTTTATAACCAATATCCTCAGTTTTGAAGGATATAAAGCATTTATGTGCCATTATTTTTTTGTTTACTGTAATATCTAATTGATTTAACAACGCTTTCTGTATTCCATCCAACTATATCCACCGCATACGATCTTACCATGCTGGATATATTGCTTTGCCCCCATGGGATGACTCCAATAATTGGAATGCCCAGCGAATGTGCCACCTGCATTTCGAAAGTAATCCAATCACTAGTCGTTGCATAAACTCCAGCCATAACCAATAGCACATCAGCTTTAGAAATTTTAAGCGCCAAACGCTTCCTGATATAACTTTCGTTCATCGAATTAATTGGCTGGTCTGGAGAGGCCTCAAGAAACTCAACAGGGAAATAAGCCCTGTCTTCAAGCAGATTTCTTAGTCTAATCAGTTCATTGTTTTTCTTCCATGAATGACTGATATACAAGTTGTAATTATGTGCCATCTATAATTTCAATTTAATTAATTCTTCTTTGGTTGCCTGAAAGGTGCTGATTTCCCAGGTTTCCGGATTTTCATTTAGGAATTTTTGCTCATATTCTTCTGCTCTGGATATATCCCCCAGCGACCTGAAGCAGTTAGAAAGAGTTGCCGACCTCCATTTTACTTCTTCCAATTCCTCCTTATGAACAGACAGTAGCGGCAATACAATGTCTATTACTTCCTTTCTAGTTCTTTCTGCTTCAATTCTATAATAGATTTTCAAATGCGAATCTGATTCATTTAACGCTCGTTGCTCCAAACAATTTGCATAGTTTTCACCTGTGTAATAATCATTAAAAAGATTCCATCCTTTTTTGTACGTTTCTATTGCAATGTTCAAGAACTCCATATCTGAGGTTTCTCTCCATAAATTCTTATAGATTGCGCCCGCAATTCCGAGAGATTCTGCGTCATTAAAAGGTTTCAATTTCTCCATAATAGTTAGCGCAGTGGTCAGGGCCACCAATTTGTTAGGCGTTTGGCTTTTATAGGTACAAAGCGCAAACTGCTGGACAAAAAAAGAATCATTTTCAACCATTTCGCTCAGACGCTTCCATTTTTGAGCGGCATTAACGAAATCCTCGCGGACAATCATTTCCTTTGCATTTTCCATGAGAGAATAAATTGAATCTTCCCTAGTCCTTAACTCTCCAATAATTTCATCAAAATGCTCTTGGGCTAACTTCGGCTGAACAACTTTAGGTATAAAAGAGTACAGCGGGCTATCTGTCAATGGTGTTGTGGTAACAGTTGAGATCAGATCCTTTAACTCTCTTACACACCTTTTCGCTTCTAAGTTAGAAATTTCACTCCCTAAATGTTTATAGCTTAATGTTCTGCTATGGTTAATGTCAAAGGGGCTTACTTCTTCTTCTTCCTTTATGATAATTGTAGAGTATGGGCGGACTGCATGCCTAACACCAAGTTCATACAATGCATTCGGGTTATATGTGGTGATATCAGCAATAACCAACTCTGCATTTATCAATAGCGCAAACATGCTCCGATCAATTATTCCACTTTCCATAATTTCATCAGCTCTTACGCAGTTGTAGTTAGAAGCTGTAACTGCCGGCTTAATTATCTTTTTATAAGTCTCGTCCAGATCTATGGTCCTATTAGTGAGCGGGTCCTTCTTTTTTCCGAAACCCATGATTACAAAACAAATTTTCTTTTTCATAGCACTAACGTTTATATGGTTTAACACCGCGTCTGATCCAATCTTCCAAAACAATGTACCCGCCATCCTGTTCAAAAAGCCATAAACGCGGGTCTCCATTCGAATCATCCTGCAGTGTGGTATACGGATAAAGTGAAAGATATTCATAGCCACTATAACTAGATCTGGTTTGATTATCTTTTGAAATTGGTATAATAGCGCAAAACCCCTTATCGCCATCTACATACCCCAACTCCCAGGGCATCCACTTTGATACAGCGGCATTATGCGAAACTGCCAGTAGTAATGTTTTTGATGCTTTCATCCTTGCCCTGATTAAGGATGCGGATTCTTTGGTAACGTGATTCCTGTCTAGCTGAGGATCGACAATCCAGTCAACGTACACTGAAAATCCGCGATTGGTCAATTCCTTGTATAGACCAAGAACCTCATCGCGGTCTAAAAAACTATGTGAAAGGAAAATATCGAAACTGGATGTTGTACTTGCACTGAAATTTCTTGTACGTATACTTTCATTTAATGAAGTTAAATTCGAATTATAAACGTTCTTTAAGTAAGAACTTGTAAGTAATGCCATTTTTATTTTCCCGATTCCTTTCTAAGTCCCTTAAAAGGTGTGCTGTCTTGTTTAGCAGTCATAAACTTTCCTGTTTCAGTATCGCTTTTTACCCACTGTTCCGTTGTGGGGTTAAATGCTTGAGAACGGTCTTTTACTGCTCCATGTCGGCGGTTGTCGCCAGGCTTTCCATTTGTTGCCATCGTATTTATATTTATTAAATTTGAGTGCTTAATGCACGGTAAAAACATACAGGCTTACCAAAGCAAAACACCGTACGGAGCTACATAGGTAGCACGTTATTAAATTATATATATGACTTGTCTTTTCGTACAGGACAAGAGGTACGCATAAACCTCTAGGTACATCGGAAGAAAGGATTTTACGGTTTCCCGTAAATTTTTTTTGTTATTGCGAAACAAAAAGCTGTATTTCGCGTTAAAATTGTGAATATATTCTTTCTACTTTTCCGAGTACAGGCGAATTAAATTTCATGGAGTTAAGTGGTGGAACACTTAACTCTTTACTTTTTATATCGATTCCTTCTAATCCTTATCTTGTATTTTCCATACTAATTATATCATCAAATTTACTATTTATTTTAGTTTAAAAGTTAGCGATTTCTCAGCAATTGATCATTTCGCC
>JAGKSB010000025.1 GCA_017942165.1 Rhinopithecimicrobium faecis | reverse complement strand
TTTGGATAATCTGTTTATAGTTCTGGGGGTATAGGTTTTTTAAGTTTTTGTGGTTTATTGACATGATATTTTCAAGGGTATATTTTAACCATTGAAATGGATTGACTTCATGTTTTTTGCAGATAGCGAAGAATGAATATATCATTGCTGCCCTTTGGGCTGCCTCATGACTTCCAGCAAAGAGATAATTTTTTCTTACCAGGGCAACCGGTCGAATGGCATTCTCCACCAGATTATTATCTATAAGTAGATTTCCATCGTATAGGTATGCCGACAGAGCGTCCCATCTAGCATATGCATAAGTCATTGCTTTTCCGATCTGACTTTTTGGAAGTGTCGCTTTTATCTCCTCAAAGATCCATTTACCCATTTCGTTGATAACGGGTAAAGATTCCTGTAGTCGCAACTTCTTGATATGTTCTGCTGTCAGATTATCTTGTTTGGCTTTCCGCTCAAGGGCATAAAGCTTTTGGATCATCAATAATGCCTTTTCAGCTCTTGGTTTATCGTTATCCAATGCTTTTTCAAACTCGCGGCGCGCATGTGCCCAGCATGCTAGATGAGTGATTGCTTTCTTTTTAGCATATTTATCGTATACCGCATAGCCATCTGTCTGAAGATATCCTTTAAAATTTCCAAGCATAGGTACTGCAGCAATACTACCATGGGTGGGACTATAATCAAACAGCACGATACCCTCCAATGGAGCGTGGTATACCCAATAATACTCTTGATGGGCAGCGCCTTTTTTATCGCTGTCCAGCACTTTTATCGGTGTTTCGTCTACCTGTAAATAGCCCTGCGCGCTGGTATCGAAGATGAGCTGTTCATATAATGGTTCCAGTTTTTCAAGCGCTTGTTTGGTCCATCCTTCGATCGTTGATTGAAGAATTACCATTTTTCACACAACTTATAATTACTAAAATTTAATTTAATGAGCTCCTCCCATTTTCAAGACTATTCTAAAATAGAGAAATCTGTTTTTTTATTTGACTTTCGATAAACATCTCAGGTGTTAAATCCCCTAAACAACTATGGGGCCTGAAGGTGTTATATTCTGTTTTCCAAGCTTGTATTTTTTGTTTAGCATCTTCCAAAGATAAAAACCAATTTGTGTTCAGGCATTCATCGCGAAAGCTACCGTTAAATGATTCAATATACGCATTATCTGTGGGTTTACCAGGTCTAGAAAAAATTAGTTCTACCTGTTGT
>JAGKSB010000024.1 GCA_017942165.1 Rhinopithecimicrobium faecis | reverse complement strand
TTGCCAATGCAAAACTGGGGCTTGACTATATCTCAACTTTATATTAAATTTGGAGATAGACTCAAGCTCGAAAGAAACTTTTAGAGCGAGCTTAATTATCCAATGACACAGTTTGAGTTACACTCCCGAGATAAAGGAAAAAAGAAAAAAGAATATATATGTAAACAGACGTTTATTGTACTTCAATTTCTATAAACGTTTTATTGTTATTGGTAAAGACCAATGGAACGTATCCTTCGTATCCCCTTGGTTTGCGTTTACCTGACAGTATTCTGATAAAAACTAAGCTGTATATATTTCGACTCGAAAAAGTTGTATCATTCATTATTTTATATGAGCCTTTCTTCTTTATGGAATAGGTGTATTTTATCATATAAACCGTTCTGTCGCTATTTAATTCTTTTTCCGTGCTTACTAAGCTAAATGCTTCGTAAGCTATATTAGGAAAGTTATTTTTATCATAAAAATAAAAATCGGCGATAATTGGTTCCTCAAAATTCTCAAAATCCACAAGACCAATATCTTGTGGCGTAATAGTTCCTTCTATCTTAATCAATTCTCCTACTTTATATGACAAACTTTTTGGGATAAGACTAATATCTACCTTCTTCCCTTCTAAACCTTCGAGATCATGATAAACATAGTCGGCTTTTTTACAGCGCATAGCTGTACATAAGCAGAATACAGCTATGCAGCCCAATAAGGAAATTCGTTTTATGTTAATTTTAATAACCATATAGTTTGAATAATTCAGTGATTTCTTTATTGCTGTTTCTATTTGGATATAGACGTATTATCTTATCTCTTAGTCGCGGTATAGAGGTTACATCTTCTGTTAAAAGGTCATAGATCTGTTTGTATGTAAATCCGGAGACCCTGTCTACTCCACTATATACTGTAGTTTCATAATCGGACCCACATTTGAGTTGAATGGGATTATTATCATTATCCATTAGATCTCGTAATAACCCAGATGGAATCCAACGTGCGAAATCTGCTGCAATGCCTGTGCTGCTTGGAATAGTGGAACCACTGAAATAATAAGCCGTCATGTTCCTATTATATCTGCTATCCAAAATTAAGGGGGTAATCAAGCTGAATGTATTAGGAAAGCTTTGATACATCATCTGATATTCAATAAAGTTAGACCAAGCTTCAGCAACCCCTGTATAACTAGAATAAATTGGCGATCCATCTCCGTATGTACCCTTTGTTTTATCAAACATAGCCTGATATTGAACATTTGCCCAAAAGCCATTACTGACTTGGTTTTTATGACTATAGTGTGCGGTTTCATGGAAGACCATAGCATATATTTCACTTGTATTCTTTCCTTTAGTTCCAATAATGATATCGGGCAAGTTTTTGTGTGTTAGTGTCACCGATGTAATTAAATCCATCAGAGGACTTAGTGCAAGTATCCCCGTTTTTGCTGATTTGCTTCCAAAATTTTCGTTATTTTTGGAAGCAATTGCAGGATAAAAATAACTATACGATGTAAATGCCTTGTTATGTAATAATGGCGCACCACCATAATCACTACCACTAAATACCCATGTTCTAACATTATCGGGTCTTTTTATTCCATTTTTATTAGCGAAATCATCATAGATGACAAAAGCGTTATTTATAGTTGCTTTAACCCAAAGATCTCTTTTTGAACCATCAGTATGTGCTATGGTATAGTTAAAAGTTTTTCCTTTTCCTAGGTTATCACTAACCCAAAAACCAATATGTTCGGTCCATCTTTGCGTCGTTTTATTTGTTTGGTTTCTATTCCATAATTTTACAGTAGGAATATCTTTATATCTTCTGTCGACTATATAATATCCATCATCATTTGTATGTACAACATTACTCCAACAGGTTGTTTTCACTTGTATTGCGGCTCTTTTTAAAGGAACGGCACCTCCAAAACTGTTTTGCACAAGAAGTGTTCCTGAAGGTCTATAGCGTTTACTAAAGATTGCCGAAACTTCTTTATCGTCAATAGACATTATGTGTTGTAAACTTTCTTGATTTTCTATATTCCCTGTCATATTGAAAGCAAGTTGTTCAAGCGCCTCTTCCTCATCGGTAGGTAAATAAAGCTCTTCCAATATTTCGTATTGCACATTTGGAAATGTATAATCATGTTCCACAATAGCCTATTGCCAAGTATATTGATCTTTAGGGATAGCGGGGTCTTGATAGAAATCCAAATCTGCGGAGTTTTCATAACCAAAAGGAACCGATTCATAGACAAGAGAACTGTCTGATTCTAAGATCAGCATATCCTCATACGTTTTTGGTAAAAATCTTATATAGAGATGGGAGCGTTCTAAATCCTGATTTTGAATAACTTGTTTCCGTGTGGACATCAGCACATTCAATGCTTTTTTTATATTACGTATGGCATATGGATTTTCTAGTTTTTTACCTAAATCATGATGTGTTGCTATGGGGTTATCTACAGATTCTACAGGGATGATTTCTTTTTTGCAAGAAAATAGAAATAATACTATAAAACAAAAATAGAAGTTATTCATAAAATATAATTTATTGAAGCAAAAGTATAATTTATTTATCAAAACAAAAGTTTTTTATCAAAAAAGTTGTTAATTATTTTACACAAACAATAAATGCAATCTTTTTCTATAAAATACAGCAACAGAAGGGAGATTTAGCATGCCAGTAGGTATGCTAGGCAAAATGAGCAAATAAAGAAATATAAATTATTGATTATAAATTATTTAACACTTATAAGCACCCACCCACTTTGGTTCTTTTTTCTTTAGTTTTTGTTTTTCCGTTGATTTTTAACTCTGCCAAACATGGGTTTTTTAGGGTAAAAATCATCGATTTTTACCCTAAAAATCTATAAAAGTTATATTTAATTATTTTCTTATTTCGATAATATTTTAAAAACTGATAATCAACAAGTTATAAAAATTAAAATCGGTAGTGTAAGGCCAACTGTGTCACTGCGCTCTATTTAGAGTTATCTTTTACCACCATATATATGAGCTTCATAAACGCTAAATCAGATTTGAATGCATCTTTTATCTTCGTGACTTTTCGTATTTGTCTTTGCATTATTTAAATTAGATTTGTCGTGTTAAGCCCTGCCAGCGAAAGGAAATGGGAGCTTATTTATGCGGAAAAAAATTCCAAGATTGGTAAAATAGAAATAGTATTGAACTTCAATATATACAACCAGGTCGTCCCATGCAAGATGGCTATATCGATTGGTTCAATCGTACATTCAGAGAAAACATAGTAGATGTTTATTTATTTGAGGATATTACGCAAGTGCAAATATTAGCTGAAGAATGGATGCAGGATTATATATAGTTGGAAGAAAAAATTTGATCATAATAGGCAAGAAAGAACTTCGACCGTAAATTATAACACACATTTTTTAAATGGTAAATTGATTAACTGTGATTCAATCATTTAAGAAGAATATTAACCCATGAATTTGCAGATTTTGGTTATCGCTGAATGACTAAACACCTACAAAGAGCTGCTTATAAACTATAAAAAATGTAAAACAAGAAAGTCTACCTATAAAATTAATAAAAAAAAAGGTGGATTTTCAAATCCACCTTATTTTCTCTTCACGTAAGTTTTTTGGATACTGCTAGGAATATCAGAGAACAACAATACCTGCTACACAAAGCTCAAGAGATTTATTCCTCACCTAATATACCAGCCACCATTACTCCGCAATTCGCAAGTTTCCAGCAATAAATTCTACCTGAATCTCCGACCTCTTAAGGGCCGAAACTGCGGCATTTCTACGAGCTACAGCATTGATATAATTCTCCTGAGCATCGCGAAATTCTACGGTGCTTACCGTACCAATACGAAATTTATCGAGGGTGATACGTAAATTTTGTCGCGCTATTTTCTCATTATTTTCTTCCAAATCTATTAACAACCTATTCGTTTGGTAGTCCTCAAAAGCCGTTAAAAGGGTGCTCTCGACAAGCTGCTGCTGCTGCGCTAAGAGAATTTCTGCCGACTTAATTTGCAACTTCGAAACACGCTCATTACGGCGTTGGTTGAAGCCGTCAAAAACATTGAGCGCTATGGTAGCGCCATAATTTAAACCCTTAGCATTCGAACTTTTAACAAATCCCAAAGACGATTCAGAGTCCGAGAAGATATACCCAGCATTTAATCTTATTACAGGAAGGCGATTTGCTTTCGTGGCCTTCAGCTGTAATTCCGCGAGCGTTTTATCTACAGCAATTAGCTGTAGATCTGGATTTTGTGTTAGCGCTTGCGCCTGCAAATTTGGCAATAGCATGGTTTCTTGAAAAGTAACCTCATCTAAGACATCAAATTCTACCGTTAGCATGCGCCCCATTAACCTATTTAAATTCGTCTTTAAATTTTTCACGACCGCCTGCTGCCTAACCTTATTAGACTGATCCTCATTGAGGTTAACCTGTGCATTTAACACCTCTAAACGGGAGGCCTTACCGATCTCGAATCTATTTTCCGCAACCTTTAACCTATCTGCAGAAATCTGTATCGTCGTATCTAGAGCCGCAAGAAGCGTCTTTTGCTCGACAATAGAATAATAGGTGCTTAGCACATCGGAAACCTGTGTAAGCACAGACTTCTTAAAGGCTATTCCTGTACGTTTTTCCGTTTCATCTAAAACCTTATAACGGGTAAACATACCTAAGCCATCAAAAATCGTCCACCCAACATTCAGTCCGTAGTTCAAACTATTATTCTTCGCATTTTTCATGGAGCGCACTTCCCCAGAATTCTGTATCTGCTCCAAATTTTGGAGGCTGTTATTCTGATTTAAATTTGCCGTCACCGTAGGTAGAAATCCAGCATTGCCAAGGCTTAAATTCTCCTGCGCAATTTTTGTGGTATTCTCTGCTAATTGGATATCGAAATTATTTTCCAATGTAATAGCTATCGCCTCTTTAACGGTCAACTTCTCCTGTGCATATGCTAGGGTTAGACTTCCAAAAAGCCACCCTAAGACCAAATATAATTTCATAATTTAAGCTTCAAGATTTTCTAGCTCCACGCGTTTCTTCTTCGTTCTTGACAACATCAAATAGAAAGCGGGAATAACAAATAAGGTTAATACCAGGGAAAATAATGTCCCCCCAACAATCACAACGCCCATCCCAATACGGCTTGTAGAAGCAGCACCCAAGGAAAGGGCGATCGGTAGCGCCCCCAAAGCAATCGCCAAGGAAGTCATCAGAATTGGGCGCAAGCGCGACTCCGAAGCTTCCAGAATAGCCTGATATTTGGGCATCCCCTGCGCACGCAGGTGATTGGCAAATTCAACAATAAGAATCCCATTTTTTGTCACCAATCCTATTAACATAATAGTTCCAATCTGACTAAATATATTCCATGTCTGACCAAATAACCACAGCGAAAATAACGCCCCAGCAACAGCCATAGGAACCGTAATAATAATGATTATAGGATCTATAAAACTTTCAAACTGCGCCGCCAAAATCAAAAATATTAATAAGATAGCAAGGCCAAAGGCGAAAGCTGTATTTGAACTACTTTCCATAAAATCGCGCGACTCCCCGGACAAATCCGTCGTAAATGTGTCATCCAAAACCTGGGCACGAATGCGCTCCATAGCTTCAATGCCGTCTGCGATACTCTTGCCGTCAGCCAATCCTGCGGAAACTGTAGCAGACATATACCGATTATTGTGAAACAACTGCGGAGGGCTACTTTGCTCTTCAATGGTAACTAAATTTTCAAGCTGTATAAGCTGCCCCTGATCGCTCTTCACGTACATCCCAGAAATATCCTGACTCGTAGCACGGTTAGCCTCATCAAACTGGCCCATCACTTGGTACTGCTTACCATTCATCATAAAGTAACCAAAGCGCTGCCCCGAAAGAGACATCTGTAAGGTCTGCGCGATAGCCATAACAGATACCCCTAAGGTCTCCGCCTTCTCACGATTTATGGTGACATACACTTCCGGCTTATTAAACTTTAAATTGACGTCAGCAATGGAAAATGTTTCATCTGCAGCAACAGCCTCCATAAACGCGGGAATCTTCTCCTCAAGCTGCGTGAAATCATTAGCCTGTATAACATATTGTATTGGGAGACCTCCCCTTTTGTTAACTGCTATTGTAGGCTGCTGTGAAACCGAAATTTTTCCTTCTGGAAACCGACGTGTTAAAGCCGACAACTTGCTTACCACCTGCGCCTGCGTACGCGCTCGTTCTCCAGGTTGCACCAAACCTAAGCGGATAATTCCAGAGTTTACTGCGGAAGGGCCAAAACTTGGCGAAGTAATCACCAAGCTAACATGCTTCTCCGGAATCGAGTCGTTCACCAAATTCGTTAGGTCATTCATTAGATGTTGCATATACCTATAAGACACTCCCTCGGGCCCAGTAGCACGTACCACCACATAACTACGGTCATCATATGGCGCCGTCTCTTTCGGTAGTAGCTGAAAAAAGAGGTATATAATTCCAAAACAAGCGGCAATAATGGTAAAGCTCATCCACTTAAAGCGTAAAAAACGCTTTAAATACTGCGTATAGCTCGTATTCATTAACACAAAATATTTTTCCGTACGCTCATAGAATTTAGACTTCTTCTGCTCCCCTCCTTTCATAAGATAGGCGTTTAACATCGGTGTTAATGTCAAGGATACAAAGGCTGAAATTAATACCGCAGCTCCAATGACGACCCCGAATTCTCGAAATAGACGCCCCACAAAGCCCTCCAAAAATATAACCGGAAGAAATACCGCTGCCAAGGTGACAGAAATAGAAATTACAGCCCAAAAGATTTCATTAGACCCCTTCACGGCAGCCTCAAAGGGGGACATCCCCTCCTCGACTTTCTTAAATATATTTTCCGTTACCACGATGCCGTCATCCACCACTAATCCCGTTGCCAACACAATGGCCAAAAGTGTCAATACATTGATTGAAAACCCACATAAATACATCACGAAAAAAGTGGCTATCAGGGATACTGGAATATCTATTAACGGACGGAAAGCGATGGACCAGTTACGGAAGAATAGGTATATAATTAAGACCACGAGAACAATAGAAATTAATAGTGTCTCTAAGACTTCGGTAACGGCTTTCTTAACAAATAAGGTATTGTCAATGGCTACATCCATCTTAAATCCATCTGGAAGCTCCTTCTGTATCTTATCATACTCCTTGTAGAAGCCATCGGCAATATCTAGGTAGTTGGTTCCCGGCTGCGGGATGACAGCAAGACTCACCATCGGCTTTCCAGACTCGGACATGCTAGTCTCAAAATTTTCAGCCTCTAAATAAGCGCGGCCAACATCCTTGAAGCGCACCACCTGGGTCGCATTTGTCGCTAGGATAATATTGTCAAACTCCTCCTCTGTAGCGAGATTTCCCAATGTCTTTATCGCCAATTCAGTTTTGGAGCCTGTTAATTTCCCTGAAGGAAGCTCGACATTCTGTGCCGTTAAGGCGGCACGAACATCCATTACGGTAAGCCCAAAGGAAGCCAGCTTCTGAGGATCTATCCACAGGCGCATAGCATACTTTTTCTGCCCCATAATCATAACGGAGCTAACGCCAGAAATAGACTGTAGGCGCTGAGCGATAACATTTTCAGCGTAGTCTGAAAGGTCCAGTACATTCTTATTTTCCGATTGCACAGTCATCGTGATAATAGGCTCGGAGTCTGCATCAGCCTTAGAAACTACAGGAGGAGCATCGATATCCTGAGGTAAGCTGCGTAAAGCCTGCGACACCTTATCGCGTACATCATTCGCTGCTTCCTCCAGATTTTTCTCCAGCTTAAATTCTATCGTAATAGTGCTGGATCCTTGTGCTGAAGTGGAGGATATATTCTTTATACCATCAATAGAATTGATGGCCTTTTCCAGGGGCTCTGTAATCTGTGACTCTATGATATCTGCATTTGCTCCGGCATAGTTCGTGCGCACAGAAATCTGTGCTGGATCAATGGATGGAAATTCGCGCACCCCTAAAAAAGAGTAGCCCATAATCCCAAATAACATCAGGAGTAGGTTAACGACAATCGTTAATACGGGGCGCTTTATGCTTAAGGTTGATAAACTCATGGTGCTACTATCTAAATTTTACAGTTACTTCAGCACCATCTTTCAAGGTCATAACGCCCGTTGTCAACAGAGTATCTCCGGCTTGCATACCCGATACTATTACGACATCATCTTTTGTGCGGCTTCCAATCTGCACCAACACTTCCTTTGCTTTTCCATTTTTATAGAGAAATACCTTCTTTCCATTTTGAATGGGAATAAGTGCTTCCGAAGGAATAAGCAAACTGTTGTCTGTAGCTTCCAAGGGGAAGTTTACCGTTGCAAATTGGCCAGGCATTAATTTTTTCCATGTGTTTGGCGCTAAAGCTTTTACCTGCAGGGTGCGGGAATCTGTTTGTATTGTTGGCTCTATGGCATATATTTTTGCTGTATGACGATCGCGGCTGCCATCGACATTAAATTGTATATTTTGTCCTTTCTGCACCTTGGAGGCGTACTTCTCAGGAATGGAAAAAGTTACTTTCAGCTGGTCAACATTCACGAGCTGCGCTACGACTGTAGCCGGCGTAATATAGCCTCCCTTAGAAATATTTCTTAAGCCTACAATTCCGGAAAATGGCGCACGGATTACAGTTTTCGATAGCTGAGCTTGAATCAGCTGTATCTGCGCTAGACTACTTCTGTAGGTCGCATTGGCACTTTCATACTCTTCCCTGCTAATCGCCTCCTTCTCTAAGAGCAACTTAGCACGACGATTATTCTCTAAGGCTAAATTATTCTGCGTCTTTACCTGATTCAGCTGCGCCTGTAACTCCGCATCATTTAGGGTAAGTAGCACCTGCCCCTTAGCTACCATGGCACCCTCCTGAAAATTAATGGACACAACAAGGCCTGAGATTTCTGGCTGTATAGTAATCTGTTCATTGGCTTCTAAAGATCCCGATAAGGAGAGCTCTTCAGAAAATTGTTGCGGCTGGATTACTTTTGCCCCTACGGTAAGGGCAGATTTCCCCGCACGCTCACGCGGGGCATCATTTTTTTTATTGGTATTGATACGATAGACGATTAACCCTACTAAAAGGGCCGCAGCGACGAATAAAAGTGACTTTGTAAGGATATTTTTCATTGCTTTAAGCAGAAAGTTTTATAGGAGACTGTTTATTTCTATAAAAAACGGAAATTCTTATGGTATTTTCTTGCTGTAAAGGAAATAATACACAGATTTAATTAAAAACGTTAGTAATAAATTAAAATTTAAAGACTTATCATTTAGCTGTTTAAGGCTAAAAAATCGCTAAATGAAGAATTTTTCTGCGTTAGTATTTGGCAGGCTACAAAATTTTTGTACTTTTGTCGCGGAGAGCTGGCAGAGTGGTCGAATGCGGCAGTCTTGAAAACTGTTGACTGTCATAGGTCCGGGGGTTCGAATCCCTCGCTCTCCGCCAAAAAAAGCTTCATTTTAACGAATGAGGCTTTTTTTATGCCTTAAAGTGGGGTTTTTGTTATAGGATAGACTTAATTTGGATCATACCGAAAGTTTGGGGGATGAAAATAATTAAGCATACAATTTCATGACTCTATACAGGAAAAAAGTAGTATCTCTTACACCGCGGAATACACTACGAAACGCCTTTAATTTAGCATTGAAA
>JAGKSB010000023.1 GCA_017942165.1 Rhinopithecimicrobium faecis | reverse complement strand
TTGTGGAGAATGCCATTCGACCGGTTGCCCTGGGACGAAAAAATTATCTCTTTGCTGGAAGTCATGAGGCAGCACAAAGATCAGCAATGATATATTCATTCTTCGCTATCTGCAAAAAACATGAAGTCAATCCATTTCAATGGTTAAAATATACCCTTGAAAATATCATGTCAATAAACCACAAAAACTTAAAAAACCTATACCCCCAGAACTATAAACAGATTATCCAACAATCAAATATGTAGTTCGTAGGCCGGATACCTTTTTTCCTGTATGCTCATGCAACAAAGATAGCCTATACGCTTAGGCTAAAAAATATGTACTTCGTAGGACGGATACTGTTCACGGACGATATCACTCGTCGATTTTCCAGCTTCGTACTCTTTTAAAATATTGACGATTTGGTGTTCTGTGAATTTACTTCTTTTCATAATTTATCAGACGAATTTAACATTTTTATGTTGTCTGAAAAATAGGGAATTCTACCGTAGGCCGGATACAAACAATCAAATAGTATATGCATAAAAAAAAGCCTCTAATAGTGGCTTTTAATGCATTTTAACTTATGATAGTATATGTATATTTTAATAGGTTACTTCCCGATAAAAAGTATTAACAACTGATTTTAAGTGTCTTATTTTAAAATAAATACAAATTAAATTCAATTTTGTAACATTTTATTGTCTGATAAGTCGTCCTCTAAAATATACATATCCATTTAATGATGTATCTCCAAGTACATATTAGATAGTATACTAATCCTTCAAAGTCATCCAAACATATGGTTTGTGTAGGGTCGAATCAAATAATTTATCTCCACTATGAGTTGCATCATAATCAGTATAGAAATAATTAATTGATTTACCTTAACATTATTGCTATTTTTGTTGTTGCCCTATACACTTACCAACTTTGCAAATATACGTATTTGTATGACTGATTATCAAATCCTAACTGATGAAGTATTTTAGATTTGAAAGCCTATAATTATATTTATAAATTTCGCATAATATATTCACAATCAATATCAGGATATCCAATTCTATTATAATATCTAATGAAACTAGCTATCATTCCTTCAGCGAAAGGATTATCTAGCTTAGCTAGTCTACTATATCCACCCAAATCTTCATAAGTAATCATTATCTTATCTTGAAAATCAATATACCGATTGTCTATAAAAGGAGTTCCTGGTAAAAAGAAATATCTATCAGATTTACCCGATATAATTAATTTCTCAAGTTTTGAAGTAGTTTCCTTATTTGATTTCTCTTTATAAGCTTTAAATTCATCACTATTAGACAAAAGCCGTGTCTTAGTAAGTAAAATTTTACCTACTTTTCTTCCTAAACTCGAATTATCTTTAATACTAAATCTTTCTACGAAATCACAACTAGGAGTTAATATTGCATAAACATCACCATCTTTTTCTAACAATTCACCACTTTCAACTTCATTATTTATGTCCGTTGGATAAATATAAAATTCCATTGGGTGCACCTTATTATCTTTTAATTGACTATCACCCAAAATATCTGAAATTTTATCTTTAGAAAGAGATTGTGAAAACTTTCTAAGCATTAAATAACCTAATGAAAAATCATTATTCTCTGGCTTAAACTTATCTCTTTGATCATGTATAATATCCCAAAAATATGTTTTAAGCTCTTCTTCGATATAATTATGCAAATTATCTTTCAAAAATGGTAAATTGGATTGAACTAATCTTACAATTTCAGATCTTAATCCATCTATTCCATCATCACCTTTAGTTACAACACCTACAATTTGAGATTTTAAATCGTGTACATCTTTCGTATTCCCTGAATAAAATATTACTGGCACAAAATATCTTCCTTGAATCAATTTAAGGATTTCCAATCCTATTTTTTCACCGTCATCCTTTGGATCACCTTTAAATAAATCTAGAATAACTATATGATAATGATTAACATTAATTTTTTCTACAGCAGTATCAAATGAATCAATTCCTTCGATAAATATTGTATAATCATCAATTTTATCCTCATTAAAAACATCAACTAAACCATCTCTATTTTGTGCATCATCTTCTACATATAATAAACGTAATATTTTTTCCATGTTAAATTCTATATCTAAAAATTAATTTAAAATTTGCTCCATCTAAATTGCCATTATTTACGAGCATAAAATCACCATCATATTCTGAAACTAATTCACCAACAATTGATAAGCCTAATCCTATCCCATCAGGTTTAGTACTGAAGTACGGTTCAAATATTGTATTTTCGGAACCATTTTTTATACCTGGGCCACTGTCACTAAAATAAATCTCTAATTGTTCTGAATTAACTTTTCTAACTTCTACTAATATTTCACGATCATTTTCTATATTTTCAAGCCAATAAATTGAGTTTTGGATTAAGTTCATAAAAATGATGCCTAACTCAGCTTCATCAATTGTAACTTCATTTATTGTGTCTGATATCGAATATTTAATATTTAGTCTTTCTAAGTCTAAGTGATATAATTGAAATTGATTTCTTATTACTTCTTCTATAATGACATTTTTAGGCCTCCCTCTTTTACGACCACCAAATGGCTCTACTCTACGGAATAATTGAGCAAATTCTTTTCTTAATATTTGAATATTTTCAACATATTCAGCTAATTCAGATTTATTAACTTCATTTTTCCTTAGAGACTTATTAATTAAGTTAGATTGTAAATCAATCTTATTTAAATAATTACCACCGTCATGAACAACAGAATCAATTAATTGACCAAGAGTTGTTAATCTTCTATAACGAGATATTACTTCTTGAACTTTAGTTATACTTTCTTTTATCTCAACATCTTTCTTTTCTACAGCATCAATTAAAAATTTTTCTTTAGGTAATTTTTCTTTTACTAAAGTAGATATTTCATTTAATGAAAAATGCTCAAAAAGACTTACTTGATTTATATTGTTTTTTTCATCCTTACGAGGTCTCTCATTATATCTTCTTTGTTCAGCTTCGTTTAATATAAGTTTTATGAACTCTTTGACATCTTTTAAAGCTTGACCTTCAACTATACCTTCTCTATTACTTTGATCCTTTAAATTTGGATTTGATAATAAACCTATCGAAATATATCCTACAATTTGATTACTACTCAATCTCATAGTAGGATTATTAACCCTTCGAAAATCTAATCTAGCCCAATCATTATTTTTGTTACCGTAGGGTAAAACTCTAACGTTGTCTCTATAAATACTAATTCCTGATAAATCGTCTAGATCTTTCTTGACATTCTTGGTTGTAGAATTTAATTCTTTTGAAAGCTTTGCTAGATCATCTCTATTCCAAATTCGAAATTCAAAATCGAACGGGCCTGCAACACTTTTTCTTATTGGTTCTTTTAGTAAAAAATCTTTATCAGAGATCGAAATAATTTCTTCTTTTCCTTGAAGTTTACTATAAAAAACTATATCTAAAGGTCGACCACTTTTATCTATTTTACCTTTTATATAATAATCAGGTTTATTTAAAGTCTCTGGACGTTCAACTAGACCGTCTAATCTATCATCTAAACCAATCGGTAGATTAATACTAATTAAAAAGTCTTCTACAGGTACAATAGGGTTTAATAATCTAGATAATGTAACACGTAATTCTCTTATCTTATCTTCATCCCAATCGTTATTAAGCTCGATCAATTTTAAAATTGTACCACTTTTTTTAATTTCTATAGCATTTCTAATTTCCCAAGTTACTTTTATGTTTTCAAGATATTTTTCTTCATCTGAAAAATCGTCCCAATTAAAACTTACAACAATCTCTTCCTTAGAATTTTCTTGTTTAGTTATCAATTGAAGTTTAGATGCAAGTTTAGCAGATGCAAATCTACCTATACCTTTTTCACCAGTAAATTTTCTATTATTATTTTGATTCTGATCTTTTTTCTTAAAATTAGTTGCGGGCTCCATCCAAGCTGAAGTAATAGTATTAAAGTCCATACCTTTACCTTCATCATAGATTATCAAGGATGCATTTTCTTTTTTAAGATATTTCTTAATATTTTTCCCTTCTTGTTTTTCTTCAACATCACCTAAAAAAGTAATATCTACAATAGGAGAGTTAGCATCATAACTATTCTTAACTAACTCAATAACAGCAACATTATCATTACTTATAAGTTCTTCTCCAATTGTTTTTATTATCCTTGCACGAGGTTTAAATACAAACTCTCCTTTTTTATGCTCGTTCATAATATTAATGGTTAATTCGTTGACAAATATTTATATATAAGTTTGCTCAAAGTCTTTTAAAACATATTCATCTAGTGAATTAAATTTTAGATATTGTGCGAATAAAAGTCTGTTATCTAAAGTAATAAAGCATTTACCATTCAATAATCTGAAATTATTGTTTACAAATAATTCAGATTCTTCTGGTGGTAAAGTTGATTTATATAATGTGAAATTACACTGAGTAGGATCATTAAAGAACTTCAAAAATTCGTTTCTAAATCTTTCTTTAGTTCTTGTTCTAAATTCCTGGGTCTTGTATTGATTAAAAGTGGTGTACGCTTTTAAAACAAATAAGAAATTGATTTTATATTGATGCACAAATAAAGTATCGCGATCAAATAATCGATCCTCAAAATGAAATGATCTAACTACTTCTCCTTTTGGTTCGATTAAATCTTCATCATAATTGTTAACATCATCTATATATCCGTAAATAAAGAAGTTTGGTGATATGTTATATCCTTCTGTAATTTTATCTCTATATCGAAGTGGCTTAATACTATCTGCTCCATTCTTATTTAATAAATCGATATTAAATTGAATTACATTTTTTGCATAAGTAAATTGTTTGTATTTAGATACTTTACCTGCTTCGCTATTTGATTTATAATACTTCGAATCTCCAATGTAAAATATATCGCTTGTATCAATTAGTGATTTATAATCGTAGATATGATCGACAATTTTACCATCATCGTGGTATTTTAATTTATCAAGAGTTACGCCTTCAATCTCAGTTGTATTTAATTGATCGGAAAATAATTTATCTATCATATCCTCAAACACTAAATTGTAATTAGATATAGCGATAAAATCTTCTCTTTTGCGTTTTACACTACTAGCATCGTACTGAGAGAAATACATTTCGCACAAGGTGTACATACGACGTAAAACATCACTAAAATAGCGGTATTTAATTTTTCGTAATTTCTTAAGTCCACTATTACAAAGTAATTCGAATTGCTTTCCTTTGATAATATTGTAAGACTTATCTATCGTTAAATTTAGATGGTGTTCTTGATTTAAATGATTAAGTATACTAAAGAAGTAAGTAATTAATTCTTCCTCATTATTCACTACCTTTTTTTTGTTTCTAATTTCCGTATAAATGGGCTGATTAGAAGAACCAATTAAAGGCAAGGATTTACGAATGGTTTTATCCCATTTTGCTTTTTTAGCTAGATTGGAGATGAACTCCATATGTTTATAAAGAATCTGCTGTTTATTCTTCTTATAAAAGTTTACGATACTCAATAAAATATCTAGGTATGAATAACTCTTGTCATTGATGTTTGAGTTTAATTCAAAAGTTTCAATCTCGTGAATAATTGAACTCTCTTTGTATCTTTTACGGTATTCTATTAAGCTGTTATAAAAGTACACCGATAATTGTCTTACCCAATTGTATTCTGTTTTATGCTTAACGGAAATAGAATCAATTAAATCAATTAATTCATCTTTCGTTTTAGAGAATACAGTATCATTACCATCCTTCATGAATACTTTTGGTAGCATAAATACCAATGTATTTTTAGTGAATGAATGGTAATAACCTACACTTGTCAACTTACCTTCTAACCCAATTGATTTGTAGAATTTAGGGTCATCAAATAATGAATTTAAAAGTTCCGTTGAATATGTTTCGCCTTCAACCAGGATACGCATAATTATTCTCCATAAGGTTCTTGTGATTCAGCCGCTATAGATAATTGATCAATATCAACTTTAGATAAATTATCTTTTACTAAATCAAAACCAATACGTTTTAGTAACTCCTTAACTTCTGTTACCCCTGTTGTAGTAATAGGAAAAAAATCCTCGTAAGAACTCTTATCGTCAAAAACAGCATTATCTTCGTCTTTAAACACGTCATTCCATAAATAGAATACCACTTTATTGATGAATTGTTTTAAAGAAATAAGATCTCCGTTTTCTGGTTTTACAAAATAATTACCAATGCATTTATCCATTCCTAAGTTTGGATTTTCTTTGATATGGTTAAGATTTATATATTCTATAAATTTAATCCAACTGTATTGTGATCCATTACCTAAATCAATAACGAAGTTATACGATTTATTTTCTCCACCTTCTTCATTCATTTCATCATAGCAGATAGGTACATATTCCCATTCCCAACGACGTTTAAATGCAGAATCCATTGGAAATAAAGATTGATCAGATGTATTCATAGTGGCAAATAATGCTAAGTTTGGAGGCAATTTTAACCCTTTTGCAATACTTTCGTGATTCACATCTCCAAATTCTTCAACTAAGTGCTTATATAATTCATTTGAAGGTGCTACTGTGTAACCTGAATTACGATCTAATAATTGGAATAATTCTCCAAAAATTTCTGCACAATTACCACGATTGATTTCTTCAATCACTAAGTAATATTGATTGTCTAAATCTTGCCAAGCGCGTTTGTATATATTTGCGAAAGCTTGAGGTACAAACTCATATTTTATGATATCCTTTCCCTCTTCATCTTTAACTGAAATAGGCTTATATCCACCAATAAATGAAGCGTTATCATATTCTGGATGAAATGTAACACGTTCATAAAATTGTTTATCTAAGTCTTTTATAATTTGATCTACTTTATATGATTTACCTGTTCCAGGTGCACCGTAGTAGATGGTGTTGGAGTTAGTTGTTTGTTTATTGGAAATTTTAAAAACATTTGTGATCTCATTATTATCTATAGGTATTAATAAAAAATCATTATTAAAAATCAATTTAAATTCAGGATATAACTCATTGATTATAATCATTAGATTAGATATATCCAATCTTTCATTTTTATTAAATGTCCATTCAGTACTTAAATAATAAAATTTATCATCTAAATTAAACAATGGAGTTTCAAAAAATCTAACTCTTCCACTTAATATTAATTCTTCTGAAGAAAGCATATTTTTAGAAATTCTAAAAATAGTTGTCAAACTAATATCATTATATTTAATTGAATAATTTAATTCATGATTATTATTAACTACATATTGTTTAAGTTTTCTAAAACCATCATAATTAAATAAAAATGTAAATAAATCAAAAACAAATTGTCCCCTTTTATTATTTCTAAGAATCCAACTTAAATCCTTACTAAAATTATAATTAAAAGAAGAATTATCAATATTAATACTTTCCCACCTTATGAATTTTTTTATTAACTCTTCTGAGTCACTAACAGTATTTGAATTATTAATAATATTATTAAGAAAATCTGTCAATAAATCATTATACTCCTCAGCAGTTATTTCCCTAACATTAATACCAGAATCGAATGCTATAAAATTATCATAAAAAAACTCTAATGCTTTAAAAACTTTAATAGCATTATTTTTAATATCTACAATTTTTAAAACATAAAACAAACCAGGATTACTATAGCAAACTATGATATCATCTTTTGAAAAAGTAAATTGAGGATTAAAATTTGAAGTATCAAAACTAAATTCATCGCCAGCTGGAAACGCAGAAAATGTATCTACACCAGAATATAAGTTATATAAAAAATATTTAGCCATTATTATTTTTCTATTGTATTAAATTCCCAAGACTTTTCTACAGAAATAAAATATTTACCAGCCCTTTTTGTAATATCTATAAATGAATCTTTACCTATCAAATCATAAAAAGATTTAGGTAAATTTAATATATCATAATAGCTGGTTTCTACTGGTGAATCAGCTCTCTTTTTTTCTCTTTTTAAGAATGATATTTTTGAATCGATAGAATCTCCATTAAAATTTATAACAATATCTTCCTCTATATTTGAAAATAGACTCGATGTAGGATTTAATATTTCGAAACAATTTTTTGATTTGTGAAATTTTACTGAAAGTTTTTCAAATACTCTCATAGAAATCTCATAACGGATCTCGGTTTCAATTATAATCTTTTCAACAATTACATAATCACCTGGTGTAGGATTATATTCTTCAAATACTGTAGACAAATTAACAATTCTAAATTCCTTATTTGAAGGATAAAATTGATATCTAATCCATTTTGGTTCTGTTATAACATCACTTGTTTTTTTTATAACTACTGCGACTTCTTTAGAGTTTAAACTCTCTAAAAAATCTTTAGGTAATTCTTCTTGCATTTCAGCAGATAACCTAATATAAGCATCATTTGTGCTTTGAGAATTAAGTTCCGTACTGTTTAACTTTCTAATAAGTTGTTGAATTCTCATAAGTTAAGTTTTTATAGTAGTTTTGGTTATTATAGGTATTTTTTAATCTCCTTAGCTATATAAGAAGCCATTATTGGAGGTACTGCATTACCTATTTGCATATACGTTTTTAGATAAGCTCCCATAAATACATAATCATCTGGAAAAGATTGAACTCTAGCAGCTTCTCTAGGCGTTAAACTTCTTACTGCATAAGGATGAATATGTGAATGACAATCCATTCTCATATGTGCAGTAATTGTTCTACAAGGCTTATCAGCAACTAATTTATAATATTTATCTTTAAAAACATTATTGCGGTGAGAATAAGGCATTAAATGAGCAATTTTTTCATTCGTAGCATCATCCCCTTGATCTAATAATCTATAAATATCATAATTTAAATCGCTAACGAATCGAGATTTATGATTATAAATTAATGGAATATTTTTACCATTATTAATCAATTTTAAATACGAATTTTCATTCCCTTTAAATTGGTTAACATCAACTTTTTTACCTGAAATATCACTATCAATTTCATTTGAATTTTTAATTCTATTTGGTTCTAAAGATTTGATAAATTCTAAGGCATCATTTAAAGTATGTGTTTTAATTGAATCTGAATTTAAAATAATTTGTTCAAATATTGCATCAGGAGTTATGTTATTATTATGGGCAACATCATTTCTTATAGAAATAAAAATTAAACGTTGTCTTTTTTGAGCAACTCCGAAATCATCCGAAATTAAAATTCGACAATTCACATCATAAGTATACTTAATACCATCTTTTACACTGACAATATTTTTATAATCATCAATTACTTGTTGCGCATAAGGAAGCATACCACGTACATTTTCCATCACAACAAATTTTGGACTTAAATGTGTAATCGCTTTAATGAAATATTTATATAATTCATTTCTAGGATCATCAATAATACGTTGTTGATTTGCAGTACTAAACCCTTGACATGGAGGACCACCTACAATGATATCTACATCTTGATTAATATAATCTTTTACATTATCTACTATTTTTCTAATATCACCATTGATGATTTTATCTTCACGTACTTCGGGATGGTTGTAAGAATAGGTATCAATACAAACATCTTCGTGATCGTTAGCTAAAATTACTTTAAAGCCTTGTTTTACGAAACCTAAACTTAATCCACCAGCACCACAAAAGAAATCAACTAATGTAGGTTTATCTGATTCCGCTTCTTTCTTTTGGTACTTTAACCTAATTGAATTATTTAATTTATCTAAATGATTACCTATGATTTCTTTATTATTAATAGTGAAATTTACACTTTTTATAAAAGGATTAAATCTTGTAGATAATAGTTTTTTTAATAATTGGATTTCATCTTCGGATTCTATTAACCCTAATTCTGTTAAATTAGATATTGTTACATTATCAATAGAATCTATATAATTTTCGATATCTAATTTATTAAGTTCTGCAATAGATTCTACGATTCTAATATATAAATCGATCTTCTCTAAGAAACTAGCTTTTAATTTTTTATCGTTAATTTCTTTAATATTTTTAAATATCATATTTCTTCAAAACTTTTTTACATCCTTTAGCTATAGCTTGTGCTAAAAGAACCGGAACTGCATTACCAATTTGTTTATAAATTTCTGTTCTTGAACCTTCAAAAACAAAATCATCTGGAAAAGATTGTAATCTAGCAGCCTCTCTTGGCGTAATAGAACGACCTTGTTTGTAATCTGGATGTATAAATTGATTACCATCTTTATATAAATGAGCAATTATAGTACGTGCAGGTTTGTTCCAAAATTGAACACAGTAACTATTATTAAATACTCTTTGCTTTGGATGTCTTAAATCCTCTCTATTTTCCAATAATTGCGTAAAAGTCCAATTATTTTTACTCATCACTGAATACCTTTCAACATCTAAATCATTTAATTTTCTAGCAACATGATGCCTTAAAATATTAGATTTCTTATCCAATATTTCATTTAGAAATTCATTTGAATTATCAGACTTGAATTCAATTTGATCATTTCCTTCCCCTGCTTTTAAGGATGGTAAATCACTAATAGCATCAGCTACTGTAACATAAGGTTTAAAATTTGACTCATCTGATTCAGAATTAGTTTTAAGTATACTCTTATAAACTTCTTCTGCATCGAATGGTAAATCCATTCTTACACCAATAATGATTACACGTTTCCTAATTTGTGGTATACCATAATCAGCAGAATTTAAAACCATTTCTTTGGGCGATTTGATTAATTTATAATTTTCACCCAGCTTTTCAAGTATAGTATCTAAAATTAATTTGTTATTTAATTTAGCTGTTAAAAGTCCAGTTACATTTTCAAAAACAAAAATTTTAGGATTTAAATGATGTAAAACTTTAATGTAGCTTTCAAATAAGAAATTACGAGGATCATCCTGCATAGCATTACCATCTTTAGCACGACCTAAAGTTGAATATGCTTGACATGGAGGTCCCCCAACAATTAAATCTACAGTTCTATCTTTAACTGCTCCATCAATTATTTCATTTATATTTTCACTGGTGATATCTACATTTAAAACTTCTTCTTCTACATTTTCATAACCGTAGAATTTCATTCTAGTCTTTAAAGTCTCACATGCGTATTTATTAATTTCTACGTGTGCAATAGCTTTAAAACCTTCTTTGTAGAAACCTTCACTTAACCCACCACAACCAGCGAATAAATCGACAAAACTATACATTGTTTTTATTAATTATATTATTAATTATCATGACTTTATAATCCTCTTTTTCATTTTCAAAAATTGAATCAACTTTATCATAATAATATTCATTTTTATATTTTATGAAGTCTAAATGTAGAATAGATGATACTAATTCCAACTTTTCTAAACTTAACTTCTTTTCGTTTTTTTCAACTTTGCAAAGAAAAGAAACATCGCAGCCAATTTGTGTCGCTAAATCTTTTTGTGACATTCCTATTTTCAACCTTGCCTCTTTAATAATTGTACCTATATCCATTTGTTGAATATTTGATTGACCTTCGAGGTCAAATTTATAAAATAATCATAACAATACATTATAATTTTACTAATTTATTTAGCAAAAAGCCTGTATCTTATTTTATACACCTGAAATTGAATTACTTATTTTCACATAAATATCCCACATACAATTGTTCTTTAACTTTATTACTTCTAAGCTACAGCTACCCCACCTTAAAACACTAATTCATATCGAACTGAACGCCCTGCTCCTAAAACTTGTAATGCACCTATTTCATTCAAATGTTGCAAATCACGCGTTGCTGTAGCTTTAGAAGTTTTGGCAATAGCCATATATTTTTTTGTAGTCATTCCGCCTTGAAATCCATCAACACCAGCTTCAAACATGCGATTAATAACTTTCTGTTGCCTTTCGTTCAATAATTCCTTGAAACTATCAAAATACTTAACCTTCTTCACCGTAAATTCAACCAACTGCTTAGCTTCTATTTGAGCTGTTAAAATCACCTTTCCGAAATAAAGAATCCAATCTGTAATATCCAATGTCGATTGAGCAGCTTTCAAAGCATTATAATATTGATTCTTATCGTTTTCTAAAACTTTGGATATCGATAACAATATAGGACTTTGCAATGTATGTGACAATGTATATTCGGCTAATGCTCTACCGATTCTACCATTACCATCCTCAAATGGATGAATACTTTCAAAGTATAAATGTACGATAGCTGATTTGACAATAGCTTTACTGATCTTATCTAAATGACTTAAATTATCATGGCTAAACCAATTTATAAAAGTTTCCATCTCTTGAGCTAAAATTGCTGACGAAGGCGCTTCATAATGCACTACTTCACGTCCATAAGCTCCAGAAACAACTTGCATAGGTTCCGATCCTTCACGCCATCGACCAGCATTTATTGTTGAAAATGATTCCATCAGAATCTTATGCCACCTCAAAATCATGTCAAGAGTCAAATAACTGAGGTAAGAATCTCTCACCTCTGTCATTAATGTTGCCATACCAGCCACACGTTTATCCGTAACTTGAGTATCTGATCTCAAACCTAAATTACGTTTAATGGAAGACATCATATCGATACGGCTCATATATTCCCCTTCAATCTCAGAGGATTTAATTGCTTCAGAAATAAGAATCTCAATAATAGTTTCCTGCTTCAAATCATCATTTAAAGCTGTAATTAATCCATTTACCTGACCCAACTTTTCAGCAAAAGAAATTGTGATCGTTTGAAGATTTTCAAGCATAAACCTAAAATTAGGCCAGTCTTTATATTGCCAGTTATACATATTGAGCCGATTTAAATAACTATTCAACTCAAATATAATAAAAATTTGAGCCGATTACAGAAATTAATCGGCTCAAATAAATTGAATCAGTCAAAATATCCAGCAATTTTCCTTATATTTACCTTAATAATTTATTGAACGAAACAGCGTAAGCTATCGTTATGGTTTATCAGAAATTGCGACCTTCAGATTACAACCATTATAACGATAGACTTACGCCCGTGCCTGATATTGGGCGTGGGCTAAGTCTATCTGGTTGTAGGGCCGTCGCAAGCCTCTGATAAGGATATGATCTTAGTTTCACGCCTTTTTTATTACTCAAAATAAACTTAAATATTATGGCACAAGAAAGATTTTATTACAATTCTAAGAGCTCCCCTTTACACACAATTGATGAGAATATATTAAATCAGATTTTAACGATGTACGAAAACGGAAGTTCAGTTAGTTTGATAAAGGATACAATTCCTGATATTAAGATTAACAACAACCTCCATTTGTTTTTACCCTATGTAATCACCGATGATATTTGTGATTGTGGTAAGAAATTGTATAGAAAAACAAAAGGGAGAACATCATTCGCGGAAGAACTTATCTATTGACCTGCTTGCAAACATGATGGTACACAAGAATGTACTTGTGATTCTTGCATTTTAATAAGAAAAAAGGAGCTTGAGGCTAAAAAAGTAAAATTTCATGAAGCTTGGAAAAGTCATTATATGACCACTTACAACTCAGCTATTGAATTAAGTAGATTAAGCATTTACGAAGAAGTTCAACTAGTTATACTAATTCACGAGTACTTTAATAAGGAATCAAAATCCTTCAATTTCATAAATTCTAGTCTAATTGAAGTAAATTTCGGTGTACGCCAGCTTCCTACTGAAATCTTTAAATTCACTAAAGCATTTATTGATAAAAAGATCCTAATTCCAGAAAAAGAAGTCGAATATTCAACTACGCTTGACCATTACGGTGATTTAGGTTTATTTCAACCTCAACTAAGTTTGGCTAATTGCCAATGGACACTCAATTTAGCGAAAGATGGTGCTACTTTGACTGTAAGAGAAATCTTCAATTATCTTGTTAAAAAAGATTACACAGCTGCTCAACTTGAGATATTTTGGAAATAATGCTATCAAGAAAGTATAATCAATTACTTTGAATATAGCACCAGAAACTATCTGAATTTTGATCTTATAAAACAAAATCTAGCACTAATTGCAGATGAACTATTTAATCACTACAGCTTATCAAAAGCTTATAGATTGATATATTATGGAATACAATCATTAGTAAATTACAAAGCTAAATATAGTACAGCTACAAATAGTTATCTGAGAAATAATATGCTGGCTAATATTAAGGTATCCGTCCTACGAAGTACATATTTTTTAGCTTAAGTATATAGCCTAGCTTTGTTGCATGAGCATACAAGAAAAAACAGAACAGATGCTATTGATGATAGCAGATTGGCAGCAGAGTGGAAAAAGCAAGAGGGCCTACTGTGTTGAAAATGGGATCAATGCGCCCAAGTTTTACTATTGGGTTTCCCGCATTAAAGAAAGCGATAATTCCGGTGTTGGCTTTTTAACCATCGATAGAGGCATTAAACACAGTGCTATTGAAATTATGTATCCTAATGGTGTACGTATTGTGGTAGAGAATGATCTTGCTCTTGTTTCACAATTGATTCGTTTGTACTGATGTTTGCGCTAGGCTCATCGCATAGATTTTATCTTTATGATGGTTACTGCGACATGAGGAAGTCTTTTGATGGACTTTGTGGACTAATTAGTTCAGGGATGCAACGGCAGGCTACTAGTGGTGAAGTGTTTGTGTTCCTAAACCGTAGCCGTA
>JAGKSB010000022.1 GCA_017942165.1 Rhinopithecimicrobium faecis | reverse complement strand
CGACATGAGGAAGTCTTTTGATGGACTTTGTGGACTAATTAGTTCAGGGATGCAACGGCAGGCTACTAGTGGTGAAGTGTTTGTGTTCCTAAACCGTAGCCGTACGCTCGTAAAGTTGTTGCATTTGGAGAATGGTGGTTTTGTGTTGTATTATAAACGTTTGGAAAGCGGAACTTTTTTAGCACCACACACAAAAAACAACGAGTTGTCCTGGAGTGATCTGGTACTGATGGTTGAAGGTATACAGATTGTGAAAAGCATTCAAAAAAGACGTTTTTCTTTAACTTAAAAGCTGTTTATTCTAGGATAAAGGCCACTTTTTCAGTATATTTACCTTATGGAAAAGCGCTAGAAAAACTCTCAATAGAAGACCTTCTCAAGGTCATTTCCAGTCAGCAGAAAGAAATTACTGACCTTTCCAAAAGTTCCTCTGTAAAAGATGAAAAAATAGATTATTTGGAATCGCAGCTCGCGATGTACAAGCGTATGCAGTTCGGGCAGAAGCGGGAGCGCTTTGAAGGTGATCCTGATCAAATTATGCTTCCTTTTAATGCGGAGCCTGCAGAAATAGAGCAGCAACAAGAAGCAATCAAAGAAAAAATCGAGTATATCCGTAAACGTCCTAACCATAAAGGACGTGCTAAGTTGCCTACACACCTTCCTGTAGAAGAAATCGAGATCCACCCCGAAGGGGATTTATCCCAAATGCTATGTATTGGTAAAGAAATTACCGAAGAACTAGAGTGCGAACCAGCTAAATTCTACATCAAACGTTATATCCGTTATAAATATGTTGCCAAAGATAAGTCTGGAGTAGCTATTGCCGATCTTCCTGAGCGTGTAATCGATAAAGGAATACCGGGGGCAAGCCTATTAACGATGATCCTTACCGCTAAATACATGGATCATCTCCCGCTATATCCAATCAAACTTGGTCAATCGACTTTATCAGTGATTCACTAGCCAATGGTAGACGTTTTCGCGTATTGAATGTCATCGATGATTATAACCGTGAATCGTTATTAAACAAAGCATATTATAACATTCCAGCTGTAAAATTAGTAAGTTGTTTGAAAAATCTAATTCGTGACCGAGGTAAACCTTTGAAAATCAGAACAGATAACGGTCCGGAATTTATATCGAAGATGTTTGTCGGTGTTTGTCAAGCTAATAAGATTGAATTACACTTTATTGAACCTGGAAAACCAGCTCAAAATGCCTATATAGAGTGGCTCATTAGAACTTTTAGAGAAGATGTATAGATCCTTATCTATTTGAATCTCTTATTGAGGTCAATGCCTTAGCCTTTGAATGGCAGATTGATTACAACAGTAATCATCCGCATAAAGCGTTAAATGGGGAGAGTCCTTGGACTTTTGCACAAAATAAAATGGTTAGTTAAATTAATTTTTAGTAATTATAAGTTGTGTGAAAAATGGTAATTCTTCAAAATGATTTCCACAATGATCACAAACTCTATTAACTGTGATATTTGAACTCATAATTTAAAAAGTATAACCTCTACCTAAAAAAGTGTGAAAAGTGTAGTAAAAATGTGAACTACATCAACACTATCGCAACAAATTTTTACTAATATACTAGATAAGCAACATAAACGCAACAAATTATATTAAAACATTCATAACTTGACATAAATAAAAACGTCTTTAAAGTTAATTAAAGACGTTTTTACATAGTTTTTACAGTAATTTATTTTAATAGATTACTTCCCGATACAAAACTTACTAAATATATTATCCAACAAATCATCCGTACTAACCTGACCCGTAATCTCACCCAAGTGATACAGTGCCTGTCTAATATCCAGCGCTAAGAAATCCGAAGTTACCGGATTATCAATCCCTCCCAACACTCTCTCCAGCGCTGCTTGCGTATTCTTTAGCGCCTCCAGATGCCTAATATTCGTCACCATGACATCATCCGCATTCAAGCCCTTCAAATTCACCTGCTCAAGGAGTAAGTCCTTTAGTTCCTCCACCCCATCTTGGGATTTCGCAGAAATAAACGACGCCTCTAACACGTCAAAAGCAGCACGTTCAGCATCAGCCAACAGATCAGCTTTGTTAACAATCACAACATATGGGATATCTAGGGACTTCACTTCCTCCAACTGCTTTAACACCTCAGAAATAGTATCCTGCGTAGGGTCCACCAAATAGACAATTAATCTTGCTAGCTTCATTTTCTCCCTTGTACGCTCGACGCCTATCGCTTCCACGACATCAGCAGTCTCCCTTATACCCGCAGTATCAATAAATCTGAATGTTACACCATTAATATTAATCTCATCCTCAATGGTATCGCGTGTCGTTCCCGCAATATCAGAGACAATTGCCCTTTCCTCATTTAATAGGGCATTTAACAACGTTGACTTGCCGACATTCGGTTTACCCGCAATGACCACAGGGACACCATTTTTCATGACATTTCCCTGCTCAAAAGAGCGGATAAGCTTATTTATAACCTCGTAGATCTTTAAAATCAGGACTTTCAGCTGCTCACGATTGGCAAATTCGACATCCTCTTCCGAAAAATCTAGCTCCAGCTCAATTAGAGAAGCAAAAGTTATCAGATCTTCACGCAGCTGCTTAAGCTGATTCGAGAAGCCACCACGCATCTGCTGCATAGCTACCTGATGCGAAGCTGCCGAGTTGGACGCTATAAGATCCGCTACCGCTTCCGCTTGTGAGAGGTCGAGGCCACCATTTAAGAAGGCGCGGAGTGTAAATTCTCCTGGGCGTGCCGCACGAGCACCCTTTTTTATAAGAAGGTTTATTACACGCTCGATGATATAAGAAGAGTTGTGTGTGGAGATTTCCACCACATGCTCCTTAGTATATGAATTAGGACCAATGAAAAGCGACACGAGGACCTCATCTAAGATCTCTTCACCGTCGCGTATCGTTCCGAAATGTATGGTATGAGAAGGCTGTGTGCTGAGGTCTTTCCCACGGAACACCTCATTGCAGATGCTTATTGCATGCTCTCCAGAGAGGCGGACAACTGCAATTGCGCCATTCCCATTTGCCGTAGCCAAAGCAACAATGGTATCCTGCTGCGTAATCGTATTTTCTGACATGCTGCAAAGATAAAAATTAGAAACGACATTCAGTTCAATTCTCCGCAATGCTAAAATCATCCACCTTGGGCTGGGTAAACCATTTTCCAATAAAAGAAAATACCCCTTTAAACACATAAAACATGACATTGCAAAAAAATCGTTCAAAAAAGCACTAAAATTTTTGCAATGTTTTTATAGAACGCCTATATTTGCTTGCATTATTAATAAAAACATGATTATTGCTTTAGCACATACATTCCATTTCCATCATCGCCATTGTGGCGATATGTAATTTGTATGTTTCTACGTGAAGCAATTTTTCCCCTATGTTTTATTCTTATTATTAATAATTTACAGCTAATACTATCAAGCTTTGAAAAATCTAAAAATAGCTATCCAAAAATCGGGTAGATTAAACGAAAAATCAGTCCAACTACTAAAAAACTGTGGCCTAAATTTTGAAAACTATAAATCTTCGCTAATCACTACTGTAGGGAACTTCCCTTTAGAAATCTTATTCTTACGTGACGATGATATCCCTGGATATGTCGCACAAGGAATTGCAGATTTAGGTATCGTTGGCGAAAATGTGATCGATGAAACTCAAGCACAAGTAGAATATGTTCAGCGCCTAGGTTTTGGAAAATGTAATCTGAAGCTTGCGATCCCTAAAGATAGCGATATTCAAGATCTTAAAGACCTCAATGGCAAAGCCATAGCAACCTCCTACCCCGTAATATTACAACAATTCTTAGACGAATATAAGATCAAAGCTGAAATCCGTGAGATCTCCGGCTCTGTAGAAATCTCTCCAGGATTAGGGCTTGCAGATGCTATCTGCGATATCGTCTCCACAGGGGGTACATTAAAGAGCAATGGCCTCAAGCCTTTTGCCGATGTGCGCAGCTCTGAAGCGATCCTTGTGGGCAATAAAAACCTGCTGGGAAATCCTATTCTTACGGAGCTTCTGCAGCGTATTCAGTCTGTCCTATTAGCGAAAGAAGTGAAATATGTCGTGCTAAATGTGGAGAAAATAAACCTTCCAAAAATCACTGAGCTACTACGTGGTGTAAAGAGCCCTACGGTAGTGCCTTTGGCTGAAGAAGGATGGGTAGCCGTGCACACAGTAATCTCGGAGGAGGATTTCTGGGAAAAAATCAATAGATTGAAAACTGCTGGAGCGCAAGGTATTGTGGTGATGCCTGTAGAAAAGGTTATTATGTAATTGCCGGCCCTAGGGCTGAGTAAAATTTGGGAAAATGCTTAAAACATATAATTACGCAACCCTAAAGAAGCAAGAGATTGACTCTTTAATTGCGAGAAATACCGACCCTAGTAATGCCATTCAAGAGATTGTCGACGGCATTATCCAAGAGGTACGTACAACTGGGGATCAAGCATTGATAGACTATGCGCAGAAATTTGATAAGGTCGCTTTAAATAGCCTTTATTTAGATGCTGACGCCATTGATGCTCTAGCGCAAACGATCCACCGTGACCAGCAGCGTGCCCTAGAGATCGCTTTTCAAAATATTCATAAGTTCCATAGCACGCAGCTCCGCCGGGAGCGCGCCGTGGAGACCATGCCTGGTGTAAAATGCTGGCGTGAGGTACGTCCTATTGAAAAAGTAGGCCTTTATATCCCCGGGGGATCTGCCGTGCTGCCAAGCACCCTGCTGATGCTTGGTGTGCCAGCAAGAATTGCAGGCTGTAAGGAGATCGTTGTCTGCAGCCCTCCGCAGTCCAATGGGCAGATCAATGGGTTTGTAGCCTACTGCTTAAAATTACTAAAGATTGACCGCATCTATTTAGTGGGTGGCGCGCAAGCTGTGGCAGCCATGGCCTTCGGCACAGAGTCTATCCCTAAAGTGGATAAGATCTTTGGCCCTGGAAACCAGTTTGTCACCAAGGCGAAGAGCACCATTCAATCGTTGACAAATGTCAGCATAGATATGCCTGCAGGGCCTTCTGAGGTGCTTGTTATTGCCGATGAAACCGCTAACCCTGCTTACGTAGCCGCCGATTTACTGGCGCAAGCGGAGCATGGTGCCGACAGCCAAGCCGTCCTTGTAGCGACCTCCCAGGAGATTATCGATGCTGTGAATGTAGCTTTAGCGGAGCAGCTTCCTGCGCTCCCACGTCGTGAGCTCGCAGGGAAAGCGATAGAAAATTCCTATGCGGTGCTAGCGGCGGATTTGAGAGAGGCCTTAGCATTTTCCAATAGCTATGCGCCGGAGCACTTAATCTTGGAAACTTCGGACTGGGAGCGTCATACACGCTATATCCTAAATGCGGGTTCCGTATTTTTGGGTCACCTTACACCGGAGTCTGCGGGCGATTATGCGTCGGGTACAAACCACACCTTGCCTACTTCCGGCTATGCCCGCTCCTATTCGGGCGTATCTGTAGATTCTTTCGTTAAGAAAGTTACTTTCCAGCATATTTCAGAAGTTGGCTTGCAGCATATTGGTTCTACCGTAGAAATATTGGCTGAACTGGAAGGTCTTCAAGCGCATAAAAATGCGGTGAGTATCCGTAAATCATAGTTTTGGCGTACCAAGCGTTATAATATAAGTTCGCTTTAAGCGATTTTGAGGAGAATGTTTTACAAGGCATTCTCCTCTTTTTTTGCGCCCCTATTTTTCTCCTGAAAACATATTATTAAACAATAAAGAATAATTTAGTTGTTAAAAATTAATTAAAAATAGCTATAGATAAAATATATTATCCTTATATTAATTTTAATTTAATATTACAACCTATATTTAATTCTAAATTAATAATATGAAAAAACAAGTACGTATCGTGCTGATCAGCTTATTTACACTGCTAAACTTCAGTTTTGCCATAGGCCAACAGATAGAAATCCGCGGGAGTGTCAGTGATCAGCAGTCCAAAGAAACACTAGCGGGTGTTACAATTAGCGTTCAAGGAACGCAGCAGGGTACACAGACGGACGAGCGCGGAAATTTTAGCATTTTTAGTGGCCCCAATGCACAGCTGCTATTTTCACATGTTGGATATACCAGTCAGCTGATTAACGTCAGCAATAGGACGTCGATCCACATCGTCCTACAGGCAGCGGAAACTATCGATGAAGTGCTGATCGTAGGTTACGGGGAGCAGCGACGACGAATTTCTACGCAGTCCGTGTCCACCATCAATGAATCGGCCTTCAAGAACCTCCCTATGCAGTCGCCACAGCAACTCCTGCAGGGACAGGCTGCAGGAGTAAATATGATTAACTCCTCAGGTGTGCTTGGTAGTGAAGCCCAGATTACCGTGCGCGGGGGCTCCTCAATTAGTGGTGGTGGACGTCCCCTCTATGTGATTGATGGGGTACCTCTGAATGTAAATGGGTCCTCCTACTCACAGGCTCAAGGATCAAGCACCAACATCAACCCCTTGTTAAATATCCCAGCCAATGACATTGAGTCCTTTACGGTGCTGAAAGATGCCTCCGCTATCGCCATCTACGGCTCCAGGGGATCGAATGGTGTCATACTCATCACCACCAAACGTGGTAATAGGACGTCAAAACCGAGAATTCAAGCCGACTTCTACCAAGGGATCTCTAGGCCTACCGCCCTTGACGACATGATGAATGCCAGTGAATTTATCGACTATCGAACGAAATACCTCGAAGCCAACAACCTCGATGTGCCCACCTACCCTACGACGTCCTTTGACTGGCTAGATGCCATTGTGCGCACAGGAAAAGTTAAAAATACTAACCTTAGTGCTTCCGGGGGTAATGAAAGTCAGCTATTCTACTTAGGTGGAAATTATACGCAGGAGGATGGATTTACCATCGGCAATGATATGGAGAAGCTTTCTGGTAGGTTTAACTTCGAACAGCAGCTTTCCGATAAAGTGAAGGTAGGCGTCAACTACAATGTATCACATGTAGACATGAACCGCATAGGCCTAGAAAATAACACGTATGCCCCCATTACAGCAGCCTACCTGCAGATACCTTATATTACGCCCTACGATGAAAATGGGCAGTTTATAAATACGGGGTTTGTTGCCAATGTATTAGCCATCACAGAGACAGGCATCAATAAGACGGTTGTAAACCGCAGTACAGGGAATGCATTTATCGCTTGGGACATCTTCAAAGGGCTTACAGCGAAAAGTGATTGGGGTGTAGATCGCGCATCTTTTGATTCCAAATACCGAAGCATGGAACTCCTTAGCCCTGGAGGATATGCCTACAGAAACTTAAATACGGACAATAAATGGCTGACCACAAACACACTTAACTACAGCACTACTTTTGGTCAGGATCATAATTTTAGCGCCCTCTTAGGGCAGAGCTTTGAGACCTCCACACTCACGCAAATTATAGCTGAAAGCCAAGGTTTCGTTAGCGATGACCTCCCTAATGTAGGTTCTGGTGCAACCCCTATATCTGCGGGGGAGTCTATCTACGATTGGGCGCTATACTCCCTTTTTGCACGTGCAAACTACAACTACCAGGAAAAATACCTCTTCGAAGCTTCCGTGCGCCGTGATGGCTCCTCACGCTTTGGGGCAAATAAGCGCTACGGCACCTTCTACGCATTAGCCGGAGGATGGATCCTCTCCAATGAGAAGTTTTTCAATAAAGACAATGACTACCTACAGTTTCTAAAGCTCTCTGCCAGCTATGGTACTGCAGGAAATGATAATATTGGGTACTACCCGTATATAGGCACCTTTCAAGGCGGCCAAGATTATATGGGTGAACCGGGAATTAGCCCTTCACAAGTACCTAACAACAACCTCGGTTGGGAGGAGACGGCGCAGCTTGATATCGGGATTTCGGCAAAATTATTTCGCGTGTTAGACCTGCAGCTGAACTACTATAATAAGCATACGAGCGAACTGCTGCTCAATGTCCCTTACCCCTATACCACAGGTTTTACTTCCGCCTCCCAAAATGTAGGTACCATGCGCAACCGTGGGTTTGAGGTAAGCCTTACCTCACAAAATATCGCTCGTGAGCACTTCAGCTGGACGATAAATTTTAATATTGGCTTCAACAAAAATACGGTGCTCTCGCTACCTACGAATGAAGATGAGTATGGACGTAATTTTATCGCCGGCTCGACCTATCAACGCGCTATTGAAGGGCATTCCCGAAACAGCTTTTACCTAATCCGCTATGCGGGTATAAATCCGGAATCTGGTGATGCTGAATGGCTAGATAAAGATGGAAACTACACCATCTCACCTACTGCTGAGGACCGTGTTATTGTAGGTAAGGGTGACCCTACTTTTCAGGGTGGCATTACGAATACCCTGCGTTATAAGAATTTTGATTTTTCGGCCTTTTTTAATTTTACCGTCGGCAACAATATCTATTTCGAGGGTTACAACTTCTCGGACAACATTATCTCGGGCTCCTATAATAAGAGTCAAAGGCTGAATGACTACCATCAGAATCCAGGGGATATCGCTTATGCACCAGCCTTAAACAGTGTTACAGTAAATTCCTTCCATCAGCATTCCTCAAAATTGCTTTTTAATGGCTCTTACTTGCGCTTGAAAATGGTGACCCTAGGCTATAGCCTACCACAAAGCTGGCTGCAGAAGTCTAAGGTATTCCAATCGGCGCGCATCTATGCACTCGGACAAAACCTCTGGGTGTTAAAAGACCGCAACCTAGAAGGGGATCCTGAGATCTCAGCAAATGGTGCTAGCAATGGTATTATAGGGCAATCATTCTTCGCCATACCACAAGCCAAATCCTTTACTATAGGCATTAATTTAGGACTTTAAAATCGAATCAGATGAATTACAAAGTATATATATTACCACTCCTATTCGCTATGAGCATGCAAAGTTGTGACAAGCGATTAGACTTACTACCACAGCAGCAGCTTGCTGATGAAATCGTCTTTCAGAATCCTACTACAGCCTATGGGGCATTGATAGGGGTGTATAGCAAAACACAAAATTTTGACTTCTATGGAAGTTTTCCACAGATCATTGGCGACTTCCTGGGGCACAACGTTAATTTTCTAGGGACCTTCCCTACGATTCAAGATATTCAGAATTTTGCGGCTATTTCTACGAACGCCAATGTTCAGAGTTTATGGCGTCAACATTATGAAGTTATTGCTGGAGCTAATAAGGTGATAGACAACATTCATACTACGCCTACGCTAACGGAGGCACAGGCCAATCAGTATGAGGGTGAAGCTAGATTCCTGAGAGCGCTAGCTTATTTTCAGCTGTCGAATTTATTTTCCCATCCTTTTCAGGTTAGCCAGGGCACGAACTTAGCAGTTCCTTTGGTGTTGGAGGATTTTGTTGGCGAAATAAGTTTTCCCGCCCGCAGCAGCCTAAATGCCGTACATCAGCAGATTATTGAGGACCTCACCCAAGCGGTAGCTCTACTACCAACAAGCTACTCCTCCGAGGAGCTTACCCGCGGGCGTGCCACACGTGGTGCCTCCCTAGCCCTACTAGCGCGCATATACCTCTACCGTGATGAGCTTGCTCAAAGCATACAAGCGGCCCGTGATGCTTTAGCGATAGGAATCTATCAGCTGGCACCAAATTTCAATTTTTACAATGGAAATTCCGCTGAAGATATCTTTTCTATACAAAATTCAGCTATTGATAATGGGCGTACGGCCTCCGGTGGATGGGCTAGCTACTATAATCCTGCCGCCTTAGGTGGACGTGGGGATGCTGTATTTTCAAATGAGTTAATTGCTACTTTTGAGGAGGAGCCTACAGATTTAAGGTATACATTTCGTTTAGAGGGCATTGCTACAGATGGCTTACTTCATCAGTTTACCACGAAATACCCCGATGCCGCCACCAACTCCGACAATGCGCCAGTATTACGCACAACGGAGTTATTGCTGACCCTTGCTGAAGCCTTAGCAAAGAGCAGTACCGCCATAAATGGGGAAGCATTAGCCATACTTAATGAGCAAATACGTCAGCGTGCAAACCTCCCAGCAAAATCTATATCCAGCAGCACGGAACTCGTGGAAGCCATCTTAATTGAGCGTAGAAAGGAGCTAGCTTTTGAAGGGCACCACCGCATGGATCTTTTGAGGAATAGCCAAGATTTAAGAAGTGACAACAGCAATGCTGCTTTTGGGGGAAATAGGACCATCTTACCGATCCCGCAACGTGATATTGATGTTAATGAAGGCTTATCCGGGCAGCAGAACCCTGGATACTAACACCACGGACTATTTTAAAAAAAGGGGAGGCTAAACCTCCCCATATTAAAACAACTATAACCTTATTTCTTTTTTACAGACTTTGTTGTACCCTTAGCTTTTGAGGGTGCTTGTTTTTTAGTTTTTACAGCGGTCTCTTTTTTAGCTTTTGGGGCTGTTTGTTTTTTAGCTTTTGGGGCAACTTCAGCTTTAATTTTTGATGCTACCACTTTCTTCGCTTTATCGGCAGTTTTCTTTGCTTTATTGGCAACTTTTACTGTTTCAGCCTTTAGCTTTTTTGTTTCAGCTTTAACTTTTTTTGTTTTTGGTGCTACCTTGTTGGATGCTGATTTGAGTTGCTTTTTTATTTCACCTTCGATATCGTCTTTTGTCTCAGCAACTTTTTTAACGGCTATTTCTACGACTTTTTTAAGTTTTTCGAATAGGCTATCCTCTGTTTTTTTAGATTTTTTAGCTTTTTTATCACTTTTAACGTCTAATTTTTTAGCAATTTTTCGAACTTCTTTCTTAACTTCTTTTTTTACGTTATTTTCTGTTTTCTTAGCTACTTTCCCTGCGCTCTTAGCTGTTGATTTTACAGTATCAGCTACCTCTTCAGCAACATCTAACGTTTTATTAGTAACTTTTTTCGCTACAGAAGTAGCCTTTCCAACTGCAGATTTAACGCTTTCTTTTAAATCCGTCGCTTTATCTTCTATTTCTTTTTTAGCAGATGCGGCAGAAGATTTTGAAGTGGATCGTGGAGTTGTGGACTTTGCAGTCGCTGCTTTTGCTGTTGTGGCCTTTGCAGTTGTGGCCTTTGCAGTCGCTGCTTTTGCTGTAGTAGCTTTTGCTTTTGTCGCTACGGTAGTTTTCGCTGGAGTATCTTTACCAGCTGCAGCGCTCGCCTTTACTACTGGAGCATCGGCTGCCGCCAGCGAGGAAGCTTCTTCTTTAGCATCTTGCAATGGTTTAATTACTGTTTCTGTCAAAGCTTTAGCTGCTGACTCCTCTTTTTTATCTTCTGGTTTTATGGGTGTTGTTGACATATGATAATCTCTTAATTTGTAAAACTGGTATTATGTAGAATAACAAACATTTATTTTTTTTGTTTGCCCTAATTCACTTATATAGCGCATGAATACAAAAAACATTGACCTGATAGTAAAGACTTTATTAAAAATAATTTTAGGGAGTCAAGAAATAGTTGTATTTTTGATTTCTTACAAATAACTGGGGTCGACCGGAATTGACAGGATGGAGACGGTTATGTAAGCATGCAGTGCGTTGTTAGTAGAGCACTTTAATCGGAACTTTCAACTTTACAACTGGCGAAGAAAACTACGCCTTAGCTGCTTAAGTTAGACTTAACATAGCTATTTGTCTCGTTAGGCCCTGTTCTTTGGTCTAACATTCGAGGCATCGAACAATAGAACTGGCACTTGCGATTTTGCTAAGTAAGTGTGAGACCCAGCAAATACGGCGTACGGTATAGGTCAGCGACACACCTTCCCTCGCTCGACAATTAAAGTGAAGCTAAGCATGTAGAAAGCGTATACAGTACCATGACTGGACGAGAGTTCGAATCTCTCCGGCTCCACAAGTAACACTGATTATTAGTTAGTTACAAAATTAACACCACAAAATGCACCACCTTTTAGATGGTGCATTTTTTATTTTGTGATATTTTTCATTGTTTGTAACAAGATTTAAAAGAAAAGGAGAATAAATCTATCAGTCTCCTTAATTGTATATTATTTTAAAAATTAACAAAAATCTATAATTCTGCTTTATATTTCATACTTACCGGATTTATTAATAATTACTATTAATCTTCATATTTAATAAACTTACCTGTACCATATGAATTTATAATTAACAATCCCTCATCTCCATATCCAGCGTAACCATAGTAGCCAACGAATTCTATATAATAATCTGTTCCTTTAATTTCGTACAAATCTCCAGGTCCATCAGCAATAGAAATCTCATACCGCCCAGCTTTAATTTTATCTTTTGTAAATATAAAATCTATTTCTTCACCATCTTCATCAAGAGTTCCAGATTCCAAATCAATTTTAGAATATATATCATCTATTGTATACTCTGAGTATATTTTTAAAATATCGTTTTTAAACGATGTGAATATTATTATCGCTGTAGATAATAATAATAAATTGACAAATCTTTTCATATATATTCATTATATCCTTACCTATTCTTCTTAAAATTCTCTGCTTGTTCTAATACATTATTATACACGTCATCCTGCGTAATTGGCGGATATCCTTATTGATGCAGTTTGACGATGATATCCATCTTGAAAGAAGCCATCTCTGAACGAAGCTTAATGATCAAGTCCAACATTTGTTCTGCTGTGTCGGGCACTTCACCCCTGGTTAGCTTAACCACGATGGATTTAATCGCAAAATAGAAATGAATCTCATCTACTTCTTTCCTTGTAAACAACTCCGAACCACTCACCAAATTATAAGAGGACTTTAGTTTTTTAGTCACATTAACAAAGAATCTCTCTGAGTCCTCGGTTAGCTTGTAGGTATCGTGTATGGTGATTTCCTCTTCTATGGCAGTCTTAAACTCAAATACAACGACAGGAATACCATTGATATACAAGATCAAATCAGGAATACGCAATTCTGTACCTTATATTTCCAATTGGTTGATGATCTTAAAGCTATTATGCTTGACCGAATGGATATCTTCCAAATCAGGATAACGTTTAATCAAAAACGTACACAAATCTTCTTTAATCAATACTTCTTGATTGGAAGTACGTTGTAATTGCTTACCGTCTATATATTGATAGCCTTTTGTTTCCAAAAGGCTGATAAAGGCTTGTTCTAATTGGTACTCGGTATATTTTATAATAACTTTTTCAAGTTAATTTTTAGTTTTTATATATTGGTTTATTCGGCTTTATTCCCATTCAACAAGTTTTCAATATTCTTTATACGTTGCAAAAGCTCCTCCCAAGTTAAACTTTCTCCAACAATCATATTCTCCTGCATAGTTTTATAATCGGCCTCCCATTTGTCCATTATCTCTGTTGGTGGCAATATTCTGATTTTCCCTTTTTTATGATTCGAATAATCCAACCCTCTAAGTGGATTAACAGTTTTTCGATGCGCTACAATCATGTTAAAAAGTTCTTCATCTGCAATAGCTTGTTCTCCATGACCTGCTATCATCATTTTGTCCAAATCATACAAATGTCGTGTAAGACGATCTACTCTTATTCTGTCAATTGGTTTAGAAAATTCTTCATGCAAAAGCAGCACTTTCTCTATAAACGTTCGGATTGGTAATACAACTTTTACTTCAAAGGTTTCTTGTGCAAAAGAAGAAGTTGGATAGGTTTCATCAATGAAAGACACAATAGGTTTTTGCTCTATAGGTTCGGTAAGAGATCTTGCCCCCATTTCTAACAACACACGTTGTTGAATATAATGACAAGATACAGGTACAACTGAGCTGTAATGAATCTCTAAAGTATTCGGATCGCTAGTATCATCTACATGGTCATTATATCGGATTTCGTACTGTTTGCGATCAATCCCCATTTGATCGAGTTGATGCATCAATTCTTTTCTAAATTCATTGATTATAAAAGAATCTGATGCTTTTCTCAATTTCTTTATTTTGTTCCAGAATCAAGTGTATCAAATCCTAACAAATGCCTATCAATAATTAAATCTATGTCTTCTGAAAATCGTTCTATCAATCCATAAGCTTTGCTTAATGATGTCCCTCCTTTAAATATAATCGAATCTGCATATTGAGATTGAAATATAGCCCTTAATATAATACAAACCCACCAATCTTTTTCCACTACAAAAGCTGGCAATCCTTTCATAACTCCAGTCTGTTTAAGAACCTGTACTTTTTCTTCTTGAGTCAAATTAATCCACATATGTATTGGTTTTATAAAGGTTAGCTATTATTTTTTGTATCCAAACAGGTGCAAATCGTAACTGCGTATCGACAACTTTTGATTCTAGACGACGAATAGCGGAAGTGATTTTCTCTAAAAAATCTTCTGTAACCCCTTCTTGTCCCACTTCTTTAAATGCTTGCACGATTAAATGCAACAAACCATCTTTGATAGCAAAACTACGGGGCACCGTCTTTTTAAATTTTATACTACGCTTGCCTATTTTAATTTCTCGCTGAGAACCATCCGTCAAATAAACGGCTTTTAATGGAATCTGTGTCGTCAATCCCAATAAGAACAAAGCCATAACACCTGTAGGTGCAATTCGAGCCTTATCTCGTTGTACAATCTGTTTGGCTATCTCTTCTGTTGTAGGATAAATAATGCCCAGCAATGGATCTTTCTTAGGCTTTAGGTAAATACCTTGCGCTAATCGTATAACAACACCATCTTGTTCTAAACGAGAAAGTACTTTGCGAATATTTTCTGAAGACCCATATTTAACAAAATCATCCAAAAAAAATATTTCGCCAAATGAAGATTTAGAAATCTTTGTTTGTATTTGATTTTTAGACGATTCCATCACTTTAACAATTATATCTTTGTCACAAATTTAGTGAAAATTTGTGACAAAGATAGGCTAATAGCAATTAGTAAAATTGGAAGAGAACACAATGGTTGTTATATTTGCATAAGCATGCTTATGCAAATATAACAACCATTTACTTAACAGCTTGATCACCAAGAGCTTACATCAGCACCCCTCAATGTTTTTTAAAGATTTTTGTAATATTTAAAATTTTCTATTCTATCTCTTCTAAATCAGCATAGTTAACCAATAAAAAAAGCCACGTAAATCGTCTTTCAGCGTATCCGTCCTACGAAGTACATATTTTTTAGCCTAAGCGTATAGGCTATCTTTGTTGCATGAGCATACAAGAAAAAAGAGAACAGATGCTATTGATGATAGCAGATTGGCTACAGAGTGGAAAAAGCAAGAAGTCCTACTGTGTTGAAAATGGGATCAATGCGTCCAAGTTTTACTATTGGGTTTCCCGCATTAAAGAAAGCGATAATTCCGGTGTTGGCTTTTTAACCATCGATAGAGGCATTAAACACAGTGATATTGAAATTATGTATCCTAATGGTGTACGTATTGTGGTAGAGAATGATCTTGCTCTTGTTTCACAATTGATTCGTTTGTACTGATGTTTGCGCTAGGCTCATCGCATAGGTTTTATCTTTATGATGGTTACTGCGACATGAGGAAGTCTTTTGATGGACTTTGTGGACTAATCAGTTCAGGGATGCAACGGCAGGCTACTAGTGGGTGAAGTGTTTGTGTTCCTAAACCGTAGCCCTACGCACGTGAAGTTGTTGCATTGGGAGAAGGGTGGTTTTGTGTTGTATTATAAACGGTTGGAAAGCGGAACTTTTTTGGCACCACACACAAAACAACGAGTTGTCCTGGAGTGATCTGGTACTGATGGTTGAAGGCATACAGGTCGTGAAAAGCATTCAAAAAAGACGTTTTTCTTTGACTTAAAAGCTGTTTATTGTAGGATAAAAGGCATTTTTTCCGTATATTTCCGTTATGGAAAAAGCGCTGGAAAAACTCTCAAAAGAAGTATCCGGCCTACGAACTACATATTTGATTTTTGGATAATCTGTTTATAGTTCTGGGGGTATAGGTTTTTTAAGTTTTTGTGGTTTATTGACATGATATTTTCAAGGGTATATTTTAACCATTGAAATGGATTAACTTCATGTTTTTTGCAGATAGCGAAGAATGAATATATCATTGCTGCCCTTTGGGCTGCCTCATGACTTCCAGCAAAGAGATAATTTTTTCGTCCCAGGGCAACCGGTCGAATGGCATTCTCCACAAGATTATTAGCTATAAGTAGATTTCCATCGTATAGGTATGCCGACAGAGCGTCCCATCTGTCTTATGCATAAGACATTGCTTTTCCGATCTGACTTTTTGGAAGTGTCGCTTTTATCTCCTCAAAGATCCATTTACCCATTTCGTTTATAACGGGTAAAGATTCCTGTAGTCGCAACTTCTTGATCTGTTCTGCTGTCAGATTATCTTGTTTGGCTTTCCGCTCCAGGGCATAAATCTTTTGGATCATCAATAATGCCTTTTCAGCTCTTGGTTTATCGTAATCCAATGCTTTTTCAAACTCGCGGCGCGCATGTGCCCAACATGCTAGCTGAGTGATTTCTTTCTTTTTAGCATATTTATCGTACACCGCATAGCCATCTGTCTATCTGTCTGAAGATATCCTTTAAAATTTCCAAGCATAGGTCCTGCAGCAATACCACCACGGGTGGGACTATAGTCAAACAGCACGATACCCTCCAATGGAGCGTGGTATACCCAATAATACCCTTGATGGGCAGCGCCTTTCTTATCGCTATCCAGTACTTTTATCGGTGTTTCGTCTACCTGTAAATAGCCCTGCGCGCTGGTATCGAAGATGAGCTGTTCATATAATGGTTCCAGTTTTTCTAGCGCTTGTTTGGTCCATCCTTCGA
>JAGKSB010000021.1 GCA_017942165.1 Rhinopithecimicrobium faecis | reverse complement strand
TTAGGTAAAATTACGCCAATGGAGAAATGGAACAAAGATAAACACTTGATCCTAAAGAAGGATTTGGTAGCATAAATTTAACAAGCGAAATTTAAAAGATTACTCTTGTTTTATAGGGGTCAAAACATCCTCTACACCTAGCCATCGCTTAGGACACCCTATATTTTTCTTTAAATTTAAGATTTCTTATTCTCGAGCGGATAGCTCCGTTATTGCGTCCGAAAATTTCCATTAGTTCCTTTACTGTTTTTCCTTGGCAATAGAATACTTCTAGCTTATTGTCGTCTTCAACTGTCCAAGGTAAATAGGCATTTTTATATTCTTTCCCATTTAGCCCATATGTTTTATATATAAATTTATTTAGTGATATTCTGTATTTGGGTAAAAATCGATTGTTCAGCAATACTTCAAGTTCTCTTCTACCCAGGTCGACAAGGATATATGATAGTGTTAGCGTAGCGACCATTCTTTCGTTGATCAAAGCCTCCACATCCTCAGAAAATCCATTTCTAAAACTTGATTTTTTATAATTAAGAATTTCAGCACAGTATTTTTCACCAAAGGATCTTCTAAAAGCATGATTTTTAATAAAGAAAATTCCATTAATCTCTTCTTTGATACTGCTAGTTTCTGCCACATAACATATTTCGCCATCTTCACGAAATAAAAAAACAGAAGCCTGATTAGAAAAGGAATTGGCCCAGATACTTGTAAGTTCAATTTTAATTTCGGAAGAATTATTCAATAACTGATTTTCGAGATTTGCTAAATAATCTTCTATTTGAGTTTTTGTCATAGCGAGGTCTTTAAAAAATAAAGCATTCAACAGCTGAGTGAAGTAAACTGAATATATGCAAAATATAGGTATTTAATTAAAATTTGCTTGAACATCACTATCCTAACCAATAATCTTAATTCGTCGAAATTTTTATGCCTTTCGTCGAAATCATAAATGGAAATAGGCTTATTTTTCCTTTTTTTACAGTAAAACCGCCAAATATGACAAGATTATTGAGTTTTCTCATTCCAGGAATCTATCTATTTATCACTTTTCAATCTGTTCACGCTCAACAACAATACCTTGTAAAAGGAAGTATAGTAGATTCACTTCAAAACCCCATTTCTGGAGCCACCATATCCCTTTTGGACGACCTAAGCGAAAGTCCACTGCAGATAGTTTCGAGCAATGAAAATGGTCATTTTTCTTTTACAGCCATTGAACCTGGCTCTTACAATATCGCTATGCGACATCTTTATTATGAACCATACCAAGAACAAATCGTAGTCAGCAGTGATAGCAGCTATACCTACCAGCTAATACCTTCTTCCTATATGCTAGACGATGTAGTCATCAATGCTCCAGCTCGTAGAATGCTGCAATATGATGCAGATCGTATTACCATGAATCTGGAAAATAGTATCCAATCTGCAGGGCATAATGCCTATGAAATTGTAAGTATGGCCCCTTTAGTGCGTGTTCGTGGTGATGATATTCAAATTACAGGAAACACGAATGCACTTATTTTTTTAAATGGCCGCCGACTGCCCCCATCCTCTTTGAAATCCATACTCGAAAATATTCCTGGGGAGCAACTTCTAAAAATTGAAATCATTAGCCAACCTTCCTCGAAATACGATGCCGAAGCATCCGGAGGTGTAATTGAAATATTTACTAAAAAGCCCAAATCTTTGGGCTGGTCGGGGAACATAAATTCAAATATCGCTCAAGGTATTACATTTTCCTCAGCAGGAAATGGAAATTTAAATTACACCTCTGAAAAAATATATTTAACAATTAACGCAGGTATACAAACAAGAGGGCATATAGAAAATGGCTATTTAAATAGAACAATTTATAATGCTGATGGATTAAACGAAGGGATGATCCAATTTGATAAGGATTTACAAGGAAGGATTCATGACACTAATATTTCAGCAAACTTGCAATATGATGTGAATAAGAAAAGTTATATCGGCTTTAACTTCAGCCACTACCATACCAATATTAATACAGGCGGAGACTTTTTATCTACAATTACGCAGTTGGCTAATGCAGATCAAGCGACCATAGCCACGGAATTTGGCCTTTTATATAAATTACAGACTATACAGGGTGACTATGTGCTTAAGTTAGATAGTGTAGGTTCTGAAATTAAATTAGCATCGAACTACACCATTTTTAAGAACACTCAAAATCAAATGCAGCGTGATATAAATGAAACAAGCAGAAATAATTTATGGAATGATTTAAGTGCTACTTACCATATCTGGGCTCATTCCTTTGACTTAACAAAAATTTTCAACCACTTACACAGCATTGATTTTGGTCTTAAACATACAAACACTAATAATGAAAGCCGTGAAACTACTTTATACGCCTACAATCCTGACTTTAACACGGAGATACGACCTACCTACAGCGAAGCTATTCAAGCTGGATATCTGACTTATAAAAGGACGCTAAAGGAAAAACTAACTATTCAGGTGGGAATACGCCTGGAAAACACACAATTTAAAGTCCTTGACCAACAGGACTCTTCCTACCTAAGCTTGTTTCCTGAAGCGAGAATAAACCTCAAAATAAACGATTTATATAGCACGAGTTTAAGTTATGTGCGTAATATTGATAGACCAAATTATGAGCTCTTAGTTCCGTATACCAGATTTTTAGACGCTTATAATGTGCAGGTCGGCAACCCCAATTTGCTCCCCGAATACACACATGCGTTATCATGGACCAATATATTCAAAAGTTACAGCCTCTCACTTGCCTATCAATATGTTGAAAATGCGATATCGTCGACAATCTTCTACGATATAGATCAAACCTTTTACACTAATACGGTGGTTAATTTCAAGAATCGCAGACAGCTATCAGTTACCGGAATTGTTCCATTAAAGTTTAGAAGATTAACCTCAGACAACAGTGTAAGCTTACACTACCAAAATAATTTGATCCCAATAACTAACACCGATATTGAGCGAAAAAAATTATATGTACATCTTCAATCCATAAATGTAGTGACGCTTGGTAAAAACTGGGACGCTGAATTGCAAGCATTCTACACATCGAAAAAGTTAAATGGTATCTATACCGAAGGTGATATATCATCCGTTTCCCTCGGATTTAGAAAATCCCTCTGGAATAAATCGGGCTATGTCAAAATTGATGCTTCTGATATCTTTTATACACGCATTCTTCGATGGTCAACAGATATAATCCCTGTAACAATGCATGCCTTGAGCAGAAATGATACACGTCAATTTCGAATTACCTTTAGCTATAATTTAGGGAAATTGCTTAAAAGCAAAAAGCCGGATGCAGCCACACAAGATTATAAGCGCTTGGGATTATAACCTTGATTACAGAAAAGAAAGCTATTTTCAATTTTGCTAAATAGCATTCTGTAGCATGAGTTTGACATCGTCCCAATAATTTGAGCCTATAGGTATTCTTGGGACATCTTTTAAAATCGTTTCTATATGCATATCCTGGATCGCAATGATGGCGGATTTTCGAACAATATAAGAACGGTTTACACGGATAAATTGATGATGAGGTAGCATGTCTTCGAGTTTTTGTAGCGTTACATGGGCAAGCAAACTTCGATCCTTCAAAATCAGCTCCATATAATCTTTCATAGCTCTTATCACCACAATATCTTGTAGCGCAATTTGAATATATTTCTTTCCTTGCTTAACCCAAATATAAACTCGCTCAATTTTATGACAAAACCGGTGAAAATCGATAGGTTTTAAAAGGATATCTGCAGTAAATATGACAATTGTAGAAGTCTTCTCAAGAAGTCTGTTCAATGTTTCGAAGGTGGAATCGGTTAGCAAGCTACTATCTAGAAATAAAATCGCTTTGGGATATTCTTTTATAATTAGAACATTCATGATTATAGCATATTAGGATTACATTTAGTGAAAATAGATTAGGTATTCTATTTGCGTGAGTTTATCAATTGTGGATACCGATTGATGACACATTATTTAAAAACGACATGGGTATCATATAAACCATATGAAACGCTATCAAATTATGAATGATGCGGGGTTGCTGAGATGGCTTGGATACCCGATGCCTGTAAAACGCGTATTTTAGCCGCTCCTATTTGAAATAATCAAGTAATATACTCTTCATTCTAGCAATAAATGGATTTTTTACAAGTATTAACACGAAACAATGAACGCGTTTTAAGGAGGGTATTCATCATCGAAAAATAGAACATTACAATTTTTCTTATTCAAATATTAGATAGAATTTAATAGCTTTGAATAAGGATCATCCAGAGAAACGCCATGGAAGTTACAATGGATATAACACCTAAAAAGTATCGCATTTTTAAATATGCAGAATTTCTATTTTCATTATTAATTTCAACAGGATAATTAGCATATTTTGGGTAGTTAATTAGAAAAAATGCTATAAACAGAATACCTAAATTTACTAAGAGACCATAAATTAAATGTATCTTGGAACCTGTTTTGACCCCTATAAAACAAGCGAAATTTAAAAGATTACTCTTGTTTTATAGGGGTCAAAACACCAGGAATATCAGATCTACGCTGTATTTTATTATGATTTCATTCCCTTCAATCGCATTACTGGAAGTGGCGACATGATTTAAGGAGAGGATTTTGGAAATATAATTTTCTATTTTTTTTCCTATGATAGGATTGTCTTCTATGATAAGTATGTTCATAAGAAGGTTCGTTTAAGAGAATTAGAAGGTTCTCAGCTTTTTTTAAATTAGCTATTAATCAATGACATAGTTTATAAATAAGCTGGTTATATTTTCAATTAGGTCAAAAAATAAAATTTTGTATAAATTGAAATTACGTTTGTTACAGCATTTATATATTTCTGTTAATATAATATATAATTATTTTTTATAATACTTGCAACTGCTTTTTTTTCATGGATTATATAAGGTAACGAATCCGCATATGTCATATTTGATTCTGCAATAATAAATTCTGTAGCGGGATAATTTATAAGTATATCATAAATTATTTTCGCCCTCACCATGTGAAAGTCAGATGTAACTAAAAATATTTTTTAAGGTTGCAGTTTATCAATAATATCTTTTGATAATCTCATATCATCTACTGTATTTGAGCTCACAATTATGTTCATTATATCTGTGCTCGATGCGCCCAACTCTATTAGAAAATTTTTGGCGTAAAAAGCATGTGGTCTATGAGTTTTATTAAATTTTGATCCAAATCCTCCTGTACACAAAAATTTACCGCCATATCTTTTGTAAACTTGAAAAGCAATCAATAATCTCTCTTCAGCAATTTTGTTTAAATTACCATATTGGTCATTCGCAGCTCCCAGAGTGAGGATAATGTTGTGCATGAATCTCGCTGGCATAATATTTATTGAATGTTAAAGTATGGTTAGCACTTATATTTCTATAATTGGAATTATGCCATACATTTAGCTTGGTAGCATAAAATACTTTTGGAAAATGATAATTAGTATCATTTAAGAGGTCGAAAAATGTCGCTACACCAATAATATTATTTTTAACAGCCAAGATTGGATTTACATTCAATTATGTTGTACCAAGCACACCTGCGATCAAATAAATATGCGCTGGTCGCTCATTTATCATACATCTTTTTACGAGCTCAGAAAAAAAAACCTCTTTTTAGAAGCTCTCTATAAATAGCAGATCCAATAAATCCACTCCCGCCAGTAATCGCTACCATTCGGCAGATAAAAAATAATTTTAACAAAATTAATTAACCTAAATATAATAATTATTCACCACAACTAAGTTCGAAATAATTAATATTATATTAATTTTCTTAAAAAAAACTTAATGTTAGTGAAATATAAGAGGTTGATATTCACAATTCAAACAATTAAAGAGGAATTATGTATAGAGCATATATAAACCTATCAATGCTAATCTTTAGTAACAAACACTTACATTACTATGAAACAACTCTAATTCTACGATATTATTAATTTCGCTGGCCATATTTTCGCAAAAACGAGAATCGGATAGCTTTTCTTTACTGTGGTTAATAATACGCATATACTCTTGCTCTGTAGAAATCTTACTCCATGGCATTGCTGATTTTCCCATTTGTAAGATATCTTGTATCTTATTATCTACGGGAAAATGTAAAACACACTCGATGATGGATGCTGCCCACAAATATTTTAGATATTGATTTAATAGCCGTTGTACTACTCCATAGCTTACCCCATCATCAATGATATTACTGAACATACCACAATTTATATATGCTAATAGCTTAGCTACATTCTTCAGATGCTGTTCTTCTGATATGGTAAATCTGTAAAATGGGAGGATCTCATCATCGATAAAATCAAATAATCCCTCAGTAAAAGCATACCTTAATTCGTTTGTTAAAATCACATCTGCATTCTTTTTAAATACAGGAATTCCCTGGAAGGCCGCCTTTAATGATAGCTTCCAAAATTCGACTTTTAAGAAATTCTCTTTCATTTAATAGTTTTATTAGCTTTCAATATTGAAAAGTGCATTAAAATATATTTTCGTTAAGATAACGGAAAGCTTACTAAGCCTGAAGGGGCAGCTCATTTAGCAACTTCTTCTGTGTGCGCCAGGATGGAAAATACTGATCCATCAAAAGCACAAAACGCTTATTATGATGTCTTTCTAGGAGGTGAACGAGCTCATGTACAACGACATATTCTATACATTCTAAAGGCTTCTTAGCTAGCTCGATATTAAACCATAAGCGGCTGTTGTCCACGGCACAACTCCCCCACTTAGTTTTCATAGATCGAATTTTAAAAGCTACAATTTTTACTTCCATAATTTCGGCATGCTTCAGCAGCATTTGTTGAAGCTGCCTTCTAAGTTCTTTACGATAAAATGCATAAACTAATTTTTCTGTCAGCACGCTATCCGAAGGATTTGTGGTAGCCACGACCAGCTTCCTCCCCTTTATGGAAACAGAATTACGCTTACTTTCCTGCAGACTAAGCAAATAGCGTGTGCCCAGGAAAAAATGACTTTCCTGATTAATATAATCCCTAGGGAGCTCACGATCTTGATTCCTGAATTTACGCTGCTCCTTTTTTATCCAACTCAGCTTTGTTGCGGCATAGATGCGCACTTTTTCCAAGCTATAAAATTCTGGTGAGGAGATGGTAACTTTTCCCAGGGGCGGATGGACACTCAAATGAAGATTTTTAATATCCTTAAACGTCACTTCAACCTCCACATCTCCAATCTTTATTCGCTCCATTTGTTTAATATTCTTCTTTATGTGCTTCTATAATTCTATATATATCTTCCACTTTATCAACATCGTTGACCACATCAAAAATAGCTTTTTTCACCATTCTTTGACGGGCTAAATTCTCTCTAAAGCCTTCCTGCTTTACATATTGTATTGCTGCTTCACAAGCCAATGCTAAATCCTCATCTCCTAAACTGTGATACAGTGCTACCTTCCCTTTGGTATTCAATGAAACGGGAATATCATCATTCTTACCACTATTAACCTGCCGGATTAATTCGGCCATTTCTAATAGATAGTTATGATATGAAATAGTTTCTTGCTTTCTACGTTCAATTAACTCCTGAAGCAGGATGGACATCTGGTCAAAATACTTAGGATCTAAGAGATGCTCTTCTACAATCTTACTACGTACGTTATTCTCTATGGTCTCTGCTACAGCCTCCGGATTTCCTTTTATTCCTTTTGGTAGAATATTTATGGCGGCTCCCATATTTGTTTCCATTAATTCTAATAAAGAAATATGATCAAAAGGTGATATTTTCTCGGATTCCTCCGCCTTAATATAGGAATCTATTAAGAAACGCATATCAGCTTCATATTCCTTAAGATCTAATTTTTCTCTTGATGCTATTCTTATGATTTCTCTTAAATTCAAATAGTCTTCCATTTTCTGATGGAAACGTTTAATTTCTGCCTCTGTGAAGTTGGTATTCACAAAGTCAGCTTTCATATTGGCATAAGCTCTAATGTATTCTACAATTGCTTTATACAAAGCTAAACGCTTATATTCATTCGCTTTAAGATCGCTCGGAATCTCGGTATTCCCACAAAAGTACCTTTGATAATCTAGGTCCGACTTAGGGCGTTGTACAGGTTCGCAGATGGCTTCTACCGTTTCTAGCGCGGTCATCAATCTATCTATCGCCACTTTCAAACGATCTTTCATCGTTATCTCGACGTCCTCCCTACTCAATCCTTCACTATCTAATTCTGAAGTATACACATTAATTGCGTCGGTTACATTGCCAAACAGCTCCATATAATCTACGATATAGCCATAATCTTTATCGTCCGTATCCAAACGATTGACTCTGCAAATAGCCTGAAACAAGGTGTGATCTTGCATCTTTTTGTCGATATAGATATACGAACATGGCGGCGCATCAAAACCTGTTAATAATTTGGAAACCACAATCAGCAACTTCATCCTAGCAGGTTCTTTTCTAAAGCTGTCTTTACTTTCCGTTTCGTACGTTTCTGTTTTAGATTTATTGCCCGTAGCACTTACACTCTTTAATAACTCGGTGTAGGTATTGAAAATATATTGTTTATCTGTTTCCGTATCTGCACCGGTGTCCTCTTTGGATACATCTCCTGCATGTGGATTGTATGAGGTGATGATGGCGCACTTATTTTTTAATTCTGTTTGTAGAAATAGATTATAATATTTAGCGGCTTCATAGATGCTGGATGCAACTAATATGGCATTTCCAGTCTGTGACCGTAATCTTGGTTTGGTAGAAAAGTCGTGTACGATATCAGCAACAATTTTTTCCATTCTACTTTTAGAACTCAAAACGTTCTGCATCGTTCCCCACTTCTTTTTAAGTTCATTTTTCTGAAAGTCATTCAGTGCTGCAGTTTTAGATTCAAACCACTCATCTACTTTCTTTTGGGAGGATAACGCTTGCTCAATACTTCTACCTTCATACATCAAATCCTTTACTACGCCATCTTGTACCGCTTCATTGAATTTGTAAGTATGAATATATCGGCCAAAGACATCCATTGTTGTCTTCTTATCTTCTTTTAGTAAGGGTGTGCCTGTAAATCCTACAAAAACAGCATTGTGCAAGATTGCCTTCATCACTTGGTTTAGTTTTCCACTTTGTGTACGATGACATTCGTCAATGAAAACAAAGATTTCACCTTGTGTCTTTACGGGATTTTCTTGTAACTCCTTTAAGAAAGCATCAAAATCAGTTTCGCCTTTATTGCCAAACTTATGGATTAAAGAACATACCAAACGAGGACGCGAAGCCGTTAAAAACTGCATCAATTCTTTTCCTGAGCGGGTTTTGGCAATGTCCGTTTCGCCCACATCATTAAATACACGCTCTATCTGATCGTCTAACTCTGTTCTGTCAGTTAGGATAACTATGCGGGAGTTGGCTACATTTTCTAGGATCCACTTCCCGAGCATTACCATCATCAAAGATTTGCCAGAACCCTGCGTATGCCAGATAATGCCCCCTTCTTTTCTGTGAATGAATTGTTGTGCCGCCTTTAGACCAAAATATTGGTGCGGACGAGGTAGCTTTTTCACCCCAGCATCAAACACAATTCCGTTATAAATAATATCTAAAATACGTTCTTTATGACACAGTTTCTTCAGATACTTATCCAATTTATAGTCGGTGTTATCTTGCTCATCTTCTTTCCAAGAAAGAAAATATTTGGATGGTGTTTCTATCGTTCCATACTTTAATCCTTGAGTGTTATTACCTGCAAAAAGAAACTGTACGGTAGAATAAAACCAATCGTTAAATAATTCTTTTTGGTTAGAAATAGATTGGTTGACACTTTCTGCAATATCTGTTGTACCGCGTTTCAGTTCTAGAACACCCATCGCAATACCATTTATATACAGTACTATATCTGGGCGGCGCGTGTTCTGTCCTTTTGCCAATGTTACTTCTTCGGCTATTCCGAATTCGTTATTTTCCCAATTTTCCCAATCTATTGGAAATATGGTTTCAAAGTTTTCTCCCAACTCTGGACGCGCTTTCACCCCATAGCGTAGCAAGGAGTACATTGCTTTGTTGCGCAAGTATAAATTACCGGCATTGGTGTTGGCTAGATTATAGACTTCATTTACAGCCTTGCGCGTAAGTGTTTCGGAGTAGCCACGTCGCTGCAAATTATGAGTTAAGATAGCCTGCTCTACATTGCTATTATGTTCACGCTTTTCCCAATTACCGTAATAGATATAGCCCAACTGTTCTTGGAATAGCTGGATGATTCTATTTTGGGTGATGCGCTCTATGGGGTTAATCATTAGTTAGTTTAGTTTTTAGTTTGATGGTGTTAATAATACGTTCACTATTTCACTCAAAAAGGTCAGCATTATTAACTTCAATTCCTTCTATGAAAAAAGAATTTTTAAGATCTATTTTTTTGAATATAGCTTGTTTTGCAATTTTTGATTGTGTCTATATTCAATAGGATAAATCAATCCTGAGTGTATTTTCTGTTTATTATCTTAAAAATAGGAATAAGTATGTATTTTGAATATATTATTTTTTTCCTTTACTCGTATTTAAAGATCTATTCATCAACCGTAGATTTTTAGGTCTTACCACTAAGCGTAATTCATTTTCTAATTGATCTAAATCTATAGATTGAAGGATACTGTCTAAGCCAAACTTATTTTTGTACGCCGCTAAGGTTGGTCTATTGCTTACTTTTGTTGCGGATTGTTTTAGAATTTCTGTCAATTTTTTAAATTCCGGTAAGTCATCTTTCAATTCTTGCATTATGGTATACTGTGGAATGATGTGATCTATGGAAACATCACTTAACTTATCGACAAGAAATGGCTCTAAACGTGAGGTATTTGTTGGTGTATAGATGACCAAGTTATTATTCGCACATACAACAGAAACAGTCTTATCTTTGATCTTTAATTCACTGATATCCTCAAATAAGATAACATCTTTTTCTGATAGGTAAATGTTGATTGAATTAATCATACTTTTTAAAATACGATCAAATCTTGCCTTATTATTTGTTTTATAAAAAAGCTGCTTTATAAGACTAATTGGAAAATAGATATTATCGTAGAACCGATCTTGTGTAATCAATCGGAAAGCGAAGTTTTTATACAATGTATTATAGGTGTAAACTTGTTCTTCGGTAGAGGACAATTGCGTCAATATTTCTATATTCTCTCCAGGAAATATAGCTCCATTGATTTCAGTTGTATCATTCAAAAACTCTCCATAAGCACGTAAACCCGATAGATAGTTTAAAATTGTCTTTGGCGATTTTTTAATATTTTTTGCGATGCCGTTTTCAGAGAGTATATTAATGATCTCCTCAATAGTATTTGTATCTAGGGCTTGTAACTTAGCGATGTATGAAAATGCATTTCTCACATAGGAATCATAGCTTACTGCACTCTCTCTAGAAGTGATATTATTGTCTACAAGCCACTGTATAAAAAACTCGTTCTTTTCAATTCTCATAATTAGTTTTTGGTTGTAAGCCCTACGGGTGGTGAATCCGTAGGGGGTTATGTTCTTTAGGGATTACACTAAGCGTATGCGCCCCGTTAGCAATTCTTGCATCATTCCTTGTTTTATTTGGCGGGCTTTGGTGAGTTTGTTTTGTAAAGCTTCTATTTCTGTGTCCATTTCTGATAAGATTGTGGCTATACGCTCTTGCTCGGAAAGGGATGGAAGACAAATTTCAATTTCTTCGAGAGTATTTTTGTTCAAACTAGGTACCCCAGATGCTTCATTATATTCTCTCCAAGGAATTAACAGAAATTGATAATATATGTAATTTGGATTTACCCTATTAAAAGAATGTGTATAAAATAGTGTATCAACAGTCCAAAATTTACCAGATAATAAAACAGGTTTATCGATTGTACCCTTTCTTCCAATTCCAACAGATATACCATCATGAAGATAATTATCTACAAATGTCATTACTCCACCAGTTCCATAAACAGGAATTGCTCCACCATTTAAGTGTTTGTAATCTCTACCACTTCCAAACTTCAAAACCTCCCCTAACTTCTTCACTTCCCAATCTTCCTTTGGTGTCAGCAAGGTTTGCATAGCGCCTTGTTTAATGAAGCGTTTTTTGGCGATAAGTTGTTCTAGACTTTTTATCCACGCATCGGTATCAGACAAAGCCGAAGCGATCGCTTCTTGCTCGGATAGTGTTGGAAGTGGGATTTGCAAAGATTTAATTTCATTAGAATTTATCCCAGGCTGCCCACTTCTCATTGAATTAGAAATAATCCAATTTTCATAATATTTCGTTTGTGTATTATAAAAGATAAATTTAGAATGTGCTTTATCTGTATTCACTTTGGTTCTAATTAAGAATCCTGCAAATACTAAATCTCCATCTTTTCTATTATATAAATACGTTTTCCCTACGCTTGCCCCTGTTCTAGCAAAAACAATTTCATTTTCATTTAAATAATATTTACTTGAATTTAAATCATCTACAGAGGACAAATTATCTTTAATAAATCTGCCATTATCATCTATGTCTGTAATCCTTAAATATGTTGGTAAAGTATCATCATATTTTACAGCCGCTGCATTTATACCGTAATCTGGATTAGATAATAGTACTCCTCCTAAATCTTTTACCTCCCAATCCTCTGGAATCAAGCCAATTTCTGTTAGTTTGTAACCTGTCTTTAGCATAACAATCCCATTTTTTGTAAGTGCGCTAAAACTTTCGTTTCAGCTTCAGTTACCGTGTTCGATAGTGTGCTTAAGGTGGTGCTATAGCGTTCTGCTAATTCCTTAATGCGCTGAGTAAGATTTTGCCCAATGCGTACCTGCTCTTGGCTTAGTGCACTTTCTAGGTGCGCTTGCCATTTGTGTACAATCACTAAATCTTTAATCTCTGTTTCGCTAAGTGTAGGATATTTTGCCAATACCACTTTTTCTAATGTACTGTTGAGGTCTTTTATTTGGGCATTGGCTTTTTTAATGCTATCAGCTTGTGCAACATATTCCTTCATAATGCCTATTGCCGTTTTATCTTCTGTCGCTTTTAGCAATTTATTGACTTCTGTAGAGTTCACCTTCTCCAAATCGGCAAATAAACCTTCTTCGCTACTTTGTTCTTCTTCTATTTCGGTCATTCGGGCTTGCGCAGTTTCTACCAAAGTTTCCTGCTCGGTAATCTGTGCTTGTAGATCGGCAAAATAAATTGAGATTAAAAGCTGTGAAGAGATCATTCTACCTTCTACACCATCTAATCCAGCTATTTCTTTGTCTTTGGCAATCTTTCCGTCTTTTCCTTTCTTCCCTTTAATCACCAAACGCTGGTAGTCGTTGCCCGCTTTCCAGCCATCTATAGCTATCGAGTATACATCATCTTGCATCGTTTCGCTCCAATACGCCATTAGATGTTGGTACAAATCATAAGCATCTAGTAAAGTATAGTCATCAAAAATGCGTAATAGTGATTGACTTGCTTGCGCAATTACCTCCTTAGGATGATCGCCTTGTGCCAAAGCGCTCCAATCTTGCTTTTGGGTCGCTATCCAACTCGCAAATTTTTCTTTTACTTGATTTTCAAAAGCTAAAAATTCGGGATGATTAAGGATTGTTGTTTTTAGTTCCGAAGCAGGCACTTTTAAACTTACGAATCCTGCTCTATCAGCTTGAAAAAAATCCTCTTTTAAACTTTTAAACACTTTCCAATACGCATTCAAAGCCTCAACATCGGCTTCAGGAATGCCACCTTGCAAATGCGCTTCAATGTTTTGTACATCTTCGGCTTCTTGCGTATCTATATATCTTGGAATATTTAGGTTATAATCGTTTTTAGCATCCGATATTTCGGTCATGGAGACCATTCTACTGTATCTTGGCAATTTCTCTTGAGAAGCAAAAACATCGGTAATCTTGCGTAAATCTTGTTCACGCAAACGGTTTTTATTGCCATCTTTCATAAAACCTTTGCTGGCATCTATCATAAAAATACCTTTTCGATGTTCGGCATTTTCTTTATCCAACACGATGATACAAGCAGGGATACCTGTGCCGTAAAACAAGTTGGCAGGCAAGCCAATAATACCTTTGATATAACCTTTCTTCAAAATGTTTTTACGGATCTCACCTTCAGCATTCCCACGGAACAAAACACCGTGTGGCAAAACTACAGCTGCTTTCCCCGTGTTTTTTAATGAAGCAATAATATGCTCCAAAAAGGCATAATCACCATTTTTATCTGGAGGTGTACCTAATGAAAAACGGTTGTACTCATCGTTATCGATATTTACCCCATTGCTCCAACTCTTTAAGGAAAATGGAGGATTGGCAACCACATAATCAAAACGTTTCAGCGTGCCATCGTTTTCTATATACGCAGGGCGAGATAACGTATTGTCTGCCACAATCTCTGCATTTGGGCTGTTGTGCAAAATCATATTCATGCGCGCTAAATTGGCGGTAGTTGTTTCTTTTTCTTGACCGTAGAGGGTAATATTTTTACCCGATTCGTCTGCCACTTTTAACAGCAAAGATCCAGATCCACAGGTGGGGTCATAGGCTGTCGTTTGGTAGGTCGCATTATTTGGACTAATACCTATGACTTTTGCTAAGACGCGAGATACCTCTGAAGGTGTATAAAATTGTCCCTTAGATTTTCCCGATTCTGTCGCAAAGTGGCGCATCAAAAATTCATACGCATCGCCCAAAATATCATCACCTTCAGCGGAGTTTCCTGCAAAGTCAAGACTGGGGTCATTAAAGATTCGCACTAAGTTGGAAACAGTATCTACCAAGTCTTTGCCCTTTCCTAGTTTAGATTCGTCATTAAAATCAGGAAATTCATTTAATCTATTTTCTACTTTAATAGGATATAAGATTTGCTTATTAATTTTATCACCAATATCAGGCTTTCCAATTAGTTCCACCATATCGTCAAACGTAGCACCTTCAGGAACGGTAATCGCGCCATAATGATCGTTTTTGTATTTGTCGGAAATGTACTTTACAAACAACATGGTAAGCACATAATCTTTGTATTGCGAAGCGTCCATACCTCCCCGCAGTTCGTCGCAGGATGCCCATAGTGAGCTATATAATTCGGATTTTTTAATTGCCATTTACCTAATAATTACTTAGTTAAGAATCTTTCGATGTCCATTACAAAATAGTTTTTTTTTACCACTATTCAGCATCTATTTGTAGATCTTTTTGTGCTTGAAATCTTCAAGGTTCAACTTAATTTCAAGAATTATTGTTACCTAAAAGTCCAGGCTATTATCCCCTTTAAAAAGATATTTTTTTTGCCGCAGCTAAAGGATCTTTCCGCATGTGGAATATAGACTTCTATAAAGGTGCTGCGTGTGTAGTAATTTCTGTCAACAGATAAAATTAAAGGGTGTAGCACCAAATACTAACACATTAACTACAAGTAAAATGGCTTGAATTTCGGAAGGGACAAATGATTTTATTAGCGCTTAAGAAGAATAATTGACGTTTCAATCATAACATCAGCTGTATGACAATACGCTTTAAAAAGGTGCCTTTTAATTACAAAATTTAGTGAAACAACAAAAGCCCAAAAGGGCTTTCATCATTTCCTTTTATCCTCCGTTTTAGGACTTATAGCAACTAAGTTAAACATCTCGCGCAGCCTGGATTTTACCCGATTACCATAGAACGTTTCAATTTCTGAAAACGTCAAATTAGTTGTAATATGGGTTATTAAACCTTGCTTGATAAATAGCTCATATCTATTGATAAGAATCTCCCCTAGCACATTACATTCATTGCCGAAGTACTTAATATTATTCTCCACGCCAAGATCGTCAAAACAAAAATTTTTAGGCTCATTGCGGTATATATTCATCTTTGACGATGTCTAAAGAGGTTAATTTAGAAATTCCACCTTTATAGAAGGGTAAATTTCAATGCCATGAACTTAATATATAGTGTAAAAGTTTCAACAACTGAATTCTTTAGGCTCCTAGGTTCTATAGGTATAGCGTTAGCTTATGTCGGTACTATCATCATCGGAGCCCAAATTACACTTTCCTTAGTTGTGGTAACGGCAGCTACCACCAATTCACTTTGTAAGCTATCCCGTACTAGTTATTGACTCTGAAAAGGAAACAAACTGGTCCGCCATTTTAGGAAGATCTGGCTTTAGCTTGTTTAAAAGCCTCACAGATTCCCCCGTAGCTCTATCCTATGATAATCTGGATATCCTGTAACATATTACGATTTGTACAGTTATGCAAAAGTCTTTAGAATTGGACAATATTAGCAATAAGATGCCAGAATGACTCATGTACGATCAAAATGATGTCAATTCTTCTTGAAAAACTAAAGTGGAATACTTTGTGCTCTAAAATTTATAGGATTGAGAGTTGGGACAAGACTGGTAGTTACGTTTTATGTAAAGTACACGTTTGTGTTCCACACGCAGAATTTGGCTGACGTGTGAAGAGAGTTTCCAATCTCCCAAATCTTCAGCAATGTTATTACAAGTTGCATTGTTAGGATTAAGAGATTCACTATCTTAAGTTCTATTGCTACTGATTCTATCATAATTGATGGTCTAAGTAAAGTTACGAATTTATTTCTATCAATGAGTGGCGTTGTCTATGGCATAAGCTAAAAGCAACTTCAGGATTGTATCTACTAATAAGTAAGCCACGACCAGCTCCAATCCTTTATCAAACCTCTACTTATGAATGATGATTGGCTAAAATTTAAAAAATATCCCCACATTGGAAAACCATTAACTAGCGGGAAGGACAAAATGTGGATCAGAGAATATACTACAAATTCTGAAAATATAGCCAAACATAAGTTTGTTCCATTGCTTCATCGAACGTTAAGTCAAAGAAAATATAGACCTGAAGAGAATGCACCGACAGACAAGAATGGCAAAAGAAAACGATCTGTTCGCGACAAAAAGGAAAGACATATATATTTTCCTTCACATTTAGATTCCATTATATATAGCTACTACAGTAATATACTTACAAAAGCATATGAAGGATATTTATCTGATAAACCTTACGGGTCTGTTGCTGTGGCTTACAGAAAAATACAAAATGAGCATGCAAAAAGTGGAAATAAATCGAATATTGAATTTGCATTTGAAGCTTTTGATTTTATAGAAAAAAATAAAGACAGAAAACTTTCAGTGATAATTGCAGATGTTACATCGTTCTTTGATAATTTAGATCACAGAATATTACATAAACAATGGAAGCGAATTTTAGGGACAGATTCTTTACCTGATGATCACTACACTGTTTATAAAAGCCTTGTAAATAGCAAATATGTAAATGAGAATGAGCTTTTCAAAAGATTCCAAAATAAACTCGTTGTCGAGCGATATAAACCAAATGACGTATCGCAGAAAGAATTAAAACGAAAAAGGGTAAATAAAATATTTAATTTGAGACATGAGAATGTTGTAGCTTTTTGTTATAATGAGGAGTTTTTTAAAGAAGCAACAGATTTAATCAGAGCTGATAAGCCATTTAGTAGAAAACTTCGTACTGCTGCTAAAAAAGGGATACCACAAGGAACACCTATTAGTGCAACACTAGCAAATATATACATGTTAGATTTCGATGAACATATGTATAATGAATGCTTTTTGAGTCCCAAAAATGCCTACTATCAAAGATATAGTGATGATCTAATACTAATCTGCGATCAAGATGATGAAAAGTATTTTGTTGAACTTATTAATACACAAATCGAAGTAGAAGTAAATCTTGAAATTCAAGAGAAAAAGACAAATATTTTTCGATATGAATTAAACAGCGATTCAGAATTTACAGGAGGAATAATTAGAAACAATCGTATTGATAAAAATAAGCAACTGGAATATCTAGGATTTATGTATGATGGCAAGTTAATAAGGGTTAAGACTGCTGGTTTCTCTAAATATTACCGAACAATGAAACGATCATTTCGAAGAGGTGCACATTTCGCTAAAGCTGCTCACATACCATCAAACTCTTTATTTGAAACTCGTTTGTATAAAAAATATACTCATCTAGGAGCAAAAAGACGATTGAGGTGGCTACCCGACGAAAATAGTATAACAGGCTACAGTCCTTCAAAATTATATGATTGGGGCAATTTTATTAGCTACTTAGAAAAAGCAAATATGGTCATGAAAGTGATAAATAAAGATGATACTATTTCTAAGCAATATAGAAAGGTTTGGAATAAATTTCACGAGGTTAAAAAATCAACCTACTCTGAGTTAAAAATATCTAAAATTTAAACTAATATTCATCTATAACTAAATTCTATCATTTAGGTGAAATTAAAGCATCTCCTGATAGTATAAATACCCTTATCGCCACGCTTAATGCAATTGATAAATATAATACTATGACATATCAACAGCTAAATACTGAAAATCCAGTGCGATATGTTTTCTAATATGGAATTGCTCTAGCTTTTATACAGAAAATGTTAGGTTTCTATTTTTTTTGATTAAGTTTTTGTGTTCATAATATCGAAGGTGATTTAATTTATTTTCTTATATTGTATAATATGGCTAATAAAGCAACCACTGTTGACCAACAAATTGAGCTTCTTAAGTCCCGAGGAATGATAATCTTACCTGAGGATCATGAAAAGGCTAAAGAATATTTGCTCGATATTGGCTATTATAGGCTTGGGTTCTATTGGTATTATTTTGAATTAGATAAGCAGCATAATTTTATAAAAGGAACACGCTTAAATGATGCTTTAGACCTATATTATTTTGATGTAGATCTTAGAAATCTGCTTTCTAAATATTTGTATCGCATAGAAGTTCATTTCAGAACGCAAGTCGTTTATTTAATTTCCAATCACTACCGCGAATCCCCAACCTGGTTTATCGACAGCAAAGTGGTGAATTCTTACTTCTTAGATAAGATAAATACAATCTATAATGAGAATTTCAAACTAAACAATACACCTATTAAAAATCATCATAAAAAATATATTAATGATAAATATGCCCCCGCTTGGAAGACATTAGAATTCTTCACCTTTGGGCAAGTGTTTACTGTATACCGAAATTTGAAAGATATAGACCTCAAAAAAGCTATTGCCTCAATGTATGGGATTCGAGATATTTGCGTATTTGAAAATCATATCTCTTCAATTATTAATATCAGAAATATATGCTCCCACAGTGGTGTACTGTTCGATTTTAATCAACCCAAAGGTATTAAGAAAATCCCCATCGATCACTATAAATTAAAAACTAGAAATCAAACAAATATCAACGCTTCCATACGCCTAATTTTATTTATACTAAGTAACGTTTCAAAAAATAGAGCCACAGATTTAGAAATTTCTGTTAAAGAATTTATGGATAGATATCAACGATATCCCGCCTTAAAGAAAATATTTGATGATCATATATGCTTCGATATATAGATTATTTCTTACCTTTGTGAAAGCATTGTGCCCCTCTAAACATCTATGCTTTAGAGCAGCACATTAAAATACGAAATTTTAAACCCAAGACGACGGTCTTGGGTTTTTTTTGTTTTATTTTTTTGGTAATATATCACTGACTTATTGAGTATGTGGCTAATAGGCACATTTAGTTAACACCTAATTTTGACTACGAAGGTGTTTCGAATATGTTCACGTAAGATTGATTATCTAGGGTAATTTTGGTAGGAGTAAAAAAAAGAAAACCCACTTTAAAGCAAATTAAAGCGGGTTTGAGACTATTTTAAAGTTGTCTTGGCGGAGAGGGCGGCTTCAACCACACCACAGCAAGTGTCTTATTTTTAAGTAGTTAAAAATATTTTATGATTATCGGTCTCTTTTAAGGCTCAAAAGAATTGTGGATTTAGGGAAATGTAAAGTTCGAATCCAACCAGGTTAAAATCTTTGAAGAAAAACATTCCCACACTTAATAATAATTATTAATTATCTAATTTTCAGACTATTACGAGATAAAGCAATTAACAAACTACCACTATTAACAAAACATATAATATCTTTTTTTTCCAATTCATCAATTGGAAAATCTGTATAAGCTATTGAAGTATCTACGCCTTTTTCAATAAATTGTAATTGCTCTTAAACATATTTCTTATCACAAATTATTGGCAAAAGAGAAGTAATATGACACCTTCACTCCTTTTCGGATGCCTAGGAATTAAGCTTAAACAATCCAAAATCATTCGATCGAAATACTACAAGTTCATTATATAATTTGTTAAAAGATTCAATTGTAGGATTATCAATAAAGCATACTTTATTGGGCCCTTTTATTGATTTTGTAGCAGATCGTCCAAGAGTCAAATAATTAGTAATTTTTGCACCTCCATTTTCATAAACGATTGGATTATTTCGCCCATCAAACATAATCGTTGAGACTTTTAGTATAAATCCCCTTTCTTGATCTCCATAACGACTCCACATAGGAAATGATTCAGACGAATTTATTGACCAGCATGTAGTGAAAATTAATTTTCCAATAAAATCTAATTCATTAGTCTAAGCCTCATCAGGATCATTCACTAAATACAAACATGTAAATCGAATTGTTTAATACTTTAAAATATTTGTTAAGGCTTTCGATGGAAGTATAATGATATAAAAAACTTGGCATTTCATATACCCCGAGTTCATTCCCAATAAAATCGTCATTATAATTTGGCATATATTTTAATATTACGTTGATAATACATAAAGAAAGTAATAAAAACCCTATTTATTTCTCTAATTTAATCATATATCATTAAAATAATTTTAGCGAAAATTATTTATATTAGAGAGTAAAATTATGATTACAGTATGCCCGCATTAGACAAAACATATATATACCGCATGGTACATATTTTAAATATACCACACATATTAGTAAATGGTGTTACCCATAGAGTTTCAGAAAATGCGAACAAAGATTATGTTGCTATTGGTGATCCTAAATTAATTAGTGGTAGAGATATGAAACTTATGTTGACTGGGAAATATTTAGGGGATTATATACCCTTTTATTTTGGAGCGCGGACCCCAATGTTATATGTCAATCAATATGGTTTTAATAGTGTTCCAATGACTGCTGCAGAAGATATTGTATATTGTGTTTCATCCATTCAAGCTATTATAGATTCTGGCATTAAATTTATATTTACAGATGGGCATGCCCACAATGCTTTGTCGACAGAGTACTCAATGGAACACAGTAATAATTTGGATGCAATCTTAGATTTTAAAGCAATTAATGCAGAATATTGGAAAGACGATACTGACTTGGATTTGAAAAGAAGAAAAGAAGCTGAGATACTAATTGAAGAGGATTTGCCTACAAAGCATATTTTAGGGTATATTTGCTATAATGATAATGCAAAAGCGAAATTGATCGATTTTGGCGCGAGAGAAGATGTAGTGGTTGTTAGGCCAAATAAATATTTCTGATATGATAAAGTTCATCGTAGGTAATTTACTTGATAGTAAAGTGGAAGCTTTAGTGAATACTGTGAACACGGACGGTGTCATGGGTAAAGGTATTGCGTTACAGTTTAAGAACCAATTTCCAAATAATTATAAAGAATATGTAAAGGCTTGCAAAGAAGATCGTATTGGAATTGGCAAACTATTGGTTTTCGAAGAGGAAACACTTTTGACAAGAAAAAAGATAATTATAAATTTCCCAACTAAGACCACTTGGAGAAAACCTTCAGAATATTCGTATATTGAAGCAGGATTGCAAGACTTATTGACTATAATCCGTGACAAAAACATTTCTTCTATTGCGATACCCCCGCTTGGAGCTGGTAATGGAGGCCTAGAATGGATGAAGGTAAAACAGTTGATGATAACCTACTTAAGCGATATAAATTGTGATGTTTATATTTATGAACCTAATGGTGTTATTCAAGAAGTTTTGAAGAAAGAGCGTGTTACTCTTACACCTGCTCGCGCTATGCTTCTTTCCGTATTATATGAAGTTGTTAAAAATGGGGAATTTGTATCAGAATTTACAGCAGAGAAAATTGCCTATTTTCTTCAGAGATTTGGTGCCAAGGATGTCTTTAAATTAGCTTTTAAACAACATTTTTACGGTCCCTACTCTGGAAAAGTGAAACATGTACTCTATCACCTAAATGGCAGTTATATAGCTGGCTATAGTTCTAAAGATAAAAAACCATTTGAAGAAATTGGTATACTAATAGATACCGAAAAAGATATCATTGAATATTTATCTCAACCAGGTCGTGAGCACTATTTGGAAATATCAAATTTAACAAAAGAATTTTTAACAGGTTTTTATTCAGCTTTTGGATTAGAATTATTATCTACAGTTGATTTTATAAGAGATACTGATAAATTAAATAGTGTTGAACAGATAAGTTCAAGAATTGAACATTGGAGTGATCGTAAAAGAAGTTTATTTACGACAAATTCCAAATTTATTGAGAGAGCTTTAAAGAATATAAATAATGCCAAATTTAACCAATTGTCACAAATTTTAATTTAAATACATAATATTCAATTGAAATATTATCACAAGCAATATTTTATAAGTGGAAACAGAAATATGGTGGTATGGATGCTCAGCATTTGAAGGAATTAAAATCTCTTCAAGAAGAAAATGCTCGTTTGAAACGCATGTTTGCAGACTTAAGTCTGGATCATCGTATTTTAAAAGATATTATTGAAAAAAAGCTCTAAAGCTTTGTGAACGTAAGGAGCTGGTAGAAGCAACGATTAGTGAAGCATAGAGCTAATCCCAAACACCAAGCATACGAAGAAGGCTTAGCAAACGCTAAGCCTTCTTATCGTCAACCGTAATTTGGCAAACTGCAGTAATCACAGAACCTGCAACAATCAAATAACCGCCAACGCTAGTTATGATAATTGGTAAGCCAACAGGTGCAGTCAGCAAAGCACCCCCAATTGAGGTTAGACTCAAACCTACAGTTCTTAAAATACGAAACAATTTAGGTGTAGGTGAAACTGCGCGATCAATTAAATTCATTTCTATACACTCCTTTCTATTGTAAGCCAAACTTCTTTATTCAGCTTCAGTTCTTCATTTACCAAATTCATCAAACGATAGAAGGCCTGGCGGGACAAAAGCCCCGAGCCAGGACCAGTAATTTTGTCAACGGGTGCGATGCACCCTTTTAATTCATTTTAGGCTACATTCGCCGGATGAAATAGTATATACTTTCTTTGTGGTACATCTTTAATTTCTAAATGGGAGTTGAAGCGCTTAATAAACCTCTTCTTCAGCCTGTATCGACCTTCAGGAATACAGGACCTGCGGACAGCATTCTCTTCCCAGGGTAATTCAATGGTATCACAAATGAAATCTTCCGCAGAGCGCAATTTTCCATTTGTACCATTGGGATAATATGTTCTACTCAAAGTCAGTTCCATACGTAAAGTCTTTTAAAGCATCAACGACAGCCGGAACACAATCGACAGCTAAGATTGATAAACTATTGGTTGAACCCTGACGTATTTTATAAAAATTCGTATTTACTTCTTGCATGAATTCAATACCCACTAATGCTATGATGGGCAAATGTTCATTTACAGGAAGTTTCAAGGATAGCAAAAGGATATCCGGTTTATACGCTCCCAAAGAAACATATGGACTAAATGAATGATGACACACATTATTTGAAGCGGTGAAATCAACAATCCCCGCAGCAACAGTCAATCGATAATGTGTAGCTTCAGCAGGAGCATTCAAATCTCGTAATGAATAAATAGGTGGTAGCGTCCCGCTAACTGTGTAAGTTGAAAAGTTATTCTAAAAAATTATGAGCCCTGAAAGCTCAAATAATTTTTTGGAAATAACTTTTTATTATTTTTAAACGTTACATAGTTATGATGGACAAAGAAGAATTATTGAACAACAAGGATTTTTATAAGTCCTTCAA